>NZ_PVTY01000010.1 GCF_003003175.1 Nesterenkonia sandarakina | reverse complement strand
CAGCTCGAGTCGAGATATCATCCCACCGCACCCCGGCCGCATCGGCGGCCTCCAGCACCTCGGCAACACTGTTCCGCGAGATCTGTTGAGACGCCGCGATCGCCCTGCCGGACAGGCCCTCGGCCCGTAGCTGCAGCACGACCTTGGCTTTGATCTTCCTTACCATTGAACTACTCCTTCCGCCGGGTGCCCATTACACCCAGTGGAAGGAGCCTAAGCAGGTGGCTCCGAACCAAAATGACGATGGCTCCCACCACGTCCATCGCCGCAAACAGTCACTGGCGCCCAAACCCAATACGAATGGCCCTCAAAACCGCGAATATTCACTCGCGAGCAGCCTCACATGCGACGTCAATATTCTCCATGACACGCGCGTCGCAGGATTGCTCTCGCCAGATGGCTCCTAGATCGATCATGTGCTCGTCGAACATGTCCTGGAGATCGTAGAGGAACTTGCTCATCCCATAGGCGACGATATTGGCCAAGTAACCCGTGGTGTACCACGGGGCCTCCTGCACATGGCTCCGTGTGCTGCGGAACAGGATCAACCGGGCGATCAGGTCCCGATAGTAGGCGTCGTTGAACTGGTTCTCATCACGATTCCATTCTTTGGCGATCAACTCTGAGAAATACAAGAAGCTGGACTGGGCTCCCTTACTCACCACCTGAGGCGCGAATCGCCAGATGTTCTCGACCTTGGCGACCTCAAGCTTGTCGAACTTCTGACTCTTGGGATTATGGGCGTCGAACTCGCGCACGCGTGCACCGGATGTTCGAGCCCGCGCATTCTCGTATGCTCCGCGGGTTCTTTCGTAGAACCACCGGGTGTCGTACTGGACCTCCTGGGAGGGTGCAAGGACGTTCCGGCTTTGGCGGTCCAGCAGCTTCTGGAAGGGCGAATTGGAGGAGAAGTCCGACAGATTGACCTTGTTCTGACTGTTGGCGTAGCGAGCGATATCGGGAACGATCTCAGATGCACGTTCGTCATCGACCACTACAAGTTTCACTTGAACTGAGGCCCCATCGAGATTCGCGAGCTTGTCAGGATTTCGCTTCTTGTTCTGGTTGGCGAAATACCACATCGAGGCCGTCGTCTGGCCCCCATTCACGATCTGCCAATCTTTGAGGGACTTCAGGCGAAGAGCGCCGGCGTGCTGTTCTAGAGTGACGTCTGTGGCGGTGGTCGTGAGGCCATTGTTGAAAGCGAGGAACATGTCCGGGTCATTGTTGAGAGTCCACTGGATGCCCTTATTGACATTGCCTCGGGCGCTCAAGAAGCCGCGCACGTTGGACTCGAGAACCCGTGACCCGAAATCGTCATAGATGGAAGCCAGATGACGCCCCGAGATCGTGAAGAGGTAAGTCTTGATGCCATCCTCGGTGGTCCCTCCGTGCACACAGGGCACGCCCTCGCCTTCCTCCCCCAGGACGATTTCGATCGGCTCACGCTGTGAGCTGGAACTGACCGTGTTGTGCAGGCGTGCCGCGTCCCACACTCGAAAAGTCATGGTTGCGCTGCCAATGGTCGCAGGCTCAAAGGACAGCTGTTTCACACCCTGCGTGGCACTTGCATTGCTGACCACCTCAACCCGGTAGCGATCCGTGTCCGAGGATCTATCTCTGAAGTACTCTGCCAACTCGTAGGCAGGGGCACTTTCCTCCAGATGTGGCTGCAGGTCACCTGCTATAGCAAGCCTCACGAACTGCTCAGCACCAGCAACTGCGCGGTCAATCTCGGTTTTCTTGAGCGAAGAATCGACGTCTGGCGTATTCAGGACCACAACGATAGAGGTAGTTCCGTCAACGGGGTCCTCACCGACCGCCTCGATCGCCAGCTGGCGATTCCTGACACTCCTGGTGCGGGCGTGGAACACCTGGAGGTCCTGGACTATCTCCAGTTCCTCGAGAAGATCACACAATACGAGACCTATGGCCTCTTCGAAGGTGGTCAGGTCCGTCTCGGCACGGGTACGTCCATCATTGACCAGACCTGCTTGGAAGTGTGAGAAATTCATGATCACGTCCTCTTCGAGATTAACGCGTCCGGCAGTTCAGGGACGCTGAAAGCAGCCAGATCATTGGTGAGTACCTGGTAACTGATGTGCGAAACACCGGAGCGAAGGTCTCCGGGAACGATCCGAGGCATCCCGTCTCGCACTTCGTAATACTTAACAGAGGTGAGCTGGATAGGGATGTCCTCATACCTCGAATCAGAGCGGTCGAAGCCTACGGCCTCCAATTTCTGATGAAACAGCTGGACGGAGCCGTCGTCCAGCAACTTGGATTCAATCCGTTCCACCATCTCGGGCAACGTGGTCCCGTAACGGGAGTCCACGACTTGGGACGACCTCACGCACGCCAGATAGAGGGGTACATCTTTGGCTTCAAGCTGGTGTTCGTTGCTGATATGAAGTCTTTCTGAGTGCGGCGAAGTAGCCTTGCACTCGACCTGGAACCGCCCCGGCAACGAGAAGTCGTGATCGGCTCGTTCGGGCCCCGTCCAGGACGGAATGGCCTCAGGGCCGGCAAGCCCTCGATCGAGAATGACTCCCAGTATCTCTAGCTCCCCGAAGAGACCAAGAATCTCATCGTCGCTCATAAGGTCACGCCGCGCGGCAAATGCCTTGTTCCAGGCACGCAACGTGGACTCCACATGCACGAGTGCCGAGTCCTGATTCGCGCGCCAAAGTCTCCGCGCGAGATCACGAAAGAACGGCGCAGACTGAGCGGAGGCATCGGGTTCACGCTCGACTACATCGAGGACCCACCCTTTGCCTACTTTCCGGACATCACAACGCACCAGCTGCAAGGTTGTAGTGATCCTCGGACGACTCTCGAACGCGACACGGAGACCCACACGCTTGCTGCCGAAGCTTTGAAACCTCAGATCGATGAATTCCGCGTCGACGCGCTTCCCGACTCCGACGTCAGTACGGCGCAACTCGACAGCTTGGTCCACGAACCAGTCGAGGGTGGGCGTTCCAACTTCACTCATCGTCTCCAACAACTCCCTGTACTCGGTCCTCCTTGGCTAGGCCAGATTCCTGCATCCAAACACGATTGACAACATACTGCGTCTTTTTATTGCCTTCACGAACGGAACCGTCTGATTTCCTAAGCGCAGGGAATGTCAACTTTAGTCCAATGACAGAGTCTTCGGCCTCAATGTATGCACGGTCTGGTCTCAGGTCAGTTGATGGTGGATTTGACTCAATTATGTAGATCATCAGAATGGGGCGATCAATCACAGCACAGACGTCACTCTCACCGAGTTTTACATTCACTCCAGTTGCAAGTCCTGAGCGAACAGACTGTGTCGACGATCGAGCGGCTAGTCGCTCATTCCAGCGGACAACGGATCCGTTGTCGAGGTTTCGAGCGATGTCATACAGGTTGTCTCCCGAAGCCAAGCGGCGTTGGGCAAATTCGATATAGGGCCGCGAGGCATCAACTTTACTGGCCTTGTTGCGCCTAGTCGCGGAGATTTTTTTAATCTCCGGATGCACCTCCACAGTTGACCCCTGCCCTGACATGACGGCCACATCCCAATACTCACCGAGATCGGGATCCATTGACCGCACATACTCCGAGACGAATGATGCTCCCTCCGAGTTCCTGGCGAAATTCGCGTCCCCTGAACCTGGGACAAACGACCCAAAGAAGTCTTCGACTGCCAAACGACCGATCCGGGAGTAGGCGACGTGCGAGGCTGCACCCACAAGTTGCCTACTCGCGGGAAGGCCAGCATCACCTACCTCTCCCTCGCAGGCGGACAGAAGGTCGCGCAACGCCGATCGATTGCTGCTGGTGGACGCCTGATCTATGGCCGCGGTCGTAGTTTCAACCGATTGCCGGTCGAACGACAGGTCAACGGTCGCCTTATCGGCATGGCGCATCTTGTTTGCCGCCGTGACCTTGAGTGCCTCTGGATGCTTCTGGATCTTCAGGCCAAACTCCCGCGGCGTTAGGTGTGCCTGCCGCATCACACTGACGTCCCGTCGAATCTCAGCCAATGCGTCTGCCGTGAACAAGAACCAATCCATGACCTCAAGTGGAAGCCATATGCGCACCAGGTCCTTGTATGCGTCTCGGTAGCCGAACCATCGACCCATCTGCAGCAAGGTATCTGAAAGTTGAGTCCGCTGGTAGAAGTAACTGACCACTAGTCCATCGAGGGTCAACCCACGCGAGAGGATAGCCCCTCCGACCGCGATGAATCGACGTCCAGAATCATTCTGACTTCTAGACCGAACTTCTGCGCTCTGCGCCCGCTGCTTGGCGGTGTCGCCATTCACGAGTTCGGTCTCTATGGATTCAACTGCGTCTGGCAGCACTCTTGCTATGTCACTCCAGGTATACTTAAGGGTCGAATACTCCGTTGACCACCTGTTACGGAGGCGTTGCACCAACGCTGAACCCCCTGCGCCTTCGATCGACTCAGGTGTCATGTTTCGGATCACACTGACGACCGCTGAGAGATGTTCTTCCACCAGCCTGTGGACCTGAGATTGAACCTCGCGGTACCGGCTTACGTTGACGAGCATGGATCGAGGCGCCCTAGTTCCACTGTCAAGATCTGTCACGGCACAGGCGATGATGAACGTGTCGATCGCTCGCTCGAGACTCTTCGGAATTTCAGAAACTACATGCGTGGACTTATGACGGAATGGAAAAGTTGATTCTGCATCTTTCAGGTCATTTCTTGCATATTTATCTCGCGTCTCATCGCTAAAATAAGTTTGCACACCCAGGTAATTACTTGGCGCATACAGAGAATAAACAAAGTGGTGTGGAAAAAGATCACCCTCAGCATCGGGATTGATCAGGACGTTTGCGAAAGGTGTTGCCGTAAATCCGATGTAGCTGGTCCGCTCGGATCGGTCCAAGATGCTGCGAATAGCCCGATTCACGGCTGTGGCTTCTGCTTGATCTACTTTATTTGTGTTGACAGATGCATAATCTGATTCATCATCAATGAACATGAGGGGTGTCGAGAGGGTTCCGCCACCTGCCGCAGTCTTAAGCCAGGCCGCCACTTTCTCCAGGATTCTTGAGTTTTTCTTGACTACCAGGACGACAGGGGCCGTCACACTGCTGTCCAAGTCTCCGAGTTGCGTTCGATCAGACCCCGCGACGAAGTCCGACTCTACTGTTGTACCGGAAATGACGGACTGGTTTCGTTTCCGGATTTTTCCAACGCCACGGGGCTGATGGTGGGATTGATTGCGAGCATCTATATCGAATGATCGGCGGCCAATGAATCCGTCATCGACTCTCTCTTGAGTCTGGGAGCGCAAATCCTCGGTATGACCTCCAACCACAATGAACAGGCCAAAACCCGCATCTGCTGCCATGTTCATCAAACCGATAAAGTTTGACGTCTTGCCCGACTGAACATCGCCCATAACAAGTCCCTGACGGTGCCACTGCCCCTCGACGGTTGGGTCGCCAGCTAGGTCCAGGATGTTCTTCACATCGTCTTCCAGCGTCCTGATCATCTTGCTCGGACGATCTTCCACCTGCAACAGGCGCTTGTAAGTGCTCCAGAAACTCCAGTCAGAGGACTCTTGGGCCCACCTATCCTTGATCCAGGGCGAATAGTCGGCGGACACAACCGCCTCGCCGATCTCTTGGGTCGTATTCACCTGCGTAAGGAGCTCGCGAGTGACCGCATCCAGGAAGTCCGAAAGATCTGTTTCCGCAACATCGGCGAGGTCGTCGACAACAACTGCCAGCCTCTGAACCTTGGTGCGAAGCTCGTCTTCGGAAGGCGCTTCGCGATCCACCCTGTTGTCAACCCAAGCGTGCACCAGTGAAGTCAGCTCGCTGTATCCAGGTTGATCCTTAAACCTCTTCACACCTGTTGCTTCCGTCATATATTTGGCCATCCCGAGAATCCTTACGTTGGTTCCAGCATTCAGCGGCTTCTATCCGCCATAGCAATAATTTGGTCTAGATCCCGGCGGCCAGCGAATGGCTCCACCTGCTGCAGGACAGCTTTGACGGCTGGGGAATCTCCCCACTTGAGTTCGAGGGCGGCGGCCACGTCCAATGCATGTTGAATGAGGGCCTCCTGATTGTCGCGAGCTGGCACCTCGTCTTCTATCGACATGCGGCGTCTGATGTCGCCGTATGGAATGAGCAGCCCTAGATGCTTCAGCGCGAGAATCATCTTGTCCCTCTGAGTTTTCGAGAGATCGTTCAGAGCATCGTCGAGCACAGGGTGTTCAATGTTGGGCTCGTACCGGAAACCTCCACGCTCACTTACCGGAATCCATGCATATTCGACGTCAGGGTTGGGCACCCGCCGGCCACGATACGAGATGATTCGGCCGCTCTTTCTACTTCCAACTTCGTAAAATCTCATCAATTGACGACGCACTGATGCCGGAGGAACAACCTTGTTCTTCATAACGTCGAGTTGCCACTGGTCGTCCGAGGAGTTAGGCAGATCCACAAGGATCCTGCTGTGTTTGGTGGAGTCTCGCCGACCACCAAGGTTGGCCCACCCACCGTGACTGATGAGTCGTCTATTGCGGTAGAAATAGAATCCTTGAGCAGCGTACATGCCATCCCGGAGGTCCTCACGCTCGGCATCCGGGCCTGTGATCATCGAGGAGTCGGGCAATGTGAACGCCTGGACCTTGATCGTGTCATTGCCAATCTTTAGAGCTTCCGGCGATGTCATCTCCACAGCGCGGTTCTGGCGCAGGAAGGGGTCGATCGGTTGAACGGCGCGACCGTTCAAGACCATGGACAGCCGTCCTCGAAACTTATCCTCAGGCGCCAGCAGCCGATGAAATGTCAGTCCGAGGTGTGATCTCAATTCAGCAATCACCTCACCCATGCCCGCGGCGCCGCTCGGACGGCTCTCCATCAGTCGGTCAAGCTTCTGCCAGCAGACCAATGTTCCGAACTCCTGCTCTGAGAACTCCTCGAACCCCGGGACTTCACCCAAGTCCGACTCCTCGAGCCGCCTCACAGACCAGTCGTCGGACTCTCGTAACTCGTCGAGATCGAATCGAATTCCGTGCGTGACACCATCCCGCCGCGAAATAATTGTCAGACGTCGACACTGTGAAAAGCTGGCGGTCTTCAGGCCTAGACCGAATCGGCCAAGGTCATTCTCGCCCCGTGCGTCCACGCTTGATACGGCTGCGAGCTTCAGAGCCTCCACCATCTGGGTGAGACTCATGCCGTGACCGTTGTCAGATACCCATAGCCAGGCAGGCTCGTCACTGACATCACCGCGAACCTCGATCGAGCTTGCGCCTGCATCCAAGCTGTTGTCGACGATGTCTGCGACCGCTACGTCTGAGGTGTAACCCAATGCACGCATACTCTCCATGAGCTTGGGGCTTGGGCGAATCTGAAGGTGATTCTCGGACATCAGGCTCCACTTTGGTCATTGGTTCGATCAGTAAGCTAAATCGAATCATACGCATATGACACGTCCCACAGCAGGACCCCTTATTGGAGTCCATTTTTCGCAAAGCACGATTAGGCGACCGCTGACTCGACTGCCTCGGCAGAGCTGTTCCGCCCACGTCACCACCCCGAGGCAGTCCTCCGACGTCGTCGAAGAGGTCGGGAGCGTACGGGGTGAACAAGTGCACCGTCTCGTGTCCTAGGTCGAAGGTACATTCGAATGAACGCGCATGGTCCGTCGACCAAAGTGTCAACGACAGGGTGCACAGAGAGCTGCTAGATTTGGACGAGCTGAACTGTCCGCAAGGGACAGGTAACCGGAGGAGTCGGAATGAGTGCACGATTCAGAATGGGGGAGTTTTTTTCAGGCCCCGGCGGCATGGCCCTGGGCGCCAGTCAGGCTGCGACCGATGTGGGAGTAGAACTCGTTCACGCGTGGGCGAACGACATCGATGCCGACACGTGCGCCACCTACCGGCGCAACATCCACGTCGCGCCCGAGAACGTCCACTGCTCAGACGTGAGAACACTCGACATAGGTGGCCTTGGTGAAATCGATGGGTTCGCCTTCGGCTTCCCCTGCAACGACTTCAGCACGGTGGGCGAGAACCTTGGACTCAACGGAAGATTCGGCCCCCTTTACCAGAATGGCGTAGAGGTCCTAAAGGAGAAGCAGCCGCGCTGGTTCATCGCCGAGAACGTGTCCGGTCTGCGCAGCTCCAATGCTGGACAGGCCCTTCCCCAGATCCTTAACGCCTTGGCCGACACCGGATACCGCCTGACTCCTCATCTCTATCGATTCGAGGACTACGGGGTCCCGCAGAAGCGACACCGCGTCATCATCGTCGGCATCCGCGAGGACGAAGCAAAGCGAGGAGTCAGGTTCACTATTCCCGCGCCAAATACAGTGAACAACCACATCACTGTTCAAGAGGCTTTGGCGGGCATTGCACCCAATGCGAGCCACCAAGAACCCACAAGGCACAGCCTCAACGTGATCAAGCGACTCCGGGCGATCCCCGAGGGAAAGAACGCATTCAACGCGGGCCTCGAAGGAGAACTGGCACTAAACGTCAAGGGCGTCACTCTCAGCAACATCTACCGCCGACTCGAACGAAACAAGCCCAGCTACACCGTGACAGGTTCCGGTGGCGGAGGCACGCACATTTACCACTGGTCCGAGGACCGAGCACTGACCAATCGTGAGCGCGCTCGGCTCCAGACCTTCCCCGACGGTTTCCGGTTCCACGGTGGTGTCAGCAGCGTTCGCAAACAGATCGGCATGGCGGTGCCAGTCGAAGGTGCAAGAGTCATCTTCGAAGCGCTCTTCAAATCGTTCCGCGGGGAGCCGTACCCCAGCGTCCCCGCCAACATAAAGTGGACAGCCACCAAGCTGATGGCACCGGAGCCAGTCTGACGTCAGAGTCCTGGGCTTCCTCCGAAAATGCGCGCCTGACCATGCGCGCGAACAAGGGTCGGGATACAAAGCCTGAACTCCTGATCAGGCGCGCGCTTCATGCTCGGGGATGGCGATTCCGCGTCAACTACCGACCACTCGCTTCGGACCGCCGTCGCAGTGTCGACATCGCGTTCACCCGTCGCAAGGTAGTGGTCCTGATCGACGGCTGTTATTGGCATGGTTGCCCCAGGCACTTCATCATGCCCAAGACGAACCAGGACTACTGGTCCAAGAAGATCTCGGGCAACCGAGCGCGCGACGTGGAGACCTCGCGCCTTCTGGGTGACGAAGGCTGGACCGTACTCCGTTACTGGGAGCACGAATCGATCGAGGATGTCTTGCTGGACATCGAGTCAGCCCTCCGCACGGCTCCGACCAGGAATCATCCGCCGAAGTAGCTGCGCGCATCGCGGAGGTACTGCCTCAGCGCTTCCTCCTCCGGAAGATTCGTCCCTGGCACGGTCACCCCATGCTCCACGTAGAAGAAAGATGCTCCGATCTGCTCCAGCGGCACCCCGTAGAGCCGGTGGAAGGCCAGCCGGTAGACCGCCAGCTGGATCTGCTTCTCGCGCAGGTCTTTTCCGGTGGGCACCATGCCGGTCTTCCAATCGACCAGGTCCCAGCTGCACTGCTGCATCTGAGCATTCCGGTCCTCCGCTGACTTCAGCTCCCAGCGCTCGAAATCGGCTGCGGTGAGGTCCTGGCCGGCGTCGTCCTTGCCGAAGATGGCGTCGATCCGGCCACGGACCACGACACCTTCCAGTGTTGTCTCCACTGGGATCTCCGCGGCGTACAGGCGTCGGTGCGCCCATTCGGTAGCCACGAAGCGCTCCTTGACCGTGGAGAGGTCGAAGGCGTCATCCAGGTCCTCATCGCCGCGGTGCGGCTCCTCGATCCCGGGCAGCCTGCTGCGGGTCTCGTAGAACTCCTCGATCCATTCGTGCATCACGGTGCCGCGACGTGCCGCCTGGGAGGGTTTGACCGGCACGGGACGGCGGGCGAACTCGGCCATGGATTCCGCGTTGCGGGCCATGCCCACGACGCTGGAGACGCTGATGTGCGCCGGGAAGTGAGGTTTTCCGGTCCCGCGCTGCTGCTCTCGCGCCCGGTCCACGACCCATTCGGCCTCCTGCTCCCAGGGAGTCAGCGGCAGCGCCGCCGCACCAGAATCGTCGGATGTTGCTGCAGGCTGCGCGCGGTCGGCGATGGCGTGTTCCACCAGCCCGGCGGCACGGGTCAGCGCGGCTCGGCGACCGGGCTGCACCTTCGGAGATTCCACCGTGTGGACCTGCGGCAGCGTGGTCCGCTCCCCCTCCGCCACCTGCCGCCGGTAGCGGCCGATCGGCAGCGGAGCCAGCGGGTCATAGGGCCACTGGGCGCCGAAGAGGTCATTGCCCACCGGGTTGTCCTTCATATCGGCGACTTCCGCCCACTCCAACACCGCCGATGCGTCGCCGAAGCCGTCGGCCACCTCGCGGATCTCCTCGAGGAACTCCGAGGGCTCCTTACCGGCGGAGGTGCCGTAGAAGCAGGCGCCGGTACACAGCAGCAGCTTCTTCGCCCGCGTCACCGCAACGTAGGCCAGGCGTCGTTCCTCCTCCCGACTGAAGTCCCTTACGTCCTCGGTGAAGACCCGGTTGTCTTCGGTGAACTGCTTCCAGCTGCCCACTCCAGCCGAGACGGCCCAGGAACGCAGATCGGGCTGCTCGGTCTCCCACTGCGGGATGCTGCGGCGATCTCCGCGCAGTCGTGCCGGCAGCATGCCGTTGCTGCCGGTCCAGCGGTCGGCTTTTGCGCTGGGGAACTTGTCCTCGCGCAGCCCGGCGACGGCGACCACGTCCCATTCGAGTCCCTTGGACGCGTGGATGGTCATCAGCTGGATCGCACCGGGGGTCGGTTCGACATCCGCCTGTTCCAGACCGCGTTCCTTCTCCTCGGCGGCGTCCAGCCAGTCCAGGAAGCTGCGCAGGTCCGGGGTGGTCTCGGTGGATGCGTAGCTCTCGGCCTGATCGATCAGCGCGTCGAGCTGCCGTGCGGCATAGTGCTGTTCCTCCCACGGCCGGGCCGCGACCTCGATGTCGAGACCGGTGTCGCTGACGATGCGTTGGATCAGCACGCCGAGGTCCAGCGTGGCCCACTGGCGGAGCCGCCGGATCTGCTCCTTCGCCAGCAGCAGCCGGCGGTGCCCTTCAGCGGACAGACCGAGCTGCTCGGCGTGCTCTGCGGAGTCCTTGAGCCGTTCCAACGCTTCGACCAGGGAGGCGCGTTCGTCCATCTCCAGCTCGGTGGACTCGTACCGGTCCTCCGCGTCGGTGACCCCTTCCCCCGCGTTCGAGCTGTCTTGGTTCTGCTCCGAGATGGGCGCGCGCAGCCGCAGCCCTTCGAGGTCGCGGGCGGAGCGCTGCAGCTGAAGCAGGTCACGGGGCCCGATCCGGTAGCGGGCGCCGGCGAGTATCCGGATCAGCGCATCGGAGCGTCCGGGGTCGGCGATGACCCGCAGATAGGCGAGCACCTCGGCCACCTCGGAGGTGCTCAGCAGCCCGGAGAGTCCGACCAGCTCATAGTCCAGTCCCGCGAGGCGCAGCTGTTCGGCGATGGTCTCCAGCTGGGCTCGGGTCCGGGCCAGCACCGCGCAGCTCGGGGCCTCCTGGTCTGAGTCGCGATGGGTCTCGGGCCGCAGCACGGCGCGCAGCTGTTCGGTGATCGCCTGGGATTCCTCGATGTCTGAGGTGTACCAGCCGTAGCGCACGGTGGCGGTGTGGGCTCCGTCGGGCGGGCTCAGTGGTCTCAGCTGCCCGCGCAGATGCGCGTTGTGCGCGCGCCACGGCTTGTCGAGGGAGTCTGCGGCGTCCGGGGCGAACGGTGTCACCAGCCGGTTGGCGACGTCGAGGATCCGCTCGCCGTTGCGCCAGGCGATGGTGAGCTGCAGCAGTGCTGCGGGCCGACGCTGATCCGTGGCGGGGTCCACTGCGGGGAAGGACTGGGGGAAATCGAAGAGCTGCCCGGCGGAGGCGCCACGGAACCCGTAGATGGACTGATTGGGATCCCCCACGGCCGTGACCGCGTGGCCCATCCCGCCGCCGGAGCCGCCGGCGCCGTAGAGGCTGCTGAAGAGGGCGAGCTGCGCGTAGGAGGTGTCCTGGAACTCGTCGAGGAGCACCACCTTGTACTTCTCCCGCTCGGCCTCCCCGGCACTGGGGACGTCCTGGGCGATCTGCGCGGCGAAGCGCAGCAGGTCCCCGTAGTCCATGAGTCCTTCGGTGAGCTTCTTCTCCTGGTAGCGGCGGACCAGCTCGGCCATCTCCCGGCGCACGCGCAGCGCCCGGACCAGCGTGGTCTGATCTTTGCTCAGTGCCGCGCCGGCCTCCTGCCAGGCATCCACCCGGGCCAGCTCAATGTCGAGGTGGGCCTCCACCGCCTCCGGGGACTGCAGGTGCTCGGCGCAGTCCCCCGCCAGGCGCATCACGTATCCGGCGAGGTTCCCCGCCGACTGTTCTGCCTCCACCAGCACCTCGGCACGGTCATATGCGCTGACCAGCCGGTGCACCAGCTGCCAGGCCTTGGCCTCCCCGATGAGCTGAGTCTCAGGTTCCAGGCCGATCTGCAGACCATATTCGGTCACCAGGGTGTTCGCGTAGGAGTGATAGGTGGACACGGCCGGGGCCAGCAGCTCGGAGATGTCGGCGTGCTCCACGGTGTCGGAGACCTCCACCGGCACGACATCGGCCGGAGAGATCAGCTCCGCCTCCAGGAGCTGCTCGAGCTTCCGGGTGATCCGTTCGCGCAGCTCTCCGGCGGCCTTCTTGGTGAAGGTCACACCGAGGATCTGGTCCGGGCGCACGATCCCGTTGGCGACCAGCCAGACCACCCGGTCAGCCATGGTGGCGGTCTTGCCCGACCCGGCGCCGGCGACGACGAGCATCGGGTCCAGCCCGGATTCGATGACCGCCTGCTGTTCGGCGGTGGGGTAATGCCTCTTCTCGGCGGGGGTGTCACGTTGGAGCGCGTCGGCGATGTCGCGGGCGCTGTAACGCATGGTCTCCAGGGTCATCATGGCTGGGTCACCTGTTTCGTGTTCTCACAGAGCGGGCAGAGCGAGCCAACCAGGCAGCGCTGTTGGTTCGGTGAGTGGTAGGCGGAGAAGACTCGACCGCTCATCACCTGGGCGGCCTGGGTGAGCTGTTCCATCGGCCAGGTGTCCTCCGGTCCGAGCGGAGGCTGTTCCTGGAGGTCGGTCTTCGCCACGGTGGTGCCCACGTGGAGCAGCGCGGCCCCTCTGCCCGGCGAGGGTGCTGGGACGCTCGTCTCGGCTGCAGGTGGTGCCGTCTCCTGCGCCTCGTGCAGGGCACGGTCCACCGCGCCGAGCGCGACCAGCAGCTGGTAGGAGCCCAGCTGCCCGTGGGTGGGGATCTCGATCTGCGCGGGTTTGTGCCGACCGGTCTTGAGGTCGATGACGAAGAGCTCACCGGCTTCGGTGCGTTCCACACGGTCGATCACGCCGCGGATCAGGACGGATCGCGTCTGGGCTGGTCCGCCTGGTTCCTCAGGCGGCAGCGGGATCTCCAGACTGGCTTCGACCTGCAGCTCGCGGGCGATGACCTGGCGACCCTGGCCCTGGACGTGGCCGAAGTAACCGGCGAGCTTCTTGAGCATCACGCGGGCACGGGAGCGGTCCTTCTCGGTCTCCCACCCCTCCTCGCGTCCCAGGCTGTCCCAGCGTGCGTCGAGCTCGGCTGTCAGCACCTCGCGGTCGGTCTCGGCCGGATGGTGCTCGGCGATCTCGTGGATCAGGGAGCCCAGCATCCGGCTGAAATCTGTGGCCTCGACCCCTCCGGCGGCACCGGTGAACCACTGCAGCGGCGCATCGATGGCGCTCTGCACCGAGGACGGCGAGACCCGGACGACGTCCTCCGGCTCCAGCAGCGGTGCAGTGGTGCTGAGCTCGGGCAGGCCCCACCAGGTCTGCGGTTCGGCCCCGATGAGTCCACCCTCCGCGAGCACGGCGAGCGCTCGGGCCGCCGCCCGACGCTGGGTCTCGGTGGTCTCATCATCGTGGGACTCGGCGGCGCTGGACCCGGCGTCGGCGTCGAGCTCGGTCTGGATGCTGATCTCGAGGTGCCGGCGAAGCTCGGCGATCAGCCGGTGGGCGGTGATCGGGCGCGGGATGGCGCCGCTGCGGGCCTCGCGCTCCCCGGGCGGCACCACGAGGTCCAGCAGCATGGAGGGGCTCTCCTCCTGGGCGTGCACGGCCACCGCGTAGAGCCGGTTCTTGGCTCGGGAGACCGCGGAGGCGAAGAGCCGGTACTCGTCTTGGAGCACGTTCATCCGCTTGACCAGCAGTGACTGGGCGGACGCGTCGGCGCGGCCCTCGACGACGTCCACGAGGTGTCCGCTGCCCAGCAGTTGTCCGCGCGGGTTCAGGTTCGGCCAGGCGCCCTCCTGGAGTCCGGTGAGGATGACGGTGTCGAACTCACGGCCTGCCGCGCTGGCGGGGGTGAGGACCTCGATCGCGGCGTCGGCGGCGGAGGTCTTCGCCAGGGTGTCCATGGGCAGTTCCAGGCGTTCGATGTGGTCCACGAACGCGATCGCCGAGGCCCCGGGGTTCTGGTCGGAGAATCGTTCTGCGGCCTGGAAAAGTGCCATCACCGCGTCAAGATCATGGTCTGCACGGCGACCCTCCGCGCTGGCCCAGCGGGTGAGGCCGGCCCAGTGCCGGCTGACGTCGGCGGCGTTCCAGATCTCCCAGAGCAGCTCCTCGGGCCCGCTGGAGGGTCCCGCGGCAGCGTGCCCGGCGGCGAGCATCGCGGCGACCCGCTCCAGCCCGCGGGTGAGGTGCTGGAACCGCGACTGGGCGCGGACCGCTTCGAAGACCGGGTCGGCCGCATCGTTCGCGGCGGCGACCAGCAGCTCGTCGGAGCTGCGCGGCTCGGCCGGGCCAGAGTCGGAGACGTCTGAGTCGGAGACGTCTGAGTCGGCACGCAGTCGGCGGCGCTCCTGGCTGCGCAGCACCTGGCGCAGGCTGCGCAGGGTCATCGAGTCGGTCTCGCCATAGCGGCTGGTCAGCAGCGCGAGCACTTCGGGCAGCGTGACGGGGTGTTCGGCCTCGGGGTCCTGCTGGACGGTGACCAGGCGCAGCACGCGCAGCAGCGGGGCCACTGCGGACTCCTGATTGAGGATCACGTCGCTCATGGACTGGCGCACCGGGACGCCCTGGGTCTGGAACATCCGCACCAGTCGTTTCAGCAGCGCGCCGTTGCGGGCGATGACCGCGATCTGGTCGAAGGGCACCCCGTGCCGGTGGTGCCGGTCCAGAACCTCCTGCAGGACGAACTGCTCGGCCAGGTAGTCCCCCGGCACGATCTCCACCGCGCAGGACCCGGTGCCCGTGGGCGTCGAGACCGGCAGCTCGGTCAGCGGCTGGCTGAGGGTTGACTGGTCGTGGGAACTCTGGCCCTTGGACGTCGATCCCGGGGATGTGGACACACTGGACCCCTGTGCCGCGCCGACCCGGTCAGTCGTGGTCTCGCTGAGCAGCTGCAGCCAGCGCTGGCGGGGCTGCTGGGGTCCGGCTGGGGCGATCCGGCGCAGGGCGCGGGCGTAGGCCCGGCCCACTTCGGGAGTGATCCGGTGGTTGCCTTCCAACACCATCACGCTGGGCTCGACCCCTGGCAGCCCGCCATAGGGGTCCGGGGTCATCGCGCCGGAGATGCTGCGCCGGACGATGCCCTCGATCTCGGCGTCGGTCTCCGGATTCAGACCGAGCACGCTCTCGGCGGCGACCCGGCGCGGCGCCACGGTCCAGCTGCGCAGCTTGTCCGGGCGTGCCCCGCGGAAGCCCTGCACCGCGGTCTCGGGGCTGGCGAAGGCCAGCACGTCGGCCCCGGCCCCGATCAGGCGCAGCAGTCGATACACCGACGGGGTGGCCTCCTGCAGGTCATCGACGACGATGCGGCGCAGCCGCTGACGCTCGGTCTCGAGGAACTCGGGGTTCTCCTCGAGCAGGTTGCAGGCCTCGTTGATCAGCCCCGCCGGGTCGAAGGCGTCGGCGTTGGCGCCGGCGTCGAGGTCCTCGCGGTAACGCTGGTAGAGCTCCGCGGCGGCGGCCCATTCCGGGCGTCGGCACTGCTCGGCCAGACCGCGCAGCTGCTCGGGTGAAACACCGTACTCGGCGGCGCGGTCGAAGAGCTCGCGGATCTCCTTGCGGAATCCGTCCGTGCCGGCAGCCTCTTCCAACGAGGAGGGCCAGTGGATCGGCGGCAGGCCGCTGGCGGGATCCGCCGCGAGCAGCTCCCGGATGATGCTGTCCTGCTCGGCGCCGGAGAGCAGCCGAGGCCGGCGCGCGGTGAAGCTGAGGATCTCCCGACGCCGGGCCTCCCCGAGCAGCCAGAAGGCGTATGAGGCAAAGGACCGGGAGGGCTGCTCCGAGAGGGACCCGCCGCGGGAGCTGGTGTCCCGGGCGGCCCAGGCCGCCTCGACCTGTTCGCGCAGCACCGCGGAGGTGGCGCGGGTGGGTGAGAGCAGCAGCAGCCGGGAGGAGTCTTGTCCGGACTCGAGGTGGCGCAGCGCCAGCTCCGCCGCCAGCGTCGACTTCCCGCTGCCGGGACCCCCGAAGCTCAGGATCGGCCCATGTCCGGGGCGCTCGGCGGCGGAAAGCACCTGATGCTGGGACTGATCGAACTCCATGGGGATCATTCAATCAGAGCCCCCTGACATGACCCGGCGCACCTGCGAGTCATCACGGGTCGACGGCGCAGGGTGATGTCCGCGGTCATGTCCCACCCGCGCGCTACCGTAGTGCCATGGCCGAGACCCCCACCCTCTTCGAGATCACCCCCAGCAGCGAGTCCTGGCACACCCGCCGCCGGGTCGGCTTTGACCTGGAGACCACGTCCCGGGATCCCCGGGTGGCGCGGATCGTCTCCGCAGCCCTGGTGATCTTCGATGACACCGAGGGCGGCGCCGGCACCGAGTATGGCGCCGAGGCTGGTGCGCTCGAGTCCCCCACGCCCCAGGGTCAGCGTGTGCGCACCCGGGAATGGCTGGTGGACCCCGGCGTGGAGATCCCCGCCGAGACCACCGCGATCCACGGCATCTCCACCGAATACGCCCAGGCCAACGGGCAGCCCGCGGCCGAGGCGGTCGCCCAGATCACCACCGCGCTGGCGCAGGAGTTCGCCGCCGGCAGCGCCGTGGTGGTGATGAACGCCCCGTATGACTTCACCGTCCTGCAGCAGGAGGCGCTGCGCCATGGGGTGGAGTTCACCGAGCCGGTCGGGGTGATCGACCCGCTGGTGATCGACAAGCAGGTGGACAAGTACCGTCGCGGCAAGCGCACGCTGACCCAGATGTGCCTGCACTACGAGGTCGAGCTCGAGGCCGCCCACTCGGCGACCCCGGACGCCTGGGCAGCCGTGGAGGTGGCCTGCGCACAGGCAGAACGGTTCCCGCAGCTGCAGATCCCAGCGCCCGAGCTGCACCGGCTCCAGGCGGGATGGAAGATCGGGCAGTCCGCGGACCTGCAGGAGTACCTGCGCCGCACCCGCCCCGACGCCGTGGTCAGCCCGGCGTGGCCGGTGTGAACGCCAGCCGAAACCCGGTGTGACCCAGCGAGGTGTCTGCCGAGGCAGAGGTCCGCGCCGAGGTGCGGTAGCGCCGGCAGTACGAGCGATGGCACATATAGGAGCCTCCGCGCATCACCGGATCAATCACCGGATCAGCCCCCGGCCGCCCAGACCCTGACCCTGCTGAGACCCTCGCGGAGACCTCCGGGCCGACGGCTGCTCCCCCGGTGAACGCCGAGGCGGTCCATTCCCAGACGTTGCCGGTGGTGTTGTAGAGCCCGTACCCGTTGGGCTCGAAGGACTCCGCCGGGCGGGTCCCCATCTGCCCGGCCACCCCTTCGGGGAACTCGCCGGGGAAGATGTTCATCCGGCGCGTGCCGTCCGGATCGCGATCCCCACCCCAGGGGTAGGGCTGCTGGTCGAGTCCGCCGCGGGCGGCATACTCCCATTCGGTCTCGCTCGGCAGCCGGGCGTCGACCCAGTCCGCGTACGCCTGGGCGTCGCGCTGGGACACCTGCGTCACCGGGTGATCCTCGCGCCCCAGGGCGGTGGATCCAGGACCCTCGGGCGCGAACCAGGCGGCACCCGGGATCTGCCGCCACCAGGGAGTGGAGGGCTCCGGAGCCGGAGCCGCCTCGCGCAGCTCAGGTGTGAGCAGTCCCTGGAAGACCAGCGAATCCCCATGTCGTTCGGCGTCGGTACGGTGACCGGTGGCCTGCACGAAGCGGGCGAACTGGGCCACGGTCACCGTGGTGGGGCTGATCGCAAACGCCTCGACGCGGGCGGGCCGGACGGGACCCTCGCCGTCGTCCGGGTAGGCCTGTGGATCCTCGCTGCCCATGCGGAAATCGGCTGCGGAGAATCCGATCATGGAGAGCTGGGACGCGGCGGTGGCGGCCAGCTGGGACACCAGCGCGGCCTTCCCGGCTGAGGCGTGAGCGGCGGGCGGCGTCGTCGTCGGGCTGGTGCTGGGGACGTCGTTCGGGCGTCCCGGACTGCAACAGGATGCGGGTGCGGGACGGTGCTTCGCGTCGGTCATTCTGCTCCCCTGTCTGTCTCCTGATGATCGCTCCAGGCCAGCGTTCGCCCCGGAATGGCGCGGAAGATGACCTGTAGCCTGGCAGAGCGCGCCGCTTGCACTCCTGCGCGCAGGACACCCATTTCAGTGCTCATCACGAAGGAGGGACACACTATGTCTGACGACCAGAACATCTCACACCACACCGGAACCGTGTCCCCGCCCGAGCACCCCTCCAGCGTCTCACCCCCGAACATCGTCGTCATCCAGGCTGATCAGATGGCCGCCCAGTCACTGGGTGCCTACGGCGACGCCGCGGCGAAGACTCCGCACATGGATTCCCTCGCCGAGGAGGGCGCCGTGTTCGACCGCGCCTACTGCAACTCCCCGCTGTGCGCGCCCTCCCGCGCGTCCATGATGACCGGCGTGATGCCCTCGGAGCTGGGCTGCTTCGACAACGGGGACGACTTCCCCTCCTCGGTGCCGACCTTCGCGCACCGGCTGCGCCATGCCGGATATCACACCGCTCTGGTGGGCCGGATGCACTTCGTCGGCGCGGACCAGCACCACGGGTTCGAAGAACGCCTCACCACCGACGTCTACCCAGCCGATCTGGACATGGTCCCGGACTGGACGCTGCCGCTGGAGCAGAAGCTGCAGTGGTATCACGACGCCGACGCCGTGTTCACCGCCGGGGTCTCCAAGGCCTCGGTCCAGCAGGACTTCGACGACGAGGTCGGCTTCCGCACCCTGCGCCACCTCAACGACCGGGTCCGCGCGAACCAGGCGGCCGCTGCTACCGGCGAGGACGCCCAGCCGTTCCTGATGGTGAGCAGCTTCATCCACCCACATGACCCCTATGAGCCGCCGCAGGAGCACTGGGACCGGTTCGCCGACGTCGAGATCCCCGACCCGGCCCATCCCGAGGTGCCCGACATCGCGGAGGACCCGCACAGCCACCGGCTGCGCGCGATGAGCGGCTTCGACAAGCGCCACCCGGACCGAGACCAGGTCCGCAACGCCCGGCGCGCCTACTACGCGGCGGTCAGCTACATCGATGACCACGTGGGCCGGATCCGCGAGCGCCTCGACACCCTGGGGCTCAGCGAGAACACCGTGATCCTGGTAACCGCGGACCACGGCGACATGCTCGGCGAACGGGGGCTCTGGTACAAGATGTCCCCCTATGAGCGCTCCTCGCGGGTGCCGCTGATCGCCTACGGGCCGGAGCACCTGGTGCCCAGGGGCCGACACCAGACCCCGGTCTCGCTGCTGGACCTGATGCCCACGCTGGTGGACCTCGCCGGAGCCCCGATGCCGAAGTCCGCCGGTGATTCGGTGTTCGAGATCGCCCGGCGCGAGCAGACCGGTGGCATCGGACCCAAGGATCGCCCGGTGATCATCGAATACCTCGCCGAGGGCACCTACCGGCCGCAGCTGACCATCATCAGCGGTCAGTACAAGTACGTGGTCTGCCCCGGCGACGTGGATCAGCTCTTCGACCTCGCCGCGGACCCGCACGAGCTGCACAATGCCGCCCGCGAGGACCACCTGGCGAGCACGGTCGCCCGGCTGCGCGCCGAGCTGGACTCCCGCTACGACATGGCGGCCCTGGAGGCCGGGATCCTGGAGAGCCAGGATCAGCGCAGGCTCGTCGCCGAGGCGCTGAACATGGGACGGAAGCGGGCCTTCGACCACAACACGGAGCCCGAGCAGCGCTATGTGCGCGGGGACTTCTGGAGCGCCCTGGAGTACGGCACGATCCGCGACGGCGCCCGCTGAGCTGGGTTCCGCTGAACTGGACTCCGCTGAGTTGAGCTGACTGAGCTGAGCGGCTCATCGATTGGGCAGTTCGCGGTGGAATGACGACTGGGACACCGGCTTATTCCACCGCAAACTGCCCAATCGATGCCGGCACCTGCGCGCACCGGGACCGCAGGTAAGATCCATCTGCATGCGCGCAATGGTGATGGACGAGATCGCAGGGCCCCTGGACGTCCGGGAGGTGCCCGAACCCACCCCACCGCCGGGCGGGGTCATCGTGGAGGTCCACGCCACCGGACTGTGCGGCAGCGACTGGCATGCCTGGGCCGGGCACGAGGAGCTCACCCTCCCCCACGTGCCCGGTCATGAGCTCGCCGGCATCATCGCCGCGGTGGACCCCGCGGTGCAGCACTTCTCGGTGGGTGAGCGGGTGACGGTGCCCTTCGTCTGCGGCTGTGGGACCTGCGACTGGTGCCGCTCGGGCAACGCGCAGGTCTGCCCGAACCAGCAGCAGCCCGGGTTCACCCACGCCGGATCCTTCGCCGAGCGCGTCGCGCTGCACGCCGCCGACACGAACCTGGTCGCCATCCCGGAGGCGGTCTCCTTCGAGGCGGCGGCCGCGCTCGGCTGCCGCTTCGCCACCGCCTACCGGGCGCTGACCGCACGGGCCGGTCTGCGCGCCGGGGAATGGGTCACCGTGGTGGGCGCCGGCGGGGTGGGACTGAGCGCGGTGATGATCGCCAAGGCGCTCGGCGCCCAGGTCATCGCCGTGGACCGCAGCCCCGAGGCGCTGGTCGCCGCACAGCAGCTCGGCGCCGATCACGTGATCCTCGCCGACGGGCGCGACGTGCCCGCAGCGGTCGGTGAGATCACCGGGGAGGGCAGCGATGTCTCGGTGGACGCCGTGGGCAGTGAACAGACCTGCGCGGCCGCGGTCCTGAGCCTGCGCCGGCGCGGCCGGCATGTGCAGATCGGGCTGCTGCCCACCGAGACCGGACTCTCCCAGGTCCCGATGGCCCGCGCGATCGCCTGGGAGCTGGACCTGCTGGGCAGCCACGGCATGGCCGCCGCCGACTATCCCGGGATGCTGGCTCTGATCGCGAGCGATGTGCTGCGCCCGCAGGACCTGATCGAACGCGTGGTCGGGCTGCAGGAGGCGGCCGTCCTGCTGCCGGAGATGCAGCGCTCCGCGACCCCGGGGATGACGATGATCAACCCCAGGATCGCGTGATCAGCTGCTGAGGCGTCCGGAACTGACGCCTCAGGGCCGAGTCCTCAAGCCCGCATCTTCCGACCCGAATTCTCAGGACTGAACCCTCAGGCGGCGGCCTGCGCGGCGGCCTTCGCGGCGCCGGGCAGCGCATCCAGGATGCGGCCGATGGCGGCGTCGTCGTGCGCGGAGGACAGGAACCACGCCTCGAAGACGCTCGGCGGCAGGTAGACCCCGGCGTCGAGCATCGCGTGGAAGAACGGTCCGTAGCGGAAGGTCTCCTGGGCCTGGGCGTGCGCGTAGTTGTGCACCCCGGTGGCCGAGGTGCCGAAGGCGACCGAGAACAACGAGCCGACCTTCTGCAGCGTGTGGTCCACACCGGCCGCGTCCAGCGCTGCGGTGAGCGCATCGGCCACGATCTGCGCCTTCTCATCGACATGTGCGTAGACCCCGGCGGTGGCGTGCTCCAGGGTGGCGACCCCGGCGGCCATCGCGACCGGGTTCCCCGAGAGCGTGCCCGCGTGGTAGACCGGCCCGGTGGGCGCGAGGTGTTCCATGATCTCCCGGCGGCCCGCGAGCGCGGCGGTGGGCAGTCCGCCGCCGATGACCTTGCCGAAGGTGAACAGGTCCGGCTCCCAGCCTTCGACCCGTCCCGAGGCGCCCCAGTAGCCGGCCTCGGTGATCCGGAATCCGGTCATCACCTCGTCGAAGATCATCAGCGCCCCGTGGCGCTGGGTGATCTCCCTGATGAACGCGTTGAAGCCCTCTTCCGGGACCACCACACCCATGTTGGCGGGGGTGGCTTCGGTGATCACCGCGGCGATCCGCTCGCCGTGCTCGGCGAAGACCGCTTCCAGCGCGGCGCGGTCGTTGTACTCCACCACGATGGTCTCTGAGGCCTGCGCCTCGGTGACTCCGGCGGATCCGGGCAGTCCCAGGGTGGCGACTCCGGAGCCGGCGGCGGCGAGCAGCCCGTCGGAGTGGCCGTGATAGCAGCCGGCGAACTTCACCACGATGTTGCGATCGGTGACCCCGCGGGCCAGCCGGATCGCGGTCATGGTGGCTTCGGTACCGGTGGAGACCATCCGGATCATCTGCCCGCCGGGGACCCGGCCGCGGACCAGCTCAGCCAGCCGCGCCTCGGACGGGTGGGAGGTGCCGAAGCCGAGTCCGGCGTCCACGGCGTCGTGCACGGCCTTGATCACCGCGGGGTGCTTATGTCCCAGCAGCGCCGGCCCCCAGGAGCCGACCAGGTCCACGTACTGCGTGCCCTCGGCGTCGGTGAGGTAGGGCCCGTCGGCGGCGACCATGAACGTCGGGGTGCCTCCCACCGAGCCGAAGGCGCGGACCGGGGAGTTCACTCCCCCGGGCATGAGCTCGCGGGCGGTGTCGAAGAGTTCCTGGTTCGTGGTCATCGCGGGGCAGGGTCCTTTCAGCTGACCGGCGGGAAGCCGGCGTCGGTGCGGGGTTCGTCGGTGGATTCGCCGTCGGTCCTGGTCGGTGGTGCGGTCTCGCCCGGTGCGCTGGCCTCCACCGGGGCTGCCGTGGTGTGCGGTTCGACCCGCGGGTGGACCGGGGTCGAGGCGCTCGGCGCGGAGGGACTGCTGGTCGGGACCGGGGCCGCCGGGGCGCTGGTGCTCCGTGGTCCGGCAAGCTCCTCGCGCAGCCATCCGGCCACCTCGGCGGCGTAGTAGGTCAGCACATTGGTGGCTCCGGCGCGGCGGATCGCGATCAGCGATTCGGTGATCACGGTGCGCCGGTTGATCCACCCGTTCGCGGCGGCGGCCTCGATCATGGCGTACTCACCGGAGACCTGGTAGGCCGAGACCGGGACGTCGCTGATCGCGGCGGTGTCGGAGAGGATGTCGAGGTAGGCGCTGGCCGGCTTGACCATCACCATGTCCGCGCCCTCGGCGAGGTCGAGCTCCACCTCGCGCAGCGCCTCGGTGCGGTTCGGGGCGTCCATCTGGTACTGCTTGCGGTCACCGGTCAGCTGGGAGTCCACGGCCTCGCGGAACGGGCCGTAGAAGCCGGAGGCGTACTTCGCGGCGTAGGCGAGGATCGGCACGTGCTGGTGTCCGGCCTCGTCCAGGGCCTGGCGGATCACCGCGACCTGGCCGTCCATCATGCCGGAGGGGGCGACGACGTCGGCGCCCGCCGCGGCCTGGGCGACGCCCATCTCGGCGTAGACCTCCAAGGTGGCGTCGTTGTCCACCTCGCCGGTCTCGTCGACCAGTCCGCAGTGCCCGTGGTCGGTGAACTCGTCCAGGCACAGGTCGCTCATCACGACCAGGTCATCACCGACCCGGTCCTTCACGGCGCGGATCGAGCGGTTGAGGATGCCGTCGGGATCCAGGCCGGCGCTGCCCTGGGCGTCGCGGGTGGCGGGGATGCCGAAGAGCATGATCCCGGCGAGGCCGAGGTCGCGGGCCTCTTCGGCGGCCGTGAGCAGCGAGGCCTCAGTGTGCTGCACGACGCCGGGCATGGAGCTGATCGGGGCCGGGGCGGTGAGGCCTTCGCGGACGAAGACCGGCAGGATCAGGTCGGCCGGGTGCAGCCGGGTCTCGGCCACCATCCGGCGCATGGCGGGGCTGCGGCGCAGCCGGCGGGGGCGCTGTTCGGGGAAACTCACGTGCGACTCCTGGTGCTCAGGGGGATGGCGGTCGGTGCGCTGCAGCTGAGCCTCGTCATCAGGCCAGCTGTGAGCGTGTCGCCGCCGGTCAGTCTAGTTCTCAGCGACCCAGGGCGGCCATCACAGCGTCGGCGCTCGGCTCAGAGAGAACACTGGCGGCGGGGATGCCGCGGCGGGAGAGGGTCCTCGCGGTGGGCCGACCGATGGCCAGCAGCCGGACCCGCTCCGGGAGGCCGAGGTCCGCGAGTCCGTCGGCGGCCGAGGAGCTGGTGACCAGCAGGACCGTGGGGTCGACGTGGGTGAGCCGGTCGCGGCGCAGGTCGGCGGCGAGCCGGTCGAGGTCGAGGAGGTCCTCGCGGGCCGGCAGCGGGAGCAGTCGCCGCTCCGGGTCGCCGGCGGCGAGTGCGCCGTCGACCACCAGGCAGTCGGTCTCATAGGCGCTGACCGGGCTGACCTGCCAGCCGATGGCGGTCAGGCCCTCACGCAGCTCTGCCCGTGCCTGGGCCGACTGAGGCAGCAGCAGTGCGGTGCTCTCCTCCGGGGCCGGCTCGGGAATCTCCTGGATCATCCCGGCGGCGCTCTTCTCCCCGGAGGGCATCCACGGGTCGCTGATGCCGGTCAGCCGGTGCAGCGCCCGGGCAGTGCCGGGACCGACGACGCCGACGCGGGTCTGCGCCGGGAGGGACCCGTCCCAGCCCAGCTTCACCAGGGCCCGGACGGTGTTGGCGCTGGTGAACAGCACCCAGGCGAAGTCCCCACCCGAGAGCCGCTCGAGCGCGGAGGTCAGCTCGGTGGTGTCGGCGGGGAGTCGCTGCTCGGTGACCGGGAGGAACTGGACGTCGAGTCCAGCTGCGCGCAGCCCCGCCTCCAGCGGGCCCGCCTGTGCGGGGTCTCGGGTCAGAGCAATGCGCATGGGCCTAGCCTACCGAGTGCGGCGGGGGCAGAATGCGCGTATGGATGCGCATGACTCAACGCCCGGGGAAGGCCACTACGCGGCTCTGGGAGAGCTGGCCGCTGCCGCAGTGTCACCGTTCACCGGGAGACCCTCGCTGACCGGGGGCGAACGCGTGGTTGCGATCGGGGCGCTCTGTGACTTCACGCAGGAGCCGACCGACGGCAACCCCGGACTGGGCATCAGCATCTTCGAACACTGCGTCCTCGACGACGGCCAGAAGGTCCACCTGGATGACCGCGGCTTCACCCTCTCCCCGGTGCACTGGACCGACGGGGTGACGGTTGAGACGCCGTCCCACTCGGAGCGTCCGTCGTGGGAGTCCCTGCGGCAGGATGTGCTCAACTGTGTGCTTCCGGAGGACCTGCCTGATGGCAGCCCTCCGGTGGAGGACCATCCGTGGGAGGAGCTGGCCCGCTCGGCACGGGTGACCGGGGTGCAGGTGAGCGCCGATGAGCTGCGCCGGCTGGAGTATTTCGTGGAGTTCACAGAGCGGGTGGAGAACTGGGTCGACGGCTGAGGCATCGCGCGGAGGCAAGGCATCGATTCCGAGGCACGGGTCGGATGAGGGATCCAGCCCTGGCAAGATTGCCGGGGCCAGCCTCAGGAGTCGACGACGTGCTTGAGCAGCCCGAAGTCCTCGGCGAGCAGCTGCTCGGCGACGTGGGTGCCCAGCTGGATCGCCCGGTCGACAGAGACCCGGCGATCCGCACCGGCCTCGATGGAGATCTCAGCACCGGCGCGCTGCACCTTGGTGCCGTCGGGCGCGCAGATGACCGAATCCAGGCGCAGGGTGGCGCCGCCGTCGGGGTTGTCGTCATAACGGGCGAGCCCGCCGATCGGGGCGGAGCAGCCGGCGTTGAGCCGGGCGAGCAGTCCCCGCTCCGCAGAGGTCTCCAGTCGAGCAGGGATGTCGTCATAGAGCGCCAGCGCCATGCCCAGCGGCGCGGTGGGCTCGGCGTCTTCGGCACGGACCTCCACGGCCAGGGCTCCCTGCCCGGGGGCCGGCAGCATCACCTCGGTGGGGATCAGCTCAGCGATGTGGTGTTCCAGGCCGAGCCGCTTGAGTCCCGCACCGGCGAGCACCACGGCGTCCAGGTCGCCCCGGGCCGCGTTCGGGGCCTGCGGCGAGGCCTCGGCGGCAGACCCGTGGCCGCGGACCCGGGCCAGCCGGGTGCCGACGTTGCCGCGGATGTCCACGATCTCCAGATCGGGCCGGGCGGCGCGCAGCTGCGCGGCCCGCCGCGGGGAACCGGTGCCGACCTTCGCGCCCGGAGGCAGCTGGGCCAGCGGCACGTCGTCGGCGGAGCACAGCGCGTCGCGCACGTCCTCCCGAGTCGGCACCGAAGCGATCGCGAGACCCTCGAGATCCTTGGCCGGAAGGTCCTTGAGCGAGTGCACCGCGACGTCGCAGGTCTTGTCGAAGAGCGCCTGGCGCAGCGCAGAGGCGAAGACCCCGGTGCCGCCCATCTGCGCGAGCGGTCCGGTGAGGATGTCGCCCTCGGTCTTGACCGTGATCAGCTCGTACCCGGCGTCGGCGTGGGAGGCGAGCGCCTCGGCCGCCGTCGTCGTCTGGGTCAGTGCGAGCTTGCTCCCGCGGGTGCCTACTGTGAAGGTGGGCATCTAGCTCCTTGCGACGTCTTTGCGGAAGCGGGTGCAGTTGCAGGGTCCGCAGATGCCTGACCACTGACCGGGCACGACCTGCTCGCCGAAGCCGACGGGTTCGCCGTTGACTCCCTTGAGGTATTCGCTGAGCACGTCGACCAGGCCGGAAACGAACTTCTCCTGGATGCCGGGGGTGGCGGCGCGGTGGTAGGCCAGGCCGAGCTCCGCGGCGGTGTCCTTGGCCTCGGTGTCGAGGTCCCAGAGCACCTCCATGTGGTCGGAGACGAAGCCGATCGGCATCACCACCACACCGGCGACGCCGGCTTCGGCGTCCTCGGTGATGGCGTCGTTGATGTCGGGCTCCAGCCACGGGGTCTTTGGGCTGCCGGAGCGGGACTGGAAGGTCAGCGAGTGCTCCAGTCCTGCGGCCTCGGGCACGCTGGCCATCAGGTGGCGGGCGACGGCGAGGTGCTCGGCCGAGTAGACGTCGGTGCCGTATTCCTCGATCACCCGGTCCGGGCCCATGGCCTCGGCGTTGCGGCTGGGGATGGAGTGGGTGACGAAGACGATCTTCGGCTGCGCGTCCGGCTTGCCGGCCTGCTCCAGCTGGGCGCGGACGTCGGCGATGCCGGCGGCCAGGGCGTCCTTGAACGGGTCGATGAACGCCTTGTCCATGAAGAACTGGCGGACCTTGACCACGCTCATCTCCTCGCGGAGACCGGTCTCGTCCAGGGTCAGCGAGAAGTCCTCGCGGTACTGCCCGCAGGAGGAGTAGCCGTTGTACGCGGAGGTGACCAGCGCCAGGATCCGGCGGTGTCCGGCGGCGTGCATCTCGCGGAATGTCTCGGTGAAGAAGGGGTTCCAGTTGCGGTTGCCCCAGTAGATCGGGATGTTCAGCTGCCGGGCCGCGACCTCGGCCTCCAGGGCGCCCTTGAGGTCCCGGTTCTGCTGGTTGATCGGGCTGATGCCGCCGTTGGCGCGGTAGTGGGTGGCGACCTCTTCGAGCCGCTCATCCGGGATGCCGCGGCCGGTGGTCACGTTGCGCAGGAACGGGATCACGTCGTCCTGGCCCTCGGGGCCGCCGAAGGAGGCCAGCAGGATGGCGTCGTAGTTGCTGGGCTCGTCGGTGGTGGTGCCCTCGGCGTAGTCCACCGGCAGCGGGGCGGGTGCCTCCGCGCCCTCGGTCTTGTTCTCGGTGCCCGGGGTGGGGGTGGCCTGCGAGGACTCCGCCACGGCCGAGTCGGCCTGCGCCTCGGTGGGGTGATCGGAGGTCTCGGTCGGGTGGACCGGCCGGGTGTTCTGGTGAGGCTCGGCCGACTCGCTGTTCTCGGCGGATTCGCGGTTCTCGGGGGTGATCGTCACAGCAGGACCTCAGCGATCTCCGACGCGGCCTTCAGGCGGCGTCCGGTGTAGAAGGGAATCTCGTCACGCACGTGATAGCGGGTCTCGGACTCGCGGAGCTTGCGCATCATGTCGACCAGGTCGGTGAGCTTCGGGGCTTCCAGCGCGAGCAGCCACTCCCAGTCGTTCAGCGCGAACGCCGAGGTGGTGTTGGCCAGCACCGAGGGGAACTCCTGGCCGAGCATGCCGTGCTCACGCAGCATCTTGCCGCGCTTGGCCGGATCCAGCAGGTACCAGTCATAGGAGCGGTTGAACGGGTAGATGACCAGCCAGTCCTCCGGGGGCACGCCGAGCGCGTAGGCCGGGACATGGCTGCGGGCGAACTCGGCGGTGCGGTGCACGCCCATCGCGGAGAAGGCGATCCGGGTCTGGGAGAACATCGCGGTGCGGCGGATGCGGCGCACCGCTGCCTGCAGGTCTTCGGCGGAGGGGCCGGTGACCCAGGTCAGGATGTCGGCCTCGTCGCGCATGGCGGAGACGTCGTAGGTGCCGCGGAAGGTGACCTCTTGATCGGCGAACGCGCCGGCGAGCTCATCGAACTCCACCTCCACATCGGCGCCCTGCGGGGCGGATCCGGTCCGCGCGAAGACGGTGTAGAGGGTGAACCAGTCCTTGCCCGAGGTGTTGACCTCTTCGGGCGTGCGCTGGGCGTTGCTGCCGTAGCTCACAGATGCCTCCATCAGCATTGATCGTCCGTGCGGGACCCGAGGTGACGATGTCCCGCGTCCAGCTTATCGCCCGGTCTTCCACGGTTTTCTACATGACGTCGAAAAAAGTGACCGACGGCTCAGGGGCGGATTCTCAGGATCGAGCACTCAGGATCGTCGCCGCGGCGGCGCGCGCGTCAGGCACCACCCGAGCGAGCCCGGTGCCGGCGAACCAGGCACCGATCAGGTGGATCCCGGGACGGGCTTCCCCGGCGTCGGCTCCAGCTCCCGCCGCATCCGTCTCGGAGGTCTGGGCCAGGCGCTCGCGCAGCGCGGCGATCCTTTCGGCGTGACCGGCGGAGGTCTGCGGCAGCGCCTTGCGCCAACGGATCACGCTGGTCTCGAGGATCTGCTCCGGCTCGATCGGCAGCCCGAAGAGCGCCCCGACATCGGCGGTGGCCGCGGCGAGCAGCTGTTCGTCGCTGGACTCCGCGCCGAGCGCGTCCTGGTGCGTCTGCCCGACGCGGCCGTAGGACAGCCGCACCACATGGTGGCCCGGCCCGTGCGCGTGGGTCACGGCGGTGTCCGCCCATTCCCATTTGGAGCTGATGTGGGTCATGGCCTTCGCGGCGATGGCGTCGACCTGCGGGGCGACCAGCACCCCGGTGCCGCGCGGGTGCTCATCGAGCTCGGGCGCGTCCAAGATCATCGAGACCAGGGCGACGCCGCGGCCCGCGTCCGGCGCGCCGGCGGTCTGGGTCGCAGTGGTCGTCGAGCTCTCGGCCTGGGCTCCGGTGACCTGCACACCTGCCGGGGTCAGTCCGGTCAGGTCCAGCCCGTCGAGGTCCACGAGCCCGGAGACCAGCTGCACCGCGCTGGGCGCATCGAGGGCGAGGATCACATGGTCCGGTCGGTCGGCGCCCTGACCGACCTCCGGGCCGGTCCCCAGGCCGGTTCCCTGGTCGGCGCCTGGGCCGGTCCCGGCAGCGAGCGCCGCCAGGTCGGTGACGGGGGTGTTCAGTCGGATCTCCGCGCCGAGCCGGAGCAGCTCCTCCTCGAGCGCGCCGACCAGCCGGTTGAGTCCGCCGTAGAGCGAGTTCACCGCCGATCCGGGAGGAGCCTTGGACTTCACCAGCGCGACCGCGCGGGCCAGCGAGCCCTCGCGCAGCATCGCGTCGAAGAGCCCGGGGGCGGCGTTGTTCATGTCGAGGTCATCGGGGTCTGCGGAATGGACGCCGGAGACGATCGGGGTGACCAGCCGGTCCAGCACGGCCTGGCCCATCCGGTCCCGGACCACCTCGCCGAGGGTGATCTGCCCGGCCCGGGTCTCGGCGGCCTCCGCCCAGCTCTGCATGGAGGTGGTGAGGTCCTCGGCGGCGCGGCGCGCCTCGGCCGCACCGAGGATGGCCACCACGTCGGGGGCCATGGGATCGGCGGGGATGCCGAGGATCCCGGTGGCCGGAAGCGGAGCGGCCAGATCGGGCAGCTGCAGCCAGGCCGCATTGTGCTGCGGGGACACCACCTGCTCGTTGAGGCCGAGCTCCTGGAGCAGCTTCGGCACCACCGGTGAGCGGGTCGCGAAGGCCTCGGCGCCGGCGTCGTAGGCGACACCGCCCATGACGTGGGCACCGATGGCGCCACCCAGCCGGTCCCCGGCCTCGAAGATCTGCACGGCGGCCCCGGCGCGCGCCAGGTCCCAGGCCGCGATCAGCCCGGCGATGCCCCCGCCGACCACGGCGACCCGCGGCGCGCGCGCCGGCTCCTCCGCGGCATCACCGGCGGCAGCATCCCCGAGGGATGCGACGGCGGCTGACGCGGTGGCGGGCTCACTCGACGGGGGGTTGATCTGGGCGTCCATTCAGGCGCAGCTCAGTCCTCGTAGCCGATCTCGTGGATCAGGCTGACCACGCGGGTGAGCACCTCGGGGTCGGTCTCCGGAGGCACCCCATGGCCGAGGTTGAGCACGTGGCCTGCGGCGCCGGAGCCTGCCGCGATGATCGAGCGCACGTGCTTCTCCAGGACCGGCCAGTCGGCAGGCAGCAGCGCCGGGTCGATGTTGCCCTGCAGCGGGGTCTCCGCGCCGACCCGACGGGTGGCCTCGGCGAGGTTCAGCCGGTAGTCCACCCCGACGACGTCGGCGCCTGCCGCACGCAGCAGGTCCAAGATCTCCCCGGTGCCGGTGCCGAAGTGGATCAGCGGCGCGGTGACCCGGTGACCCTCAGGCGTGGTGCCGCCGAGGTCCTTGACGTGGGTGAAGGCCTCAGCGGAGTGGCGCAGCACGTGGCGGGCGTAGTCCTCGCGGCCCAGTGAGCCGGCCCAGGAGTCGAAGAGCTGCGCGGCGGAGGCGCCGGCCATCAGCTGGGCGCGCATGAACCGGCCGGAGACCTCCGCGGCCCAGGCGGCGAGGGCGTTCCAGGTGTCGGGGTCGGCGTGCATCATGGTGCGCGGGCCCAGGTGGTCCCGGGAGGGCTTGCCCTCCACCATGTAGGCGGCCAGGGTGAACGGGGCGCCGGCGAAACCGATCAGCGGGGTCGAGCCGAGCTCGGCCACGGTGCGCCTGACCGCTTCGGTGATCGGCGCGAAGGCGGCGTCGTCGAGCGTGGGCAGGGCTTCGACGTCGGCGCGAGTGCGCACCGGGTGGCCCAGCACCGGGCCGACACCAGGTTGGATCTCGACGTCGATCCCGGCCAGGCGCAGCGGGATGACGATGTCGGAGAAGAAGATCGCGGCGTCGACGTCGTGCCGGCGCACCGGCTGCAGCGTGATCTCCGAGGCCAGCGCGGGATCCAGGCAGGAGTCCAGCATGGTGGTGCCTTCGCGCAGCGCGCGGTACTCGGGCAGCGAGCGGCCGGCCTGGCGCATGAACCACACCGGGCGGCGGTGCGGGCGTGTGATCTCCCCCGCACTGTTACGCCCGCCGCGATACTGATTCAGCAGCGCGGAGTCGGCGGTGAGCCCGGTGAGCAGCGGGTGGTCCTTGGGCAGCTGCGCGGTGGAACCCTGAGAACGTACGGCTGCGCGCGGGATCGCGGTGACGGAGCCGGTGGCCGGAGAGGACGCGGCCATGCCGGCGAAAGATCCAGAAGTCATATGCCACATTCTCCACTTTTCGGCGGCACACTTCGACCCGCTGTAGAATCGATGACGTCGTGGTACTCATTTCTCTCGTTGCCACCCACTCGGAGCTTGACCTCGAGACGGTGGGCACTCTCAGCTCAGGAGCGGCCGAACTGGCCGGATCCGTGCACATGCCTGCCGTGACGCTGGCGACGTGCAACCGCATGGAGATCTACGCCGAGTCCGCCGGCTCCTCCCATGACGACGTGCAGTCCACGCGTGAGCAGCTGCTCGACGTCGTGGCCGAGACCTCAGGCCTGGACCGCGAGCTGGTCGGACGCTCCTTCCGCACCCTGGTCGAAGACGACGCCGTCTCTCACCTCTTCGAGGTCGGCGCCGGCCTGGACTCCGCGGTCATCGGTGAGCGCGAGATCGCCGGCCAGGTGCGCAAATCCCTGGCCGACGCCCAGCATGCCGGCACAATCTCCGGAAACCTGACCAAGCTCTTCGAGACCGCGTCGCGGACCGCCAAGGATGTCGGCACCCGCACCGCGCTGGGCTCCCGCGGCCGCTCCATCGTCTCGGTGGCCCTGGACATCGCCGGTGACATGCGCGGCGACGGCGCCGCCTTCTACCCCGGCGCCAAGGTCGTGCTGATCGGCACCGGCGCCTACTCCGGGACCTCCCTGGCCCAGCTGGTCGAGCGCGGGGTCAACGATATCGGGGTCTTCTCCGGCTCCGGCCGCGCCGAGGACTTCGTGGCCGAGCGCGCCGGCGGGGCCCGCGCGCTGCAGATGCAGGAGCTTCCCGCCGCGTTCCGCGACGCCGATGTGATCATCGGCTGCTCCGGCGGCAACCGTCGGATCACCGCCAACGAGGTCCAGAACCTGGCCGGCCTCTCCGGGGACGCCCCGCGGGAGAAGCCGCTGACCGTCATCGACCTCGCACTCTCCCATGACTTCGACCCCGATGTGGCCGAGCTCGACGGCGTGGACCTGATCACGCTGGAGTCGGTGAAGATGGCCGCCCCCGGCGAGACCGAGGATTCGGTGCAGGAGGCGCGCGACGTCGTCCGCTCCGCGGTGGAGTCGTACCTGACCGAGCGGCGTGAGCGCACCGCCGATGATGCGATCGTGGCGCTGCGTCGGCACACCCAGGCGCTGCTGGACGAAGAGATGACCAAGATCCGCAAGCAGCACGGCTGCACCGGAGCCACCGAAGAGGTGGAGTTCGCGATGCGCCGGATCGTGCGCAAGATGCTGCACACCCCCACCGTGCGGGCCCGCGAGATGGCCGCAGAGGGGCGCACCGAGGACTATGTGCGCGCGCTGCAGGACCTGCATGGCATCGAGGTGCCGGTGCGCGAAGAGCCCGCTCGCGCCAAGCCCGCCAAGCGCCGCCGGGCCGAGGAGTTCTCCGCCGGCGAGCTCGCCCAGATGGCCAGCTACCTCACGAAGGTGCCCGCCGGCGGGTTCTGCCAGCACCACCGGCCCGGTGAGTTCGAGATCGAGCGCATCGACGCCGTGCGCGATCTGCACATCCGCCGCGCCAGCTGATCCGTCCCCTGTGGGGGCAAAAAATCGTAGACCTGTGGGTTTGTCGTAGGCCTAGAGCTCTACGATTCGCCACAGGTCTACGATTTTTCACGCGCGGGCGGGGATCCGCTCGGCGGGTGGGATCAGTTCAGATCAGTTCAGGCCCTGCTCGCTGAGCCAGTCGGCGGCCACATCGGCGGCGTCGGCCTGCTCATCGACGCTCTGGCTGTTCAGCGAGATCAGCTCTTCGCTGGTCAGCGCGGCGTTGACCTCGTCGAGCACCGCTGCGGAGGCCTCATCGACGCGCTCCGAGACCACCGGGATCACGTTCTGCGGGAGCACCAGCTCCTCGGGGTCCTCGAGCACCACCAGGTCCTCGGCTTCGATGATCGGATCGGCGCTGTAGATGTCGGCGACCTCCACGTCTCCGCTGAGCAGCGCGTCCACGGTCAGCGGGCCGCCGGAGTCCTGGACCGTGACCACACTGATCTCCACGCCGTACACGTCCTGGAGGCCCTCGGGGCCGTAGGGCCGGGTCTCGAACTCGGAGTTCGCCGCGATGCGCAGATCCTCGATGCCGGCGAGGTCGGAGACCTCGGTGAGGTCGTTCTCCTCCGCGAGCTCCGACGTGACCACGAAGCTGTCCTGGTCGGTGGCCTCAGCGGGCTCGAGCACGCGCAGCCCCTCGGGCAGCGTCTCCCCCAGTGCGGCGGTGATCTCCTCCAGGCTGGCGGCCTCGGCCTCCTCGTCGTAGTACTGCAGGAAGTTGCCCGCGTACTCGGGGAAGATGTCGATCGCTCCGGCTTCGATCTCCGAGACGTAGACCTCGCGCTGGCCGATGTCGAACTCCCGCTCGACCTCGATGTCCTCGGCCTCCAGCGCCTGGGCGTAGAGCTCGGCGATGATGGTGTTGGAGTAGTACTGCTGGGATCCGATCACCAGGGCCCCGCCCTGCTCGGCATCTGACTCAGCTTCGTCGGCGAGCGGGTCTCCGCCGCCGCAGCCGGTCAGTGCCAGAGCGGCGATCGTTCCCGTGACCCACAGTCCGGTGCTCTTCATGGTCGTCCTCTTTCTCTTGGCAGCTCCCACTTTGGCGGCAACTTGTCCTGAGAGAAATCTTCGCAGAAACTCCACACCAGCGGCGGAGTATGGTCAGTGCGCAGTCACATTCATCCCGCGCCGGCCAATCCCGGGACCCGACGCAGCAGCCGCTGGGTGATCCCGAACGTGGCGTCCACCAGGATCGCGAGCAGGATCACCACCAGGGAGGCGCCGAGCATCACGGCGTAGTCATAGGTCTGCAGCCCCAGGAACAGCTGACGTCCGAGCCCGCCGGCGCCGACATAGGCCGCGAGCGTGGCGGTGGCGATGATCTGCAGCGCGGCGAGCCGCAGTCCGCTCAGGATCAGCGGCAGCCCCAGCGGGATCTCTACTCGGGTGAGGACCTGCCAGCCGCTCATCCCCTGGGCGCGCGCGGCGTCCACGGTGGCCTGATTGACCGATTCCACCCCGGCATAGGCGCCGGCCAGCACCGAGGGCGCGGCGAGGATCACCAGCGCCACCATCGGGGCGGTGAGTCCGATCCCGGTGAACAGCGCGACCAGGGTCAGCAGGCCCAGCGTGGGCAGCGCACGGGCGGCGCCGGTGGCCAGGATCGCGATGCCGCGGCCCTTGTGCGTGTGCCCGATCGCCAGGCCCAGGGGCAGCGCGATCGCCGCCGAGATCCCGAGTGCGAGCAGCGTGTAGCCCAGGTGCTCCAGAGAGCGCACCCAGAGCCCGCCGGGTCCGGCCCAGGCTTCGGCGGTGAACAGCCAGTTCAGCGCCTCGAGGATGTTGGTCATGCTGCGACCTCCCGGGCCCGGGTCGGCAGCGGACGACGACGCCGGCTCGTCTGCTGCCAGGGCATCAGCATCCGCCCGGCCAGGACCAGCAGCAGATCGCAGATCAGCGCGAGCACCACCGTCATCACGATCCCGGCCACGATGGAGCCGATGATGTTGCGGGCGAACCCGTCGGTGAACAGCGAGCCCAGCGAGCTGACCCCGAGCACCGCACTGACCGAGACCAGGCTGATCGAGCTTACGCAGACCACCCGTACCCCGGCGAGCAGGGCGGGACCGGCCAGCGGAAGCTCCACGGTGAAGAAGCGCCCGACCCCGGAGAATCCGATGGCGGTGGCGGAGGTGCGCACGTCGGCGGTCACCGCGTCCAGGGCCTCCGCGGCAGAGCGCACCATGAGGGCCAGGCCGAAGATCGAGAGCGCGATGACCACGTTGAGCGGGTCGCGCACCGAGGTGCCGATCAGCGCGGGCAGCAGGATGAACAGCGGCAGCGAGGGCACCGCGTAGAGCAGCCCGGTGCCGGTGAGCACCGGTTCACGCAGCACCCGGACCCGGTTCGCGCCCCAGGCCAACGGGATCGAGAGCACGAAGGCGATGACCACCGCCGGCAGGCTCAGCGCGAGGTGCGCGAGCGTGAGCTCCCCGATCCGGGGGAGGTTCTCCAGGACCCAGGTCATGGGCGCTGGACCGGCTGGGAGTCGACCACGCCCAGGGGTCGGCCCTGAGCGTCGGAGATCAGCCAGCCGCCGTCGTCGGCCGTGGCAGCGGTCAGCGACCGTCGGCCCGAGTCCAGGCCGAGGAAGCGCGAGACGAACTCGTCCTGCTGGTTCTGTACCAGCTCGGCAGGCGTGCCCGCGGCGGCGATCTCACCGCCGGCCTTGAGCACCACGATCTGATCCCCCAGGGTCAGCGCCTCGTCGATGTCGTGGGTGACGAAGATGATGGTCTTCTTCAGCTCGGCCTGGACCCGGGAGAGCTCGCGCTGCAGCTCAACGCGGACCAGCGGGTCCACGGCGCCGAAGGGCTCGTCCATGAGCAGGATGTTCGGATCGGCGGCGAGTCCGCGGGCCACGCCGACGCGCTGCTGCTGGCCGCCGGAGAGCTGCCCGGGATAGCGCACGCCCAGGGAGGCGTCGAGTCCGACGATCTCCATCAGCTCGTAGCCGCGGGCCCGGGCGTCGGCCCGGGAGGCACCGTTGAGCCGGGGCACGGTGGCGATGTTGTCGATGACCCGGCGGTGCGGGAGAAGTCCGGAGTGCTGCATGACGTAGCCGATGCGGCGGCGCAGGGCGACCGGTTCGACGTCGGCCACGTCTTCGTCGTCGATGAGCACGGCGCCGGAGCTGGGGTCCACCATCCGGTTGACCATCCGCAGCAGGGTGGTCTTCCCGCAGCCGGAGGAGCCCAGCAGCACGGTGGTGGTGTGCGAGGGCACGGTGAGGCTGAAGTCCTGGACCGCGGCGGTGCCGTCCGGGTAGGTCTTGTTGACCTGCCGAAATTCGATCATGACGCCTCCATCAATGCCTGTCGGTGGACCTGCGCGTGCTCGCCCAGACGATTCTGCATCACATCCAGGGCCTGCGGGGAGGAATCGATGCAGATGAAGCGCCGACCGGTCTCCACGGCGACCGCGCCGAGGGTGCCGGAGCCGGCGAAGAAGTCGAGCACCCAGTCCCCCGGGTTCGAGGAGGCCTGGACCATTCGGCGGACCAGTCCCACCGGTTTCTGCGTGGGGTACCCGGTCTTCTCCCGGCCCGTGGGCGAGACGATGGTGTGCCACCAGACATCGGTGGGCAGCTTCCCGCGCGCGACCTTCTCGGCGGTGACCAGCCCGGGCGCCATATACGGCTCGCGGTCCACGGCCTCGGCGTTGAAGATGTAGCCGCGGGGGTTCTTCACGTAGACCAGGATCGTGTCGTGTTTGGTGGGCCAGCGCTTCTTGGTGCGCCCGCCGTAGTCGTAGGCCCAGATGATCTCGTTGAGGAAGCACTCGCGCCCGAAGATCGCGTCGCAGAGGACCTTCGCGTAGTGCACCTCGCGGTAGTCCAGGTGCAGGTAGAGGGTGCCCTCATCGGCGAGCAGCCGCCAGGCATGCAGGAGCCGGGGCTCGAGGAACTCCCAGTAGTCGGTGAAGGAGTCGTCGTATTCAGCGAGTGCGCGGCGGACCGTGTCATAGCTGCGTCCACGGAATCCCGACCGGTTGCCCTCACCGTCAGGTCGCCGGGTGTTGGTGGTCTTGGTGGCCCGCTGGGCCCGCCCGGTGTTGAACGGCGGGTCCAGGTAGATCACCGTGAACGCGCCGTCGGGCAGGTTCGGCAGGAGCTCGAGGTTCTCGCCCTCGAGCACCTGCGAACCACCGTCGGGGTCGAAGCTGCGGCTGCGCGCCGCAGCACTCTCCCCGGCACTCACATCGGTGCCGTTCAGCTCTCGCTGGGGGCGTTCTCGCCGCCGGAGCCGCCGCGACGACGACGACGCCGCCTGGGCTGCGTGGCGGACTCTGAACCCTCAGACGGCGCAGCAGACTCGGCAGGCTGACCCTGCTGGGCCTGGCCGGCGGAGCCGGTGTCCTCGCCGCCGCGGGTGCGGCGACGGCTGCGGCTGCGCGGGGCGGCTGAGCCCTCGGCTGCGGGTGCGGACTCCTGGGAGGAGTCCCGGCTTGAGTCGTCGGTGCGGGTGCGTCCGCGGCCGGAGTCCCGGCCGCCGGAGCGTCCGCCGCGTGAGGAGTCGCGATCGCCGGAGCGACCACCACGCCCACCCTCGCGGTCGCCGCCGCGTCCGCCGCGACCGGAGTCCCGGTCGCCGCGTCCGCCGCTGGACTTGCGCTTCTCGGGTCCGCCCAGGTCCTCGAGCTCCTCGGCGTCCAGGCCGGCCTTGGAGCGCTTATGCCGCGGCAGGCGTCCCTTGGTGCCCTTGGGGATGTCGAGGTCCTCGTAGAGGTGCGGTGAGGAGGAGTAGGTCTCGATGGGTTCCGGGATGCCCAGGCCGAGGGCCTTGTCGATGAGCTTCCACTTCGGCATGTCCTCCCAGTCGACGAAGGTCACGGCGATGCCGGTCTTGCCGGCACGACCGGTGCGGCCCACGCGATGGAGATAGGCCTTCTCGTCATCGGGGGCGGTGAGGTTGATGACGTGGGTGATGTCGGTGACGTCGATGCCGCGGGCGGCGACGTCGGTGGCGACGAGCACGTCGATCTTCTCGTTGCGGAAGGCGCGCAGGGCCTGCTCGCGGGCGCCCTGGCCGAGGTCGCCGTGGATGGCGCCGGCGGCGAAGCCGCGGGACTGCAGCTCGGCGGAGAGCCGGTCGGCCTGGCGCTTGGTCCGGGTGAACACGATGGTGCGACCGCGGCCCTCGGCCTGGAGCAGACGGGCGATGACCTCGTCCTTGTCCAGGTGGTGCGCCCGGTAGACCAGCTGCCGGATGTCCTTCTTGGTGATGCCCTCGTCCAGCGGATCAGCAGCGGAGATGTGCGTCGGCTTGGACATGTAGCGGCGCGCCATGGCGACCACGGGGCCGGGCATCGTCGCGGAGAAGAGCATGGTCTGACGACCGACCTCCGGGACGGCGGAGAGCAGCGTCTCCACGTCGGGGAGGAAGCCGAGGTCGAGCATCTCGTCGGCCTCGTCGAGGACCACGATGTTGACGTTCTTCAGCTTCAGGTGGCGCTGCCGGTGCAGGTCGATCAGCCGGCCGGGGGTGCCGACGACGATCTCGACGCCGCGGTCCAGCTCTTCGATCTGCGGCTCATAGGCACGGCCGCCGTAGATGGTGGCCACGCGGATCCCGCGACGGGCGGCGGCGACCTTGATGTCGGAGGCCACCTGCACGGCGAGCTCGCGGGTGGGTGCCACGATGAGCGCCTGGGGCGCTCCGGGGGCCGGAAGGTCGTCATAGCCGGCGTCGTCGGGGCTGGTCACACGCTGGATGGCGGGGATGCCGAAGCCCAGGGTCTTGCCGGTGCCGGTCTTGGCCTGGCCGATGATGTCGTAGCCGCCCAGCGCGATCGGCAGGGTCTCGGCCTGGATCGGGAAGGGGGTGGTGATCCCCTTGGCGGCGAGGGCCTCGACGATCTCGGGGCGCACGTTGAAGTCTGCGAAGGTGAGGCTGGAGGCTTCGACGGCCTCGACGAGCTCAGGATCAGCGGCGGCGAGCGTGGTGTCCGTCTCGGCGGCTGAGGGCTCGGTGGTCTGTTCAGTCATAGGTACTTTCATTAGGCGACTGCGGCTGCGAAGCCCACAGTCTGTTTGGTGTCGGAGCCGATCTCCACGTAGCCGATGGACGCGACGGGCACGACGATCTTCTTGCCGCGGCGATCTTCCAGGCTGAGCAGCGGCTGCGCACCTTCGATGGCGGTGGCCACGGCCTGCTCGATATCCTCGGGCTTGGCGTCGGTCTCGATGACGATCTCGCGAGAGACGTGCTGAATGCCGATACGTACTTCCATGCCAACTCCTTGAATCTATGGGCTGCGCCCACTTCGAAGAGTTCCGCAGGTGCCCGTCGGGCGGGCGGATGCGAAGAAGCGGGCGGGTTTACCTGCCTCGAGTCTACCTACCTTGTGCTGTCCGTGCTTTCAGACTCCTTCGGGAAGCCCGAGATTCCGCGCCAAGCCAAACGAGCGGTCAGCTGCGCGGAGACCTCCCGGTCCGGGCGCTCGGAGAGCCGGCTCCAGTGCCGGGCCGCCGAGAGCGCCATCCCGATGAGTCCGTGGCCGAGCATCGTGGCCTCGGCCATCGGCTGGCCGGTGTCGTCGGCGATGACCTCGGCGATCGCGGCGGCCATGTCGTCGTGGAAGCGTTCCAGCCGGTCTTCGACCTCGTCGTCGTTGTCCATGCCGGAGGTGAAGACCAGCCGGTAGGCCTCGTCCTTGCGGGAGATGAACTCGTAGAAGGCCCCCATGGTGGCCTGCACCCGGTCCTTGTTGTCCTCCGCCAGGGACAGCGCCTGGGTGAGCTCGTGCTCCAGCGCCCCCAGGTGGGTGTCGAGCAGCCCGAGGAAGAGCTCGTGCTTGCCGGGGAAGTGCTGATAGAGCACCGGCTTGGAGACCTGGGCGATCTCGGCGATGTCATCCATCGAGGCGCCGTGATACCCCTTGGCCACGAAGACCTGCAGCGCGCACTCCAGCAGCTGGGTGCGGCGCTGTTCCCGCGGCAGCCGCTTGGCTCGCACGACGCCGGCCGGGTCTCTGGTGCTCTGACTCATGGGGACAGTCTATTCAGGCCGGATCGGCGCGATCCCGGTGGCCTGCGCGCACAGCGCCTCCACCGTCTCCCAGGGGGTGGTGTTCTCCCCGATGAGGTTGTCCTTACCGGTGCCGTGATAGTCCGAGGAGCCGGTGACCAGCAGGTCATGACGGGCGGCCAGCTCGCGGAGCACCTCGCGGCCCGACTCGGCATTGTCCCGGTGGTAGACCTCCACCCCGGCGAGGCCTGCGGCGACCATCTCCTCGAGCTGCTCGACGCTGACCGTGCGCCCGCGGGCGGAGGCCATGCCGTGGGCCAGCACCGGGACTCCCCCCGCCTCGCGGACCAGCCGGATCGCCGTCGCCGGGTGCATGTTGTCCTGGCCGACGTAGTAGGGAGAGGCCGAGTGCAGCAGGTGGTCGAAGGCCTCCTGCCGATCAGCGACCGCGCCGATGCCCACGAGCGCGTCGGCCAGGTGCGGACGCCCGACGGTGGCCCCGGCGCTGACATGCTGTTCCACGGTCTCCCAGGTCAGCGGGAAGTCCACCGAGAGCCGGTCCGCGATCCGCCGTGCTCGGTGCAGCCGACCATCCCGGGCCTTTGCGACGGCGGCCGAGAGTCCGGGGTGCAGCGGGTCGTGGAGGTAGCTGAGCAGGTGGACGCTGATCCCGTTCTCGGTCAGCGTGGTGATCTCCATGCCGGGCAGCAGGGCGATCCGGTGCTCGAGAGCGGCCGCGATCGCCTCGTCCCATCCGGAGGTGGTGTCATGGTCGGTCAGCGCGAGCCCCTGCAGTCCGGCGGCGGCCGCAGCCGCGATCACCGCGGCAGGAGATTCGGTGCCGTCGGAGACGTTCGAATGGGTGTGCAGGTCCACGCTCATGCCCCTCAGCCTACCGGCCAGCCCCCGGCAGAACCGCCTTCAGCAGACCCGCCCCGGCAGGGTCGCCCACCTAGACTGGGGCCATGACCAGTTCAGAGAACATGACCAGTTCAGAGAAGCAGGATGAGTTCGACGTCGTCTCGCCGTCCTCCTCAGCGGGATTCACCCCCGCGCAGGCACCCGATCAGGCGCAGGAGCTCAGCGACCGGGTGAACAACCGCTCACAGCGGCCCACCTCTGAGGCGTTCAAGGAGTTCATGGCCTCCAGCTGGGCCCCGGCCGAGCCGGTGCAGCACGAGCGCGATGAGGTCGCCGACCACGCGTCGGCGAGGCGCAGCGCGGTCTCGGCGCAGTTCCCGGGCGAGCGGCTGGTGATCCCCGCGGGACCGCACAAGGTGCGCTCGAATGACACCGACTACCGGTTCCGCCCCCACTCGGCCTTCGCCCACCTCTCCGGACTCGGCGTCGACCACGAGCCAGGTGCCGTGCTGGTCTTCGAGCCCGTGGACGAGGGCACCGGTGATCACGGTTCAGGACATGAGGTCACGCTCTACTTCAAGCCGATGGCCGGCCGCGACACCCAGGAGTTCTACGCCGACGCCCGGCACGGCGAGTTCTGGATCGGGCCCCGGCCCGGACTCGAGGAATTCGCCCAGCGGCTCGGGCTTCGCACCGCGGACTCCGGGGCGCTGGAGGTCGCCGTGACCAAGAACGCCGGCCCGGTCGAGTTCGGCGGCACCAGGATCCGGCTCCTGCGCGAGGTCGACATGGACGTGGACGCCCTGGTGGACACCTCGCGGATCAACACCACCGTGGACCTGGAGACCTCGGATGCCTTCGACGGCGAGCTGGCCGAAGCACTCTCGGAGCTGCGCCTGGTCAAGGACGAGTGGGAGGTCGCGCAGATGCGCGTCTCGGTCGACGCCACGATCGCCGGCTTCCACGATGTCATCGCAGCCCTGCCGCGCGCGGCCGACCATGCCCGCGGCGAGCGGATCGTCGAGGGCGCGTTCTTCGCTCGCGCCCGACTGGAGGGCAACGATCTCGGCTACGACACGATCGCCGCCGCCGGAAACAACGCCACCGTGCTGCACTGGATCCGTAACCACGGTGCGGTGCGCCGCGGAGACCTTCTGCTGCTCGATGCCGGCGTGGAGGCGGACTCGCTCTACACCGCCGATATCACCCGCACCTTGCCCGTCAACGGCGAATTCTCTCCGACACAGCGCAGGATCTACGACGCGGTCCTTGCCGCCGCCGATGCCGCCTTCGCGGTGGTCCGGCCCGGGATCCGGTTCCGGGAGATCCACGCCGCCGCGGTCACGGTCCTCGCCGAGCACCTCGATGACTGGGGACTGCTTCCGGTCAGCCTCGAGGAGGCCCTGGCGGAGACCGGACAGCATCACCGCCGGTGGATGCCGCACGGCACCAGCCACCACCTCGGTCTGGACGTCCACGACTGCGCCCAGGCCAAGCGCGAGCTCTACCTCGACGGGGTCCTGGAACCCGGAATGGTCTTCACCATCGAGCCTGGACTGTATTTCAAGAATGAGGATCTCGCCGTGCCTGCAGAGTTCCGTGGGATCGGAATCCGGATCGAAGATGACGTGCTCGTCACGCCCGACGGTGCAGAGAATCTCTCCGCGGCACTCCCCCGCACCGCGCAGGACATTGAACGGTGGATGCAGCAGGTCTGGAATGACTGAAAACCCTGGTCCTGACCTGGGAAGAACTGCGCTACGGCGGTAACAGAACTGTGATGTAGGCGATCTCTGTCAGACACAAAAGAATGCTAGATCCTGCATTCGAGACGTTAGGCTGGAATCAGTCGAACCTGACAGGTTCAGAAAAACACTGGAGGAACATCATGGGAATCATTGCTTGGCTCGTCCTGGGCCTCATCGCCGGCGCCATCGCTCGCCTCATCCTGCCCGGCAAGCAGGCCGGCGGCTGGATCGCTGCACTGGTCACCGGTGTGCTCGGCGCACTGCTCGGCGGCTTCATCGCCTCGGCAGTCTTCGGCATCAACGTCAACGACTCGTTCTTCGATCTCGCCACCTGGCTCTTCGCCATCGGCGGCGGCGTCCTGGTTGCCTTCATCTGGCAGGCCATCACCGGTCGCCGCGGTCGCAAGACCGTCTGAACCACTTCAGCGCGGAACACTGTTCTTGATTGAACCGACACCGTACTGAACCACAGAAGCGCCTCGCCCGTCCGAGCTCCACTGGAGCATCGGATGGACGGGGCGCTTCTGTGTGTGCCGGAAGGTCTGCCGGAGGCTCAGCTGCTGACCTCAGATTGATGGACGGTCAGGAGCTGCGCGGTGGGTCGTCGGTGCTGTCAGAAGGCGCGGGTGAGTCCTGGTCAGGTGTGCGGGTCGGCTCCGCGGCTGGATCCCCGGCGGGCTGGCTGACAGGACCTTCTGCGCCACCCTCCGCGCCGGCTTCGGCCGGAGTCTGGGCTGACGGGACGCGCACGCCGTAGCGTGGACGACCATCGGGAAGATCGTTGTACCCGGCCACGAACCGATCGGGAGCGGCTTCGGGCGCCGTCGTCGTCTCCTGGCCGACGCTGTGCTGACCCGAGTTCGGCTGCCCCGAGCCCTGTTCTCCCGCCCCCTGCTGTCCTGAGTTCGGCTGTCCCTGCACGGGCTGGGCCGGCGCTGACCCCGGCCTGGCTGACCCGGACTGGGCGGAGGCAGGCTGGGCGGGCATGAGCCGCGCCGAGGACTGCGAGGTCGGGTCGTTGTAGGCGTTGAGGCTCATCACCTGCGCCCCGGGGACCAGCTGGCGCGCCCGGTGGGCCGAGGAGAACTCGCAGACCACGTCGAAGGTGGTCGCCACCAGCTGGGAGGAGGAGGCGTACTCGCGCTTGCCCTTGCGCATGCCGAAGCCGATGACTCCGATGATCATCCAGATCGCCATGCCCAGCACCACCGAGAAGGCGAAGTTATAGATGCTGGCCTCGGGGCTGAACAGGTAGAGGATCAGGCCGATGAAGGCACCGAACATGGCGCCCTGTGCGGCCCCACCGAGGGCGACGCGCGGGTAGGTCAGCCGGGTGCGGATGTGCTCCACCGAGCGCAGGTCGTTGCCCACGATGGTCAGGGCCTTCACGTCGAAGTCCTCGGCCGCGGTGAGATGGTCCACCACCTTCTGCGCGTCCTCGTAGGAGCGGTAGCGTCCGAGCAGTTCGCCCTTCGGCAGCCCTCCGGTGAACATTCCGCCTGCACTGGTCCCAGCATTCATCGACATTCCTCCATCATCTCAGGTCCACACCTGTGGCGGAGCCCTCCGCAGACCAGCGACGTCATGGCCGGCCCGGACTCGTAGACTGGGGCGGTGTCTGATCCCTCCATCACCGAACGCATCCGCCAGCGCCTGGCCGAGGTCATCGATCCGGAGCTGCGCCTGCCCATCACCCAGCTCGGCATGGTGGGTGAGATCAGCGTCGATGACGCCGGCGCCGCCCAGGTGGGGGTCAAGCTGACCATCGCCGCCTGCCCGATGCGCAGCCGGATCGTCGAAGACGTCACCGCCGCCGCCGTGCGCGCTGAAGGGGTCTCCACCGCCTCGGTCCAGCTGGGGGTGATGACTCCCGAGGAGCGTGCCGAGCTCAAGGATCATCTGCGCGGCGGCGAGACCGGGAAGGTCAATCGCTTCGCCCAGCCGGAGAACCTCACGCGGGTCTACGCCGTCGCCTCGGGCAAGGGCGGCGTCGGCAAGTCCTCGGTGACGGTGAACCTTGCCTGCGCGATGGCCGCGCAGGGACTCAAGGTCGGCATCGTCGACGCGGACATCCATGGCTTCAGCGTCCCGGACCTGATGGGCATCACCGACAAGCCCACCCGGCTCGATGAGATGATCCTGCCGCCGGTGGCCTACGGGGTGAAGACCATCTCGATCGGGATGTTCGTCGAGGGCAACCAGGCGGTGGCCTGGCGCGGCCCGATGCTGCACCGAGCGGTGGAGCAGTTCCTCACCGACGTGCACTTCGGTGATCTCGACGTGCTGCTGCTGGATCTGCCTCCCGGCACGGGTGACATCGCGATCTCGGTGGCGCAGCTGCTGCCCGGCTCCGAGCTGCTGGTGGTCACCACTCCGCAGGTCGCGGCGTCGAGTGTGGCCGAACGGGCCGGCGCGCTGAGCTCGCAGACCAAGCAGCGCGTGGCCGGGGTGATCGAGAACATGGGTCCGATGACCCTGCCCGACGGCTCCAGCTTCGAGCTCTTCGGCTCCGGCGGAGGCCAGCTGGTCGCCGACCGGCTCAGCGCATCGCTGGAGGCCGAGGTCCCGCTGCTGGGCTCGGTGCCGCTGGACATGAACCTGCGCGAGGCCGGCGACGACGGCGAGCCGGTGGTGCTCTCGGCTCCTGACTCACCGGCCGGAGTCGCGCTGCGCGGGATCGCCTCCCGCTTGGCGGTGCAGCGGCGCGGCATCAGCGGCCGGAAGCTGCCGATCAGCCCCGTCTGATCGGCTCGAGGGCCGGCGTGAGGGCGGGCGCAGTTCCACTTGGGGCCTGCCGGTCCGGTGCCGCGGAGGGCTCAGGTGGCCTCGGTGTCGAAGGGCGCCGCGCGCCCGGCGTCGACCTGACGGCCGGGATCCTTCACGCTGGGATCCTCTGTGCCGGCGTCTTTCGTGGGGCGATCCTTCGTGGCTGGATCTGACGGGCCGCGCTCTGAGCCTGTGGCAGCGGAGCCCTTTGCTGCCCCGGCGCCGGCCATACCGGCTGCGACTGCACCCGTGGAGCGCTTGGCGGCGGAGGGCGACACTCCCCCGGTCGGGGCCGCACCGGCTGGGCCGGTGTCCTTCTTGCTGCGGAAGAGTTCACGCGGATCCGTCGCGGCGCGGGCGGAGTCCAGGGTTCCGGTCACCGCTGACCGGGTCTCGCGGAAGTCATCGCCGTATTCGTTGCTCAGCGCGTCGCGGATGATCCGGCGCGGGTCGTACTGCCGGGGGTCATAGCGCTTCCAGTCGACGTCGTCGAAGTCGGTGCCCGTCTCGTCCTTGAACCGGCCTTTGGCGTCCTCGGCCAGGTCCCTGGCCTGCCGTGCCCAGCGGGCCAGATTCCGGGCGTACTGCGGAAGTCGTTCCGGGCCGAGGATGACGAGCGCGAGAACGACCAGGATCACGAACTCGTAGGCGTTGATTCCAGGCACAGCTCAACCCTACCGTCAGCGTCGACTCAGTCGGTGAGCCAGGCGAGCAGCTCTTCGAAGCCGCGTTCGAGCCGCTCGGAGCCGGAGGGGACGATCGGCAGCACCTGCACCCGTGAGCGGTCGGTGGCCATCACCCAGTTCGAGATCTGCTCAGCGGTCTCTGCGGGCAGATCGGAGGTGACCACGTACTGCACCCGCGAGCTCTCCATGGCGGCGGTCCATTCCTGGGACTCCTCGGAGACGTAGAGCTGGCAGTCATCACCGGTGCGCAGCGCGAGGGTCTCCCGCACGGCCGCAGAGGTGTCCACGACATCGTCGAGCTTCGATTCCAATGCCGCCAGCTCGACCCCGGACTCCTCCGGGCGGGTCTCGGAGATGTCGAGCCGATGCTCACCGTCGGTGAGTCGCACCTGGACCGTGCGGACCCCGTCGACCACTCCGGTCTCGGCGTACTCGGTGGCCAGACCGAAGCCCGCGAGATGCGGGACGGACCAGCCCAGGCTCTTGAGGGCGTTCAGGCTGTCCAGGGGGATCTGCTGGATCTCGGTGCTCTCCGGGGCGCCGGGCAGAGTGGCGTCGGAGGCGTCGATGGGGATCAGGTTCAGGTCGGTGCTGGTCAGCGGGGTGCTTGCCGCGCCGTCATCGGCGAAGCGCTCCTCTTCCTGCGTGCTGGACTGTGAGCCCTGGGGCAGCAGCGACTGGACCGAGTTGATCTGAGGCAGTGCGCGTCCCCCGACGACCCAGGCCGCGACGAAGACGAGGACTCCCAGCATCGCGAGGACCAGCAGGGTCAATGCCACCAGCCACCCGGCGCGCGGCCGCGTGGCTTGGTGGGCGACCGCTCCTCGCTGCCATCCGTGGTGAGACTCACCGCGATTAGCACCGGAGGCGGATCGAGTGCTGCGATCGTGCCTGATCATCCTGACTATCATGAGGGGTAGAACTGGGCAAAAGCTGAAAATTTGGACAATATTCGCTTTTGGGACGACCGTCCGGCGCTCCGAGGTGCGGCGATCCCACCGGTGCACGCGCCCCGGTTGCCCGGTCATTCGTTCACGCAGAGAAGGTCCCATGAAAAACCAGCATTCCCAGCACTCGGTCAAGCATTCAAGCTGGGCCTACGCGGAGCAGCACGCCGAGGAGGAGCCCGCACTGGTGCAGGCGCGTCGCCGCGCGGAGAACCTCGGGGTGCAGCCAGTGAGCCAGGGGGTGGCCTCGTTGCTGACCGTGCTCGCGGCCAGCGCCCGGGCACATGCCCTGGTCGAGGTGGGGACCGGGGTCGGCGTCTCCTCGTTGGCGCTGCTCCGCGGTGCGACGCCGGACGCGGTCCTGACCAGCATCGACTACGAGGCAGACCATATCCACGCGGCGCGAGAGACCTTCCGCGACGCCAGGCTGGCCTCGGCTCGCACACGGCTGATCACGGGACGGGCTGAGCAGGTGCTGGCGCGGCTGACCACCGGCGGCTATGACCTGGTGTTCGTCGACGCGGAGGCGGCACACGCGGTGGAGTATGCCGAGCAGGGCATCAGGCTTCTGCGCCCGTCAGGTCTGCTGATCATCAACGATGCTCTGGACCATGACCGGCTCGCACGCCCGGCGGTGCGAGACGACTCCACTCAGCAGATGCGGGAGCTGGAGCGCCGGGTCCTCGAGGACGATCGCCTGCGCACGGCGATGCTCGGGACAGGTTCGGGACTGTTGGTCGCTGTCCGGCGCTGAGCCGCGGCGGTCTGCTGTCGATGCCGGTGCTTCGAGGAAGACCGGGTGCCGGCCCAAGGGCACCGGGTGGATCAGGCAGATACGGTTCAGGCCGGTCGCGCTGTGCGCAACCGGCCTGAACCGAGGATCATTCTCCGACGGCCTTGATGAGGCACTGCTTGAGCGCCTGGGCCTCTTCGTTGTTGATCTCCAACACCAGCCGGCCCCCTCCGTCGATAGGCACCCGCATGATCAGGCTGCGGCCCTCCTGAGTGACCTCCATCGGACCGTCGCCAGTGCGCGGTTTCATTGCAGCCATCGAGTGCATCCCTTCCGAAGTTCTCTAACGTGCTTGTCCATGTCTGATGCAAAGATCCAGCACCTGAACTGGTTCCATTATCTCGCATCTGCGAGGAATGTCACTCCACTCGTGGATATCCGAGCCTCGAATGGTCCTGACCTGGCGGGCTTAGATCCTGGTCAGGCCCGTCAGAAGCAGGATGCGCAGGATCAAGGTCAGGTTCTGCGAACGTCAGAAACCTGTCTTCCGGAGGGTCGATCGAGGGCATCGCGGCGCTCTCGATCTCCTGTGGCCTGTCGTGTGGAGGCGTCTCCAGCTGCGCGGCGAGCGCGTCGAGGAGTCGGTCTACCTGATCCATCCGGTAGCCGCGCACCGCTGAGTCCAGGCGGACCTCCTGGAGGTCGGCCGCTCTGATCGGCTGATCGGCTCTGCGACGGAGCAGATCATCAACCTCGGACTCGCGCATATCGGATTCCTCCTGGGGCACCGCTGCACCCTCCCAGCGTCCGAGCAGGGCGGCGACCGCCGTTCCGAGCAGCACCACGGCGATTAGGTATAGCCAGAGCATGGACTCAGCCTATCCCTCGTGCAGCCCGCCGGCCGGGCGGGTCACGACCGCCGGTCCCGGGTGGACTCTGTGACCGCCTGCACGAGAGCCGGCAGCAGCTCTCCGGCCGGGCCGCGCAGCCGATGATGCATCGCGTCGCTGAGCTCCGTGGGCTCGGGATTGATCTCGATCAGTGGGGTCCCGCGCTCCATGCCGAGCAGCGGCAGCGAGGCCGCCGGCTGAACCAGACCCGAGGTCCCCACGACCAGGATCAGGTCCGCCGCGCGTATCGCGTCCGCTGCGGCCTCGAACGGCTCCATCGGCAGGGGTTCGCCGAACCAGACCACTCCCGGCCGGATCAGCCCTTCCTCACAGACCTGGCACAGCGGCGGATCGGACGGCTCTGCGGGAGCGGCGTCGGAGTCGTACCGGGGTGCGGGCAGCTCGACGGGGGCCTCGCACTCGGCGCAGCGGTAGGCGGTGCTGCTGCCGTGCAGATGGGCGAGGACCTCGGCGCCGGCCCGTTCATGCAGGTCATCGACGTTCTGGGTGGCGATGCTCAGGCTGCCCCCGCTGCCGGTGAGCTGCCGCTGCCACTCGGCCAGCGCCTGGTGACCCCGGTTCGGGGCGACGCGCTGGATCAGCGCGGCGCGCCATCGGTACCAGGTGTGCACCAGGGCAGGGTCGCTCTCGAAGGCCTCCGGAGTGGCCAGGTCCTGGGCGGAGAACCGCTCCCACAGTCCGGTCGGGACCTCCCGGAAGGTCGGCACCCCGGACTCGGCCGAGATTCCGGCGCCGCTGAAGACCGCGACGTGCTGTGCGCCGCGGGCCAGGCTGAGGACGTCTTCTGGGATGGACGGTGAACCGGACTGATCAGACATGTCCTCCACCGTATCGATCGCGGCGCGCGGAGACTACGCTGGCCCTCACGTGAGCGTTCCCGGCGAAGCCCATGTCCCTGCCCACCGCAGACCTCGGAGGAACGATGACACAGCCCGCCCACCCCTCGGGTGCAGATGGTGAATGGCAGCAGGGCTCCGACGGGCAGTGGCGCAAGCTGCCGCCGGGCGGCGGCTACAACACCGCCGGTCAGCCGGCCGACCGGCCCGCTGTGCCGGTGAGCGCCGGTGAGGAGCAGGGCTGGGGGGTGGCGATGCACCTGGGCGGCGTCTTCCTGTCCTGGCTGGTGCCGCTGGTGCTGTGGCTGGTGTTCCGCCAGCGCAGCCGGATGCTCGATGATCACGGCAAGGAGGCGCTGAACTTCCAGATCACGCTGTTCATCGCCTACCTCGTCGGCGCGGCCACGACGATCATCCTGATCGGCTTCCTGATCCTGTTCCTCGCCTGGGTGCTCTCGGTCGTGTTCAGCATCCTGGCCGCCGTCGCCGCCTACAACCGCCGCCCGTATCGCTATCCGCTGACCATCCGGTTCATCAAGTGAGCTGAGGCAGCTGATTCGAGCGGTCCGCCAGGGTCAGCTGCTGCCGGCTCAGCTCTTGCGGTTGTAGAAGTACATCGAGAGCGGACCGAAGACCCCGACCAGCACCGCGCAGTAGACCAGCACCAGGGTGACGCTGGAGAACTGACCGACGCCCGCCATCAGCTCACGGATGGCGGTCACCACCACGGACACCGGGTTGACCTCGACCGCGCCCTGCAGCCAGCTGGGCATGGTCTCGGGGTCCACGAAGATGTTCGAGGCGAAGGTCAGCGGCATCATGATGAACATCGAGATGCCCATTGCGGCCTGCTCGGTGCGCACCAGCAGCGAGATCACCGTCCAGACCCAGGAGAGGCTGAAGCTGAAGAGCAGCAGCAGCACGAAGGCCATCAGCACTCCGGCCATGCCGCCCTCGGGCCGGAAGCCCATCACGAAGCCCACGCCGAGGATGATGGTGCCCGCCAGGACGTAGCGGATCTGGTCCCCGAGCAGCGCACCGACCAGCTGCGCCGGACGCCAGGTGGGGAGCGAGCGGAAACGGTCGAAGACGCCCTTGGAGATGTCCCGGTTCAGGGTCAGGCCGGTGTACATCGTGATCATGATCATGGTCTGCACGAAGATCCCGGGGATCAGCCACTGCACGTAGCCGTCCACCGATCCGGCGATCGCCCCGCCGAAGATGTAGGTGAACATCACGGTCATCATGATCGGGAAGACGGTGACGTCGAAGAGCTGCTCGGGGATGTGTTTGATCTTCAGCAGCGCGCGCCATCCATAGGTCAGCGACGCGCTGATCGCGCCTGCCGGTGCGGGTCGCTGGTCTGCGGGGACCAGGACGCTCCTGATCCGCTGGTTCTGATCCTGCGCCGTGGTGGTCACGCCGCCTCCTCCTGTGCGTCTGCGGTCTCCCCGTCAGGCGCTTCGTGAACTGTCTTGTGGCCGGTCAGGGCGAGGAACACCTCGTCCAGGCTGGGCTGGCCCAGCGCGAAGGTCTCCACCGCGATGGCGGAGTCCTGCAGCGCGATCAGTGCCGACGCGGCACGCGACTCGTCCTCGAGTCGCACGGTCAGCGCCGCCGGGTCTGATTCGCGGATGACCTCGGCCAGCAGGGTGCGGCCGAGGATCTCGGCGGCCTCCTCACGGCGGGTCGCCTCGGCCACCCGCACCTTCAGCGCGCCGGTGCCGACCTGGGCCTTGAGCTGCCCGGGGGTCCCCTCGGCGATCACCTTGCCGGTGTCGATGACGGCGATCCGGTCGGCGAGCTGATCGGCCTCCTCCAGGTGCTGGGTGGTCAGCAGGATCGTGGTGCCACCCTCGACCAGGGTCCGGATGATGTCCCAGACCTGGTTGCGGCTGCGCGGATCGATGCCGGTGGTGGGCTCGTCCAGGAACATCAGCTGCGGGGTCACGATGAGTGAGCCGGCGATGTCGAGGCGTCTGCGCATGCCCCCGGAGTACTTCTTGACCTGGCGGCCGGCGGCGTCGGTGAGACCGAAGGCGTCCAGCAGGGTCATGCCGCGGACCTTGGCCTCACGGGAGTTGTAGCCGAGCAGCCGGCCCAGCAGCATCAGGTTCTCGATCCCGGTCAGGTCCTCGTCCAGCGAGGCGAACTGGCCGGTCAGGGCGATCTTCTCGCGAATGGCCTTGGGCTCGGTGAACACATCATGCCCCAGCACCCGGGCCTCGCCCGCGTCGGGGCGCAGCAGCGTGGCCAGCATCCGGATCGCCGTCGTCTTCCCGGCACCGTTGGGGCCCAGGACGCCGTAGATGCCGCCCTGGGCGATCTGCAGGTCGATGCCGTCCACCGCGGCCGTGTTGCCGAACCGTTTGACCAGCCCGCGCGTTTCAATGGCTGGCACAGTCATGCGCAGCGATCCCCCCTGGAATTGGTGCTGTTGGTCTCTGCTCGATCAGTCCTGGTCAAGCGTCTCTGATCGATCACTTCATCGTCTCCCCCGGCCCGCGTTCCAGCGCGCCGGGGTCGGATCGATCCGCTCCAGTCTAGTCCGCAGCGGCCGGGAGGGAACCCCTCTCAGCCCAGCTGCTGCCAGAGCCAGCGGTAGATGAGTGCATTCATCCGTGCCTGCTGCTCCGGGTTCGCCGCGCCGCCGTGGCCGCCCTCGGTGTTCTCCCAGTAGGTGACGTCGGCGCCGAGCTCCTCCAGGGCGGCGGTCATCTTCCGGGCGTGTCCGGGGTGGACCCGGTCATCGCGGGTGGAGGTGGTCAGCAGCACCGGAGGGTAGTCCACACCCGCGGTCACCAGGTGATATGGCGAGAAGCTCTGGATGAACTCCCAGTCCGCGGTCTCCGGGTCGCCGTATTCCGCGCGCCAGGAGGCACCGGCGAGCAGCTGGGCGAAGCGGCGCATGTCCAGCAGCGGCACCTGGATGACCACGGCGCCGAAGAGCTCGGGGTACTGCGTGAGCATGTTCCCGGTGAGCAGTCCGCCGTTGGAGCCGCCGCGGCAGGCGAGCTTCTCCACGGTGGTCACCCCGGTGCTCACCAGATCTCGGGCGACCGCGGCGAAGTCCTCGTAGGCGCGGTGCCGGTTCTCCTTCAGCGCGGCATGGTGCCAGCCGGGCCCGTACTCGCCGCCGCCGCGGATGTTGGCCACGGCGAAGACTCCCCCGGCCTCCAGCCAGGCCTTGCCGGCGAGTCCGAGGTAGCTCGGGGTCTGCGAGATCTGGAATCCGCCATAGCCGTAGAGGATCGTCGGGTGCGGCTCGGGTCCGGTGATCTGCGTGGCGCCCGGGACCGTCGCAGCGTTCGCGGTCTCCACCGCCTGCACGGCGTCGGCCCGGCCGATCAGGAAATACGGGATCCGGGTGCCGTCGGCGCTGGTGGCGAAGCTCTGCGCCGAGGCAAGTCCATCGGCCTCGAAGCGTTCGGGGGCCTGCTTGATCAGCTCCAACGACGGCGGCTGGCCGCTCCGCAGCCCGGCGAGATCGCCGCGGTAGAGGCTGGTGGGGGTGATCCAGTCATTGCTGGTGACCCAGACCTCCTCCGATTCCTCCTCGTCCACGGCCGCGACGCCCAGGGAACCGTTCAGCTCACCGAAGACTGCGCTGGCCCGCCACTGGCCGGCCTCGCGCCAATGCGCCTCGACCCGGTGGATCACGTCGTCCAGGATCGTCACCAGGATGGTCTCCCGGGTGACCGTCACGCCCAGCAGGGCCGCTGACTCGGTGGGTTCGAAGAGCACCCGCAGCGCGGGCTCCCCGGCGATGAACCGCTCGGCGTCGCCGACGATCAGGCTGCCTCCGCGGTACTCCACCCCGTGATGGGTGAAGTCGGTGCGCGGGCGCAGCAGGATCAGATCGCGGTGGAAGCCCACAGAGACGTCGGTGGGCACCTCGATCAGCGTCATCGCGTCCTGCGCGGCCGGGTCGATCAGGTAGGTCTCACGGTCGTAGAAGCCCAGCAGCCGCACCCCGAGGTGCCGCTCGAAGCCGGGGGTGCGGTCGTAGCCGGCGACGGCGGTCATGTGGTCGGCCTCGACGCTGAGCACCTCCTGGGCCTCCGTGAGCGGAGTGCCGCGGTGCCAGCGGCGGGCCACCCGCGGGTAGCCGGAGCTGGTGACGGCGTCGACGCCGTCGTCGTGGGTGAGGTAGACGGTGTCGGTGTCGATCCAGCTCAGCCCGCCCTTGCCCTGCGGGCGGTGGAACCCGCCCTCGGACTCGGGGACGAAGCGCCGGGTCACCAGGTCGAACTCGCGGGTGACATCGGCGTCGGAGCCGCCCGGGGAGAGCGAGATCAGCGTGTGGCGCCACGGGCTGGGCCGCCCGGCGTCGTCGGCCGCGGTCCCGGGCCCCGAGGTGCCGTGCGGGCGCAGCACCTCGGCGCCGTGCCAGACCCAGGTGACGCCCTCCTCGGCGCTGAGCGCGTCGAGATCCAGCAGGATCTCCCACTCGGGGGTCTCGCTGCGGTAGGACTCCTCGGTGGTGCGCCGCCAGAGGCCCTGCGGGTGAGCCTCGTCGGTCCAGAAGTTGTACAGGTGCTCGCCGCGCTTGGTGACGCCGGGGATCCGATCGGACGCGTCGAGGATCTCACGCAGCTCGGTGCGCAGCGGGTCGAATTCAGCGTCCTGGATCCGCTCCTCGGCGCGGGCATTGCGCTGGCGCACCCAGTCCAGGGCGCGGTCTCCGGTGACCTCCTCGAGCCAGAGATGCGGGTCCGCCTGGGACGGGTCGAGGTCGGGGTTGATCAGGGGGTTCGCCGAGGGGACTGTCATCCCTCAATCCTAGCCACCTGTGTCCCGCCGCGACCCGGCGGCGGGTCAGCCGGTGTTCTGCAGACCGGCGGCCACGCCCTTGAGCGTGATCAGCAGCAGGTTGCGCGGATCATCGATCTCCTCGTCGGCGAGCTTGCCGGAGCGCAGCACGCGCAGGGCGCGCAGCTGGATCAGCGAGAGCGCGTCCACGTAGGGGTTGCGCAGCTGCACCGCCCGGCCCAGGACCTGATGCTTCTCGAGCAGCCGCTGCTGGTCGGTGATGGCGAGCACCCATTTGGAGGTGAGGTCGAACTCTTCGAGCACCACCGCGGTCAGGTCCTCGCGGTCGCCCAGCGCCAGGTAGCGCTCGGCGATGCGCCGGTCGGTCTTGGCCAGGGACATCTCGATGTTGTCGATCAGGGCACGGAACAGCGGCCATTCCGCGTAGGCCTGGCGCAGCTGCTCCAGGTCCTGCACCGATTCCAGGGCGCTGCCCAGGCCGTACCAGCCGGTGAGGTTGATCCGCGCCTGGCCCCAGGCGAAGTTCCAGGGGATCGCGCGCAGGTCCTCCAGGGATTCCACCGAGAGCCCGCGCTTGGCCGGACGGGAGCCGATGGCGAGCAGCCCGACCTCGTCCTGCGGGGTGACCTCGGCGAACCATGGGGCGAAGCCCTCGGCGTTGACCAGTCCATGGAATCGCTCCCGGGAGACGGCGTCCATCTTCTCGGCGAGCCCGGCGTAGCGCTGGGCCGCTTCGGCGTTGCGCCGCTCGGTCGAGGGCGCCGAGGCCATCAGCGTGGCGGCGGCGACCTGCTCGATGTGGCGCAGCGCGATCTCCGGGTTGCCGTAGCGGGCGGAGATGACCTCTCCCTGCTCGGTGACCTTGAAGCGCAGGTCCACCGAGTGCGGGGGCTGCGCGAGGATCGCGCGGTTCGCGGGTCCGCCGCCGCGGCCCAGCGCGCCGCCGCGACCGTGGAACTGGGTGAGCGTGATGTCGTGCTTGATGCCCCAGGCGGAGATCTTCTCCTGCGCCTCGTACAGGGCGAGGGTGGCGGAGACCGGACCGACGTCCTTGGCGGAGTCCGAGTAGCCCAGCATGACCTCCATGCGCCGGCCGGTCTGCTCGAGGCGGGCCTGCACGGCCGGGTTGCTCAGCATCTCCTCGAGGATCTGCGGGGCGTTGCGCAGGTCCTCGTAGGTCTCGAACAGCGGGATGACGTCGAGCACCGGGGCGTTCTCGGGGCCTCCGAGGGCCTTCTCGGCGAGGGTGTAGACGTCGGCGAGGTTCTGCGCGGACTGGGTGAAGGACACGATGTAGCGCCGGGCGGCGTCGACGCCGTAGCGCTGCTGCACCGAGGCGATCGCGCGGAAGGTCTCCAGCACCTCGTCCCCGGGCACCGCCATCTTCTCCACCGAGGCGGGGTCCTTCAGCCAGGCCAGGGTCTGGGCGTGCACCTTGGAGTGCTGGCGGACCTCGAGCTCGGCGAGATGGAAGCCGAAGGTCTGGACCTGCCAGATCAGCTCCTGCAGGTCGCCATAGGCGGCCCGGTTCGCGCCGGCTTCGACGAGCGAGTCCTGGACCACGCGCAGGTCATTGATCAGCTCCTCGGGCACCGCGTAGGCCAGATCGGCGTTGCGCTCCCGGGTGGCCTGGATCCGGCCGGTGATCGCGAGCAGCACCTGGCGGTGCGGCTCCCCCGGGGAATGCTGGGAGGCCTGCTCGGCGAGCTCCTCGGAGAGCTGGCGCTGCCGATTCCACAGCGCGTCGAGCTTGCTGCTCGGCGGGGCGTAGCGGTCGTCGAGGGTCAGCGACATGCCGGTGCGGCGGGCGCGTTCCTCGTGGTCTGCCAGGACCCGGTCGGCCGCCTGGGCGACGGCCTTGCGGGTGATCGTGGCGGTGACGTTGGGGTTGCCGTCTCGGTCTCCGGCGATCCAGGAGCCGAGGCGGATGAAGGCCGGGGCCTTGGGCGCCTGCGCGCCGGAGGCCTCGCCCTGGAGCCAGTCGTCCATCCGGCGGTAGGCCTGGGTGAACACCGAGGAGAAGGAGGAGTCGAAGATCCCCAGCGCGGTGCGCACCTCGTCCAGCGGCGAGGGGCTGGAGACGCGCAGCTGCGCGGTGCGCCACATGTTGTCGATCTCCTCGAGGAGCTCGCGGCGGTTCTTGGCGAGTTCGGTGGGTCCGACCCGTGGGTCGTCGCGCACGTCCAGGAGCGCGCCGATGCGGCGGACCGAGGCGGTGATCGCGTTGCGGCGGGCCTCGGTGGGGTGGGCGGTGAGCACCGGGTGGAAGCGCAGCTCCTTGAGCCGGCGCTCGGCCTCGCGCTCTCCGACCTCGGCGGCGAGGTGGGTGAAGGCCGCGGCCACCGAGTCGGAGGGCTGCTGCTGGGCGAGCGGGAGTTCACCGTCGCGGGTGCGCAGGGTGCGCACGCGGTGCTGCTCCTCGGCGAGGTTCGCCAGCAGGAAGTAGGAGGTGAACGCACGGGCGACCTCTTTGGCCCGTTCTGCGGAGAAGGAGGAGACCAGCTCCTCGGCGCGTTCCAGGGTCTCGCCGCTGGTGTCGTCGAGTGCGGCGATGGTGAGTTCGCGCAGCGCCTCGACGTCGGCGAGCAGCCCCTCGGAGCCGTACTCCTGTAGCACCTGGCCGAGCAGGCCGCCGAGCAGTCCGACGTCGCGGCGCATGGCCTCGGGCACCTCATGGGTGGCCTGGACGCGGGTGACGCTGCCGGTGGCCGGCGAGCTCGCCTGCGCGGGGGCGGGTGTTTCCTGGGGCATGTGAATCTCCTTCTCGGATGCTTCACGTGACCCCATCGTCACGCTGATGAACTTGTCCTGCTGCTGAACGTCACTGAGGCATGAACGTCACTGACGCCTGCGCTTCAACGACTGCGGCGCCCCGACATGGCTGCGCTCACTGTGTCTGGGGCAACACGTTATCAAGCCTGGTGGCCGCCTCGAAGTCGGCTGTCATCGGGCTGGACGGAGAGGTGCCGCCGGGTCAGCCCCATTCGGCTTCTCGCAGCGACCGACGACGACGCTCCAGCTCCATCAGCTCGCGATTCAGCGCCTGGTGCTCCTCGGGATTGTGCGAGGCGTCCATGCGCTGGAGCCGACCCAGCAGGTTGGCCTTCTGATGCGTGATCTTGAGCTCGACCAGCCGGTTGAGGATGGACTGGCAGTATTTCTCCAGATGCTCGTCGCTGTTGGTCGGCAGCGAGGTGACCGCGAGCTCGGAGACGAAGGACTTGATCGGCTCCGGCACCTCGTCGCGCACCGCCTGGACCCAGTTGCGCGGGTCGGAGGCCGAGGCGGCGGCGATCCGCACGCCGTCGTGGATGGCCTGGTGCACCGGGGCGGTGAAGCGGACCGTGAAGATCTCCTCCCACTGCTCCGCGGTGAGATGGGTGGGGTGCTGCAGGATCACCTCCAGCGCCTGACGCTCCATCAGCACGGCCGGGTCGCGGGTGTCGGGGCGCGGATAGCCCGGGGCGCTGCGGCGCAGCTGCTCCCCCGCCGGCTCACCCTGGTTCGGGGTGCCGTTGCGCTGATTTCCCTGACGCTGATTCGACTGGTTCTGGCTGTTCGCCGAGGCCTTCTCGGCCTCCAGATGCGGCGAGGGCTGGTGCTTCTGCGCGTAGGCCACCGCCCGGGTCACGTCGTCCATCTCGGCTCCCAGCCAGCCGGCCAGCTCACGGGTGTAGGCCGGGCGCATGGCCGGGTCCTTGATCGCACCCACGATCGGGGCGGTCGCGCGCAGCGCGCCGACCCGACCCTCGATGGTGTTGAGGTCGAATTCGCGCAGCTTCGCCCGGATCGCGAACTCGAAGAGCGGGGTCTTGGAGTTGATCAGCTCACGGACCGCGTCGTCGCCGCGGTGCTGGCGGATGTCACAGGGGTCCATGCCCTCGGGGCCCACGGCGATGAAGGTCTTGGCGAGGAACATGTGGTCCTCCTTGAACGCCTTCAGCGCCGCCTGCTGACCGGCCGCATCGCCGTCGAAGGTGAAGATCACTTCTCCGGCGCCGCCCTCGTCGGAGATCAGCCGGCGCGCGATCCGGATGTGGCCCTCGCCGAAGGCGGTGCCGCAGGTCGCGACCGCGGTCTCCACCCCGGCCACGTGGCAGGCCATCACGTCGGTGTAGCCCTCGACGACGACCAGCTGGCGCTGCTTGGCGACGTGGCGCTTGGCGTGTTCGATCCCGTAGAGCACCTGCGACTTCTTGTAGATCGCGGTCTCGGGCGAGTTCAGGTATTTCGGGCCCTTGTCATCCTCGTAGAGGTGACGGCCGCCGAAGCCCACGGTGTTGCCGGTCATGTTCCGGATCGGCCACATCAGCCGGCCGCGGAACCGATCGTAGATCCCGCGCCCGCCGGAGGAGAACATCCCGGTCTCGGTGAGCTCCTCGTCGCTGAAGCCCTTGGAGCGCAGGTGCTTGAGCAGGTTGTCCCAGCCCTTGGGGGCATAGCCCACGGAGAACTGGGCGGCGTGCTCGCGGGTGAAGCCGCGCCCGGTGAGCATCTCGCGGGCGGTCTGCGCCTCGGGGCTCTGCAGCGCGGCCTGGAAGAACTCATCGGCGATCTTGTGCGCGTCCAGCAGCCGCTGGCGGCGCCCGATCTCGGCCTTGTCGGGACCCTTGCCGCCGTCTTCGTAGCGCAGCTCGATGCCCAGTCGACCGGCGAGCTTCTCCACGGTCTCCTGGAAGCTGGTGTGGTCCATGCCCATCAGGAACGCGATCACGTCACCGGATTCTCCGCAGCCGAAGCAGTGGAAGGTCCCGACCCCGGGGCGGATGTGGAAGCTCGGCGAGCGTTCGTCGTGGAAGGGGCACAGGCCCTTCCACGAACCGATCCCGGCGCCCTTGAGCGTCACATACTGCTCGACGACCTCGCGAAGGTCTGCGCGCTCACGGACGGCGTCGATGTCTTCGCGTTTGATCAGTCCGGCCATGCCTCTAATCTACTCGGCGGGGCCAAATGCTGACGGTGCGCTGCCGCTGACTGTGGAGCGGCGCCGCGGCGGGGCTGAAGTCTCGTTAGGCTGGGGAGCATGACTGAGCTTTCCGGACGTGAGCGGGTACAGGCCGACGCCGATTCCCGCGCGGTGACCCTTGAATTCGTCCAGCGCGGACCGGCCTCATCCCTGGAGGAGGCGGCTGAGAATCTCGGCGTGGAACCGCGGGAGATCGTCAAGACCCTGGTCGCGAAGGCCAAGCTGACCCAGTCCTCCACGGAGCACAGCTATGTGGTCGCGCTGATCCCCGGGGACAAGCAGGTCGACTGGGCGAAGCTGCGCCGACTGGCCGGGATGAAGAAGATGTCGATGACCGCACCGGAGGAGGCCGTGGCGGCCACCGGGTATCACCCGGGCACGATCACGCCCTTCGGCGCGCGCACCCCCGAGGGGAAGATGTGGCCGGTCTACGCCGATGAGTCGATCTCCGGGCGGATCGCCATGGGGGCCGGTGAACCCGACCTGAATCTCTTCGTGGAGGCGGACGAGCTGTTCGCGGCCTTCGACGTCGTCGTCGGCGACATCGGGAAATAGTTCCGCCCCTCAACGCGAAGGGAACGGGGGTCAGGCGAAGAGGCGGTTGAAGACCGGGCGCCCGTGGACCAGGGTGGCGTACCACTCGAGCGCCGCGCCGTCGGTGAGCGAGGCGATCTGGTCGATGATCGCGCGCTGCCGGGCGGCCTCGTCGGCGGCGGCGTAGAAGTCCGCCTGGAAGGGCGGCTCCAGGAACTGGTCGCCGGTCTCGGTGAGCAGCCCGTGCAGGCCTTCGATCACCTCGCGCTGCCGGGCGTAGACCGGCTTCTGCTCGCGGGAGGCCATGATGTAGGTCGCCGCGATGCCCTTCATCAGCGAGACCTCCTCCAGCGTCTCATCCGGGACCACCAGGTCGGCCTCGTGGCGGACCAGCGGCCGGTCCCCGTAGACCTCGCGGGTGGCGGTGAAGATCGCATGGGAGAACCGGCCGATGAGCTCGCTGGTCATGTTCTTCAGCGCGGCCAGCGCCCGGCGCGAGCCGTCGGACTCCCCCACCCAGGAATCGGCCGTGGAGAGCCGCTCCAGCGCGGCCTCGATCCGGGCCGGGTCGGTCTCGGGCAGGTACCAGTCACGGGTGGTCTGGACCACGCGGCGGCGCTGCAGCGGATCGGCGAGGAACTTCAGCTGGAACCGCCCGTTGACCACGCCGTCCTCGATGTCATGCACCGAATAGGCGATGTCATCGGCGGCGTCCATCACCTGGGCCTCCATGGACTTTCGTCGTCCCGCCACGCCCTCGCGGATCCAGTCGAAGACCTCGACGTCGTCCTCATAGGCGCCGAACTTCGCACTGCGGCTGCCGTCGGGCAGCGTCGGGGCCTGCTCGGCGCGCCAGGGGTATTTCACCGCGGCGTCGAGGGAGGCGCGGGTCAGGTTCAGCCCGGCGGAGCGGCCGTCGGGATGGAAGCGCTTGGTCTCCAGCCGGGTCAGCAGCCGCAGCGTCTGCGCGTTGCCCTCGAACCCGCCGTAGGGAGCGGCCAGCGCGTTGAGCACGGTCTCCCCGTTGTGCCCGAAGGGCGGGTGCCCGAGGTCGTGGGAGAGGCAGGCGGCGTCGACGACGTCGGGGTCGCAGCCCAGCAGCCGGCCGAGGTCCCGGCCCACCTGGGCCACCTCCAGCGAGTGGGTCAGCCGGGTGCGGGAGAAGTCGTCGACATCGGGCGAGACCACCTGGGTCTTGGCGCCGAGCCGGCGCAGCGCCGAGGAGTGCAGCAGCCGGGCCCGGTCACGCTCGAAGCTGGACCGGTAGACGGACTTGCCGTGTTCGGGCACCCAGCGGGCCTCGTCGGCCTCGGTGTAGCCCGGACGCAGGGCGGCGTATCCGCCCTCTACTCGCTCCACGTTCTGCGCACTCATGCTCCAACCCTATCCGCCGGAGGTGTCGACCTCGGCGGCCTGGATCATCTCCCGCTGCGCCTCGTTGAGCTCCTGGGACTCCAGCCAGTCCTGCGGCAGGTGCACCTTCTTGGGTGAGCCGGCACGGCCGCGCGGGCCCTCGGCGTCGACCCCGGGGTAGCCCAGGGACTGGTCCAGCTGGCCGAGCAGGTCCTCGAGCTGGGCCATGGACTCCACCGCGACCAGCTGGGTGCGCAGGTGCGAGCCGACCGCGTAACCCTTGAAGTACCAGGCCACATGCTTGCGGATGTCCTGCATGGCCTTGCGCTCGTCACCGTCGAAGTACGGGATCAGCATCTGCGCGTGGCGCAGCAGGGTGGAGGAGACCATCGGCAGATCAGGGCGGTGCCGCTCCTCGCGCCCTTCGAAGGCGGCCTGGAGGTCACCGAAGAGCCAGGGCCGGCCCTGGCAGCCGCGGCCGACGACGACGCCGTCCACCCCGGTCTGCTCGACCATCGCGACAGCATCCTCCGCCGACCAGATGTCTCCGTTGCCCAGCACCGGGATGTCAGGGAGGGACTCGCGCAGCGCGGCGATCGCGGACCAGTCCGCCTGACCCGAGTAGTGCTGCCGGGCGGTGCGCCCATGCAGCGCGACCGCGGCCACGCCGGAGTCCCGGGCGACCTTGCCGGCCTCGATGAAGGTCAGGTGGTCCTCGTCGATGCCCTTGCGCATCTTCACGGTCACCGGGATGTTCGCCTTGGCGGCCTCGCGCACCGCGGTGGCGACGATGGATTCGAAGAGCCGGATCTTCCAGGGCAGGGCGGAGCCGCCGCCCTTGCGGGTGACCTTCGGGACCGGGCAGCCGAAGTTCATGTCGATGTGATCGGCCCGCCCCTCCTCGACCAGCATCCGCACCGCGTGGCCGGTGGTGACCGGGTCCACCGAGTACAGCTGCACCGAGCGGGGCACCTCGTCGGGCTCATGCTTGATGATCCGCAGCGATTCGGGCCGGCGCTCCACCAGGGCGCGGGCGGTGACCATCTCGTTGACGAAGAGCCCGCCGCCGTAGTCGCGGCAGAGCCGACGGAAGGCGGTGTTGGTGATCCCGGCCATCGGGGCCAGCACCACCGGGGTCTTCACCGTGATCGGCCCCAGGGTCAGCGGCGGCAGCAGCGCGGTGGTCTGCGGCGCGCTGGAGGCGACGGTCTCGACGGTCATCGGCTCCCCGCTCAGGCTGCGTCTTTGGCGTAGATGAGCGCCTCGAAGTCGTACTCGGCCTCACCGGCCGCGATGAGCTCGTCGGTGACGGTCTTCAGCGGCACCATGGCGTCGTCGACCTCGACCTTGACCGGGAAGTGCGCGGAGAGCAGCGCGAGCATCGCCCGGCAGGCGGTCTCGGCGTCGGCGTCCTCCAACGCGGTGTTCCAGCCCAGCAGCACGTCGGCGGGCTCGTCGGTGCGCTCAGAGGTGTAGCTGATGGCGAAGGCCAGGATGCTGTTGTCTCCGCCGTCGCTGGTGTCGCGCAGCACCACGGCGCCCGAGGCTCCGGTCTCCGGGCCGAGCAGCATCTGCTGGGCCTTGCCGATGGTCATCTCGGCGCGATCCCAGCTGTGCACGGTGTTGTAGAAGTCCGCGACCAGCTGGGTGAGCTCCACCGATCCGGTGGCGAGGTCTTCGAGATCCAGGCCGGCGCTGTCCAGGTCCGGCAGCGAGATGGCGCCCGGCTGGACGACCACCTGACGGGAGGCCTGGATCTTGGTGAAGCCGTTGTCCTTGAGGAAGCACTGGGCGGCGGAACGCTTCGCCACCCGGGCCTTCAGCGACTGCACCGCGCAGTTGGGGACCTCGGCCTCGAGGATCTGCAGCATCTGCGCGGCGACGCCGCGGCGACGGTGATCCGGGGCGACCTCGGCGTAGAAGGAGAGCCGGTCCGGGTGCAGCGAGGAGCGGAAGATCGTGGCGGCCGCCACGGGCAGGCCCGCGTCCTCGGCCACGATGCAGCGGGACCAGGGCTCGTTGGAGGAGGGCCGCAGCAGGCTGCGGTCCTGGTGGTGCATCGAGTTCTCCGGGTCTCCCCAGACCTGGAGCAGCTTCAGGTCATCGCCGTCGGCCCAGGGGCGCACGGTGAGACCGGAGTCCAGAGTCAGCCGGGCCGGGTTCGCTGAGCGAGCCGCGGCGTCGTGCTCAATACTCATCACATTTCCTTAGACGAGGCAGTAAGTGTCGTTCAGACCAAACAAGCAATGGTAGTCCCGCACCTGCGCCCGGACAAAGCTCACCCACACCGGCGCGCGATACCCGCTGTTCAGCGCCGGGCCGTTCAGCCGAGGGCTGAGCGGACCCGACGCCTCGCGGGCGGCCGCCTGGATCAGATCAGCGCCGCGTCAGCCCACCGTCAGCGCCCCGTCGGCTCAGCCGAGCAGCTTCACCGCGAGGTAGGACTGGACCTTGTCCAGCGAGACCCGCTCCTGGGTCATCTCGTCACGGTCGCGGATGGTGACCGCCTGGTCCTCCAAGGTGTCGAAGTCCACCGTGATGCAGAACGGGGTGCCGATCTCATCCTGGCGCCGGTAGCGGCGGCCGATGGCGCCGGAGTCATCGAAATCGATGTTCCAGTGCTGGCGCAGCTGCTGGGCCAGGTCCTGGGAGACTCCGGCGAGCTCGGGCTTCTTCGAGAGCGGCAGCACCGCGGCCTTCACCGGGGCCAGCTTCGGGTGCAGCTTGAGCACGGTGCGGGTGTCCACGCCGCCCTTGGTGTTCGGGGCTTCGTCCTCGGTGTAGGCGTCGACCAGGAAGGCCATCATCGCGCGGGTCAGGCCGAAGGACGGCTCGATCACGTAGGGGGTGTAACGGGTGCCGCTGGCCTGGTCGAAGTACTGCAGCTTCGCACCGGAGGCCTCGGTGTGGGAGTTCAAGTCATAGTCGGTGCGGTTCGCGACGCCCATGAGCTCACCCCAGGCCGAGCCCTGGAAGTCGAAGCGGTACTCCAGGTCGATGGTGCCGGCCGAGTAGTGCGCGCGATCATCTTCGGGAACGTCGAACTTGCGCAGGTTCTCCGGGTTCAGGCCCAGGTCGGTGAACCAGTTGTAGCAGGCGTCGACCCAGTGCTTGAACCACTCGTCGGCCTCATCCGGGTGGGTGAAGTACTCGATCTCCATCTGCTCGAACTCGCGGGTGCGGAAGATGAAGTTGCCGGGGGTGATCTCGTTGCGGAAGGCCTTGCCGATCTGGCCGATGCCGAAGGGCGGCTTCTTCCGGGCCGAGGTCACCACGTTGTTGAAGTTCACGAAGATGCCCTGGGCGGTCTCGGGACGCATGTAGTGCAGTCCCTCCTGGTCATCCACCGGGCCGAGGAAGGTCTTCATCAGGCCGGAGAACTGCTGCGGCTCGGTCCACCTGCCGGGCTGGCCGGTCTCGGGGTCGCGGATGTCGGCGAGGCCGTTCTCCGGCGGGTGACCGTGCTTGGCCTCATAGGCCTCGATCAGGTGATCGGCGCGGTAGCGGCGGTGGGTGTGCAGCGACTCGACCAGCGGGTCGGAGAACGTCTTGACGTGGCCCGAGGCGTGCCAGACGGCCTGCGGCAGGATGATCGCGGAGTCCAGACCGACCATGTCACCGCGGCCGCGGATGAAGGTCTGCCACCACTCGGCCTTGATGTTCTCCTTGAGCTCGGTGCCCAGCGGTCCGTAGTCCCAGGCAGAGCGCGTGCCGCCGTAGATCTCTCCCGACTGGAACACGAAGCCGCGGCGCTTCGCCAGGGAGATGACTTTGTCGAGTGCGGTCTCTTTGGCCATGTGGCAGATACACCTCAGGTAGAACGGGGATGAACACAGATTGCGTCAGCTTATCGCGCGCACGCACCCGGCCCGAATGCGGGTCGAGTTCCGGACCCGGAGCTCAGGCCCCGGTCCTGCGCCCGGGGCGTCCGCGCAGCATATCGGGCAGCGAGGCGAGGATCACCGCGATCAGGGTCAGCCCGGTGCCCAGCACCGTCGCAGTGGTGACCAGCGACCCGGGGGTGGGGAGCAGGACATCGAGCAGCAGCGAGCCCAGCAGCTGCCCGGCGATCATGCCCATCGCGGCGATCAGCACGCCGACCCGGGTGACCAGCAGGGCGCCCAGGGCGATGAAGATGATCCCCAGCGGTCCGCCCAGGTAGTGCCACCGGGTCAGTGACAGTGCCGGCTCCACCCCGGTGACCAGCGCCTTGCCCGCCCAGACCAGCAGCAGGAACAGCGTGCCGGCGAGGAAGTTGAACAGCGTCCCCGGCGCCGGGGACCGATATGCCGCGGAATGGCGGCCGTTGATGGCCTGCTGGGCCGCCTGCAGGAAGCCGCCCGAGAGCGGAAGCAGCACCAGGGCAAGCCAGGCGGGACCCTGGCCGGAGGCGGTGAGCTGCGGGGAGACCGCCCACAGCACGGCCAGCACGGTCAGCACCGCACCGCCGACGCGGAACGGGTTCAGCCGCATCCGCCCGGCGGGCCCCAGCCCGATCCGATCCCAGAGCAGGCCGCCGAGGGTCTGTCCGGTGACCACGGCCACGGTGAACACGGCGACGCCGATGAGCCCGATGGTCAGCGTCTGGGTGAGCACGAAGTAGGCGCCCACGCAGCCGGCCAGGAAATACCACCAGCGGATCCGCCCTTCGCGCACCGCCGGAGCCACCCGCGCGATGGCCCGCCGGCCCCGGCCGGTGCCGAAGGTCACCAGCAGCAAGATGATGCTGCCCACGCTGAAGCTGATCGTCGCCGCGAGGACCGGGTCACCGATCTCGCTGGTCAGCGCGGCGTTGACCCGGCCCTGGGCGGGGATCGCCGCCCCCGAGGCGAGCATCAGCAGAAGCAGGAAGACCCAGACCAGCGGGGAGCGGGGGCCCGCTGCGGGCTCGGCAGAACTCATGGGCTCACCTTATCCAGACCCCTCCCCCACCCTTGACCGGACCCGACGTGTCTGACCGGGCCTGCCGTCGCGCCGGTCGAGCTCCCAAGCCCGGACAGAGCGCCAGGCGGGCATGACAGACTTGGCCCATGAGCCAAGAAGTGTCTGAAGTCCCGATCCGCGACGAGTCCATCCGCCTCGGGCAGCTGCTGAAGCTGGCCGGAGTGGTCGAGAACGGGGCGGTCGCCCGTGAGGTGATCGATTCCTCCGGGGTCACCGTCGACGGCGAGGTGGAGACCCGCCGCGGCGCGCAGATCAAGCGTGGACAGCTCGTGGAGTTCCACGGCGAGCCCTTCGGTCTGCCCGCCGCGCGACTCATGCCCGTGGCAGGCTGACAGGGCTGAATCCGCCTTCCCGAAACCGCGTGTACAGTGCCTCTAAGGGCCGGCTGCACGCGGTGTGCCGGGCCTCACATGACATTCTTCTGCGAGGTGCCTGCCGGTCTCGATGACCGGCGCCGGGGGGCTGCGTCTCGCCCTGTGAACTAGGGGTGCGGTTGCGCATATGCATCATCGCTTCGAGCCAGTTCCCGATTCGGGAACCCTTCGCCGGGGGGCTTGAGGCTTTTACACACACGGTGGCCAAGAAGCTCATCAGCCGGGGCCATTCCGTGACGCTGTTCGCCGCAGGCGGCAGCGACCCGGCATTGGGGGCCCAGATGCTCCTGCCCGAGCGTCTGGAGCTCAGCGCCGCCGCCCGCTCCGACGTCGGCGCGATGCCGGTGGACTGGATGCAGCAGCACCACGCCTACCTGGGCCTGATGCTGCATCTCGCGGAGTCCAAGGACTTCGACGTGATCCACAACAATTCGCTGCATCACCTTCCGGTGGCGCTCTCCTCGCTGGTGCCGATGCCGGTGCTCACCACGCTGCACACTCCCCCGACCCCCTGGCTGGAGTCGGCGACGAACTACGCCGCCCCGTCTGCGGTGTTCACCGCGGTGAGCTCTGCCACGGCCAAGGCCTGGGCGAGCTCGGTCACCTCCAGCGTGATCCCCAACGGTGTGGACACCGATGTGTGGCACCCGGGGCCCGGTGGCAACGAGTGCGTCTGGACCGGACGCCTGGTGCCGGAGAAGGCACCGCATCTGGCCATCGACGCCGCGCGCGCCGCCGGTCGCAGCATCACCCTGGCGGGTCCCATCATGGACCGCAGCTACTTCGAAGCACAGGTCGCGCCCCGGCTCGGCGATGACGCGGTCTATGTGGGACACCTGCGGCACACCGAGCTCGTCGAGCTCGTCGGCTCCTCCGCGGTGGCCGTGGTCAGCTCCCAATGGGATGAGCCCTACGGCCTGGTGGCCGCCGAGGCCATGTCCTGCGGGACCCCGGTGGCGGCCTTCCCGCGCGGCGGGCTGGTGGAGATCGTCACAGACTCCTCCGGCGCCCTCGCCGCAGACGGCTCCGTGGCCGCCTTGGCGGAGGCGATCACCCGCGCCGCAGACTGTGATCGCGGCGCCGTCCGCCAGCGCGCCGAAGGATCGCTCTCGCTGGAGCGGATGGTCGATGAGTACGAGCAGCTCTACGCCCGGATGGCCATGCAACCCACCTCCCAGCCGAGCGCCTCAGCCTGATGATCGGCTGGTACATCCACCATCAGGGTCGCGGCCATCTGCACCGCGCCACCGCGGTAGCCCAGGCCGCGGCGGCCCGAGGCCTGCAGATCACCGGGATCTCCTCGCTCCCGGAACCGCCCGACTGGCCGGTCGGCGCCGACTGGGTCCAGCTGGACCGCGATGACACGGCTGGGCCGGACGACGGCGAGTTCCGCGAACCCACCGCGTCCGGAGCCCTGCACTGGGCTCCGCTGCGCCACCCGGGACTGCGTCGGCGCAGCGCGCAGCTCTCGGCCTGGATCGATCACGCCGCGCCGCAGCTGCTGGTCGCCGACGTCTCGGTGGAGATCGCGCTGCTCGCCCGGCTCCATGGGATCCCCGTGGTCACCGTGGCGCTGCCCGGTGACCGCACCGATCCGGCGCATCGGCTGGGCTACGAGATCTCCTCCGCGGTGGTGGGCATGTGGCCCGCCGAGGCCACCAGGATCCTCGCCGGCGCCGCAGAGGTCCACGCCCTGGGCGGACTCTCCCGCTTCACCCCGAAGAACCGGGCCGACTCAGCGGAACGTGCCGCCGCGCATCAGACCGGGCCGGGCAACCAGCAGCTCGAGGTCCTGGTGCTCAGCGGAGGCGGCGGCGGTGCCGTGACCGCCGCGGCGATCGCCCAGCTGCGCCGAACCCTGCCGCAGGCGAGGATCAGCGTCTTGGGCGGGGAGGGCTCCTGGGAGGCCGACCCGTGGCCGCTGCTGCTGCGCGCCGACCTGGTGCTCACCGCGGCCGGGCAGAACTCCATCGCCGAGATCGCCGCCAGCCGTACCCCTGCGCTGGTCACCGCTCTGGACCGTCCGCACCAGGAACAGGCCCATATGCTCGACGCCCTCGAGCGCGGCCCCTGGCCGGCGCTGCGAGCGCCCGCACCCGAGGACGACGCCGGCTGGGACCGTGCCGTGACGCAGGCGCTGAACCTCGAGGGCCAGGACTGGGCCAGCTGGTCCGACGGCGGAGCAGCAGAACGGTTCGCGGAGCTGCTGCACTCGATGCTGCCCGCGCCCGCGGCACCCGCCGAGAACCCGCCGCGCGCCGTCGTCGTCACCGCGGTCCACGGTCGGGCGACCCACCTGCGCCGTCAGCGTGCCGGACTGGCGCTCAGCACCTCGGCCCCGGTGACGCATGTGGTGGCAGCCATGGAGGACCCCGAGATCAGTGCCCGGCTGGCGACGGAGCAGCCAGGAACGCAGCCGGCGGTCAGCACCGGAGCGACCAGGGACGCCGGTGACCTGCCCACCCAGGTGGTGGAGATCCCGCGCAGCGCGGGCCGGCTGCCGTTGGCCGCGGCCCGGAACCTCGGGGCGCAGCGCGCCCTGGAACAGCTGCCCGGACCAGATGACCTGCTGATCTTCCTCGATGTGGACTGCATCCCGGACCCCGGCTTGATCAGCGCCTATATCGAAGCGTCTCGGCTGCGACCGGAGGACCTGCTCTGCGGACCGGTCGCGTACCTGCCCGAGCTCCCCGGCGAGGCGCTGGACAGTGCCACCGCCGTTCAGCTGGCCGCCTGGGCCGCGCCGCATCCGGCACGTCCGGCCCCGGCAGCCGGGGAGATCCTGACCCACGGCGAGCACGCGCTGTTCTGGTCGCTGTCCTTTGCGGTGCGCCGCGAGGTCTGGGAGAAGATCGGTGGATTCGACGAGGCCTACACCGGCTACGGCGCCGAGGACACCGACTTCTCCTGGCGGGCCAGGGCCCGCGGAGTCGAGCTGACCTGGGTGGGAGGAGCCCGCGCCTACCACCAGCACCATCCGGTCTCGCGGCCCCCGGTGGAGCACCTCACGGACATTCTGCGCAACGGCCGGATCTTCGCGGACCGGTGGGGGCACTGGCCCATGGAGGGCTGGCTGCAGGAGTTCGAACGGATGGGCCTGGTGCACCGCGACGGCGAGCACTGGGTCGCGGCGTGAGCATCACGGTGGCCTCGGTGCCGGCCTCCCACGTCTACATCCGCCATCTGGGCCACCCACGGCACGAGCACCCGTCCGTCGAGGACGTGCAGCGCGAGCGCAGACCTGAGGCCGCGGTGCTCCGGCTGCCGGATCCGCCGGCTGCCCGGAGCGACACGCCCACCGGTGCGCCGTGGTGGCCGCCGGCGATGCTGGACCCCGCATGGATCGCGGCCCACGAGTTCGACCTTATGCACATCCACTTCGGCTTCGACGCGCAGACTCCGACGCAGCTGCACGAGGTCTTCGACGCGCTCGACGCCCGGGGCCGGCCGCTGATCTACACCGCGCATGACCTGTGGAATCCGCATCACGAGGACCCGACCCTGCACGACTCCCAGCTCGAGGTCCTCTTCAGCCGCGCCCGGGCGGTCATCACGCTCAGCGAGCAGGCCGCCGCGGAGATCCGCGAGCGCTGGGGCGTCGAAGCCCACGTGATCCCGCACCCGCATGTGGTCGATCTGGACCTGATCAGCGATTACGCCGAGACCCCGCGGCGCAGGGCGGAGGAGTTCCGACTCGGGATCCATCTGAAGAGCCTGCGCGCCAACATGGTGGGCGTGGAGGTGCTGCAGGCCGCCCTCGCGGCGCTGCGCGAGATCCCGGGCTCGGTGCTGCAGGTGGATCTGCACCGGGATGTCTTCGAGGCCGCCGGGCTGCGCCACGATGCCGAGCTGGTGCGCTGGCTGCAGGACCAGGACCCGGACCTGGTCGACCTGCGGGTCCATGACTTCTACACCGATGCCGAGCTCTTCGACTACCTCTCCGGCCTGCACACCTCGCTGCTTCCCTACCGCTTCGGCACCCACTCCGGATGGATGGAGGCGGCGCACGACCTGGGGACCACCGTGATCGCCCCGGACGTCGGCTGCTACCGGAGCCAGGGGGCCGACTTCCTCTACCGCTGGCAGGACTCAGGCCTCGACGCCGCCAGCCTGCGCCGCGCGGTGCACGCCGCGGCAGCGCAGGCAGGGTCACAACAGGCAGGGTCAGCGGTCCCGGCGGTGACCTCGGTCGAGAAGCCGTGGCTCACGCCGACCGCCGCGGCGCGCGTGGGGTGGCGCCGGGAGCAGCGGGAACGGATCGCCGCCGCCCACGCGGAGGTCTACGCCAGGGCGCTCAGCGGGAGTTGAGCACCGTGTGGGTCAGGAACTCCCCCACATGGCTGATCTCCTGGGGCACCACAGCATGTCCGGCCCCGGCGTAGAGCACCTTGGTCAGCTTCACGGTCTTGGTGGCCCAGCCGTGGGTGTACTCGACGTGCTCGGCCGGGATGATCGGATCTTCCTGGTCGCGGCCCCAGAAGAACGGAACCTTCGCGGCGGCCAGCGCCTCGTCGTCGAAGTAGTCCTCGAGTCCTTCGCCTCGGGTCGGGTCCACGGCGAAGCCGGAGAGGCCGACGACGGCGGCGAACGCCTCCGGGCGGCTGCGCAGCAGCGAGGTGGCCATCGCCATCCCCATGGAGAACCCGAGCAGGGTCACCGAGCTGTGCTGGTCCTTGACCGAGGCGATCCACTCCCAGAGCGCCTCCACCGCCTCGCGGGCGGCCGAGGAGGAGTAGGCGAGCCGCTCCACGTCGAGGTCGAACCAGGTGTAGCCGCCGAACTCCATCTTCACCGGGGCGCGCACGGAGGCGTAGGTGAAGTCTGCGGGCAGGCCGGGGACCAGGCCCATCAGGTCCTGTTCGTGGGAGCCGTAGCCGTGGAGCAGCACCACCAGCGGGGTGCCGGCGCGCTCTTGCGCTTCGCGGGACCAGGCGACGTGCGGGGATGCAGACATGGAATGACCTTTGCGTGACGGGACGGGTGCCTGCCCCACTCTAATCAGCCGGTCATGGATCAGCCCAAGGGGGGATGCATCCGGCGGGGGTCGTCGGAGAGAATATATGGGTGAACGATACTGATGATCTTCTTGAGACACCTGACACCTCCTCCGACGCGGGAGAGCACCCGCTGACCCCCCGGCACCCGTGGACCCGCTATGTGGCCCTGGGCGATTCCTTCACCGAGGGCATCGGGGACCCCGATGAGACCAGACCCGGCTACCACCGCGGCTGGGCCGACCGAGTGGCCGAGGAGCTCGCCCTCGGCGCCGCCGCCGTCGAGGGATCGCCGAAGTTCTCCTATGCCAACCTGGCGGTGCGCGGCAAGCTCATCGGTCAGATCCGCGACGAGCAGATCGCCCCGGCGCTGCAGCTGCGCCCGGACCTGATCACCCTGTGCGCCGGCGGCAACGATGTCATCCGGCCCGGCGGGGACCCCGATGAGACCGCTCGGATCCTCGACACGATGGTGCAGATCCTGAGCACCACCGGCGCGACCATCGTGCTGTTCAACGGCCCCGACGTCCGCGAGACTCCGGTGGTCGGATCGATCCGCGGGAAGGTGGCGATCTTCAACGAGAACGTGCGCACCATCGCGGCCCGGCACGACGCGCTGGTCGCGGACATGTGGTCCCTGCGCGAGCTGACCCGCCCGGAGATGTGGGACGAGGATCGGCTGCACTTCTCCGCCCTGGGCCACCACACCATCGCTCGGATGGCGCTGGACACCATGAACGTCAAGCACGACCTGCAGCCCTCTGAGCCGAGTCCGGTGCCGGTGCGCACCTGGCGCGAGGCGCGCGTCGACGACGCCGTGTGGGCCCGCCACCACCTCTTCCCCTGGGTGGTCCGGCGGCTGCGTGGACGGTCCTCCGGGGATGGGATCCACGCGAAGCGACCCAACTTCGAGCCGCTCTTCGGAGGATCGATGCCGCCGGGCGGCGGCTCCGCAGAGGACTGAGGCTCCGCAGAGGTCTGCGGGGCCGAAGAAGTCTGCGGAGCCGACCTCAGCCGGCGGCGATGATGTGGTGGAAGCCGCGGGAACGGTAGACCATCGGGGAGAGGTGCTCCTGCACCTTGGCTCCATGGACCTGCAGCAGCACCACCTGGTGATCCCCGGCGGGGGTCTCGCTGAGCACCTCGCAGTCCAGCCGCAGGGGCGAGTCCTCCAGCAGCACCGCACCGGAATCGGTGACGCGGTGCGGGAGATTCGCGAACCGGTCACCGGTTCTGGAGGCGAGCTGGAGGCAGGCCTGCTGCTGGGCGTCCCCCAACACGGAGACCCCGATGCTGCGGGCCCCGCGCAGCACCGTCCAGGTCCGTGAGCTGTTCTGCGCCGAGAAGGCCACCATCGGAGGATCGTAGGAGACCCCCGCGCTGAAGGAGGTCACCACGAACCCGACAGGCCCCTGCGGGGTCTGCGCGCACAGCGCGGCGACCCCGGAGGGATAGGAGGCGAAGACGTCGCGCGCCTGATCTGCCGCGAAAATAGCGGCCGAAGTTCCCGCGAGTGCGCCTGCGTGCTCGGGCTCCACGAGCGTCCCAAAAGCGGACATCAGAGAGAACTCCCCAAGCTCGGTCGGTCGGCTGTGTTTCCAAGACGTCCTCGAATCAGCTCTGCAGCACGCTCAGCTACGGCAATGACAGGTGCCTGGATATTACTGGTGGGGATTACGGGAATGACGGAGGCGTCCGCCACCCAGAGATTCTCCACTCCCCGCACTTGCAGATCCGGGGTTACGACCGCTCGATCGTCCGTGCCCATGGCAGCGCTTCCACAGCAGTGGAAGAAGGTGTCGCAGGACATCCGGATGAACTGTTCTGCCTCTCGGCGTGAGAGCTTGCCGCCTGGCGACAGGGGTCCGTCGAGGATTCGCCGATAGCTACGCGTTTGGGCCAAATCCAGAACCATATCGATTCCCTCTACGAGTGCCGACAGGTCCTCCGGCGCTTCCAGATAGTTCGGTTGGATGTCCATCTTGCCGTCTGCGGAGAGGAGTTTGATCTTCCCTATGCTGCGACTTCGCATCAGACCCGGGGATATAGCGCAGATCGATTCGTCGGAGGGATCGATTCCGTAGCGACGGACCACCTCTGGACCCGCATGAACGCCCTGTACGACAAAAACGTGCAAATCGGGGCGATGGTCAGCCTGAGAGGAACGCCAGTTCAGCATCGCGCCGCCGCCGTTGTCGCGGACAGGGCCGAGCGGCTGCCTCATACGAAAGTTCATCCCCCGAAGCAGCGGATGATCTTGGAAGTTGGCCCCTACGCCGGGTAGGTCGACTTTTGGAACGATCCCCGCCTCGCGGAGCTGCTGCGGTGGACCCAGTCCTGACAGCATTAGAAGGCGCGGGGTGCCGAGTGCGCCAGAGGCTAGGACGATCCCCTGAGAGGCCCGGAGTTCCCGGTCTTCACCTCCAGTCCGACAACGGACCCCAACACAGACTCCCGCCTCGAGAATCAGCTGCCTCACCGTGGTACCTGTCATGACCTTGAGATTCGACCATCGCGCCGCCGGCCGGAGATAGCCACGCGCGGCGCTCCATCTCTCCAATCGAGTCACTGCGCCAGGTTTGGACGTCACATTGACGGCATTGAAGTTTGCGAGACAGGCACCCTCATTGCTTTGGGCGTTCGCGTCATCGATAAAGGGGAGACCGACCTCCTGTGCTCCGGTGAGCAGCGACTCCGCCACCGGGTGGGGGGCTGGTGAGACCTCGATGCGCATCGGACCCCCAACGCCTCGATGCTCGTTCTCCCCGCGCATCCAATCCTCGGAACGCTTGAAGAAGGGCAACATCGCGGCGTGATTCCAGCCAGTAGCACCGGCTGCTTCCCACGCGTCGTAGTCATCAGGATGACCCCGGTACCAAAGCATTGCGTTGATAGACGACGATCCCCCCACCACTCGTCCGCGTGGAATCGGGATGCTACGCCCGTCTACTCTCTCGCTCGGAGAGTACGTCTCGTTCCAATCGAGCTCGCCGCCAAGCAGGCTAGTCCACTCCCGGGCCTGCTGCACGGCGGGCATAGACTCCTCCGCGGCCCCGGCCTCGATCAACAAAACCCTGAGAGAGGGATCCTCCGCCAGCCGACGGGCCAAAACACAACCCGACGAACCTGCACCTATGACAATAAGATCGTGCTCTTCGCCCATCGCCGGAGTACCCATCAGTTGTGCTCACTGGGACCCATGATGCTGACACCTTCGGTCTTTTCCACGTGACGGACGAATATGTACTTGTCCTCTCGACCGTCAGAGTGCTTTCTGCTGATACCTGGCTGGAGGATCCCGTCGGTTTTAGCCACGATTACATATGGTTCCTTTGCACCCAGTCCTCGACGACAATGATCTTCGAACTCGTCTAGATCCCTCACTACGAAAGCCTGTTCGATACCGCAGCCCCTGGCGATCTCTGCCAGGTTCACGGTCCCGGAGGCTGTGTGCGTCTTCGGCCCCCCGATGGACTGGTAGCTCTCGTTGTCCCAGACCACCACGAAGAGGTTCTCTGGCTTCTCGTTGCCCAGGGTGGCGAGAATTCCAAGGTCGAAGAGCAATCCGCCATCAGTGTCCAGGGATACGATCCGCCGGTTCGGCAATCCGATGGCAAGTCCCAACGCCTCGCCCGTGACGCAGCCCAGCTGCTGTTGAAACAGGGATCCTTCACGCATATGGGGTGCCGCGTTGTACCACTCGTCTACTGCCCCTCCCAGAGAGAGGATCACCAGCTCGTCGTCGAGCTGTGCACCCAACCGCTGCATGCATTCATAACGCTTCATCATCGGACGATTCCTCCTGAAAGCACGACGGCTGAGTGGTGGTACGCGTTATAGGACCAGGTATAGCTGTCCTGGATCGCCTGTGAGATCTCATCGGTCTGTTTCACAATCCGGTAGGGCGTTCTCAGGGCATCCAAGATCGGTTCCATCGTGATCCCATGCGGAATGGCCCACCAGTTGTTCTCACCCAGATCTCCGCGGTGGCTCATGATCATGATCACTGGGATGCCTGCACCGAGACCGAGGCGAGCCAGATGTTCCACGGAGGCGCGCAATCCCGAGTTCTCCATGATCAGCGCCGCCCGCTTGCCGGAGAGGAATACTCCACCGCAGATGGCAGCTCCCTCGCCCTCGTTGGTGACCTGCACGGTCCGGATATCCGGATCTGCGTCAAGTGCGGGGTAGAGCTCTTTGAGCAGCGAGTCTGGGAGGTAGCACACGACCTCGACTCCCGCCTGTTTGAGGCCGCTGATCACGGCATCGACCGCTTCTTTTTTCATGGTTGACCTGATTCTTTCGATTCGGGGGCAAGTGAACGATGAGGACCTGAGCCGATAACCCGTTCACGCAGGGTGAGCGACGGGCTGTCCTGCGTGGGCAGGCCCGGAAGAAGGCCTCGCTGCCGAAGTAGCGGGGCAACCGTCTCGGCGAACTCTGCGAAGGCTGCCGAGCCACCGAAGGTGGGCTCCAACATGAACCCGTCGATGTCGGTGGCCTCGACCAGCTCCTCGATCTGCTGTGCCACCTCTTCGGCGGTGCCGGTGAGTTGGAATCCGCGCAACGCCTGCAGCCGAAAGCGATCGAGCACCTCTCCGATGGTCGGCACCGGCGCTCCAGGCCTCACATAGCGATCGATCAGCGTCTGCCCCTGTTGAGAGTCCAGACCTGCCGCCACGGCCTCGGTCACCGGGGCGGAGCTTTCCAGCCGGCGCAGATCGATGCCCGTCATTCCGGCAAAGAGCACCGCGGCGTCGGCAGGGTCGTAGAGTGCCTCCAGCTCTTCCCGGCGCGCCTGGGCATGTGCGTGGGAGGCTCCCAACACCACCGTCATTCCAGAGATGACTTTGATCGACTCCGGAGCGCGCCCCACTTGGCCTGCAGACTTGCGGATCGAGGCGACCTGGTCTGCAGCCTGGGGTGCGTTCTGACCCTGGATAAAGACTGCTTCAGCGTGCGCCGCGGCAAATGCTCGGCCCCGCGATGATGTGCCCGCCTGAAAGAGCACCGGCGTGCGCTGGGGACCTGGGGCGACGGCGAAGGGGCCGTGGCAGCGGTAGAAGAGGCCGTCGTGGGACACCTCGTGGACCTTCTCCGGATCCGCGTAGGTCCCCGTCACCTGATCCCGCTGCTCCGCATCTTCCTCCCAGCTGGTCTCCCAGAGCGCGGAGCAGATCTGGAGGAACTCCTCGGCACGGGCGTAGCGCTCGTCATGGGTGGCCTGTTGATCTTCGATCCCGAAGAGCCGGTCAGTAGTCGTCTGTGAACTGCCGGTGACGACGTTCCACCCGATCCGACCAGCGGTGTAATGGTCCAGGGAGGCGAACCGTCGTGCTGTCGCATAGGGGTGCTCCACCGTGGTCGGCGAGGTCACCACGAAACCGAGTCGGGACGTTGCTTGGGCCAGCGCGCCGATGAGCAGCATGGGGTCAAGTCCCGGGAACTGGATCCCATGACGCATGACCTCATCAGGGACGCTGCCGGCGATGGAGGGGAAGCCGTAGGTGTCTGCGAAGAATAAGAAATCGAACCCTGCGTCGTCGAGCAGCTTCGCGGTTTGCACCCAGTACCCCGTCTGATCCCAGCTCTTCGCTTTCGCGTCGGGGTGCGTCCAGGTCGGTAGTCCGTTATTCGGATTGAGCATCTCGAAGACGCCCAGGCTGATATGTTTCATGGTCTCCTCAGATCACCGCGCACACGGTCTTGGACTCGAGATAGTTCGACAGCCCCAGGGTTCCGTTCTCATAGCCCCATCCGGATTCCTTGTGGCCACCCTTCGGAAGTTCCGGGGAGAAGTAGGAGTGACAGTTGATCCAAACGGTTCCCGCTTTGATCTGCGCAGCCATCCGGTGAGCACTCGAGAGCCCTTCGGTCCATACACTGGCGGCCAGCCCATAGCGGGAATCATTCGCCCAGCCAATGACTTCGGCGGGGTCATCGAATGGCGTGACCACTGCCACGGGCCCGAAGATCTCTTCGCGCATGAGCGGAGAGTCCTCGGCTACACCGCTGAGGACCGTGGGTTGAAAGAAGGTGCCTTCAGCTCCGCCCTGCTTTCCTCCCGTGAGCACCGAAACACCGGCGGCACGGCCAGCAGCCACATAGGAATCCACTCGATCCGCCTGAGCTCTGCTCACCAGGGGACCCAGGCCCGCGCCAGGGTCCATCCCGTGTCCCAGGCTCAGCGACTCCGCCTGTGTGACCATCGCTTCAAGCACCTGTTCGTAGACCAAGCGATGCGCGTAGATCCTCGAGCTGGCCACGCAGACCTGACCGCCGTTGTCGAAGATTCCCCGGGAGACCCCAGCCGCTGCGCGCGCGACGTCGGCGTCATCCATGATGATGGCCGGTGACTTCCCGCCCAGCTCCAGAGTGAGTCGCTTCAGATTGCTGCGCGCGTCGCCCACGAGCTGTTTCCCGACAGCAGTGGATCCGGTGAAGGTGATCTTGTCCACGCCCGGATGGGTGGCCAGTGCCGCTCCGACCTCCTGACCGAATCCAGTGAGGATATTGACGACGCCAGCTGGAACCCCTGCCTCGAGAAGCAGTTCGCCCAGGCGTAGAGCGGTCAAGGGTGTGTTCTCAGCAGGCTTGAGCACCACGGTGCAGCCTGCTGCGAGCGCAGGGGCCAGCTTCATGGCAGCCATCAGCAGCGGGCTGTTCCACGGGACGATGGCCGCCACTACACCGACCGGCTCTCGCACGGTATAGGCGAAGATCTGCTTATCCGGACCCTGCCTCCGCAGGGATGTCGGAACGGTGGTTCCCTCGAGAGCTCTAGCGGCCCCTGCGTAGTACCTGAATTGCGCGATTGCTCCTGGAATCTCACCGAACTTCGCAGTGGCGAGCACTTTGCCCTGATCCAGAGATTCCAGCGCCGCAAGCTCTTCGAGATTGGCTTCGAGCAGGTCCGCGATCCGCCAGAGCATCCGTGACCGATCCTCCGGCGTGCTTGCCGCCCACGGACCAGACTCAAGTGCGGTCCGTGCCGCAGCCACGGCAGCGTCCGCGTCCCGCGCGCTGGCCCTTGGCACCATGGCAAGTGTTCGGCCGGTTGCCGGATCTGCGCTGGGAAACTCGGCACCTTCGGCGGCCTCGGTCCACCTACCGTCGATCAAGAGCCCCTTGGGCCCCAGGGCGAGGAAGTTTGCGGCCGCCGTCGTGCTCGGTTCCACCGGATTGAAGGAAAGTCCGGCCAGCGTGTCTGGGATCGGAGTCATAGTCACTTCCTGGGAGATCAGCGCCGCGGGAGCTCCACTCGGAGGCCGCTACCCTGTCTCAGGAACTGCGCAGAACCTGAATCGTCACCGTCAGACGGGCGGGTGATGGCTTCTCCCGATCGGGTGACCGGGAGAAGCCTTTTCCTGTATCAGTCGATCAGTACTCGATGAGGTCCGGGTTCTCCTCGTAGACCTCGTTGATGAGCGTCATGTCGAAGATGTCGTCCGGGAGCTCATAGCCCACCGCTTCCACAGCCTCAAGGGTGTCGTCTACGGCCTCATCACTCATCGTGAGCAGGCCGTTTTCATCGGTCCATTCGTTGGTCATGAGTTCCATCTGACGCTCGGCCGTAAGCTGCTGGTGCTCCGGATCCAGACCTTGATCGGCGCCGTGATCCTCCACGGTCATCTCCACTCCGGCTTCCGGATCATTCAACGCGTCCTGCCAACCGCGAATGGTCGCTTCCAGGAAGGCCTTCAACTCATCGCGGTTCTCTTCGATGTTCTCCTCGGTGGTGACGATGGAGCCTGCGGCAAACGGCAGACCGTGATCGGCGAGCATCATATTCACGACCTCTGCGCCTTCGAGCTCGATCGCAGTCGCCTGGTTTGTTGCGAATCCAATGGAGGCATCGAATTCACCGGTCAACAGTCCGCCGGCGTCCCCCTGGATCGAGACGACTTCGACATCTTCTTCATCGATGTCATTGACCTCCAGGAAGGCATAGAAGGCTGGCTCGTTGCCGGGGGCGACGCCGACGGTCATGCCTTCCAGATCGGCCGGCTCTTCGGCGGGGTTGTCTGCGAGCGAGAAGATCGAGAAGGCGTTCTGCTGGAAGACCGAACCGATGATCTTGACCGGAGCATCTTCACCCTCGGCTTCGATCAAGGAGGCGGTGTCGATGGGGTTGGACATCGCGGCGAGGTTGTCACCGGTGACGAGCTGAGTTGCAGCCGGGGTGGCCGAAGGACCGCCAGATATCAGATTGACGGACTCGAAGCCGGCTTCCTCGTAGTAGCCGCTGTCCTCGGCAAAGTACATGCCTGCGAATTCCCAGGTCTTGACCCAGGAAAGGGGGATCTCCAGCGCTCCATAACTTGCTTCGCCGGAGGCCCCGTCTTCACTGTCCGCTGCAGCATCGTCGCCCGAACAAGATGTCAGCAGGAGCACGCCCAAGGCGGCCAGACCGGTGAGGCTATGTCGGTGGGAACGGGTGCGTGTATGCATTGAGCTACTCCTCATCAGTGATCCCCCGGTGGGAACACCCACACTCTATGAAACGAATATTTCACCCACTTCGCCCTCCTGTTACGCGCGGGTAAAAGGCGTGAAGCCGTGAAGACGTAATACATGAGTAACACTGTGCTGCGTAGAGTCGAGGCACTAAGAAACACTCGTTTCTACCTCGCTGGCACTGGAAAGGGGTCCTGTCGTGACCGATCTGCGCACCTACTTGCAGCTTCTTCCCAAGGCAGAGCTGCACTGCCACTTTGTCTCGACGATGCGCCCCGAAACGCTCCTGGAGCTCTGCCAGGCCCATGGGGTGCGGCTGAGGACCTTCGATCTCGATCAGCTCTTCGACTACTCCGGACTTGCCGATTTCCTCGATGTCTTCAACGCTGCTCACCTGGCTCTGACCACTCCTGAGGAGATTGCGCGGATTGCCTATGAAGGAGCGCAAGATGCGGTGGCCAAGGCAAATCTGCGCTACCGCGAGTACTTCGTGAATCCCGACAACCTTGTACGGGGTGCTTTTGGTCGCCCAGGACCGGGGATGGACTATCCCACTGTCATTGATGCCATGATCAGCGGCCTGAGCGCCGCCGAACGTGATTTCGGTGTCGGGTTCGGAATCATTATCGGGATCAACCGTTCACTCCCTGCTCATGCCGCCGTGGACCTGGTGCGCACCGTCGTTGCACATCCCAGGAATGAGGTGCTGGGAATCGGACAGGATGATCTGACGCCGGAGAAGTCTGAGGATCCGCTGCGTTTCGCCGAGGCGTACCGACTTGCCCGTGAGTCGGGACTTCGCTGCACCGCTCATGTGGGAGAGACCATGGAAGCCTCACCGAGTGATGTGGTCACCGCGGCAACCGAGCTTCAGCTTGATCGGATTGACCATGGTTATCGAGTGATCGATGATCCCGAGGCGCTCAGAGCGATCAGAGCCACGGGGCTCAGCTTCACCTGCACACCCCATTCCACCGTGATGCTCTCAGGCTGGGAGCTTACTCCTGAGCACAGGATCGCGCGCATGGTTCGGGCCGGTCTGCCGGTGACGCTGGCCACTGACGATGCAGTGTTCTTCAAGACGGACCTCGCCCGTGAGTATATGGAGGCGTTGCCCGCTCTGGGTATCACTGCGGATGAAGCTACCGCCATCGCGAGGCAGGGATTCATCGCCTCGTGGTGTCCGGACCAGCAAAGACAACGGCTGCTGGCAGATTTCGACGGCGCGGCCTTGGCCCTGCGGACGGCCCTGCTCTGAGCGTCACATCTCGCGTGGGGCGACTGTGAGTCGCGGTCGTCAGTCGTGGACGCAGGACTCGCTGGGTCCGGGAAGCAGGACGTCGATGAACTCTTGTGCTGGGGTGTCGATCAACCCCCATTCCGTGATGCCGTAGTCGGGCACCACGTACAGACCGACGAAGGACAGGATGATGAAGGGGGAAGCCATAGGACAGCCGAGTCCTGCCGCTGCGTGGTGAGCCCGCTCGAGCCTCTCGGCGGTCTCTTCGAAGCTGACCGCACTCATCATGCCGCCTACGGGTAGCGGCACAGTGGTGATGACTTTCCCGTGAGCCACGGCCACGTATCCGCCGCCCATAGTGCGCAGAGTGTCGACGGCGAGCAGCATGGATTCGTCGTCCACGCCCACCACAGCAATGTTCATATTGGGACAGTTCATGCTGATCGCGAGGGCGCCGTGGGTCAGCCCGAATCCACGGACGAAGCCTATGCCGGTGTCCGCTGTGCCATGGTGACGATCTACCACCGCAATCTTGAGCACATCCTGAGCGGGATCAGCCTGGACGTGTCCGTGCTGAACTGGCAGCTCTGCCGTGAAGGCCTGCTTGAAGTAGCCGTTGTACATCTCCATGGCTCGCACTCGCACCTGTCCTTCCGGGGTGGGTGCGCTGAGCACGAACATCTCGGGATCGAGGCTCTCGGGGAGTCGAATGGTGTCTGCAGTCCAGGCTGGCAGCTCGTCGGAATTCTCGAAGAGGGCCGAGCCGTCGCACGCCACGACCACTCCCCCGGCGAGCACCACGGACGGCAGCGCCTCGCGCAGATCAGGAATGATCTGGAGATCCGCGACACGCGAGGGTGCCACCACCCCAAGTATCTGGTCCAGACGGTAGTAGTGGGCCGGGTGCATCGTCGCCATACGGTACGCCATGAGGGGATCAATTCCGGCGTCCATGGCCTGACGCAGATGATGATCGATATGACCCTCCTGGGAGAGGTCCAGCACGTGCTTATCGTCGGCGCAGAAGCACAGGTTCTCCAGCGCCGGCTCCAATCCTTCGATGTCGGCGAAGATCTTGGTGGTGTTATCGGCCAGCGATGACGCCATCACGGTGATCATGGCACCAAGCCGCGTTCTCTCGAGCACTTCCGCCAACGTGGAGGAATTATGGTCATCGCTGACCCCGGCAGCCAGGTAACCCCAGAGTGACTCATGCGTCTGCGCGGCGGTATGTCCGGTGATACGCCTTCCAGCGGCGAGAGCAGCACGAAAACGGGCAGTGGATACAGCGCCGTAGTCGAAGGGATTGCCCTCGCCGAGGGTGAGTGTCGAACCCTGGTGAAGGCGGCCGTGCACCTCCTCTTCGGAGATCACCGCCCCTCCGCGTTCAAGCAAGTGGGAGGCCGGCGTAGTGGGTGATACCTGTTGGAAAATCCGGAGCGGAGTGTCGGTATGCAGCAGAAAATCCATTCCTGCGGTTCCCCAGACGTTCGCTGCTCCATTCGGGTCGGTCAGCACCGTCCCTGTTCCCCTGGCTAGGCTCAGCCGAGCCAGTTCACCAGGAGTCAGGTTCGTGTATTCGATGTGCAGGTGAGCGTCTATATAGGTGGGCACCACATGCTGACCGTGCGCCGAGAGCTCCTGGCCGGCCGTCGAGAAATGCTCCCAGGGCGTGAGCGCCGCGATATGGCGACCCGCGATGACCACGTCGCACTGCAGCCATTCCTTGGTCCCCGGCGAGAGCACCAGGCCTCCGCGGATGATCAGATCTGGGGTCCGCCTCCCGACGGCAACCTCACGCAGGACCGCCAGCTCCTCCGAGCTTGGATAGAGGAACTCCTTCTCACTCATCTATGCGTCCAGCCCCATCCCTGTCCGACGAGCCACCACGCGTTCAACAACACCAATGACCGAATACAGCAGCAGCGAGGCGAGAGTGACCACCAGCACCGAGGCCCAGAGCCGGTCGTACTGCGTATTGGCGATCGCTTGGAAGATGCCATAGCCGATCCCATCCCCGGTAGCCAACCATTCCGCCAGCAGCGCTCCGGTGAGAGCTCCAGGGATAGAAACCCTGGTGGCGGTGAAGAAGGAGGGAACGGAAGCTGGCATCGCCACTTTGCGCAACACCGTGGCTGGGCCTCCGCCATAGACCTGGACCACCTCCGACATTGCAGGTGAGGTGGAACGCAAACCTTCTACGATCGTCACCAGCGCCGGGAAGATGACGACGATCGTGCCCATTGCCGCCACGGACAGCCAGTCCCGGCCAAAGATGAGGACGATGATGGGAGCCATCGCAACCAGCGGCACCGAACGGCAGATCATCGCCAGCGGCATCATGGCCGCTTCGAATCCCTTGAAGAGCTGAAACATCATCGCCACTACCAGCGCGACGAGCAGACCCGCGGTGAACCCGATGAGCGTATCGACCATGGTGATCTGAAAGTCCGACCAGACAAGCGCAAGGTTCTCAGCGGCGGCCTCTTCGACAAAGAGGTACTCGTAGACATCCAGCGGACCTTTGCCGATGATCCCGGAGACATCGAAGAATGCCAGCAGTCCGACCCAGGCGATGAGGATCAGCGCAAGCGAGATGACCAGATTCCCCAGCGGTTTGAGAAGCGTGAGGGTCTTTTGCATCAGGATTCCTTTCCTGCCCACGGAGTCGCCAGGCGCCCCGCGAGCGCGATCACCGCATAGGCCGCCCCGGCGACGAGAACCGCCACCAGCGCAAGCGCCCAAAGCCGATCAACATTCAGGGTTTCCTGAGCGCTGACCATCGCAGGCCCCAGACCACTATCAACGCCACCCACGAACTCACCGAGGATGGCTCCGAGGACCGAGGCGGGGGCCGCGATCTTCAGCGCGGTGAAGATATACGGCACTGCCGTGATCAGCTGAACCTTGACCAGTTGATGAAATCGATTGCCACCCGCAACGGCGATGACATCGAGACCCGAGGGATCAGCTGCCTTGAGGCCCTGGATAGTGGTCACTACGGTGACGAAGTACACGGAGAGACCCGCCAGCACGGCCGCCGTCATGGACGGTTCTCCGCTGATGGGTGGACCAGCCACGGCGAAGATCACCGGACCGATCGCGATCAGCGGGAGGCAGTAGGTGATGACTGCAAGCTGCGTCGCAAGTCGCTCGAGCCAGGGAGCAAGCAGGACCAGTCCCGCCGTAGCGACAGCCAAAGCGTTGCCGACGGCAAAACCGATACCTGCCTCGGCCAATGTGACCGATGCATTGCGCCAGTAGAAGGAGAATCCATCGGTCACGAGCTGCTGCAGGACCTCAGGTGGAGTGGGGACTGCCGAGACGTTCCCACCTGCGCCACGACCCACAAGGTTCGCAGCGCCGACGACCCACCAGACCACCAGAACCACGAGCAGGCCCATGGCACCGGGAGCCCAGCGCGGGAGCGTGAAGGAGGACGGGCGAGCCGGCGCCGACTTGACGCTTGAAGCGGCTGTTGGCTCGGTCCCCACCGCTGAGCCGTGACTCATGAGACACCACTTTGGTCCCGTTGCCCGAAGAGCAGATCGGAAGCGTGGTCCACCAGAGCGTGGAACTCTGGGGTGCGCTGCATCTCGGGCGTGCGTGGACGCGGGAGGTCCACTTCAAACACCTCTCGGATGCGACCGGGACGAGCGCTCATGACCGCAACGACATCAGAGAGGAAGATCGCTTCGGCGATGCCGTGGGTGACCATCAGCGTCGTCGCAGGCTTCTCGGTCCAGATCCTCAGGAGCTCCATGTTCAATCGCTGCCTGGTCATGTCATCCAGTGCCCCGAAGGGTTCATCGAGAAGCAGAACCGAGGGTTTCACGACCAGTGCCCGCGCAATCGACACCCGTTGACGCATACCTCCGGAGAGCTGAGCAGGACGCGCCTTCTCGAAACCTTTGAGTCCCACCAGATCCACGAGGCCCTGGATCAAGCCAGGCTCGGGCTTGATCCCCGCCACTTCCAAGGGCAGCCGGATATTGGAGACCACACTTCGCCAGGGCAGCAGAGCCGAGTCCTGGAAGGCAATTCCCAGGTGGTTGCCCGCTCGGAGCTCTGCGGGTGACTGGCCATCCATCCGAAGTTCGCCTGAGCTGGGCTCCTCCAGACCCGCGAGCATCCGCAGAATCGTGGATTTGCCGCACCCGGATGGTCCCAGCAGTGAGAGGAAGGTCCCCCGCCCGGTGGCAAGGTTCACGTCCTCCAAGGCGGTGACCTGCTTCGACCCTGAACCGAAGATCTTGCTCAGACCGCTGAGGCTGATGCCGTCCCCGGTCAAGTGCATGCTGTCGGTGTCCACAGCGGGGTTGTGGGTGCTGGTCTCTGCTATCACGTCGTACTCCTTGCTAGTTCTCGCTTAGTGTCTTCACGGAAGCGGATGTTCGATGAGATCAGGGTTCTCTTCGTAGATCTCCTCGAGAAGACTGAGATCGAACAGATCTTCGGGCACGTCATAGCCCACTGCTTCCACGGCGTCGAGAGTGTCGGAGATCGCGTCGTCTGACATCGTGAAGAGGCCGTTCTCCTGGGTCCACTCCGAGGCGATGAGCTCGGCCTGGGTCTCAGCGGTCCGCAGCTGGTGGTCATAGTCGAGGTTCTGGTCTGCCGCGTGGTCTTCGACGGTGGTCCGTGCTGCCTCTTCAGGGTCCGCGAGCGCATCCTGCCATCCTCGGACGGAGGCCTCCAGAAATGCCTTGAGCTCCTCACGGTTCTCTTCGATGTTCTCCTCTGTGGCCACCAGCGAACCACCGGAGAAGGGCAGTCCGTGATCCACGAACATCATGGATTCGACGTCGTAGCCAGCCATCTCGATGCTGATCAGCTCATTGGTGGCGAAGCCGAAGTACGCGTCGATCTCACCATTGAGGAAGGGCTGCGTATCGGCCTGGATGGAAGCCACCTCCACTTCGCCATCGAGGTCGTTGGCCGCGAGGAAGGCGTTGAACACCGGCTCATTCGCCGGAGGGACACCGACGCTCATACCGATGAGGTCATCCGGCTCTGTGGCCGGATTGTCACTCATCGTGACCACGGTGTAGGGAATGTCCTGGAAGACAGAACCGATGATCTTCAACGGTGCGTCCTCACCCTCTGCTTCGATGGTCGAAGCAACCAGCAGCGGATTCGACCAGCCGACGAGGCCCGCGCCGGAAGCTACCTGCACGGTGGAGGGTGTTGCTGATGGTCCGCCGGGGATCAGGTTGACCGATTCGAACCCGTTTTCCTCGTAGTACCCGTTGTCGATGGCTTCATAGAGGCCGACGAATTCTGCGGTGTGCAACCAGGACAGCGGAACGTCGATTGAACCGTAGTTGGCATCCTCAGACGCTTCGTCCTCGGCGGCGGCTCCTTCGCTGCAGGCCGAAAGGGCCAGCAGCCCGAGGCTGATCGTTCCGGCTGTGACGCTGCGGGCCCACGGGGTGTTTTTGCGAAGTGTGCTCATTGGTCTCTCCTAGATGTCAGTGACGTGTTGGGTGCAAGATCCGGGTTCAAACCCGGGCGGCAGAGTCTTCAGACCCTCGTGCGGTGATTGCTGCAGCTTCTCCTGCTTCCACTGCAGCGAGGTACTGGCTGCGGCGTTCGAAGAGACCGGGAACGGCCCGGCGTGCTGCTTGGATGAGTTCCGGCAGTTCAGCGCTCAGAAGCTCCCCATCTCTGGTGATGACCTGGCCGTCGACCATGGTGAGGCTGACGTCGCTGCCACGGACGGCGTGGACGAGGTTGTGATGGATATTCGCGTAGCGCCCCTCGGAGAGCAGCGGTGTCATGCGGGGAGTGTCGGTACGCACCGCGATGAGATCCGCCTGTTTGCCGACTTCTACCGAACCGATGCGGTGGTCCAGGCCCAGCGCGCGAGCTCCACCGATAGTTGCCATGGTCAGCACCTCCCAAGAATCCATCGCTGCTGCGTCCATGCTTCGCAGCTTTCCTAGCAGTGATGAGACTTTCATCTCCTCGAACATGTCCAGGTTGTTGTTCTCCTTTTCCCCGTCCGTGCCGATGCCCACAGGTATTCCTGCGGCCAGCATGTCTGCCACGGGCGCCATTCCGCTGGCGAGCTTCATGTTGCTCACTGGGTTGTGCGCCACCCCAGCCCTCTGCGTGGCCATATAGGCGATCTCCGATTCGTCCAACCACACGGCGTGCGCCAGGACAGTACGCGGAACATCAAAGAAACCGAGATCTTTCAAGGCATGCACGGGCCGCTTGCCATACCGAGCGTGGAACTCGGTGACGTCCAGCTGGGATTCACTGCAGTGCGTGTACAGACCGGTCTCGTATTTCTGTGCCAGCTCCACTGCGCGCGCCATCCCGGCATCGTCGGCGTAGAAGGGGTGTTCCAACCCGACCCAGGGGATGATTCGTCCGTCTCCGCGGCCTGCACCGGGGCCCCAGGTCTTGAGCATGCGTTCGTTGTCATCGAGGGTGTCGAAGTAGTTGTGCTCAGGGTGCTCCCCGACATAGTTCACCGTCACGAGGCGATTACCGAGCTGCTCGGCGGCCTCAGCGCAGCCGTCCATATAGCGCCACATATCGACGGTGGTGGTCGTCCCGGCGAGAAGCCCCTCTGCGTAACAGAGATACGCGGCAGTCTGGGCTTCATCGGCGCGCAGGACTCGGTGCATGGGGTCGATATGGACACGGAGCCACTCCCAGACAGGCAGATGCTCTGCCGTACCGCGAAGGATCCCAGAATGGTGATGTGTGTTGACCAGTCCTGGCATGAGGACCTGATTATCGAGACGAACCTCGGTGACACCGTGATTCTCGGCGCGGAGCTGTTCCACAGGCCCCACTGCGGCAATGACGCTGTCCTCGACAAGAACAGCATGTCCGGCGACGACCCCCAGAGGAGAGGTCATGGGAACGAGGAGATCCGGAATGTAGAGGGTCAGTGTCATGGGGGGGGCCTTTCAGCGGCTGCGTGGTGCTGCGGTGGACGTGAACTGCAAGATCAATCGAGGCCCTGCATTGTGCGTGCGGCGGCGCGATGGCGCGGGAGGATGTTTTCGAGACCGGCGAGCTTCAACTCACCGGATTCAATGAGTGCCTTTCCGTCCACAAAGCTGTGCCAGGCACGGGCGGGTCCGGAGCGCACCCACGCCTCGACGGGGTCCGTGAAGGCCCCGGTCTGAGACAGCGGGGCTGATTCCCACATCACCAGGTCCGCACAGGCCCCGGGACGCAGATGCCCGATCTCGTCAGCCCAGCCGAGATTCGCCGCGCTGCCCAGGGTTGCCATATTCAATGCTTCCCGCGCGGAGAAGGCGGCAGGTCCTCCGCGGTGTCGAGCGAGCAGGAGTGCTCCGCGAGTCTCCATCCACAGGTTGGCAGAGTCGGCTGAGGCGGAGCCGTCGCACCCGATTCCCACCGACATGCCCATCGATCGCAGCGCTTTCGCGTCGGCCGCGTCTCCGCAGATGATCATGTTCGAACTCGGGCACTGGGTCGCGCTGACCCCGGCAGCAGCCAGACGGCGGTTCTCCTCCTCAGTGCCGTAGACATAGTGGGCCACCCAGGAGCGCGGGGTGGCCCAGCCGACGTCTTCGAAGTACTCCACCGGGCGCCGGCCGTAGACCTCCAGCGCGTAGGTGTCCTCGTCCTTGTCCTCCGCCAGGTGGGTGTGCAGCCGCACGTCGTGCTTCTCGGCGAGCTCGGCGGTGGCTCGCATGATCGACTCGCTGACCGAGAACATCGAGCACGGCGCCAGCGCCACCCGGGTCATCGCTCCGGGGGCCGGGTCGTGGAAGGTGGAGATCAGCCGTTCGGAGTCGGCGAGGATCGTATCCTCGTCCTGGACCACCGACTTGGGCGGCAGCCCGCCGTCCTCGACCGAGCGGGTCATCGAGCCGCGGTTCGCCATGAAGCGGAACCCGATCTCGGTGGTCGCGGTGATCTGCGCATCAATCAGATTCGGCGTCGGGTGGACGTACATATGGTCCGAGGAGGTGGTGCATCCGCTGAGCAGCAGCTCCGCACAGGCCACATAGGTGGAGAGGTAGGTGGACTCCTCGTCCAGCGCCGCCCAGCGGGGATAGAGCGTGGTCAGCCATTGGAAGAGGGTGCCGTTGATCGCCGGCGCGAAGGCCCGCGTGAGGTTCTGGTACATGTGATGGTGAGTGTTCACCAGGCCCGGGGTCACCAGCCGGCCTCCCGCGTCGATGACGCGATCCGCCAGCGGCGCTGCCTGCGTGGAGGGCCCCGCGCTCATGACTCGGCCGGCGTCGAGCGCGATCCAGCCGCCGTCGATCTCACGGCCGGCCTCCAGCGCCTGCTGCTGGGCGTCGGCACCTGCGCCGGAAGCCTCGAGCACGATGTAGGCGTTGGTGATCAGCGTGTCGACGCGGGTCTGGGCGGGGGGCATCCGTCCTCCTGAAGGTTGATTGGCCCCAACCTATGAAACGGATGTTTCTCCATTCATCCTGCCCGGTTACGGACATGTAAATGCCGATCTTGTAACGGCCCCGTAACCCGCACCTGCCTATGCTGGAGGCCGATTCCCGCACTTTCGCGCATGCCGATCCTTGGAGGAGGAGACCCTGTGCTTGATCGCATCAGCTCCTATCTGGACTGCTTCGAGGATCCCGAGAACTGGGCCGTGGCAACGATCGTTTCGGTCCGCGGCTCCTCTCCGAGCCCGGTCGGGACGTCCATGGCGGTCTCAGCGGATCTGCGCATCATCGGGTCGCTCTCCGGCGGCTGCGTGGAGTCAGCCGTCGCAGCCTCCGCACAGGACGCGATCGCCGCGGGGGGCATCCGACGCGAGTCCTTCGGGCCCGACGGGACCCCGTTCGGCGCCGCGGGCCTTGGCGTCGCACTGACCTGTGGCGGCGAGATCGAGGTGCTCATCCAGCCGCTGGCCACTGCCGATCTGGCAACGATGCGGGAGCTGGCCAGGCAGGATCCTCGCAACCCCGCCACGCTCACCCGTGACCTCGAGGCTGCCGACGGGTCCCGATTCACCGTGGCGGAGCGCCGCGCGGGTGCGCCACGACTGATCCTCAGCGGCGTCCACGACTTCTCCTTCCATCTGGCTCAGCTCGGCGTCCAGGCCGGCTGGCGCGTGGAGCTGGTCGACATCCGGCCTGCCTTCGCCACCCTCGAGCGGGTACCCGCCGGCGCCGAGCTGCACCTGGGCCATCCGGCCAGCGTGATCACCGATCTGCTCCGCCAGGATCCGGATGGGGAGTCCTGGACCGGCATCTGCGTGATGACCCACCACCCTGATCTCGACGTGCCGGTGCTCGACGCGGCGCTGCGCTGGCAGACCCCCCCGTCCGACGACGACGTCGCCCGCTGCTTCATCGGCGCCATGGGCTCGCGCAGCTCAGCCGCACGCCGGGACGCCGCACTGGCCGAGCTGGGCCACAGCCGATCCGCCCGCGACCGGGTGGTCTCACCGCTGGGCCTGGACCTGGGCGCGCAGACCCCCGCTGAGGCGGCAGTCTCGATGATGGCCCAGCTGATCGCCGCGAAGAATGCGCCCGCCAGCGGGGCACCCCTGACCCGGTGCAGCGGTCCGATCAACATCTCTCGGCCGCGCACCGCGAGCCTCATCGATGAAATGGCAGTGTGAAGCGTGGACATCACCAGCGTTGAGAAGACCCTGCACACCACGGACCCGGACGTCTTCTCCCCCGGCGACTCCTGGCTGGCCGGGGGCACCGTGCTCTACTCCTACGGCTACGACTTCACCAACCCGGCCCCGCGTCGGCTCCTGGACATCACCACGGCCGGCTGGGCACCGCTGACCTGGCACGACGGGACGCAGGCGGCTGCTGGAACCGAGGCCGAGACGGATGCCGGCTCCGAGGCGGAACCTGGTGCCGGGGCCGCAGGGTGGACCGGGCTGGAGATCGCCGCGACCTGCACGATCGCGCAGTTCCACGCCGCAGCCGCGGAGCTGGCGGCACACCCCTCCAGCACCGCAGGACCGGGCCAGCTCGCGGAGCTGCCGGGGGTGCGGCTGATGGCTCCGGCCGCCGAGTGCTTCGTCGCGTCCTGGAAGGTGTGGAACACCTCCACGGTGGGCGGCAATGTGGTCACCGCGCTGCCCGCGGGTCCGATGACCTCCTGGCTCAGCGCGATGGAGGCCACTGCGCTGATCCTGTGCCCCGGCGGCACTCGACGCACGGCGGAGGTCTCCGAGCTGCTGCGCAAGACCGGGCACACCTGGCTGGCTCCGGGCGAGCTGATCCGGGCGTTCTTCGTCCCGGCGAGGACCCTGGCCCGACCCACCCTGATGGTGCGCGAATCCCTCACCCGCTACGGTCGTTCCGCGACGCTGCTGCTGGCCTCCCCGGTGCCCGCGGAGACTGCCGGCGCCGCCGCTCCCGGCAGCTCAGAGCCCGGCGCCATCCGGCTGACCATCACCGCCAGCACCGTGCGCCCGGTGATCCTGCAGCTTCACCCCGGCGATGACGTGGCCGAGGTGATCCGCACGCAGATCGACGAGTCGCTGTGGAACGACGACGTCCACGGCGATCGCGGCTGGAGGATCGAGTCCACCATCAGGCTGGCCGCCGAACTGCGCGAGGAGCTCAGGGCGCTCCCCCGCGACGGCGGGCCGCAGAACCCCCTCGCACCCACCACGGCGCTGCCCGAGCCGAGTTCGACTCTGGCGACCCCCGAGACCGGCGCCGCAACCACCCCGGCGCAGGTCACGGTGGACGGGACGTCGCTCACCCTCGACGCGGCTCCGGGCCAGTGCCTGCGCACCTGGCTGCGCGATGCCGGCGCCTCCGGGGTCAAGCGCGGCTGCGATGCGGGAGACTGCGGCGCCTGCACGGTGCACCTCGGGCAGCCCGGCGAGACACCCACCGCGGTGCACAGCTGCATCATCCCGGCGGAACGTGTCGCCGGGGCAGAGGTCACGACCGTTCAGGGGCTGAGCCCTGAGGCCACGGCCCGGGCCAAGGGCCACCATGACCCCCAGGCCACGGGCGACCATGATCCCCAGGCGTTGAAGGCGGCCCTGCATCCGACCCAGCGGGACTTCCTCGACGCCCACGGGTTCCAGTGCGGCTACTGCACGCCGGGGTTCCTGATGACCGCCACGGCGCAGGGCCCCTACTCCCCGGACCCCGGGGCTGAGACCGACCCGGAGCACCCGGACACGCTGCGCCGCTTCAAGGGAAACCTCTGCCGGTGCAGCGGCTACTGCTCGATCAAGGACGCACTCACGCAGACGCCGCGGGTCAGCGCCGAATCCGGTCCGGGGAAGAGCCCGAGGCCTCCCGCCGGACCCGCCGTGGTCACCGGGACCGCGGCCTATACCTTCGATGAGGCCGGCGAGCGCCCCGAGGAACCCCCGTTGCACCTGGTGGTGATCCGCTCCCCGCATGCCCATGCGCGGATCCGGAGCATCGACGCCGCCGCGGCCCTTGCCTCCCCCGGGGTCCTCGCTGTGCTGACCCACGCGGACGCCCCCGTCGAGCTCTACTCCTCCGCGCAGCACGAACTCGTCGAGGATGACCCCGCGGACACCCGGGTCCTCGATGACGTGGTCCGGCACGTGGGACAGCGGGTCGCCGTCGTCGTCGCCGAGACCCGGCGGCAGGCCGAGCGCGCAATCGCCCTGGTGCAGGTCGACTATGCGCTGCTGCCCGCGGTGCTGGACCCGCGCCAGGCACAGCAGGACTCCGCACCGGCGATCCACGGGGACAAGGACTCGGCCACGCACCGGATCCTGTTCCCGCAGAAGAACCTCATCGCGATGGCGTCCAGCTCTCAGGGTCAGGCCGCTCAGGAGCTGACCCGGCTGCACCAGGCCCACACGTCGGCCGAGTCGGCCGGCCCGGATCCGACGCTCCACGACTCAGACGGCGGCGACTCAGACAGCACCGGCTCAGACGGCACCGGCGGCGCCGCCTACTCGGCGAGCTTCCAGACCCACCGCACCTCCCATGTGGCGCTGGAGACCCACGGCGCCCTGGGCTGGATCGACGAGCTGGGCCGCTATACGCTGCGCTCCTCCACCCAGGTGCCGTTCCTGGTCCGGCGCACGCTGTGCCGGATCTTCGGGCTGGCGCCGGAGGCGGTCCGGGTGTTCGCGCCCCGGGTCGGCGGCGGCTTCGGGTCCAAGCAGGAGGTGCTCACCGAGGACCTGGTGCTGCTCGCGCTGCGCACCCTCAAGGCGCGCGGCATATCCCGGCCGGTCCAGCTGGAGCTGACCCGTTCCGAGGCGCTGGCGGCGACCACCACCCGGCATCCGTTCCAGCTGGAGGTCTCAGTCGGCGCCTCGGCGCAGGGCAGGCTGCAGGCGCTGCAGCTGAAGGTGCTCTCCGACACCGGCGCCTATGGCAATCACGGGCCCGGGGTGATGTTCCACAGCATCACCGAGTCCATGCAGCTCTACTCCGCCCCGCACAAACAGGTCCACGCCGAGGTCGTCTACACGAACAATCCACCGGCCGGGGCGTTCCGCGGGTACGGGCTGAGCCAGACCACCTTCGCCGTGGATTCCGCGATGGACGAGCTGGCCCGCCGGCTCGGTGAAGATCCGCTGCGCTTCAAGGCCGCGAACATCGTGGCTCCCGGGGAGGTCCTCTTCGGCGCCGAACACGACGACGTGGCCGCCGACGTCGATGGATTGCAGCAGTGCCTGCAGATCATCGGCGACCAGCTGCGCACCGGTGAGCTCACCGCCGCCGAGCGGTCCCAGTGCGAGCGGCTGCTGACCGAGGAGCGCCACGGGCCGTTCGGCAGTGGCACGTCCATCGCCGGCGCGCCTCCCCGCAAGGATGCGCCCCGCGGGGACTGGTCGGTGGGCACCGGCACCGCGGTGGCCATGATCGACACCGTCCCGCCCAACGGGCACCACTCCCACGTCACCGTCACCGCCCAGGGCGATGGACGCTACCTGCTCAAGGTCGGGACCGCGGAGTTCGGCAACGGCACCTCCACGGTGCACCGACAAGTGGTGGCCGAGGTGCTGGGCACCACCACGGAGAAGATCCAGCTGATCCAGGCCGACACCGACGCGGTGCGCTTCGACACCGGCGCCTTCGGCTCCACCGGCATCACGGTCGGGGTCAAGGCCTCCCATGCCGCCGCGCAGGACCTGCTGGCGAAGCTCTCCGCGGATCCCGAGGCGGACCCGGTCGGGATGACCGGTGAGGGCACCTGGGCCGGGACGCCGCGTTCGGTTTCCTTCAACGTGCAGGGCTTCCGGATCGCCGTGGACCGGCGCAGCGGGACCCTGTGCATTCTGCAGTCGGTGCACGCGGCCGACGCCGGGGTGGTGCTCAACGAGGCCCAGTGCCGCGGCCAGATCGAGGGCGGGGTCGCCCAGGCGCTGGGCGCGGCGATGTTCGAGGAGCTGGAGATCGACGACGACGGTCAGGTCACCACCGACATCCTGCGCAACTACCATGTGCCGCAGATGGCGGACGTGCCGCGCACCGAGGTGCACTTCGCGAAGACCCACGATCCGATCGGCCCGCTGGGCGCGAAGTCGATGTCCGAAGCCCCGTTCAACCCGGTGGCTCCGGCGCTGGGCAATGCGATCCGGGACGCGATCGGGCTGCGGCTGACCCGCACCCCGTTCCGCAAGGACCGCATCGCCGCCGCGCTGCGCAGCGCTCAGACCCGCGAACCGGTGGCCTGAGACCAGGTGCTCTGCGGCTAGACGCCCTGCGGCGCGGGGCGGACCTCAGGGATGGGGTGGTCCGCGCCGAGCCGGGCCCCGGGCTGCTCGCGGATCCGTTCGCGCAGGGTCACGTTCTGGTGCTTCACCGGGAGCAGGCCGCGCTGCCGCAGCACCGGCATCACCAGCTCGGAGAAGGCGCGCAGGTCGCGCGGGTCGTAGACCGGTTCGAGCAAAAAGCCGTCCAGATCGGTCTGCTCGACCAGCGCCTGCAGCTGGTCCGCCACCTGCTCGCCGGTCCCGACCACCGTGAAGCCGCGGGTTCCGCGGCCGCGCAGATCATCCAGGATCTCGCGGACGGTCGGTGCCGGCGCGCCGTCGCCGCCGAGGAAGCGTTCGATGTTGCTGATGCCCATCTGTCCGGCCGGTCCGGCGTCGCCGTCGAACACCTGGTGCAGAGTCCTCTCGGGATCCAGGGCCAGCAGGTCGATGCCGGTGTTCCCGGCGTAGAGCGTCGCGGCGATCTCGTCGGTCTGCATCGCGAGGAACTCCTCCTGCAGCTGCACGGCGGTCGACTCGTCTGCGGCGACGAAGACCGTGAGCCCCGCCATGATCTTGAGCCCCTGCGGATCGCGGCCGGCCTGCACGGCCTGGGCCCGGATATCGGCGATGTTGGCTGCCGTGTGCGCGGGGGTGGTGGCCTGGACGAAGACGCATTCCGCGTGGGCGGCGGCGAAGGCGCGTCCCTTGGGTGAGGTCCCGGCCTGGAAGAGCACGGGGGTCCGTTGTGGGGTGGGCGGGGCCGTGAAGTAGCCGGAGGAGCGGTAGTGCTCCCCGGCGTAGTCCACCCGGTGGATCCCCTCGCGGCGCAGGTACTGGCCGGTGCGCCTGTCCGCACGGACAGCGTCGTCGTCCCAGCCCTGTTCCAAGTACTTCGCCGCGATCTCCACGTATTCCGAGGCCATGGCGTAGCGGGTGTCGTGGGGCAGCATCTCGGTGTGCCCGAGCAGCTTGGCCACGGCGTTCTGCGAGGCGCCGGTGACGATGTTCCAGCCGATCCGGCCTCCCGTGAGCTGGTCCAGGGTGGCGAATCGGCGGGCCAGCTGGACCGGGTGGTCCATCCCGGTGCTGGCGGTGACCACGAACCCGAGGCTGGTGGTGTGCTGGGCGAGGACCGGGATGATCATCGCGGGGTCGTAGCCGGAGAAGTTGATCCCTCGCTCCACCGCCACATCCGAGATGTCCTCCCCGATCATGGGATACCCGTAGCCGTCGGCGAAGAACAGGAAGTCGAAGCCGCCCTCCTCGAGGATCCGAGCCACCTCGATCCAGTGCTCGGTGTCGGCGAAGTTGATCTGGTCGCTGAGTTCGTGCGGCCAGCTCAGCGTCCCGCCCACCTGGGGCCCGTACACCTCAAAGGCCCCGAAGTGCATCTGCTTGGTCATCTGGTCTCATTCCTCGTGTCGGGCTCCCAGCGGGAGAGGTCCTCGGGCGTATCGATGTCGCCAGGTTCCGCAAGTTCGCTGATGTCGACCGCGTCGATGAGCTCCGGGTGTGCGCGCAGGTAGCTGCGGGCGCCTTCATCACCGGTGGCGAGCCTCGCGGCCTGCTGCGCCGTGCCGAGGTCGAACACCACCGGATGGGTCGCGGCGCCCCCGACCAGGCCGCGGGTGATGCGCCCGGGGGTGTGGGCGTGGAGCACCCGGCGCAGCGCCGTGGAGCTGATGCCGGGCTGGTCCACCAGGACGACGGCGACGCGTCCGGCCCCGCGTGCGGCGGCGGCGCGGACGCCCGCCCGGAGGGAGGCTGCGAGCCCCTGTTCCCAGTCGGGGCAGTCCACGATCTCCGTGGGCGACAGGTGAGGCTCCTGGCTCAGCGCGGCGCGCACCTCCGGTGCTCGGTGACCGAGGATCAGCAGCGGAGATGTCTCAGCCGCCCGGGCGCTGCGCAGGGCGCGCCGTGCCAGGGTCTCGCCGCCCACGCGGAGCAGCGCCTTGCCCTGCCCGCCGAGCCGAGTGCCGGCCCCGGCCGCGAGGATCACGGTCACGTCCGGACCCGTGGTCACATCGGGACCCGTGGTCACGCCAGGCATCGCAGCACCTTCCGGCTCAGGCGCGCGCAGAGGCGGCCTGACCGAGCAGGATCAGCTTCTCCCCCAGCCCGTAGCTGCGGTTCGCGAGCTGCCGGACGTAGCCCTTGGCGATCATCGTGCGCAGCAGCCGGTGCGCGGTCGGTGCGGGCAGGCCGGTCTCCTCGGCGAGCTCGCTGAGGCTCAGCTGTCCCCCGTGCGCGTTGATCACCTCGAGGATGTCGAGGGCTCGGTCCACCGACTGCACACCCGGGGCGCGCCGGGCCCCTGGGCTTCGAATCTCTGGGGCTGCCATCTCCAGGCTCAGAGTCCCTGGGCTCTGAGTCTCTGGAGTCCGCATCTCTGGGGTTCGTCCTTCGTCCACGGCCTGCTCCTTCTGCTCATCCATCCGGCTCAGCGCCTCAGCGCGCTGAGCTCGGGGCTGCCCAGTCCCTGCAGGAACCCGCCCACCGGGACCAGTGCGCTGGTCGTGTCCTGGGCGGTGTAGAGCGGGGTGCCGCGCAAGACCGCGCCGACCACCGCACCGGTGATCTCGTAGTGGTCATAGGCGGAGATCGGGTTCTTGTGCGCGAGTCCGGCGGCGGAGACCATGTTGGTCTGGCCGGGGTCATAGATGACCAGGTCCGCGTCCTTGCCCAGGGCGATGCTTCCTTTGCGGCGCAGCCCGGCCAGCAGCGAGGTGTTGGTGGCCATCCAGGCGCTGACGGTCTCGATCCCGATCCCGCGCAGCCGCGCCTCGTGGGCCACGGCGGAGAACCCCACCTGCAGTCCGGAGATTCCGCCCCAGGCCTGCTGCAGGTCGGGAGCCCCTCGGTGCTTCTCCTCCGCGGTGGAGGGTGAGTGGTCGCTGACCACGGCGTCGATGATGCCCTCGCGCAGCCCGTCCCAGAGCGCCTCACGGTTGCCGCGGTCGCGGATCGGCGGACAGCACTTGAACTCGGCCGCCCCGTCGGGGATCGCTTCGGCGTCGAAGCAGAGATAGTGCGGGCAGGTCTCCACGGTCAGCGGGAGACCCTCGGCCCGGGCGTCGGCGATGATGTCCAGAGCGCGCGCCGAGGCCAGATGCAGGATGTGCGTGCGGCAGCCGGTCTCGCGCACCGCTTCGATCAGGTCGCTGATCGCCGCCACCTCGGCGTCATGGGGCCGGGTCTCGGCCCAGTCTGCGTAGTGGCTGAGCCGGCGTCGTCGTCCGGTGAGGTCGGTGGCCCGTTCGATGGTCTCGGCGTCCTCGGCGTGGACGATCACCAGACCGTCGAAGCTCGCGACCTCCGTCATCGCCTCGCGCAGCTGGACCCCGTTGACCGGCGGAAACTCATCCACCCCGGAGGGCAGCAGGAAGCATTTGAAACCGAAGACCCCGGCGTCCCAGAGCGAGCGCAGCTGTGCGGTGTTGCCCGGGATGATGCCGCCCCAGAAGCCGACGTCGACGAAGGTCTGTCCGGCGGCGGCCTGCTGCTTGATCCGCAGCGAGTCCACGTCGACGGTGGGCGGGATGGAGTTCAGCGGCATGTCCACCACCGAGGTGACGCCGCCGAGCGCAGCGGCCATGGTGCCGGTGGCGAAGCCCTCCCAGCTGGTCCGGCCCGGTTCGTTGATGTGGACGTGGGTGTCGACGTTGCCCGGGAGCACCTGGTGCCGGGGACTGACCACGGTCATTCCCGCGCCCGCGCCGACGTCGCTGGCCTTGACGATCTCGGCGCGACGTCGGCCCTCGCCGGAGCTGAGCCGGTGGATGCGGATGATCTCGCCCTCGAGGACCTCGAGGTGGGCCGGGGTGAACTCACCGTCGAGCAGGACCTGCTCGGCGATGAGATGACGCAGCATCATCGACCGGCCTCCGCAGCTGCGGCAGCGGCGGGAGTACCGGCGGGGGCCTGAGCGCCTGCGCCTGTGGCGGTTCCTGCGGCGGCAGGCTGGCGGTCGGTCGTGGAATCGGCGGGCAGCACCGCGTTCATCACCACTGCGATCAGCATCGCCGGCACGATCCCCGAGGTGAGCAGCAGCGCGATGTCTGCCGGGAGGGCGGAGGTGACCTCCGCGGGGGCGAAGGAGAAGCCGATGCCCAGTCCGAGGGAGACCGCGACGATCAGCAGCGCGCGACGGTTGAGCACCTCGCTGCCGATCACCTGGATGCCGGCGGCGGCGACCATCGAGAACATCACCAGCACCGCGCCGCCGAGCACGGCGTAGGGGATGGTGCTGAAGAAGGCGGCGAACTTCGGCACGAAGCCAGCCAGGAGCAGGATGCCGCCGGCGAGGGCGACCACGAAGCGGCTGACCACGCCGCTGAGGACGACGACTCCGGTGTTCTGGCTGAACGTGGTGTTGGGCATGGCGCCGAACAGCGCACCCAGCGAGGTGCCGATGCCGTCGGCCATGACGCCGCCGCTGAGCTGGCGCGAGGTCGGCGTCCGGCCGATGGCGGTGCGCGAGACGGCGGTGAGATCGCCGATGGACTCCACCGAGGAGGCCACCGCGATGATCGTGATCGCGATGATCGCGGCGCTGGTGAAGTCCATGCCGAAGTGCAGCGGCATCGGGGCGAAGATCCAGTCAGCCTCGGCCACCGCCTCCATGCTGACCATCCCGAAGGCCGCGGCCACCGCGTAGCCCACCAGCAGGCCGACCAGCACCGAGGCCACCGAGAGCAGTCCGCGGCCGAACTGGTTGCACAGCACGGTCACCGCGACCACCAGCGCGGCGATGGCGAAGTGGAACAGCGCCCCGTAGTTCCCGGCAGCCTCGGCGGGGGCGCCGCCGGCGGCGTAGTCGATCGCCGTGGGCATGAGCTTGATCCCGATGATCAGGATGATCACGCCGCAGACCAGCGGCGGGAAGAGCCGGGAGATCCAGTGCAGCGCCCCGCCGAAGAGGACCTGGACGAACCCGGCCACGAAGGCTCCGCCGAAGACCGCGGCGATGCCGAACTCCTGGGCGATCGGGATCGCCACGGCCAGGAACGCGAAGCTGGTGCCCTGCATCACCGGCAGCCGGGATCCGACCGGCCCGACGCCGAGGGTCTGCAGCAGGGTGGTCACCCCGGAGACGATCATCGCCAGCTGCACCATCAGGGTGGTCTCCCCCGCCGCCATGCCGATGGCGGTCGCCACGATCAGCGGCGGTGCGGCGTTGCCGACGAACATCGCCAGCAGGTGCTGGATCGCGAGCGGGAACGCCCGATGCAGCGGCGGCATCTGGTTCACCGGATCGAGCGCGTCACCGTTCGCGCGCTGCGCCTCGGGCTCCCCCGGGGAGGTCGACACCTCAGAGCTGGTGCGGGCTGCGGTGGTCTCGGCACTCATGGGAGCAACTTCCTGTCACGGTGAAACCGGCTGGTTGCTCCCACGGTATGAGTCCGTTGTTAGGGCTGTGTTTCCGAGCGATTACCGCTAAGAGAAACATGCGTTCCGTGTTTCATCACCTACGGAACGGCTGTTTCTTGTGGCGCGCAGCAGGGGTCAGCAGAAGCCGCCCAGCCACTCCCAGGCGTCCGGGCGTGCAGGGGCGTCGCGGCGGGTGACCGAGGCGTTCATCAGGCCGTAGGGCCGGTCACCGGCCTGGAAGACCTCATTGGGGTTCTCCAGGCCGAACGGGCTCAGGTCCACCACATAGTGGTGGTTGTTGGGCATCACGAAGCGGATGTCCTCGATCTCGGGCACTGCGCCCAGCACGGCCCCCCCGGCGGCGTAGAGCGTCTGCTGCAGAGACAGCGAGTGGACCAGGGCGAACTGCTCCAGCACGATCTGCTTGACCCGGGCATAGATCGCGTCGAAGTCCGCAGGTGCCTCATCCGGGGACCCGGGGCCCGGCGCCCCCGGCTCTGCAGCGAAGAGCCAGCGCGCGGTGATGTCGGTGGCCATGATCCGGTCCTGGGCCTCGGGCAGGGTGGTGTAGCGATCCCGGGGGAATCCGGAGAACTCGCTGCCGGTGGTCTTGAGCACGGTGAGGTCGCTGAAGCCGCCCAGCAGGTGCTCGATCCCGTCCTGGACGGTGAGCGCGGCGGTGCGGATCTCCTGCTTGGACTTCACGAAGGAATGCTCATGGGCACCCAGCGTGCCGTCGGGGCCGGGCACCTGGATCCGCTCCCAGGGGTAGGACTCCGCGGTCCAGCGCCCGCCGCTGACCTCGTCCTGGGCGGTGAAGTGTCGACCCAGGAGCAGCAGGAACTCCTCCGGGGTGGAGATCCCGTGCTCCTTGGCGAAGGCGTAGACCGTGTTCTTCTGGGTATCGGTGGCGATCACCCGGGTGTTGTCCCCGCTGGTGTAGCAGTCGGTGAAGTCGCCGCGCAGCATCGAGCTGACATTGAGGTCAATGAGGGTGTGCACCGGGGTCTCCCGGTTGACCCGGACCACTCGGACCTCTGCCTTGCCGTACTGGTTCGGACCGAGGACGACGTCGGAACTGCTCATGGGGTGCTCCTGTTTCTGGGCGAGGTGCGGGCTGGGGCGAGGCTGGTGGGGGCGGGGCTGGTGAGATGGAGTCGTGACGGGGACAGGGCGAGCGGCCGGACTGCCCGCTCAGCTGCCTCGGTAGGTGGTGTAGCCGAAGGGACTCAGCAGCAGCGGCACGTGATAGTGCCCGGCGGAGGCCTCCACGGTGAACGCCAGCGTCACCTGGGGGAAGAAGTGCTCGAGTCCGCGGGCGTCGAAGTGCTCCCCGGTGGCGAAGATCAGCTCGTAGGTCCCGGGGCTCAGCGACTCGGGGCCGAGCTCACCGATGCGCCCGTCCTCGTCGGTGGTCCCGGTGGCGATCTGGCGCTGGTCCGGTCCGCGCAGGAGGACCTGGATGCCCGCGGCAGGTGTCCCGGTGCTGGTGTCCAGGACGTGGGTGGTGATGAGGCTCATCGTGGCTCCTGTCGTGATCTCAGTGCTCGAGCTCGTCGAGCTCGTCGTAGGCCTTCGCGATGGCGGAGATGCGTTTGCGTCCGGCGCCCAGCTGGCGGTTGAGCACCCCGTTGGCCAGCAGGCTGACCAGGGACATCGCGGCGGCGTAGCTGTCGAATGCCCCCTCGGAGTCGATCGGGCACTCGATCCAGCAGTCGGCCTCCATCGCGTAGTGCCGCGAGGTGGAGTCGCCGAGGCAGAGCAGCTGGGCCGACGACGCGGCCACCGCCCGCACGGCCTTGCCGAAGACCACCGGACGACGCCGGAAGCCCACCGCCACCACGAGGTCCCCGGCGCCGATGCCGGCGAGCTCCTCGCCCAGGGTCTGTCCGGGCTGGGGCGCCAGGCGCACCTTGGACCGGGTCTGGATGAGCTGCTGGTGCAGGTGCAGCGCGACCGGGTAGCTGTTGCGCAGGCCCAGCACGGTCACCCGTTCCGCGGCGGCGAGCATCTCCACCGCCTGCTGCAGCCGGCCCTCGGCCAGGCCGGCCCCGAGTCGGGCGAGGTTCTCGTGGTCGCGGGCCTCGTGGCGCTGGACACCGGTGGAGGCGTCGTTGTCCGCCGAGGTCACCGGGGCCGCGGTGGGCACCCCGCGACTGCGCAGCGCTCGGGCGTGGTCCTTGACCTCGCGGAAGTCCTCGAAGTCCAGCTTCCGGAAGAGCCGGGACACCGTGGCCTTCGAGACCCCGGTCTCCCGGCTGATGTCGGCGGCGGAGAAGATCGCGAGGTCCCCGAGGTGTTCCAGCAGGAAGTCGGCCACGCGGCGCTCCTGCGGCGGGAGGCTTCCGTAGCGGGCATCGATCCGCGCGTCGATCCGGGTCTCGGTGTCGAGCCGGGATTCGGTGTCGAGCCGGGACTCGGTGTCAGATCGGGGCTCGGTGCCTGATCGTGTCTCGGTGTCCGGGGTCTTCGTCATCTGCTGCTCACTCTCGCTGCTCGGCGGCCACTGTCCAGACGGCGCGCTCCAGGGCCTGCAGGGCGAGCGCAACGTCTGCCTCGAGCACATTCTCCTCTGGATGGTGGCTGATCCCGTCCTCACAGCGGGTGAAGAGCATCCCGATCTCGGTGACCGCCGCCATCGCCATGGCGTCGTGCCCGGCTCGGGAGTACAGCGTGATCGGGTCGTGGTCCCCGGTCTCGGCGACCCCGACGGCGAGCGCCCGGCGCAGCCTCGGCGAGCAGCTCACCGTGGGGGCCGAGTGGATCTCCTCGATGACCAGCTCGAGGCGCCGCTGCGCGCAGAATCCGCTCAGCGCGGCGTGGATCTCGTCCCAGGCAGAGTCGCGCAGCGTGTCGGATTCGGCACGCAGGTCCAGGGAGAACTCGACCTCGCCGGGGACCACGTTGACCGCGCCGGGGCGGGCCTCGAGCTGGCCGACCGTGGCGATGACCCCGCGGTCGCGGCCGATCCGCTCGACGTCGAGCACCGCCTGGGCGGCCCCGATCAGGGCGTCGCGGCGACGTTCATAGGGGGTGCCGCCGGCGTGCCGGGCCTCCCCGAGGATGTTGAGCTTGAAGCGGCGGGCTCCGGCGATGGAGCTGACCAGGCCCAGCGGTCGACCCTCGGCCTCGAGGTAGGGGCCCTGTTCGATGTGGGCCTCGAGATAGCCGACCAGGTCCTCGGGCGCCCGGGCGGCGCCGTCGATCTTCTCGGGGTCCAGGCCGAAGTCCCAGAAGGCCTGGGCCATGGTGACACCCTCGGCGTCCACGGCCTCCCACCAGTTCGCGTCCCAGGTGCCGGCCATGGCGCGGGAGCCGAGCAGGGTGGCGCCGAAGCGGGCGCCCTCCTCGTCGGCGAAGGCGACGATCTCCACCGCGAACGGCAGCTCTTTGGCGTGCGGGGCGAGTCTGCGTGCGGTCTCGATCCCGAGCAGCACGCCGAGGATCCCGTCGTAGCGGCCGGCGTCGGGCACGGTGTCGAGGTGAGAGGCGATGATCAGGGCGGGCAGACCGGAGCGGGCGCCCTCCAGGCGTCCGCACTGGTTGCCCGCGGCATCCTGCCAGACGTGGAGTCCGGCCCCGGCCATCCACTGCGCGGCGAGCGCGTTGTGCCGGCGGTGCTCCTCGGTGAGGTAGGCGCGCAGGATCCCGTCAGGCATCGCGCTGATCTGCGCGAGCTCGTCACACCGGGCCATGATCCGGGCGGCTTCGCTCGTCGTGTGGACCTCGCCGGTCATCGGGCGGCCTGGTTGGTCGCGGCGGCGTTCTGAGAGGTCGCGGCGGCGTTCTGGGAGGCCATGGCGTTCTGGGAGGTCACGGCGCCCTGGTACACCTCGGTGGCGGCGCCGACTCCCCCGCCCGGGGTCACGCTCGCACCGCCGGCGCGCAGCACCTGCTCCAGCGCGGCCAGGGTGAGCAGCACCGCGTCCTTGCGGGCGTTGTAGCCCATCGTGCCGATGCGCCAGACCTTCCCATGCAGCGGGCCGAAGCTGGTGCCGATCTCGATCCCGAAGTCGTGGAGCATCGCGTGCCGGGCGGCGTCGCCGTCGATCCCGGCCGGGATCTGCACGGCGACCACGTTGTTCATCTTGTGCGCGACGTCGCCGAAGACCTCCAGGCCCAGACCCTGGACCCCGGCGAGCATCGCCGCGCCGTGGAGCTGGTGCCGGGCGATGGAGGTGTCGATGCCCTCCTCGAGCAGCAGCCGGGCGCATTCGCGGGCGCCGTAGAGCATCGAGGTGGCCTCGGTGTGGTGGTTCAGCCGCTGCGGGCCCCAGTAGTCGAGGATCATCGCCAGGTCGAAGTAGTTCGAGGCGATCCGGCGGCCGCGACCCTCCGTGCCGTCGGCGATGCCCTCCTCCACGTGGCGGCGGGAGCGGATGACCTCCACGGCACGGTCGGAGAGGCTGATCGGCGCGGAGCCGGAGGGACCGCCGAGGCATTTCTGCAGGCCGGCGGTGACGGCGTCGACTCCCCAGTCATCGGCGCGGAACTCGTTGCCGGCCAGGGAGGCGGTGACGTCGGTGTAGAACAGCACGCCGTGGGCCCGGCAGATGGCGCCGATGTCGGCGAGCGGCTGGTTCATCGTGGTGGAGGTGTCGCCCTGGACCAGCGCGAGCAGGGTGGGCTGCTCCTCGATGATGGCCTGTTCGATCTCCTCGGGGGTGAACACCTGGCCCCAGGCCTTCTCGCGGACGGCGACGTCGGCTCCGGCGCGCACCGCGATCTCCTTGAGCAGGTGCCCGAAGCGGCCGAAGATCGGGACCAGCACCTTGGCGCCGGGTTCGATCAGGGAGATCAGCGCGGCCTCGATGCCGGCCCGGGAGGTGCCGTCCACCAGCACGGTCGCCTCGTTGGCGGTCTTGAACACCCCGCGGTAGAGCTCCATGACCTCATTCATGTACCCGGTCATGGCCGGATCGTACTGGCCCACGAGCTGGGCGGACATGGCGCGCAGCACGCGCGGGTCGGCGTTGATCGGGCCGGGGCCCATCAGCAGCCGTGGGGGCGGATTGATCTGGCTGGAGCTCATGGACACCATGATACTGAAACTATTGTTTCATTTATGAAACGGGGACGTATCCTCAGGAAACGCTGTGTTCCAGACGCAGCACCGCAATCTCGGCCAGCTGCTCGCGACGGATTCCGGCCTCCTCATCGTGGGTGTTCTGCAGCCGCAGCGTCAGCTGGGTCATCATCTCCGCCGGGGTGCGTCCGGCGGCCCGGATCAGGAAGATCCGGTCGAAGCGGTCCTCGTAGGCCTGATTCGCGCTGATCCATTCCTGCTGCGCGATCTCGTCCTCGCTGAGGCTTCCCTGTTCCCGCCGGGAGGCCAGTGCTTCCCGCGTTGCGCCCTGGACCTTCTCACCGATGCGGGGGTGGTGCTCCAGGGCGGCGTCGACCTCCAGGTCGGTCCAGTCCTGGGCGATCTCTGCCGCGACCTGAGTGAGCTCCTCGACGCTGGCGTAGGGACGCCGGGCCAGCAGCGCGGCCCGCCAGGAGGGGATCGGGGCGCAGGAGGCGATCAGCTCGGTGAGCTCCTCGGGGGGCGCGGCATTGAATTCAGTCAGCTTCATGGATGTCCTTGTCGTCGATGCCGCGAGTGCGCCCAGGTGCCCGCGTGCGGAGGTGTCCATGGAAGGCCGCGGCGTGGTGGATCAGGGCGATGTCGCTGCCAGCCGGGCCGATCAGGCAGACGCCCGTGGGCAGTCCTGCCCGGGTGCGCAGCGGGACGTTGACCACAGGAAGCCCCGCCAGGCCGGCCAGGCAGGTCAGCATCATGGTGCCGCGGCGATGTTCCTCGATGACGGCGCCGCCCAGGGCTGCGGCCTCGCGCAGCGGGGCGGGCCCTGCCGCGGAGGGCACCGCGAGGATCCCCTCCCCGACCCAGCCCCGGATGATCCGGCGGGCTCCTGCCGCCAGCGCCCTGGCCTGCATCTCCTGGTCGGCGGTGAGCTCGCTGGCCATCCGGAACCTGGCGCCGACGTCCGATGCCATCGCCTCCCAGTGGCCGGCGATCCACTCGCCGTGGTTCGCCCAGGCCTCCCGGAACTGGATGATCCGGAACGCCTCGAACCAGGCGGCGTGCATCTCGGGTGAGACACCCTCGAGCTCGTGCAGCTGCACCGGGGCACTCTCGAGTCGGCGTTCGACGGCGGGGCTCGCCTGGGCGTCGAGCGCGGCGCGCACCGCATCGGCGACCTCCGGCTCCACCTGGTCGAACAGACTCGGGATGAGCTTCAGCCCAGGGTCGGGAGCGAGAGCGGGCTCCCCGATGTGGCGGCCGGCGTGGCGGCCGGTCTGGGCGAGCAGCACCTGCGCGACGGCGGCGAGTGCGCCCGGGTCGCGGGTCATCCAGCCGACGGTGTCGAAGCTCTGCGCCAGCGGCTGGACGCCGTCCAGGGCGATGGCGCCGTGGGTGCTGCGGATGCCCCAGAGCCCTTGGTAGGAGGCGGGCACCCGGATGGAGCCGCCGGTGTCGGTGCCCAGTCCGATGCTGGCCTGACCCAGCGCCGCGGCGGAGGCGGAGCCGGAGCTGGACCCACCGCTGATCCGCGCCGGGGCAGCCGGGTTGGGCGGCGTGCCGTAGTGCTGGTTGGTTCCGGCCAGGGAGAGCGCGAACTCATCGGTCTGCGCAATCCCGGTGATCGCGGCGCCGGCGTCGAGCAGCTGGGCCACCGCGGTCGCGGTGGTCGTCTGGGGCTGCGCCTCGGCGAGCCACACCGGGTTGCCCGCACCGATCCGGTGCCCGGCCACGGCATAGAGGTCCTTCACCGCGAGGGTGTGCCCGTCGAGCGCTCCGGTTCCGGTCGCTGGCAGCAGCGGGGCGCCGGAGTCGCCGCGGACCCGCCAGACCGTCGAATCGGTGTGGGCGGGTTCCATCACAGCCCCGCGAAGTCTTTGACCGAGACCTTCGCGTGGACGCCTTTGACGATGTCGACCACCTGGGAGATGTTGAAGTCGGTGGCGGCGGAGAGGTAGGCGTAGGCGTGTTCGGCGTCGAGCCCCCAGCGGGCCTGGAGCAGCACGATGGCGTTGCGCACGCAGTTGCGCACCGCGATGTCGAGGTCCTCGTCCATGCCGGTGGGGATCAAATGATCGGTGGTCTCTGCGAGCGGTCCGATCTGCTCGCCGAAGGCGCGCAGCGCCTGCTCCCGGGGGACGACGTCGAAGCGGAGGTGTCCGCGCAGCGAGGCTTCCATGGCGGTGAGCGCGACCTCGCCGTCGCCCTGGGCGAAGTGCGGATCTCCGACGAAGGCGAGCGCTCCGGGCACCTGGACCGGGAGGTAGAGCGAGGTCCCTTCGGTCAGGACCTTGATGTCGATGTTCCCGCCGTGGGCGCCGGGCGGCACCGAGTGGGGCCGGACGTCGCCGGCCACGGCCACTCCGATGGTCCCGAAGAAGGGGGCGAGGTCGAACCTGAGCTGCCGCGGGGCGCCGGCCCTCGGGGCCATCCAGCCGCGGGGGACGCCGGCGTCGTCGGGCTCCACGGCCGCGAAGATCGACACATTGGCTTCGCCGCGCGGGTACTCGCCGTTCAGCGCCCCCTTGCCGTGCCGGTTGGAGATGATGCCATAGGGCACGCGGCGCTGGAGCTTGTCGATGGTGACCTTCAGCAGGTCTCCGGGCTGAGCGCCCGCCACGTGGATCGGGCCGGTGTTCACATGCGGGCCGTCGACACGCGGATCCCGGGCATGCTCGCTGGCGGCGAGCTCGATCGCGTCGGTGAGCACATGCTCAGCGGGGACCCCGTGGCTGGCGAAATAGCCGGCCGGGTCCCTACCCTGGTCCTCCAGGATGCCTTCGTGGGAGAGCGTGTCGATGACGACCTGCTCCCCGGGCTGGATGTGCAGCACAGGGACGTCGGTGGCGCAGGGCAGGCGACCCCAGAAGATGTTCTCTGCAGCGGCGGACAGGTAGCGGGCACCCTCGGGCAGATGCTCCCCGGGCTGCAGGATGGGCTCGGGGCTGGTTTCAACGCCACGCTGGACGCGGGACTGCTGGCTGGTGGGCAGGCTCATGGATCACTCTCCTCGTCCCGATCAAGTCTGCCCGATCAGGTGTTACAGCAGAATGACGGCCCGAAACCGCTGTTTCAGGTCACCCTGTGTCAGAGGCGCAGCGGTGCCCGGCTGTCCAGCCGCAGCGTCTCCCGCATGGCCTCGCCGAGCTGCTCGGCGCTGGTGAGGAAGCCGTCGTGCCCGATGGGTGAGTCGATCATGTGCACCCGGTGGTCCCCGGGAATCGCGTCGGCGATCTCCTGGGACTGGGCCGGGAAGTAGAGCCGGTCGGTGGTCACGGCGGCGAGGAACGGCACCGCGGTGACTCCGGCGAGGGCCTGGTCCACTCCCCCGCGTCCGCGGCCGACGTCGTGGCTCATCAGCGCCTCGGCGAGGACGATGTAGGCATTGGGGTCGAAGCGCTGCAGCAGCTTCTCCGCCTGGTGGTCGAGATAGGACTCCACCTGGTAGCGCCCGCGTCGGCGCTCCGAGAAGCCGAACGGGTCTTCGGAGCCCTGTGCGGAGCGGCCGAAGCGCACCGCCAGCTCGTATTCGGCGCGGTAGGTGATGTGCGCGATCCGTCGGGCCAGCCCGAGGCCGGCCTGCGGTGCGGGGCCGCCGTAGTAGTCGCCGCCAGCGAAGTTCGGGTCGTTCTCCACGGCCAGCACCTGGGCCTGGCCGAAGGCGATCTGTTCCGCGGTGGACGCCGCTCCGCAGGCGAAGACGGCCACGCCTTCGACCATCTCCGGGTAGGTGACGGCCCATTCCAGCGCCCGGGCGCCTCCCATGGATCCGCCGATCACCGTGTGGAACTTCCGAATGCCCAGGGCCTGAGCCAGCCGGGCTTCGAGATGCACGGAATCGCGAATGGTCACGAAGGGGAATCGGGAGCCATAGGGCTTCCCCTCGGGATCCAGGGAGGCGGGTCCGGTGGAGCCGTAGCAGCCGCCGACCATGGCCGGGGCGATGACGAACCAGCGCTCGGTGTCGATCGGGCGACCGGGTCCGAGCAGCCCCTCCCACCATCCGATGGAAGGGTCCGCTGCGGTCGCGGCGACGTGGGAGTCGCCGGTGAGGGCATGCGCGACGAGGATGGCGTTGCTGCCGTCCTCATTGAGCGTGCCCCAGGTCTCGTAGGCGAGAGTGACTCCGGGCAGCTGCCCGCCGGTCTCAAAGGTGTACGCGCCGACCTCAAGGGTCTTCAGCGCCCCGGCAGGTCGGTTCCCAAAGTCATTCAGCACCTGATCACCCTAACCTCAGACCGCCGCGGCGGTTTCTTGCTTCGTCACATTCTGCGCATCGGCCCCGGAGGCGCCCGCCGCGTCGGCGGCGGCCTGGGCTGCCTTCTCGAAGCCCTGGGCCAGGTCGGCGATGATGTCGTCGATGTGTTCCAGGCCCACCGAGAGCCGGACCAGTCCGGGCTTGACCCCGGCGGCTCGCTGCTCGGCGGGGCTGAGCTGGCTGTGCGTGGTCGAGGCCGGGTGGATCACCAGCGAGCGGACGTCGCCGACGTTGGCCACCAGCGAGTGCAGCTCCAGAGCGTCCACGAAGGCCTGGCCCGCGCGGGCCTGCGCCGCGACGTCGTCGGCTGCCCCACCGGCGAGCTCGAAGGACAGCACCGCCCCGGACCCGCGGGGCAGGTACTTCTGGGCGCGCTCGAAGCAGGGGCTCGACGGCAGGCCGGAGTAGTAGACCCGCCGCACGTCCTGGTGGGCCTCGAGGTATTCGGCGACCTTCTGGGCGTTCTCGACGTGGCGCTCGATCCGCAGCGAGAGCGTCTCCAGGCCCAGGTTGATCTCGAAGGCGTTGTGCGGGGACAGCGCCGGTCCGAAGTCGCGCAGCAGCTGGACCCGGGCCTTGAGGATGAAGGAGAGGTTGACTCCGAAGATCCCTTCGGCCCCGAGATCCCGGCCGAAGACCAGCCCGTGGTAGCTCTCATCGGGGGTCGAGAAGCCGGGGAAGCGGTCCGGGTGGGCGAAGTAGTCGAAGCGTCCGGAGTCCACGATCACCCCGGCGATGGCGGTTCCGTGCCCGCCGAGGAACTTCGTCGCCGAGTGCACGACGACGTCGGCGCCGAAGTCGAAGGGCCGGATCAGGTAGGGCGTGGTCAGCGTGGAGTCGATGATCAGCGGTGCGCCGAACTCGTGCGCCACCGAGGCGACGCCCTCGATGTCGAGCACGTCGCCGCGCGGGTTCGCCACGGCTTCACCGAAGAAGGCCACCGTGTTCTCCCGGGTGGCGGCGCGCCAGGACTCCAGGTCATCGGGGTCCTCCACGAAGGAGACCTCGATGCCGAACTTCGGCAGCGTGTGCTTGAAGAGGTTCTGCGTGCCGCCGTAGAGCGTGGGTGAGGCGACGATATGGCTGCCGGCGTGGGCGATGTTCAGCAGTGCCAGCGAGGTGGCGGCCTGGCCGGAGCCGACGGCGAGCGCCCCAACCCCACCCTCGAGGGCGGCGATCTTGTCCTCCACGGCCTGGACCGTGGGGTTGCCGATGCGCGAGTAGATGGGGGCGATCTCTTCGAGGCCGAAGCGGCGCGCGGCGGCGGCGGTGTCGGGGAAGACGAAGGAGGTGGTCTGCTGGATCGGCAGCGCCCGTGCTCCGGTGACCGGGTCGGGGGCGACTCCGGCGTGGATCTGCTGGGTCTCGAACTGCCAGTTGGTCTCGTTGCTCAAAGGATTCTCCGTTCAATGCGGCCCAGGACCTGGACCGGATATGAACGTCGCTGCGGGTGATCGAGCTGCCGGCGCGAAGATCCTGTACGGCCCTGTCCTGAGGACTGGGGTGTTGGGCCCGCACTGGTGTGTGGCCCGCGCTTGCCACGGTCAGTCGATGAAGCTTCCTGAAGACTGCCGCAGCCAGGTCGTCACCCGGGGCACCCCACCGCGAACTGGAGGGTTGCCGGCCAGCAAACCGGGGTTTTGCGCTGGCACTCTTGACCTAGGCACAAGTCTGCATGGCGGAATGCCTGCGTGCAAGTGCTGACTCCGGGCGGGGTTCGCAGTTCGTCACGTTCAGCCCCGGCCTGGCGAAAAATCGTAGAGCTGTCGCTTTGTCGTAGCGCTCTAGCTCCACGATCCGCCACAGAGCTACGATTTTTCAGCCGGGGCCGGGGGCGCGCCCTGACCTAGACTCATCTCCCATGAGCGCCTCCGACAACGATGTCCTGAAAGCCCTGCGCAGCGCCTTCGCGCCGCACGCCCTGACCACCGACCCGGCCGAGCTCGACGCCCACGCGGTGGACAAGGGGCCGCTGGAGCATTGGCAGGTGCACCCGCCGCGCGCCGTCGTCTTCGCCGAGTCGACCCAGGACGTGCAGCGGCTCGTGCGACTCTCGGCCGAGCACGGCTTCGCGCTGATCACCCGGGGCGCCGGGACCTCGGTCTCCGGTGGGGCCAACTCCACCGAGGGCTCCGTGGTGCTGAACCTGACCCGGATGAACCAGATCCTCGCGATGCGGCCGGAGGACGAGGTCGCCGTGGTCGAACCTGGCGTGATCAACGCCGATCTGAACGCCGCCGCCGCGGAGCACGGGCTGATGTACGCCCCGGACCCGGCGAGCTACCGCACCTCCACGATCGGCGGCAACGTCGCCACCAACGCAGGCGGGCTGCGCTGCGCCAAATACGGGGTGACCCGGGATTCGGTGCTGGCCCTGGACGTGGTGCTCGCCGACGGCACGCTGATCCACACCGGCCAGGCCACGTTCAAGGGGGTCGCCGGCTACGACCTGACCAGCCTGTTCGTCGGCTCGGAGGGGACGCTGGGCATCGTCGTCGGGGTGACCGTGCGCCTGCGCCACCTGAGCCCGCACACCGAGACCATCGCCGCGTTCTTCGAGGAGCTGACCACGGCGGCGCAGGGCGTGCTGGAGATCGGCAAGGCCCGGGTGCAGCCGGCGATCACGGAGCTGCTGGATCGCAACACGATGCTCGCCCTGGACCAGGCGCAGGGCTCGGACCTGGCCCAGCGCGGCAACACGCTGCTGCTGATCCAGACCGACGGGCACGGCGCCGCCATCGAGGCCGAGATCATCCGCGACGTGCTGCGCGGACTCGGGGCCACTGTGAGCGACCCCGGCTCCGCCGAGTCCGAGCGGCTGATCGAGCTGCGCCGGCACGCCCGCGGCGACGGCATCGCCACCGAGGTGCGCGTGGGTGAGGACGTCGCGGTCCCGCGCTCCCGGCTGGTGGACTACATCCGTGCGATCGAGGACCTCGCCGAGGAACACCAGGTCCAGCTCAAGGTGGTGGCGCACGCCGGGGACGGCAACCTGCACCCCACCTTCAGCGTCCCCAGCTCCGAGCTGAGTCCCAGCGCCGTCTCTGAGACGACAGCCGACGACGACGCGGCCTCCCCCGCTGCACCTGAGGCTGCCCCCGTCACGATCGACCCCAGCAACCTTGACCCCACGACCGTCGACGCCGCCGAGAGCGACCTTCCGGCCTCGGCGATGTCCCGGCTGCATGCGGCGTTGGACGGCTCGGTCCGGCTGGCGTTGGAGATGGGCGGGACCATCACCGGGGAGCACGGGATCGGGACCTATAAGCTGCGCTGGCTGGACTGGGAGCAGTCTGCGGAGGTCATCGCGCTGCAGCGCCGGATCAAGGACGTGTTCGATCCGGAGTGCCGGCTCAATCCTGGGCGGGCGATCCTGTAGTCGCGCGGACCGGACCGGTGAGGATCGCGCGGGCCGCGGCGTCGGCGTCTGCCAGGGACCGGGCGGAGGAGTCCACGTCCCCGCCGGCCTCGGCGGCGATCGCGGTGCCCCATTGGACCGAGCTGAGCTGCAGGCCCAGCACGTAGATCTCCTCCGGCTCGGCGCGGTCCATCGGGATCAGCCGGTGCGGGAGGGGGGTCACGTCGAAGCCCTTTCCTGCTCGCGGCGCCCCGGAGGCGTCGACGAGTTCGCGCGGCCGGGCCAGGCCGCTGCGCAGCAGTCCGGCCACCAGGGGCGAGCGGGAGAGCTGCACCCGGTTGGCCGGCATCATCGCCTCCAGCAGCCAGCGCGCCTGGTATGCCGGGGCGGCCACAGCCGGGGACTCGGCCGTGTAGAAGCCGGTCTCACGGTCCACGTCGAAGATCGGCTCGGGTCCGAGGAACTCCACGATCCCGGCGCGGGTGAGCGCGGCGAGCTCCTCGATCCGCTGCAGCGGCGGGCCGCTGGCCAAGCCCTCCACCAGGGATTCGAACCAGCCCTCGATCTCGCTGATCTGGCTGGACTGGGACACCCGGCCCTGGCTGATCAGCGCCTTGACCTCCATCCGGGCCAGGTGCAGCGCACCGATCGCCATCTTCACCGGGCTGCGCACCCCCGCGGCGGAGGTGGCGGCGTCGTCCTCCAGGTAGGCGCTCATATGCTGCTGGTACTGCTCGGCGGATTCGAAGGTCAGTCCGCCGAAGGGCCTGCCGAGGGAGCGGATGTCGAACCAGAGGACATCGGGGGCGAGTTCGCGCAGCAGTCGCTGGCCGCGGGTCTGCAGCACCGCCTCGCCCAGGTGGGTGTCCGCCAGGAGTTCATCCAGGGCCGCATCGAAACCGGGGTCGAAGAGCTCCGGGACCAGCTCCACGAGGGTCCGGTAGTAGGTGCGCAGCACGTCGCGCTGCATCAGCGGCCAGAGGTGGGCGGAGAAGTCGAGCACATCGTGGCGTCGTTCGGCCGCGGCCACCGCCTCGGGGCTGAAGTGGTGCAGGCTCACTCCCACCGGGGCGAAGCCGGGCGCCTCGGTGAGCGCGGTGGACTTGGCCCGGTAGGGGGTGCCGCGCCGGGATCCGGCCACCAGATGCGGCTCGTCCCCGGTGGCGAGGTATTCCAGGCGCTGCCCGGCGGGGCGGTCGGTGTGTTCGTGGAACGCTCCCCCACGGCCGACGCTGGCCTGGATCATCAGGTCGAAGAAGTTCAGCCCCATCCCGCGGACCAGGACGTTCTCGCCCGCGGGCAGCGAGTAGTAGTCCACCTCGGTGGGGATCGCGGGCGGCTGGTAGTGCAGCCCGAGCTGCTCGGCGACCTCGGTGAAGTGCTCGCCGGATTCGTTCAGTCCGGCTGGGATGTGACCGAGCGCGAGCACGACCTGATCGACGCGCAGCCGATCAGCTGAGGCCGGGCGGGCGGCGTCGTCTGGGTCTTGAGGGGTGTCATTGAGGGTGAGCTCGTAGCCGGAGTCGGCGCGGCGCAGCTCGGTGACCTCCGCGTGCTGGTGCTCCACGGTGATGCCGGGCTGCTCTGCGAGCGCCGCGCAGACCTCGGTGTGCAGCCAGCTGAGGTACTGCCCGTACGCGGCGCGAGTGGGGTAGTCGGTGTCGGTCCCGCCGTGGTCGATCCCCTTCGGCACCGGCGGCTCGAAGCCGTCGGCGCGCACCGAGGTGGCGGTCTCCTCGGCCTCGTGCTCGTGCCGCCACTGCGCGAAGGAGCGTGAGGCCGACGACGCCGGCAGCTGGGTCTGGGTGGCGCCGGCGGGCGCCGCAGTGGGGAAGCTGGCCGGGGTGTTCATCAGGTAGAGCGGGGACTGCTGTGGGTTCCAGACCCGACCGGGACCGTGCGGCGCCGGGTCGATGACCAGGATGCGCAGCCGAGGGGACGGTGTGCCCTGCTCCAGCGCGGCGTGCTTCACCGTGCCGTTCTCCACCGCGGCCAGGAGCCGCTCCAGGAAGGAGGTGCCGCGGGGTCCGGCACCGATCAGCGCGACACTGCGTTCCTCGGTCTGGCGGGGCATGGGTGGCGTGTTCTCCTGGTGGATTCTGCGGCCGTCTGGTCCCGACCAGGCTACTGCGAGCGCGCGCTTTGTCAGTTTCCTGGACGAACCGCTAGTCTAGACGGGCGCACGAGAACGGTTCGCCGAATTCGTGGGCACAGGAGGCGTGCCAGAGCGGCCGAATGGGCTTCACTGCTAATGAAGTGTCCGCCTCAAAGCGGACCGGGAGTTCAAATCTCCCCGCCTCCGCCACCTTTGTGAAGAAGAACCCCCGTCGGGAGCAGTCCTGACGGGGGTTCTTCTGCGTCTGCCGCGGCGACACCCGACGTGGTGGGCCTACTCCTGTGCGATGTCCAGCACCATCCGCACCGGATCATCCAGCTGCTGGACCCGGAAGTCGCGCTCCTGATCCAGACTGATCAGCACCTGGCTCTCGCCGCCGAGCAGCTCGCCGGGCTGGATCTGGCGCACCATCGCCGCCTCGGTCTCCGGGGTCCAGGACTCGGTCCATGCGGCGGCCTCGGCCTCGGGTCCGCCGGTGGTGCCGAGGACGTCGATGAGCAGCTCGCCCCGGTCAGATCGTCCGGAACCTCGCTGAAGCCCTCCCCCTGACTTCCGGGCTCGATGTACTGGGCCTGGTGCGCGAGATCCGTGTCCAGCGCGTATTCCAGCACGATCCGCTCATAGCCCTCGTGGGAGCCGAGCCGGACGTCGTCGAGGACCTGCATCGTGTTGTGCCCGACGTCGAGCTGGAAGTCGGTGAAGTCCTCGCTCGCCTGGAGCTCGGTGCTGAACCCGCTGAGATCAACGGCTTCGGAGTCCTCCTCCGAACCTTCCTCCGAGGTCTCCTCCAGGTTCGGAGTCTCGGACTCGTCGACGCCGTCATCATTGCTCGGCTCCTCAGACTCGTTGCCCTCGTCGGACTCGCTCTCCTCGGCGGGCTCCTCCATCGCAGCGGGCTCCTCCGTCTCGGTCGACTCTGTCGGGTCCTCGGAGGGTGCCGAGCTCTGCTGCGTCGGTTCGTCCGGTGGCAGCTCATCATCGGAGGATCCGCAGCTGGTCAGCGCAAGCGCTGCGGCGATCGCTGCAGTGGAAAGCAGTGCGTCTTTGGGGCTCATCATCCGGCGCTCTTCTCAGGGGGTCGGGGTGGTTCGTCACTGACAAGTCAACTTCTGACCTGCACTGATCACCGGATCCTGCCGGATATCGCTAGGCTCGGTGCATGACTTCCTCCGCCGCTCCGCTGCCCGCCGACTCACCCGCTCCACGCGCCGTGCTGGTGGGCTGCGGCGACGTCGGCACCCGGATCGGAACCCGACTGCTGGACCGAGGCTTCAGCGTCACCGGGTGGCGGCGCAGCCCGGAACGTCTGCCCGCCGCCTTCGACGGCGCAGCCATGGACCTCACCGAGGAGTCCAGCATCCCGACCCTGCCCTCGGACACCGCCGCGGTGGTCTTCTCCCCCGCCGCCGGCACCCGGGATCCGGAGCGCTACGAGCAGGTCTACCTGCGCGGCCTCGAACGGGTGTTGGACCGGATCACGCAGGCGGGCCTCGCCGAGACCGTGCAGGTGCTTCTGGTGTCCTCCACCTCGGTCCTCGGAGACGCTCAGGGCCGGGTGGACGAGTCCGCCGCGCTGACTCCCGCCAGCCCGACCGGTGAGATCCTCGCCCGCACCGAGGCGCTGCTGCAGCAGTGGCGGGAGGCCGGGGTCGAGTCCTCCGCCCGCGCGCGCAGCGGGATCCTGCGACTCTCCGGGATCTACGGGCCCGGACGCGACCGGCTGATCAAGCAGCTGCGCTACGGTGCGGTCGGCGAAGCCGCAGGCCAGGACGATCATGATGCCTGGCGGATCTCCAACCGCATCCATTCCGACGACGCCGCGCGCGCCGCCGTCGAACTGTTGACCGCCGCGGCCCCGCCGGCCCTCGTGCTGGGCGTGGACAAGCTTCCGGTGCCCCTGGGCGTGGTGCACAACTGGATGGCCGACCAGCTGGAACTCCCTCGTCCGTGGAGCGATCCGCGGCTCGCGCCCGAGGTCCTGGATTCGGTGCCGCTGAACTCCCCGGTCCGCCGTCATGGCGACTCCCCCTCCGGCTCCGTGCTGACCGATTCCGGTCTGTCCGGCGCCGATATGTCCAGCGCAGATCCTGCCGGTGCAGACATCTTCACGTCCGAGCTGCTGCGCGCGGGCCACGGCAAGGCCCTCGACGGATCACTGCTGCACCGCCTGCTCGGCGAGCTCCTGCACCCGGATTTCCGCTCGGGATACACCGCCGCGCTGCGCGAATAGCGCGTCGTCGTCGAGCCAGCAGGTGGACCTGCCTCGACTGTGCTTGACATCACATCTACTCCGGTGCTTCAGTTGACTTACCGACCATTCGGTCTAGAAATGCGATGAGGAGCACCGATGACTGAGTCCACCCAGCTCGCCCCCGAGGGCCTGAACTCGAGCACCGCAGCCCCGAGCACCGCAGATCAGCCTCGGCACCGGATGCTGGAGAATGATCGAGCCTCCGAGGCGCTCGGCATCGTGGTGCTCACCGCAGATCCAGGCCATGCACGGATCAGCATGGTGATCCGCGAAGACATGACCAACGGCTTCGACATCGCCCACGGGGGAATGATCTTCGCCCTGGCCGACACCTGCTTCGCCATGGCCTGCAACCACCCGAGCCTGGACGAGGGCACCATCACCGTGGCCTCCGGCGTCGACATCAACTTCCTGAAACCCGCCCTGCTCGGCGAGACGATCACCGCCGAAGCCGTCGAAGTGGCGAGCACCGGGCGCAGCGGCGTCTACGACGTGAGGATCACCCGCGGCGATGACCTCCTCGGCGTCTTCCGCGGCCGCTCGCGCACCATCGCCTCCCCCGGAAAGAAGTGACCCGATGAGCATCCTCAACACCGAAGCCTCCGCGATCCCCGCGACCGCGCCGGGACTGCCTGACACCGAAGAGCTGATGAGCCGCGAGGAGATCGAGGCGCTCCAGCTCACCCGTCTGCAGCAGACCCTGCGCCACGCCTACGACAACGTCGCGGCCTACCGCGAGCTCTACGACGCCCACGGCGTCGGCCCCGATGACCTGCAGACGCTGGAGGACCTGGCGAAGTTCCCCTTCACCGACAAGGAGTTCCTGCGCGCCGCCTACCCGTTCAAGGCCTTCGCGGTGCCGATGGAGCAGATCCGCCGGGTGCACGCCTCCTCCGGCACCACCGGGCGTCCGACCGTGGTCGGTTATACCGACGAGGACATCGACACCTGGGCCACCCTGCTGGCCCGCTGCCTGCGCTACTCCGGGGCCCGCCCGGGAGATCTGGTGCACAATGCCTACGGCTACGGCCTGTTCACCGGCGGCCTCGGCGCCCACTACGGGATCGAGAAGCTCAAGGCCACGGTGATCCCGATGTCCGGCGGCCAGAGCGAGAAGCAGGTCCAGCTCATCCAGGACTTCAAGCCCCGGGTGATCCTGTGCACCCCCACCTACCTGCTCGCCCTGGCCGACGCCTTCCGCGCCGCCGGGGTGGACCCGCGGGAGACCTCCCTGGAGGTCGCAGTGCTCGGCGCCGAACCCTGGACGGACAAGATGCGCCACGAGATCGAACAGACCTTCGCGCTGAAGGCCTGCGACATCTACGGCCTCTCCGAGGTGATGGGCCCCGGCGTCGCCGGCGAGTCGGTGGCGCGTCAGGACGGCTCCACGATCTGGGAGGACCACTTCCGCCCGGAGATCATCGACCCGATCAGCGAAGAGGTGCTGCGCACCGGCGAGCACGGTGAGCTGGTCTTCACCACGCTGACCAAGCAGGCGCTGCCGATCATCCGCTACCGCACCCATGACCTGACTCGGCTGCTGCCGGGTTCCGAACGCCCCGGTCACCGTCGCATGGGTCGGATCACCGGACGCAGCGACGACATGATCATTCTGCGCGGGGTCAACCTCTTCCCCTCCCAGATCGAGGAGATCGCCCTGGAGATCAGGGAGCTCTCCCCGCACTTCCAGCTGCGCCTGGCCCGGCCCGGAAAAATGGATGAGATGACCGTGCACATCGAACGCCGCCCCGAGACCTCCGCCGAGCAGGCGGAGACGGCAGGTGCGGAGCTGGCGCGGCAGATCAAGGTCAAGGTCGGCTCCAGCTGCAAGATCAGCGTGGAGGAGCCCGGCTCCCTGGCGCGCTCCTCGGGCAAGCTGCGCCGAATCTATGATCAGCGGCCGCGATAGTCGCGCGACTAGGGTGGAGTCATGACCACCACTTCGACCACGGCGTCCGCCTCCCGCCGGGGCCGCCCCGGCTATGACCGCGAGGGGCTCATCACCGTCTGCGTCGAGACGTTCAACCGCCATGGCTACGAGGCGACCTCCATGGGCGCACTCTCCCGGGAGCTGGGCATCTCCAAGTCGGCGATCTACCACCATGTCAGCTCCAAGGAAGAGATCCTCGACATCGCGCTGAACCGCTCGCTGGCCGAGTTGGAGCGCGTGGTCACCGAGGCCGAGGCGCTGGACGCCTCCGCGGTGGCCGAGCTGGAGATGATCCTGAGCGAATCGGTGAAGGTGCTGACCACTTCATTGCCCTATGTGACGCTGCTGCTGCGGCTGCGTGGGAACTCCGAGATGGAGGTCAAGGCGCTCCAGCGGCGCCGCGAAATCACGCTGCGCATCGCCGAACTCATCCGGCAGGCCCAGCAGGACGGTGACCTGCGTCAGGACGTCGACGCCCGCACCGCCTCCCGCCTGGCCATGGGCACGATCAACTCGATCGTGGACTGGTACCGCCCGGTCGGCGGCGCCCCGGACGCGGCTCTGGCGGAGACCGTGAAGCAGATCATCCTCGGCGGGCTCCGCGCACCCGAGGGTCGCTGACCTTCAAGGTCCGAGTCGATACCAGACCCCTCGGCCCCGCCCTGGTGATCGGCATGCCGATCTCCGACCCTCATTCGCACAGGCTCCCGAAATATTGTTTGCGCCAGGCAACTGGTCGCATCGGCGGCCTGACAGTCATCCAGGCCTGTACAGCCCCACACGGCGTCGAATCTCACCAGGACACAGTGCATACATCTGTTGACCTCTAGGTTTTGTTCAGATCAGCGTCAGTTTATGTCCGGGGTGCTTTGTCGTTCATTGCGCGCGGTGCATGAGCCCACGAAGCAGAGCGGTCACGTCACCTCGCGACTCGCGGCTGATCTGACCGCCCACGTAGATAGAGGTACTGACGGATGGACATTCTGACAACGGGCGGCACGCTGGCCATCGTGATCGCGGTGCTCATCGCCGCGGTGCTGATCGGCACCGTCGCCCTGCTGATGATGCGGGCCTGGACCAAGGTCGCCCGGGCGGATGAAGCGCTGGTGGTCACCGGTAAGGCGTCGCGCTCGGACCTTCCCGGCTCACGCCCCAAACAGGTCATCGTCAACGGCCGCGCACTGGTCAACTCGATTCGGCAGCGCCACGAGATCATCTCCCTGCGCTCCCGTCAGGTCCTGATGACCGTGACGGCGCAGAGCCACGACAATGTCACCATCAACGCCGAGGCCGTCGCCCTGGTCAAGATCGGCAGCGCGGACGAGGACGTCAAGGCAGCCTCTGAGCGTTTCGCCTCCCAGGACAATGCAGTGGTCGAGTACACCCAGGACCAGCTCGAAGGTGCGCTGCGCGGGTTGATGGCGCAGCAGACCGTGATCCAGCTGATGCGGGATCGGCAGAAGTTCTCCGATGAGATCTCCGAATCGATCTCTCCGGAGCTGCAGACCCAGGGACTGCTGCTGGACTCGTTCCAGATCCGCGAGATCACCGACGACTCCGGATACATCGCATCCCTGGGCGCACCGGAGATCGAGGCTAAACGCCAGGCCGCGGAGATCGCCGCGACCAACGCCGAGCGCGCGATCGCCAAGGAACGCATCTTCAACAACGAGCAGAACCTGATCGAGGAGACCGAATACGACTCGAACAAGGCTGCTGCCACCTCTCGGGTGGGTCAGGCCCGCGCACAGGCCGAGCAGGCCGAAGCCCTGGCGGGCGAGAAGGCGCGCCAGGAGGTGCTCGGTCAGCGAGCCGAGAATCGACAGGCCGAGCTCGACGCCGAGGTCAAGCGTGTCGCCGATGCTGATCTCTACAAGCAGCAGAAGCGCGCCGACGCGGAGGCCTACGAGCGCACCAAGGCCGCTGAGGCAGGAGCGCTCGTCGCCGAATCCGAGGCTCGAGCGCGTCTGAAGCGCTCCGAGGCCGAGGCCACCGCGATCCGAGAAGAGGGCGAGGCCAAGGCCGCCGCCATCCGCGCGGAGGCAGAAGCTCTGCGCGAGAACCAGGAAGCCGTGCTGGCTCGCGAGGCCCTCGCGGTGCTGCCACAGCTCATGGACTCCTTCGCCGCCGGCTACGCGAACATCGGTTCGATGACGCTGATCGGCGGCTCCGGCGAATCCGGTGCCTCCAAGCACTTCGACGGCGAGGCCTCCGTGGCGCTGGCCGGGGTGTTCAAACGGGTCGAAGCCGCCACCGGCATCGACCTGGGATCGATCCTGCAGGCGAAGGTCCAGGGCGCTGCGATCGGCGAGGCGATCTCCGAGTCCCATCACACGGGCTCTGCACCGGCGCAGAACCAGCAGCCGGCAGCCAGCAAGAACTGAAGCGCAGAGCCCCGTTGATGCTCCTTGAAGCATCGACGGGGCTTTTCGCTGCCCTGCCTGCGAAAGTCGCTTCGATGCGCCGGTCTCCACAAGGCCACAGACACGACGCCGCAGATGCGAGACACTGATGCCATGGACGAACCCCTTCCGGCAGTCTCGGACCGCGACATGGAACGCGCGATCCTCGACCTGCTCGCGCAACGGGCCGAGACCGCCACGATCTGCCCCTCGGAGGCTGCTCGCGCGGTGGCAGGTGATGACTGGCGGGACCAGATGGATGCGGCGCGGTCAGCCGCTCAGCGCCTCGTCGCCGCGGGCTCCGTAGACATCACCCAGCGCGGCGTCGTGGTCGACCTCGCCACCGCGCGAGGCCCGATCCGGATCCGGCGCCGCCCGTCCCACCCAGGACCCCGCTGATCCAGCACCTGAGGAGTCAGACCATTGCTGAGCAGTGAGATCGCCGCGCTCGCGGGAGTCACCGTGCGCACAGTGCGCCATTACCACCAGGTGGGGCTGCTCCCCGAGCCCCCGCGCAGCAGCACCGGCTACCGGCACTACGACATCTCTCATCTGGTCCAGCTCCTGCGGATCAAGCGGCTGACTGCCCTCGGCGTTCCGCTGTCCGAACTCTCGGCGGTCCTCGACGTTCCCTCCGCCGCAGAGGGCCTGCTCGAGGAGCTCGACCTGCAGGCCGCGGCCGAGATCGACCGGCTCAACGCTCGGCGGGCGCGCATTGCAGCCTTACGGCGCAGCGGCTCCCCGCCGGATCTGGCGCCCGAGCTGGCGGCCTGGCGCTCGAGTCCTGACGTGTCGCTGTCCGAGGACATGTCCCGGCTCGAACACGAACAGCTGGTCCTGCTGGGGCACCTCCTGGGAGATCGCGGTCACGAGGTGTTCACCGAGGGGTTCGCCGCGCTGAACGCCGGGATGATCGCGCCGCTGACCGCACGCTTCTCCGCGCTCGATGCCGAGACGCCCGACGCCGAGGTCGACGCTCTGATCCTCGAGATGGTCTCCGCCCTGCGGCCTGTGCAGGCAAAGCTGGTCGATCTTCCCCCGCTGGATGATCAGGTCGCGGCGTTGATGGATGAGCTGACCCAGCGCCGGCTCCTTCCCGTCCAGCGCCGGGTGTTGCGCGAGATCCAAGAGCAGATCGAGGCGCCCGGAGAGGGGTGAATCGCGGGTGCGGCAGGGTCCGGCAACCGGCACTTGACCCTGACGCGACGTCATAGCCTTCACTGTGGGCATGAAAAGAACCTCATTCTTCTATTTCGCCTCATTCGTCACCTCTCTGCTGGGCAACTCGGTCACGGCCATCGCTCTGCCGCTGCTCGTGCTGTTCACCACCGGCAGCCCGCTCGACGCCGGCATTGTCGCGATCGCCGCCGCGGTGCCTGCCGCGATCGCCGGACTCCTGATGGGTTCGCTCATCGACCGGATCAATCGACGCACCGCCTCGATCCTCTCGGACGTGATCTCCGCCGTCGCGCTGCTCATCCTGCCCATCGTGGACCTGACGGTCGGGTTGAACGTGGGATGGTTCATCGCCGTGGCGATCCTGGGCTCCTTCGGAGACGTCCCCGGGATGACCGCCCGGGAAGCGATGCTCCCCGCCATCGCGAAGGCGGTGGGATCGGAGCCGTCCCGACTCATCGGACTGCGCGAAGCTCTCACCGGGGTGACCGTGCTGATCGGTCCCGCCGTGGCCGGCGTGTTGGTCGCAGCGCTGGAACCGATCACCGTCCTGTGGATCACCTCCGGCATTGCCGCCCTGGCGGTGCTGCTCACCCTCGGCATCCCGTCCGGGGCGACGGCGCATCAGCGCGACCTCGAGGAGGAGACCGCTCACCAGGGCGTCCGGTCGCTCCTGCACGGTATGACTCTGCTGCTCCGTTCTCCCCTGCTGCGCACGATGCTGCTGCTGGCGGTCACGCTCGGGGTCGTCCTGGCAGCCATGCAGGGCATGGTGATCCCGGTCCACTTCGCCTTCCAGAATGAGCCGCAGTTCGTCGGATTCGTGCTCAGCTCCCTCGCCGCGGGCCTGCTCGTCGGCGGCGGCCTGTTCGCGGGCCTCGCCAACAGGATTCCGCGCCGGGTCTGGTTCATCTCCGGCATGGCCACGCTGGCGGTCGGCCTGGGCGGCCTCGCCGTCCTGGGCCCGGTCTGGTCGATCTTCGCCGCGGCAGTGGTCGCGGGCATCGGGGGCGGCGCCATGAACGCCGTCGTCGGACTGACCTTCGTGGAGAACGTCGACGAGAACCAGCGCGGCCGGGTCCTCGGCGCACAGAACGCCATCCTGACGCTCACGCCGGCGCTGGGCATCGGCGGCGGCGCTGTCCTCATTGAGAGCGGCAGCCTGCACCTGGCGACCACAGTCTTCGTCACCCTCTGGGTGATCGTCGCCCTGGCATCGCTGCTCAGTCCGCGGATCCGCCGGCTCGGCGAACCCGCCCGGGAGCTCGTCGACGCCTGAGCCCAGTCGCGTGTTGACCGTCACACCTCCAGTGCTATACTGAACGAACGGTCGGTAAATAATGCGACGGAATAGAGGATGACCATGTCACCCCAGAACCACCAGCACGCTCCCCTGCACCTCGCCGATGAGAGCGACGCCGCAGCGGCGCTCGCCGAGGCAGAGGCCGGGCAGAACCGCTTCGACGAGATCATCGCCGAGGACTCCCGGATCGAACCCCGGGACTGGATGCCCGAGTCCTACCGGAAGTCGCTGGTGCGGCAGGTCTCTCAGCACGCGCACTCCGAGATCATCGGCATGCAGCCCGAGGGCAACTGGATCTCCCGCGCCCCCAGCCTCAAGCGCAAGGCCATCCTGATGGCCAAGGTCCAGGATGAGGCCGGTCACGGGCTCTACCTCTACTCCGCCGCCGAGACCCTCGGCCGCCCCCGCGAAGAGATGTACGACCAGCTCTACAGCGGCAAGGCCAAGTACTCCTCGATCTTCAACTACCCCGCCCGGACCTGGGCCGACATCGGCGCGATCGGCTGGCTGGTCGACGGCGCGGCGATCGTGAACCAGGTGCCGCTCTGCCGCGCATCCTATGGTCCCTATGGCCGCGCCATGGTGCGCATCTGCAAGGAGGAGTCCTTCCATCAGCGCCAGGGCTGGGAGATCCTCTACTCGCTCTCCCACGGCACCGAGGCGCAGCATCAGATGGCCCAGGACGCCGTGGACCGCTTCTACGGACCGGCGCTGCAGATGTTCGGCCCGCCGGACGGCGATTCCCCGAACTCCCAGCAGTCCATGGCGTGGAAGATCAAGCGCTTCACCAATGACGAGCTGCGCCAGCGCTTTGTGGACATGCTGGTCCCGCAGGTCGAGGCCCTGGGCCTGACCCTCCCCGATCCCGAGCTGAAGTGGAACGAGGAGCGCGGGCACTACGACTTCGGTGACCTGGACTGGGACGAGTTCTTCGCCGTGATCAAGGGCAACGGTCCCTTGAGCCGGCAGCGCCTGGAGCACTACCGCAAAGCCCGGGACGAAGGCGCCTGGGTCCGCGAAGCCGCCGTCGCCTACGCCGATCGCCAGGCCCAGGCGCAGGATCGCGACCAGGCAGCCCTCATCGGCGCCTGAGCCTCCTCTGCACCGCCGCACTCCCCCGACATCACCGCTAGAAAGGCGAGGCCATGACCTCCAGCGCAGATTCAAGCTCCTGGCCCCTCTGGGAGGTCTTCATCCGGTCCTCGCGCGGGCTCTCCCATGTCCACGCGGGGTCGCTGCACGCGCCGGATGCCACCATGGCAATCCGCAACGCCCGGGACCTCTACACCCGGCGCAACGAGGGCACCTCGGTCTGGGTCGTGCCGGCCGCGGCGATCATGGCCTCGGATCCCGACTCCAAGGGCGCCTACTTCGAGTCTGCCCAGGGCAAGAGCTACCGCCATGCCACGTATTACACCCAGTCCGAAGGGGTGAAGCACCTGTGAGCTTCGCATCGCATGACTCCGCCACCCGCCAGTCCCAGGGCGAGGCGCTCACCGCCGAGGAGATCGCCGCCTCCGGCGCCAAGGCCGAGGACGCCACCGCCCGGTACGCGCTGCTGCTGGGCGACGACGCGCTGATCCTCTCCCAGCGCCTGGGCGCCTGGGTCTCCCGGGCACCTGAGCTGGAGGAAGATGTCGCCCTGGCGAACATCGCACTGGACCTGCTCGGCCACGCCCGCTTCCTGCTCACCTACGCCGGCACCGCCTGGGACAAGTCCGAGGACGATCTCGCGTACTTCCGCAGCGAGGAGGAGTTCCGCTCCTGCCGCCTCGTGGAGCAGGAGAACGGCGACTTCGGCAAGACCATCGCCCGGCAGCTGATCTTCAGCTTCTACCAGCATGAGCTCTACAGCCGGCTGGTGCACTCCACCGATGCCACCCTCGCGGCCATCGCCGAGAAGGCGCTCAAAGAGGTGGACTACCACCAGGACCACGCCGCCCAGTGGATCCTGCGCCTGGGCCTGGGCACCGAGGAGTCCGCTCGACGCGTCCAGGCCGGCCTGGACTCGGTCTGGTCCTACGTCGAGGAGCTCTTCACCGATGTGGAGCCGATGACCCAGCTCGGCGACATCGCCGTGCTGCCCTCCACGCTGCGCGAGCCCACGCTGACCCGGCTCCACCAGGTCATCGATCAGGCAGGACTGACCGTGCCCGACATGTCCGGCGCCCACGGAGCCGACCGCTCCGGACGCCACTCCGAGCAGCGCGGACTGATCCTGGCCGAGATGCAGGTGCTGGCCCGCCAGCACCCCGGAGCCACCTGGTGAGAGGAGCACTCATGGCAGTGATGGGCCCCGACTCCGTGACCCTGCCACCCGGCGCCACCCTCTGGGAGGTCGCCGCGAGCGTCAACGATCCCGAGATCCCGGTGCTCAGCATCGCCGACCTGGGGATCCTGCGCGAGGCTCGGATGGATCAGGACGGCACCGCCGTCGTCGTGATCACCCCGACCTACTCCGGCTGCCCGGCCATGGACACGATCAACGCCGATGTCACCGCCGCGCTGCACCACGCCGGACACGAGAAGGTCCGGATCGAGACCGTGCTGCACCCGGCGTGGACCACCGACTGGATGACCGAGGAGGGCAAGGCGAAGCTGCGTGAATACGGCATCGCCCCGCCCACCGGCAAGGCAGCCCTGGGGCCGGTCCGCGTGGGCCTGAGCGTGAAGTGCCCCCGGTGTGACTCCACCGATACTCGAGAGATGACCCGCTTCGGCTCCACCGCATGCAAGGCGCTGTACCAGTGCCGCGACTGCCTGGAGCCCTTCGACCACTTCAAGGTGCACTGATGTCGACGACCACCCGCCGCCGCGCGAGATTCTCCACGCTCACCGTCTCCGAGGTGCGCCCGCTCACCGCCGACTCCGTGGAGGTCACCTTCGCGGTGCCGCCGGAGCTGCAGGACGACTTCGACTACGCCCCGGGACAGTACGTGGCGCTGCGCACCGAGCTGGACGGCCAGCAGGTCCGCCGCTCCTACTCGATCTGCACCGAGCCCACCCCCGGGGAGATCCGGGTCGCGATCAAGCGCGACATCGGCGGGGTGTTCTCGAACTGGGCCAATGAATCGCTCAAGCCGGGAGATCAGATGGAGGTGATGAACCCCTCCGGGGCGTTCGTCTCCAAGACCGCGATCACCTCGATGAACAACCCGGCCAAGCTCGCCGAGGAGGCCGTGGCACTGCGCTCCGACGTGCACCTGGTCGCCTTCGCCGCCGGCTCCGGGATCACCCCGATCATGGCGATCGCCCGCTCGGTGCTGGCCGCCTCGAAGGACTCCACCTTCGATCTCATCTACGCCAACCGCTCTGCCGGCGATGTGATGTTCGCCGAGGAGCTCGGTGACCTCAAGGACCGCTACCCCGCCCGGCTGGCGGTCCACCATGTGCTCAGCCGCGAGCAGCGGATCAACCCGCTGCTCACCGGACGGATCGACGACGAGAAGCTCCGCGATCTGCTGGACAAGGTGCTGCGCGTCCAGGACACCGACGAATGGTTCCTCTGCGGACCCTTCGAGCTGGTCCAGATGGCGCGGGACTCCCTCGCCGCCCGCGGCGTGGACCAGGGCGACATCCGCTTCGAGCTGTTCAGCACCGGGCGCCCGGACCGCCCCGAGGGTCAGCAGGGCCGCAAGGTCGAGGCCGACCCTGAAGGCGAGACGGTCCAGATCGAGTTCACCCTCGACGGGCTCACCGGGCAGATCGCCTCCCCGAGCGGCTCGGGTGAGACCGTGCTCAACGCCGCGCTGCGCGCCCGGCCCGACGTGCCCTTCGCCTGCGCCGGAGGGGTGTGTGGCACCTGCCGCGCAAAGGTCGTCTCCGGAGACTTCGAGATGGAGGAGAACTTCGCGCTGGAGTCCGATGAGGTCGAGGCCGGATACATCCTGACCTGTCAGACCCGGCCCACCTCCAAGCAGCTCGTCGTCGACTACGACGCCTGAGCGCGTCCCAACCCTGGAGACTTCATGATCAGCCTGAGCATCAGCGAGAACATCGCCGAGATCGTCCTCGACGCCCCCAAGAAGCTGAACTCCCTGGATGAGCAGGCGCTCGATGACCTCGACGCCGCCTACCAGGAGGCCGAGGCTGCCGGTGTGCGGGCGCTGTTGCTGCGCGGCGAGGGCAAGGGCTTCTGCGCCGGCCGGGACATCTCGAATGTGGTGCCCGCGACCGACGACGCGCTCGGCTATCTGGGCGGGAAGGTCACCCCGCTGATGCGCCGGATGGCGGCGTTTCCCGCCCCGACCTTCGCCGCGGTGCAGGGTGCCTGCCTCGGAGTGGGCCTGGGCCTGGCCATCGCCACCGACGTGGTCTATGTGGCCGAGAACGCCAAGATCGGCTCCCCCTTCGCCGCCCTCGGTGCCACCCTGGACTCCGGCGGACACGCGCTCTTCGTGGAGCGACTCGGCGCGCACCGGACCCTGGACCTGATCTACACCGCTGACCTGATGTCAGGCGCCGAAGCGGTGGCCGCAGGACTCTTCTCCCGCGCCGTCCCGGCTGAGGAGCTGCTCGACTTCACCCGCGAGAAGGTCGCCGTGGCCGCGGCCGGAGCGACCCTGGCCTTCCGGGAGTCCAAAACGCTGGTGGCCGCGGTGCGAGATCAGCGGATCGGCCTGTGGGAATCGCTGGATGCGGAGAACCATGCCCAGGGGCGGTTGTGCGACTCGGCGGACTACACCGAGGGCTTCGCCGCGTTCCAGCAGAAGCGGAAGCCGGTCTTCCACGGGCGGTGAGTCGGCCGCGTCGTGGAGACCTGAGCGGCGTTCGAGAGTGCGTGGACGAGGGGGATACCAAGATGTCTCCGTCTCCTCTAGAGTCGACGGACCCGCACCGTGCGAGGAACGGAACCCTTTATGGATGCGCTCATCGTTGATGATGCTGCCCCTCAGCGACTCCGCCACAGCCACATTCCCACACCTGCTCCCACGGCGCACGAGGCGCTGATCGAGACCAGCGCGGTCTCGGTCAACCCGACCGATCTCGCCCTTCTGGACGCAGCGCCGAACCGGACGGTGCTCGGCTACGAGTTCTCCGGCATCGTCCTCCAGCCGGCTCTCGACGGCACCGGACCACCTGCCGGGGCCCGTGTGGCCGGCATGGTCATGGGCGGTGCGTGGGCGCAACGGGTGGCGGTCCCCTCCGCGCAGCTCGCTGTCGTTCCAGAAGGGATCGACCTGCAGTCTGCCGCCACCGTTCCGATAGCGGGAGTGTCTGCTCTGCGTGCTCTTCATGCCGGTGGGGCGATCTTGGGGCGACGCGTCTTGGTGACAGGTGCGACAGGTGCCGTGGGTGCCTGCGCTGTGCAGCTCGCCTCGGTCGGTGGGGCGGCAGCCATCGTGGCGGTCGCTCGATCCCAGGAGTACTCGGATCGATTACGGACCCTTGGTGCCACCCGGGTGGTGACGAACCCGAGAGAAGGTGGCGAACTCGCCGACACTGTGATCGATACTGTCGGCGGCGATCTGCTGCCCGACGCCTTCGCCATGACCGCCGCCGGTGGAGATCTCATCTCGGTCGGACGCGCCAGCGGAGACGATATCGTCCTGCCCGCCCAGGCTCTGGAGGGCGCCGGTGGCCGATCCGGACGAACCATTCACACTTTCTTCATGCCCGATGAATCCGGCGACTACGGCAGTGACCTTCGATTCATCCTGGACTTGGTGAGCAGCGGCAGACTCGACGTTGGAGTCGATCACGTTGAGGAGCTGCGCGGCGACCTCTCCCTGCTGCTCTGGAACATGGGCCGGAAAACTCGTGCTCACGACGCGCTAGTCGGCCCGGTGCTGCTCGGTGGACCGGGTCACCGCCGCCAGCCAGTACGAATCGTCGCTGTCGACATCGACGACGATATTGCTCTCATCGGGCGTGATATCCGGGGCATTTCGAGCCATGGTCGTCTGACCGTTCTCGCACGCGAAAGCGCCCGCGTCGGCTGGCTCAACGTCGATGCGCACGTCCAGAGTGGCTTCGCCGATGCAGTACATGGTCAGCACGTAGCCCTCGTCGAGGTCGAAGTCGAAGTCGGGGATCTCCGCCGAGCCCTGGACCAGGAGCGGGGGCACGAGCACGCCGTCGTCGGCGAACTCCTGTTGGAAGTGCTCGAGACGCTCACCAACCAGCTCCAGCCGTTCATCACCATCAGACGACGAGCAACCGGCGAGCATGAAAACGATTAGAGCCGAGGGGGTTATCGTTTTCATTCGATGCAACATGCCGCCACGCCAGCACTGGGTCATACAGCAATGCGTGACCACTTAGACGAGAAAAGTCCACAGCCTCTCACCGCGTGAGTCAGCCAGGTCGAGCACTGGTGAAATGGTGATGGACGTTTCGGGCTTGGCCGGACATGTAGGGGGGGTAAGCGCACGTTCCCGAGCGAGTAAGGACCGCCGACATGTCGTGGCCACCACCAAACAGCGATCCACCAGAAGATCCCACGCCAGAGAATCCTGAAGCAGCTCTCAACGAGCGCCTGGACAGATCAGCTCCCTCGGTGGCGCCGGTCACCGTCGAGCTGCAGGCGGAACTCGAGCGCCTCTCCACTGCGAGCCGCGAGGACGCCAGCAGCCGCCGTCGTCGGGGTCGATCTGGGCTCTCCCGCGGCGCCGCCATGGGGCTCGCAGCCCTTGCGCTGCTCGGCACTGCTACTGCCGCAGTGGCCGTCGTGGAACTTCGCAGCTACTGGTCAGATATCGGAGTAGGGCCTCACGCGAGTTACAGCTTCGAACTGCCCAGCGGGGCCGAATGCGAAGTCGAGCTTCGTATGAAGAAGATGGGGCCTTCCGGGATGGAGAACGTCGATGACTACTCCATGAGCCCGGAACAAGACGCATTCGTGCGGGAGATGTACTCCGATGTTCAAGACAGAGTCGATGACCTGGTGGACAGTGAGGGGTTCCTTGATCGGGCACGGGCCCAATCTCAGGCCATGGGCCTCACGGAGGACCGGGCGGAGACCGACGATGTCGCGTACTTCTGGCTCTTCACAATCCAGGGTGTAGACGGGGTCTGACTCCACCGGATTCCAGCAGTGACCGGGCGATGTAGTTGGTCAGGTTCCGGAATCCCAAAGCCGATCCGCGGAGGTGCTCCAACCGGCCATTGATCGCCTCGGTAGGACCATTGGAGGTGCCAGTGCGGTCGAAGTAGGCCAGGATGTCTGGTGCCCGCTTCTTCAATGTCCGGCCCAGCGCGGCCAGTTCGGTGAGTTTCTTCGGCACCGCACGACCCAGCTTGGTGATCACCGCCGCCATCATGGCTTTGGCCTTGGCCCGGTCGGGTTCGCGGTAGGCGGCGACCATGTGCTGGTAGAACGCCCAGGTGGCCTCGACTTCAACGTGGTCATCAGTCTCGAAGACGTCCTGGATGCGTGAATACTGTCTATCGGTGAGCAGGTCAGCCCCGGTCAGCAGGGTTCTTCTCGCCTTGTAGAGGGGGTCTTGCCTG
>NZ_PVTY01000009.1 GCF_003003175.1 Nesterenkonia sandarakina | reverse complement strand
TGAATCGCGGAGGCGACCGAAGACTCAATCGCGCACTCCACATGGCCACGGTCGCCCTCATGGCCCACAATCCTGAGACACGTGCCTACGTCGCCAAACGTCGGGCTGAAGGGCTCACCAACAAGGAGATCCGACGCTGCCTCAAGCGATACCTCGCCCGCCGGATCTACCGTGCCCTGGAAAACTCCCACAGGATCCCACTCGTTGCTTGACAGACATAGAAGAGTCCATCGTCCTCATACTGCCTGTGGCGAGATGCCCCCGGCCTCACTGGTCCCGATCGGTGTCAATAACGTCACGCCCTCTTACAACTAGCCCGAGACTCGGGGCGCCGCTGGCGGCAGGTGGATCACAGGGCGAATCGACTGAAGGTCACTCCGCCGAGAAGGGTTCGCGCGTCGAGGAGGTTCAGGACCTTAGGAGCGTTCAGCCACTGGGTGGAAGCTACGGGCGCCATCCTCGGCGTCGACGCCGGCCCTCAATGCTTCGAGTTCGCAGTCGCGAGGTGCCGACGGATCTCCTCTGCGACGGCTTGGGGGTCTTCGACGCTCAGCAGATAGGTCTTGCGCGCATCCCTGACCTCGACCGTGGGACCTCCGACAAGCAGACCCACCCGGCCGCCAGGAAGCAGGCGATACCCGGCACCCTCGAGGACTCCCGTCTCGGGGCCCGCCTCCACCGAGAGGATCTCAGACCAGGCGAAGTCCACGTGGAAGATCCCCATGCAGCGCGCCGTCAGTCCCTCGTCACCCGCCGTGATCGTGACCCGGGATGAGCCAAGTGCGATCCCCACCACCATTAGCAGTGCGAGCATGCCGAGTCCGACCCAGAGGGGTGTGAAGAGGAGTCCGGTGGCGCTCAGACCCAGGAGCAGAAGAAGGGGGATGGAGACGCGCCGGCTCAGCCGGACGCTGGAGATCTGATGTCCTTGTGAATGAATCATTGTTCTCAGCCTATAGATCGGGGCGCTGTGGAAATAGATTATTCGACAATTGTCACTTCAAGACTGCGCTGCAGCGCACGCTGTCCGCGATCAGCCGCGGAGTGTTCGTTTGATCTTCCTCGTGACTTTGCGCAGCACGGGAGGGCTCTGCGGACGCCGAACCAGGGACCGCCGGCCTGCGGCTCTGTGCGCGTCGGTCAAGTACGCATTGACCGTGGCATCCCCACCCTTTTCCAGGAGCTCCTCTTGGGCCTTGGCCATCCGAAATCCACCGAGACTGCCCCGGGTGTAGTGGTAGTTGGAGAAGCGCTGGTATTGCGCGAGGCTGATCCGCGGATGAGTCGCCAACGTGGAAGCCGGAGTGGACTGCAGCAACGTGCTCCAGCTGCTGGGTGGTTCCACGGGCTCTCCCCTGAGAGCCCGCTCGGCATCGACGAACAATGCGTCGAAGTGCGCGAGCAGCTCGTCGCTGTAGGTCACCGTGCGCTTGAACTCTGCTCCCGACGAGAACGTGAACTCCCCGAAGTAGGGGCCTTCCTCGGTGTCGTAGAGGTCGACCCGCACGAAGGGAGCGTCGGTCATCTTCGCGAGCTCGATGGCCCAGCGGGAGAGCATGACTGCCGAGCGTGGGACCACGGGCGCCCCGGGCTGGATGTCCGAAGGTCTGAACTTATAGTCCCGGCCGGGGACGAACGGCTTGAGGTCACCGTCGAGCTTCACCATGCGCGGAGGCGAGTAGTTCCGGTCGATCTGGGCGACCATGCCGATCTGGCCCTGGAACATGTAGAACTTGTAGTCGAAGGGCACTGCACCGGGCTGGGCGCCCCGAAGCAGCTCCTCCACGATCCAGGCGGCCTTCTTCCCCGGGAAGGTGGCCGCCACTGCGGCCTGCTTCTCGCGAATGCCGTCAAGCGTCCATTCGCGCAGAGCCATGTGGTCGAAGTACCGGTCCTCCCCGAGTCGTTCGAGCAGCATGACGCCCTTGGCCGACCATCCATTGGCGAACTTCAGTGCCACGCGATCGCCGAGCGCCTCTGAGGTGATCTCGCCTACGGAGTTCAGGACCGCGTGCTGCTTGGGCAGTCCGATGCTTTCGCCACCGAGCGTCTTGTCTTCGAGAAGCTGATGCACGTAGGTCTTGTTTGATAGGTCACGACGCTGCTGTGAGCCGCGGTTCCAGAACTCGGCCGTCACGAAATTCAGGAAGGGCGATTTCGCAGCGGTCTTGTCGGAAGTCATATATGGATACCGGTTCTCTACACGTCGTGATGATTCAGCTTGGAAGCTGCTGGTCGATTGGCACCTGTGAAGTGATGCGTGGGGCGTGATCTTGACTAGGAATGGTCTTCGGATCAGGCCGACAGGAATTCGAGAAAGGACGACTCCGGCTTCTCTCGGCTATCTACGGTATCTGTGTGTGGGATTCCCCGCAGTTATGTGACTTCGAAGGACACCTCTAGGTTGCGTTTAGCGATTCTTCTTGAAGGTTTTGTTGACGCAGCTCGTCCTGCGACCGCCGCACGAACGCGTCGCCGTGATATGGCTGGCGCTGTTCGTCGTCGGCGCCGTCGCGGGGCTGATCAGGCTCAAGGTGTTCCCAGGGCGTGAGGTGGAATCGTCGCGGACCGATGCCAGAGCCCCCGCGGCTCACCGCCCGAAGGTCTAGAGAAGGTCGCCTGCCGGGCGATATTCTTGTGCCATCTACCCGCCTGAGTCTCGAAGCAGGTGCGAGATGACCACCACGCTGGACATGCCGGTCGTCGAGGGAGTCGACCACACGTTCGTGGAACTATCCGATGGGCGAATGCACGTTGCCGCCATCGGTTCCGGGGAGCCTGTGCTGTTGCTTTCCGGGTTCGCGCAGACCTGGTGGGAGTGGCGGACGCTGATGCCCGCCCTGGCCGCGAACGGGTATCGCGCGATCGCGGTGGATCTGCGGGGTGAAGGGTGGAGTGACCTCCCCTTCGACGCGATCACCAGGACACGGCGCGCCCAAGACATCATCGCTCTGCTCGACGTCCTGGAGCTGAACAGTGTGCGCCTCGTCAGTCATGACATGGGCGCGATCTCCGCCATCCAGCTGACTCTGGAGCACCCTGAGCGATTCTCCGCCCAGGTGATCCTCGCCGTGCCGCCTCCGCAGATGAGGTTCTCGCTCGATCTGGTCCCCGGAATGCGGCATCTCTGGCACCAGGAGGTCCTTGCGATTCCGGGTCTGGGACCGGCCCTGTTGCGCGAAGGGCACCTTCCGCGGCACCTGTTCACCCAGTTCTCCTCGCCCGCCTTCGACCCGGCGGCCGTCGCGACCTATGTGTTGCTGCTGCGTGACGCTGAGCTTTCGAAGGCAGCCGCGCCGCTGTGTCGACGGATGGTGCTTCCTGAACTCGTGCGCATCGTGCGGGGGGCATACCGAGAACAACGCTTCGCAAGGCCAGTGCTGTTCGTCTTTGGCGCAGCAGACATCGGCTTCCCTCCTCACGTGGCCCGTAGGCTCTTCGAAGACACCGCCGCCATCGGCGCGGATGCTCGCTTGGCGCTGATTGATCACGCCGGCCACTACGTCGTCGACGAAGCTCCAGACTCCACTGCCACCCAGGTCCTGGAGTTCTTCGCAGAGACCTGACTGCACCACAACTGCCACCCTTCAGACCACATCTGCCCTCCTCAAAGCCCTGGACCCTGTTGTGTCACCAACCTGTTCCGAGCAGAATAAGCACGATGAGCAAGAAGAATCAGACGCACATCGTCGTCGTGATCATCGGACTTGCGCTTGCCGCCTCCGCCCTGATCGTGCTGATCCCGCACCTCTTCGACTCTCCCTCACCCCTCCAGACCTGGGCGGCCATCACCCTGGGAGTCGTGGCAGCGGGATTCGGTGGGGCCGCCCTCGCCCTGAGACACGCCCGCCCCGACTCCGCCCAGGGCTGACGCACCGTCCGCCACACCGAGCAGCGCACCAGGACGCAGAGCGATTGCCCTCCACACCTGCATCTGCAAAGCTCAGACCATGTGTGGACGCTATGTCATGGCCAAGGACACCGGCGATCTGGCCGGTGATCTGAACCGGGCGCGCCTCGGCCCGGTGCAGCCCCCGGCCTTCGAGCTCGCGCCCAACTGGAACATCGCCCCGACCTCCACCGTGCCCATCCTGGTGGAGCGCTACGACGACGCCGGGGAGCTGCGGCGCGAGCTTCACCCCGCCCGGTGGGGCCTGTTGCCCGGGTGGGCCAAGGACATGACGTTCAGCTCCCGCACCTTCAACGCCCGCTCGGAGACGGTGGCGTCCAAACCGAGCTTCCGCTCCGCAGCCAAGGCTCGACGCTGCGCGGTCCCCGCCGAGGCCTATTACGAGTGGAAAGCAGGGGGCGCGAAGAAGCGCCCGCACGCCATCCACGCCGCCGACGGCACGCCCCTGGTCTTCGCCGGACTCTATGAGTGGTGGAAGGACAAGGATGCCGAGGCCCGTGGTGAGTCCGACCCGTGGATCCTCTCCTGCACCATCCTCACCGGCCCATCCCCTGAGACCACCGACGACGGCGTGCTCAGCGACCTCGGGGCACTGCATGACCGAATTCCGCTGGCCATGACGGCGGAGTTCGCCGCTCAGTGGATCCACCCGGGGGAGAAGACCCCCGACGAGCTCGAGGTCCTGCTCGAAGAGCTGCGCAGCCAGATCCCTGCAGTCGCCTCCACCTGGGAGATCTACGAGGTGGACCCAGCCGTCGGCAACGTGCGCAACAACGGACCTCAGCTCTTGGAACCCGCGCCCATCCTCTGGGAATGAACCTCTGCTGATCCAGCTTGGGATCAACACGGCTTCGGGCAGCTCCACTGCCGCGTCCTCAGCGCCAGCGACTGCGCCATACCCAGCGCCACCACTCCACACCGGCAGGAGCAGACCATGATCAGCCTGGATCTCACCGGCAAGACCGCGTTCGTGAGCGGATCCACGCAGGGCATCGGCTACGCGATCGCGAAGCGACTTGCCGAGGCCGGAGCCCGAGTCGCGATCAATGGGCGCGGCGCAGAGAAGGTCGAATCTGCGATCCTCGCCCTGGCCGAGCGGGGCCTGCCCTCGGAGAATCTGTTCGCCGCACCCGGGGACGTCACCACCGACGAAGGGTTGGCCGAAGCCCTCGGCGCCACGGGGGACATCGATATCCTGGTGAACAATCTCGGGATCTTCGGCGCCCAGCCCGCATTGGAGATCGGCGACGCCGAGTGGCAGCGGTTCTGGGAGGTCAACGTCCTCTCCGCGGTCCGTCTGATCCGCGCCACGCTGCCGCAGATGATGCGCCGCGGATGGGGCCGGATCATCAACATCGCCAGTGACTCCGCCGTGGTGATCCCCGCTGAGATGGTCCATTACGGAGCGACCAAGTCCGCGCTGCTCGCGGTGTCCCGAGGCTTCGCGAAGGAGGCCGCCGGCACTGGCGTCACCGTGAACTCAGTGCTGGCCGGGCCCACGCACACCGAAGGCGTCGAAGACTTCGTCTACCAGCTGGTGGACACCTCCACGCCCTGGGCCGAGGCGCAGCGCGAGTTCATGCAGGAACAACGGCCCCAGTCGCTGCTGCACCGACTCATCGAACCCGAGGAGATCGCGAATATGGTCATCCACCTCGCCTCACCGCTGGCCTCAGCCACCACCGGCGGTGCCCTGCGCGTCGACGGCGGCTACGTCGATTCGATCCTGCCATGACCGCCTCACACGGCCACGGCCCCAGCAGCGCCAGCGGGATCCGCTCTCCCGCGGGCATCGCCGCAGGATTCGCTGCAGCCTGGAACGCGGCCGACGCCGACGCGCTGGCCGCGCTGTTCGTCGAGGATGCCGACTTCGTCAACGTGGTCGGCCTCTGGTGGGGCAGCCGCAGCAGGATTCGCAGCGCCCACGACTATGGATTCCGGAAGATCTTCAACGGTTCAGAGATGCGGCTCGAAACGGTCACGGTGCGTGAGCTGGGGGAGAGCATCGCCGTCGTCCACGCGCTGTGGACGCTCACCGGCCAGACCCCCGCCCCCGGGGACGACCCGGGCGCGGCCCTGGGCACCCGGCAGGGCGTGATCAGCTTCACCGTGGAGCACCAGCCCGGAGGGTCGGAGACCGAGGACGGCGGCTGGCTCGCGGTCAGCGCGCAGAACACCGACCGGGTGCCGGGAGCGGAGACCCTGACCGTCGACGGCGAGTCGCTGCGCCCCGCGGCCTACCAGGACCTCGGGGGAGTCAGAGGCAGTTGACGCAGCTCGGCTTGCCGAGACCTATTCGTCCCCGACGGGTTCCACTGCGGTTTCCACCAAGGGATCCTGACCGCGCAGGAAGTAGGCGCCCACGGACCCTGCAAGTGTGGCGAAGACGCCCACGGAGTACACGGCGAGGACCAGCTGCACGCCCTTGGAGAACGGGTCATCTGTGGTGATACCGGTGCCGGTCACCGTGGCCAGGGCGGCCTCGTAGAGCGCGCTGGTGTAGTCGTTGTGCGATTCGAAGGCATAGAGCAGCTGGCTCGCCGCCATGATCACGACGACGGTCACCGCCGCCAGCCATCCGATGCGGCTGGAGAGCAGCCGTCCGGCAGATCTGGAGCCGCGCACCCCGGCGGAGAGGATGCCGCCCACCCGGGCGACTCGAGCGACACGCAGCACTCGCACGGCCTGCAGGGCGCGGACAAAGCGCAGGAACGGCACCAGCAGGAAGATCACCTGCCACCAGTTGCGCCGCCAGAAGGCTTTCTGGAAGCCCGCCACATAGGCGCGCAGGATGAACTCAGCGACGAAGACGGTCCAGAACATCCAGCCGGCGATGCTCAGTGCGCGGCTCCACCCCGGTTCCGTGACCAGCATCTGACCCAGGAAGACGAAGAGGAAGAGCACGCCGAGCAGTCCCATAGGCCGATCCAGACGGGCGGCGAGACGTTCGGCCGCCGCCTCCTGTTCGGCCTCCTGTGCGGGTGCGCGCCTGGATTCGATGCTCACGCTGTGACCTCCATGGATGATGCGGTGGGACTCCCTGCCGCCACTCTACGAGTGACCGGCGCACCCGACTGACCGGCGGGGAGATTGACGGGAGCACCCCTGGACGATGGAATGATCTGATGGAGCTCATCGCGATCATTCTCTGGGTTGTGGCAGCAGTGCTGTTCACTGCGTCCTTCGACATGCTCCGGAGCGTGAATCCCCATTCCCGTCTGCCGTTCTTCATCGGCAGGCCGCCGAACAACCCTCCGCAGGTCGCGATGGTGCGGCTCCTGGCGTTCATCCTGTTCCTGGTCAGTGCCTGGATGTTCAGTGACGCCTATGGCCGCGCCATGGGTCCGATCCTGATCGTGATCGGCGCTCTTCCCGGCTGCCTGCGCAACTACCTGCACAACCGGCGCGTCGCCGCTGCCGAAGGAGCCGCATGATCGAGATCCTCAACGCCACCGCACTGTCCCGGGGGCGCGTCACCGGCGCGCTGGTCGCCGACATCCTGCAGGCCATGAAGGCACGCGCCAGCGTGGGCACCAACCTGCTGGAGATCGATGCCTGGACCAAGCAGATGATCCTCGACGCCCGAGCCACCTCCTGCTACGTCGCCTATGAGCCGTCCTTCGGGCGCGGACCTTTCGGTCACTACATCTGCACCTCGGTGAACGACGCGGTGCTCCACGGCAGACCCCACGACTACACGCTGGCCGACGGCGACCTGCTCACCCTCGACCTCGCCGTGTCCCTGGACGGGGTCGTCGCTGACTCCGCGATCAGCTTCATCGTCGGGAACTCCTCCGCACCGGAGGATGCGGCGATGATCGAGGCCACCGAGCGGGCGCTGGCCGCAGGCATCGCCGCCGCCGGCCCGGGAGCCCGAATCGGAGACCTCTCCCACGCCATCGGCACCGTGCTCAGCGACGCCGGGTATCCGATCAACACCCAGTTCGGCGGACACGGAGTGGGATCGACGATGCATCAGGACCCGCACATCGTCAACACGGGGCATGCCGGGCGAGGGTACAAGCTTCAGCCCGGTCTGCTGCTGGCCCTGGAGCCGTGGGTGATGGCGGATACCGACGAGCTGCGCACCGACGCCGATGGCTGGACCCTGCGCAGCGCCACCGGAGCCCGAACCGCACACAGCGAGCACACCATCGCCATCACCGAGGACGGGGCGGAGATCCTGACTCTGCCGACGCCCCGATCGGGCGATTAGGCGGCAGCGGTGTCCTCACGGGCGGCGCGCGACGCGACGACTGAGGCTGCCAGGATGAAGCCCAACAGCCAGAGCGTCCCGACGAGGACCCAGGCACTGCTTTCCTCTCCCTGAACCATGAGGAACAGGCCGGAGAACACCGGGCCGGCTCCCGCGGTCGCGATCCAGCGCCAGGCGGCGCGGTGGGCGCGAACCCAGGTCTCGGCGTTCATGGTGGTGGAGGGGATCCGAATGCCGACAAACGCGTTCAGCGGCAGCGTCCCGCGACGGCAGGCGAACGCCAGCACCGTGGTCAGCACCCCCACGCCGATGAATACCAGGCCGAAGATCAGCGCGATCACGCGTGAGGCCTCCCGGTCTCAGACTGCCGCACCACCTCGGAGGCCACCACCAGCACCAGACCGACAGCGGAGCCGATCATGAGGTCTTTCTTCCGATGCGCCATGGGTGCCTTTCTGCAGCTGCGTCCGCGGTTCTGACCTGGGCTTGGGCACCAGACTAGTTCATACGCGCAACCGCTTGGCCAGAATGACCAGGTCATCCAGGGTCGCGTCTTCACCATGCGGTCCCTTCGTCGACCGCGTGCGCAGCTCACCGACCCGCACCTCCCACGCCTCCCGCGGGACCAGGGCGGTCAGGTCGCCGTCCAGCGTGGGCATCTCCTCGGGTGCATGCTGATGCGCGGACCACGGTGGTGCGGCCGCATGAGAGACCACCAGCAGGTGTCCTCCCACAGCGACCCGCGCTGCCGCTGTCTGGAGGATCCGCTGCCGATCAAGTGCCACCGGAGACTGCAGGAAGGAGGCGCTGACCAGATCAAAGGGCCCCTCTGGCATGCCTTCAGGGAGCTCTGCAGCGAGGAATTCAGCGCTGCCACCCTGGAGATCCGCAGCCTCCGCGTGAGCCGCCCCGCGCGCCACGGCGGTGGCCGAGATGTCGACGCCGACCGCCTGCCACCCTCGTGCGGCCAGCCAGAGGACATCTCCGCCCTCTCCGCAGCCGAGGTCGAGTGCACGTCCGGGCGCAAGTTCGGCCACGAGGGAGCTCATCGTCGCGTTGACCCTCCCGGACCAGACTCGTTCTGAATCGGCGTAGCGGGTCTCCCAGAAGTCCCTCGGGTTCTCGTCACTCACGGTGGTGCCTTTCGCGTTGATGCATCCGTCTGGACCAGGGCACCTTACCGGTCGCGGCGTCAGTCCCCAGTCAGGATCAGCATCCATGATGGTCCCAGGCGACGCGGTGCAAGCACCGACGGGCGCCGAGCCGTGTCGGCACTTTCAGGTGCCATTCAAGGCTGACGAAGGAGCGCGCAATGAGCTACACCCACACGATCACCGTCCCGATGACCTATGACCAGGCGGTGGAGACCACCCGAGCTGCACTCGCCGATCAGGGTTTCGGAATCCTCACCGAGATCGACGTCAAGGCGACCTTCACCAAGAAGCTCGGCGCGGAGTCCGGCGAGGCGGTCGGGGACTACATCATCCTCGGTGCCTGCAACCCGACGTTGGCCAGCAAGGCCCTCGCCGCCGAGCCGCAGCTCGGCGCGCTGCTGCCATGCAATGTGGTGGTCCGTCGCGCCGCCGCAGAGGACCGGGCCATCGTTGAGACGATCGATCCGCAGACGATGGTCCAGCTCAGCGGGTCGGATGCGGTCCGAGAGGTAGCCGAGGACGCCGAGCAGCGCCTGCGCGCGGCGCTGGACGCGATCCGCGCCGCCGCGAAGAACTGACCGCCGGAACTGCCGGCCGGGTCGACCCCCGGCGTGCAGCGTCATCGCCCGCCGGGTCGAACCGTCTGGCCGCTGCGCGGACCGTTGGCGGAGTACCAGCCGGTGAAGAGCAGCACCAGCAGCGCGACGTCCGCGGCGTCCCCGCCGTAGTACATCAGCTGCGCTCCCGCCCGCGCGTCACCGTCTGCCGCCCCCTCCGGAGGATGCGCATAGAGCCATTTCGCGAGGATCGAATGCGCGGCGATGAACAGGACCAGCACCGTTGAGCGCAGCGCCATCGACGCCCGATGCGGATCCGGATCGACCCCGACCAACGACGCCGAGAACACGTAGCCGACCACGAAGATGTGCAGGTGGACCAGGGTGTAGGCCACTGGGGAGACATGCATGACCTGGAGCAGATCGGTGGCGTAAAGCAGCCAGAGACCGCCCGCGTTCAGCGTGCCGGCGACCACCGGGTGAGTGAGCACCCGGGCGCCGGGGCTGCGCAGAACCCGGGAGAGCACCCGTGCGGCCTGGACCGGCAGCGCGCGCAGCGCCAGAGTGACGGGCGCACTGCGCGCCAACAGCAGAGGGGAGATCATGCCCAGCAGAAGGTGACCGAGCATGTGCGCGGTGAAGCTGCTGTGCGCTGCGCTGGCCACGGGTCCGAGCAGCGCGGCCGCGGCACAGAGCAGTCCCAGATAGAACAGGATGCTGCGGTGCAGCGGCCAGGGGCTGCGGCGGCGTGCCGCCCGCAGCCCCGCGGCATGACCGACTGCGGCGAGCACCAGGATCAGCACGAGGACGACGTCGAGCGCGGCCCAGACCAGCGGATCGGCCGGTGCGATCCCGGTGAGGCCATCGAGGTGCTGCTCCTGATGTCGCATCAGCGGCTCGTCAGCACTCAGGCCCTAAGCCTGGCTGGTCGGGTGCGGCGCAGCATGAGCAGCCCAAACATCAGCAGCATCACAGCTGAGCCGATCCACGTCAGGTCATAGACGAACAGATCCACGCCGTACCGGATCTGATGGATCCCGAGCAGCTTATGGAAGACGACTCCGTCGAAGAGCTGGAAGAACCCGACGCCGGCAAGGACCGCACCGGTCCAGCGCACCCAGTGCACTTCCGTGCGGCGGCGGACGTCGGCCAGCAGGAACAGCCCCCAGACGGTGATGAACCAACCGAAGGCGTGGAAGAAGCCGTCGATGGTCAGCGCGACCTCTGTGGTCGAGAGGTCATAGAAGTGGTGCCACTGCAAGGCCAGGTGGAAGATGAACAGGTCGATCATCGAGGCTGCGATCCCCGATCCGAAGAGCACTCCGGAGAGCACCGTCCGCCGGTCAAGCTGCGACTTCAAGGGTGTGCTCACAGCACCCAGCCTAGACCTCGCTCTCCGACTGGGGGCGGTCTCAGGTCGGCATCGGAACCTGTGGAGCCCGGCATGGCCCTTGATCCGGGTGAGCGGCTCGGCTCGCGTCGAGGGGGTGGCGCTCCGCATTCCAAGGGACTGGAGAGTTGCACGTTCCTCGGGTCGAGCAGCTGAGCAACTATCACTTCGTCCCGAGCGGACGCGGCGCCGGACTGACCGGGCGGCCCGACTCGCGGGCAGGCGCTGATGATCAGTCCGGCGTCCGCCCCCGAGCCCGCCGCTCAGCCTTGCGCCGGAAGCTGCGCCGACTTGGATTCCTCCGAGCCCTCCGAGGCCTCCGACGTCGCAGACGAGGGACCGACCAGGAAGGATCGCAGCGCCGCATTGACGTCGTCCGCATGGGTCCACAGCAGCCCATGCGGGGCGCCTTCGATCTCGATGTACTCTGCGCTTGGCACCGCCTCACGGAAGCGCCTTGCGGTGGCGTCGATGGGCAGGATGTTGTCGGCCGTGCCGTGCAGGATCAGCACCGGCTTCCCGCTGGCGCGGACGGCTTCGACGTCCTGACGGAAGTCTTCGATCCAGGAAGAGACCACCGCGTACGCGGCCACCGGTGCGCTGGCGACCGCGACGTTCCAGCTGCCGGTGACGGCCTCCTGGCTGATCCGGGACCCGAGGGTTTCGTCCAGATTGTAGAAGTCGGAGAAGAACTGTGTGTACCAGGCGTATCGGTCGCCCTTCGCGGCGGCTTCGATGCCGTCGAAGACCTCCTGGGGCACACCTTCGGGATTGTCGTCGCGGGCGACCAGGAAGGGTTCCAATGAGGCCAGGAACGCGAGCTTCGCCACCCGGTCATGTCCGTAGCGGGAGACGTATCGCGCCAGCTCCCCGGTGCCCATCGAGAAGCCCACGAGAACCGCGTCACGGAGATCGAGGGTGGTCATGACGGTGTTGAGGTCAGCGGCGAAGGTGTCGTAGTCATAGCCGGACCCCACCTTGGACGAGTTGCCGAAGCCTCGCCTGTCGTAGGTGATGACCCGGTAGCCGTCGCCCAGCAGTTCGCGGGTCTGCTTCTCCCAGCTGTGTCCGTTGAGCGGGTACCCGTGGATCAGGATGATCGGCTGACCGTCACCCTGGTCCTCGTAGTAGAGGTGGATCGGTGTGGAGTTCTCGTCACCGACGTTGATGTATCCCATGACTGCTCCATTCGTGAAAGGACCTGCGATCCGGCTTGATCGCGGTGGCACAAGGGTCCCAGCGCCGAGGAGCAGCTCGCGTCGGTAGACACTACCTAAGTGGGTGATGGCCGCTGCCCAGGGCAGACCCGACGGGCTGCCGGAGGATGGTGCGCAGCTTCTCAGGGGCCGTCCTGCGCGGATCGCTGAGGTAGATCTCGTGGTGTTGGCCGGTGGGTGCAAGACCGTGTTGAGGGATGAACTCGTCGTGCATCGGTTCCAGGGTCCTGGGCTCCTCGTCAAAAGGTCCCACGTGCAGCGTCTGGACGCAGCGGCCTTCGGTGAGCGTCTCCAGCCGAACATCGTCAAGACGGGCGGGTGAGGACTTCGCACGCACCGCATCGACCGCCGCGGCGAGCATCATGGGGTCGATCCACTCGGGGACCAACATCATCAGCGTCCACTGCCACTGCGACTTGTCACGAGCGCTGGTGAACACCGTCATGTCTTCGGCCCACCACAGTCCTTCCAGCGGCGGGACCACGTAGTCGCGGTCGAGCTCCCGCTTGCTGGTGAACTTCAGCGTGTACGCCAGGGGGTAGAGCGCTTCCAGCGCGGCCGTGTATTCGGGCGAGGTGTTCGGGTCACCGTGTCCATCGATCATCAGATACTGCAATGCGGGCAGGTCGATGACCTGGTGGTGGCCGGGCTTGGCCTTGTAGCCGGGCAGCGTCTTCTTGAAGTCGATCTTCTCGGGCACAGCCTGCTCGCTTCCGAAGATGGCGAATGAACAGCAAGCTAGACGGCTTCGCTCGCCGGCTCAAGACTTCCCTGGACAGCCCCCGACTCGCAACGTGGTCGTGCGGAGACTAAAGGTCCTCAGGTGTTGGGGTTGGACTTTCAGGTTTTACCCAGCTAAAAACATGTTTCTGATAGGGAATGGTTGGTGGAGTCAGAATCTATTCTCCATCACATGGCGTCGGTCCTCATCGATTCGGCGGGACACTCTACTCCTCAAGGACGTGGCATGACTCAGGTTGATCTGACCTACCGAACACTGGGCCGCAGCGGAACTGTCGTCTCAGCTCAAGCGCTGGGCACGATGACGTTTGGTGCGGAGGCTGACGAGGCGACCTCGCATTCTCTCCTCGATGCCTACGTCGCCGGGGGTGGCAACTTCATCGACACTGCCGACGTGTACACCGCAGGTACCAGCGAGGAGATCATCGGTCGTTGGCTCGCCTCCCATCCGACCGAGGCCCGGCAGATGGTCCTCGCCAGCAAAGGCCGCTTCCCGATGGGTCAGGGCCCGAATGATCTGGGAACCTCGCGTCGGCATCTGCGGGATGCGTTGGATGCGTCCCTTCGCCGACTGGGCGTTGACCACATCGATCTGTACCAGTTGCATGCCTGGGATGCGATCACCCCGTTGGATGAGACGCTGCGCTTCCTCGACGACGCCGTCACTGCCGGGAAGATCGGCTACTACGGGTTCTCCAACTTCACCGGCTGGCAGCTCACCAAGGCCGTCCACCTGGCTGACCGGCACGGCTGGTCGCTGCCGGTGACCTTGCAGCCCCAATACAATCTTCTGGTCCGCGGAATCGAACACGAGATCGTCCCGGCAGCCCTCGACGCGGGGATCGGACTTCTGCCGTGGTCGCCGCTGGGCGGCGGGTGGTTGAGCGGGAAGTACCGCCGGGATGAGTCGCCGACGGGTTCGACGCGACTCGGGGAGAACCCCGAACGTGGTATGGAGGCCTGGGAGAAGCGCAATGCCGATGATCGCACCTGGCGGATCCTGGATGCTGTCTCCGCCGTGGCCGAGGAGCAGGGTGCTTCCGCGTCGCAGGTCTCGCTGGCCTGGCTGACGGCCCAGCCTGCCGTCACCTCCGTGATCCTCGGGGTTCGTACGTTTGAGCAGCTCCGCGACAACATGGCGGCTGATTCCCTCGAGCTGAGCACTGAACAGCTTGATCGGCTGACGCTCGCCAGCGCGCCCGAGATGGAGGACTACCCCTACGGGACGGCTGGCATCCAGCAGCGCCACCGCAAGCTCGGCGGGGGACGCTGATTCTCAGATGCGACGGCCTCTCGATGAGCTGGGCCGTTTCGTCACACCAGGTCTCAGCCTCTTGACCATGTTCCGACAACAGGGTGTTGACTCGCTGTATGACACAGGAACTGACCGACAACACTGGTGAGCCGGTCACTGTCGGACGTGAGTCGGCCGACCCCATCAGCGCGTTCACCGTGAATCTCCCCGGCGCCCCGCGCGTCGGCAGGGCCGAATTCATCGACTCTGCCGACGCGGATCGGGAACGGATCTTCTTCCACACGGAAGTCGATGAACACTACGCAGGACGCGGCCTGGCGGGGATCCTGCTGCGCGAGGCCCTCGCCGACAGCATTCGCAGTGGACACACCGTGGTCCCGGTGTGTCCACTGTTTGCTCGACATCTGAAGAAGCACGGCGATGAGTTCATTTCCGAGGGCGGCGCGTGGCGGACACCGACGCGCGCAGACGTCGCCCTGGTGTCGCGCCTCGCTCACGTTGATTCCTAGGCGGCTGTTGCGATGCAGATGAGCGTTCCCGTGAGCGGGCTGCCTCTCGCCGCAGCGCCCGCTTCGCCCGGCACCGGCGCGCAGGAGAACGGATGCGACCGCTGATCCCGGACTACCTCCACGAGGTCCTTGCCGCAGTGGCACCGAAGACCTCAGGAGAGATTGCGAGCTACATCCCTGAGCTCGCAACAGCGGACCCGGAGCGGCTCGGCGCCGTCTTCGCCACTGTCGATGGTGAGGTCTATGGCGCCGGAGACGTCGATGTGGAGTTCATCATCCAATCGATCTCGAAACCCTTCGTCTATGCATTGGCCCTCTCGGACCGTGGCTTCGGTCCGTTGCTCGACAAGGTCGGAGTCGAGCCTTCAGGGGAGGCGTTCAACGAGATCTCCCTGGAACGTGACACCGGGCGCCCTCGCAATCCGATGATCAACGCTGGAGCCATCACTGCGCACTCGCTTGCCGGCCCAGAGGGCCTCCGGGCCGAGGAACGTATGGAGCGCATCGTGCAGGGGCTTTCGGCGTTCGCGGGTCGTCGTCTGGAGGTCGACGCGAGAGTCTGCGCCTCGGAGATGGAGAATGCACACCGCAACCTCGCGATCGCGCATATGCTGCGCAACTACGGAATTCTCAGTGAGGATCCCAGGGGAGTGGTGGACGGCTACATCCGACAGTGTGCCCTGCTCGTCTCCACACGAGATCTCGCGATGATGGCAGCGACGCTTGCCAACCGAGGAGTGAATCCGCTCTCGAACGAGCAGGTGGTGGACCAGGCGGTGGTGCGCCAGGTTCTCAGTGTCATGGCCACCTGCGGAATGTACGACGCGGCCGGGGACTGGGCGACCCAGATCGGCATCCCCGCGAAGAGCGGCGTAGCCGGAGGGCTGATCGGCGCCCTCCCCGGTCAGCTCGGTATCGCCAGCTTCTCGCCTCGGTTGGACGCGCATGGGAACAGCGTCCGCGGTGTCTCTCTGTTTGAGCGATTCTCATCCGACATGGGGCTCCACGTGATGGAGGTGCCACCCACAGCCCGCGAGGTCGTCCGCTCCAACCGTGTGCGAGGAGAAGGCTCGGAGGCGACACGGATTCTCAGACTCCAGGGAGGGATCCGCTTCGCGGGCGCCGAGCGGATTGTTCGCGAAGTCCTGGACAGCGCCCCGTCGGAACCTCGGGTAGTGCTCGACATCTCGCTGGTCCACTCGATCGACGACGTGGCACGGCGCATGCTGCTGGAGGTCGCGCGTCGACTCTCCCTGGACGGCCAGCAGGTCATCCTCGTCGACCCGGAGTCGATCATCCCAGATCCGGATCCTGGCGAGGGCGGTTCGATCACCGTGGTGCGTGAGTCTGAAGAGACGCTGAATCTCATGGCGGTTGACCACGGAAGGCTCCGCTGACGTCATCGGGCGAGCTGCTTCCCGCTTTCTTGACTCAGCGCTATTGTCATCTCAGGGCACGGTGTCCTGCCATGAGGAGGCCGCACGCGCCATGAAGAACAGAAGTGTCGGGTCACGGATCCGCCGAATCTTCCTGTGGACGATGATCGGCTCGTTCTGTCTGGCGGCGGCGGCCGGGATCTTCGTCCTGATCGGCGTGAGCTTCGACGAGACCGGTGCTCGTGTGCTGGGGACGACCCTGACGGTGGGGCTGTTCAGTCTGGCGATGCTGTGCTGCGGCGCGGTCTTCAACCGGCGGACCCAGCTGGTGGGCGTCGCCGGAGTGGTCGTCTGCCTGCTCACCCTCGGTTGGAGCATCTTTCTGATCTGGTCCGATGGGTATCACGAGTGGAACGTCTACCAGGTTCTGCTCACCGGGATCACGTTCACCGTGGCCTTCAGCTTTGCGAGCCTGGTCCTGGCCTCTGCCACCCAGCGCGACAAGCTTGTGCGCAGCCTGCTCGGGTCCTTCCTGGTGTTGCTCATCGCCAGCATCTTCTTGACATTGCTGCTGATCTGGGACGAAGGGTGGGAGGGCGAACTGTTTCCCCGGGCCTACGGCATCGTCCTGATTCTGGCGGTTCTCTGCGGGGTGGTGGCTCCGCTGCTCTCGAGTCTTCGGAACCGGGGCACCCCGCACCAGGCAGCGGGCGACCGGAACCTCCCTGGCAGCACCCTGGCTGCGCCAATGGATGGCGGAGAACTTGATCCAACCCTGGTCGCCGCCCTGCAGCGGGAGGCTTCGAGCCGTGGCATCACAGTCGCGCAGCTGGTCGATCCGCTCCTGCGAGGCCCACGGTAGGGACACGCCAGCAGTGTCAGCGCGGGCGGCGCGTGGACCACACGGCGAGCCCGATGAGCGCCGGCTGGAAGAACAGCCGCACGAGCCGCTTGCGATCGGTGTCCAGCCCGAACCCATCGCGCTTGTGCACGTACTGTGCGATGTTGCCCGGGAAGACCGCGGCGAAGAACACCCCCGCGGCAGTGCCGACCAGCGGACGGTGCTCACGGGAGAACAGCAGCGCCGTGCCCAGTCCGATCTCAGCCACCCCAGATGCCAGGACGGTCGTGTCAGGGTCCAGCGGGAGCGACTTCGGGACCTGGGCGCGAAACTCCTCGCGGGCCCAGGCCAGGTGGGAGATCCCGGCAAATGTCAGTGCTGAGCCGAGGAAGATTCGGCCGGTGGTGCGTGCAAGGGAAGCCATGGTCTCAGAGTAGCGCCGGGACCAGCTGCGGGGGCTGGATGAGGGGCTTGCACTCTGCAAGCGGAACGGTGGGCCCTGCCGGGATCGAACCGACGACACCCGCGGTGTAAACGCGGTGCTCTACCAGCTGAGCTAAAGGCCCGTGCCCAGAGATCGCCGAGTCGGCGCGATCTGGTGCAGCAAGAAGTGTAACAACCCTCGCGCGCGGCTCAGGACCGTCCGCGGGCCGCGTTGAGCCTGGTCTGCTCGGCGGCATAGAGGGCCGCCCCGACGATCCCAGCATTGTTCTGCAGCGCAGCGACCTCGACGTTCGCGCGCAGATCCTTGATCTCGGGCAGGAAGTCCTCGCTGCGCTTCGAGATGCCGCCGCCGATGATGAACAGTTCGGGCGACTGCAGCCGCTCCACATGCTTGAGGAACCGGTTCAGCAGCTGGCCATACTCGTCCCAGGGCATGTCAGCCCGTTCGCGGGCTGCTGCGGAGGCCTTCTTCTCGGCCACCTCGCCCTCGAACTCCAGGTGGCCCATCTCGCTGTTGGGGACCAGCACGCCGTCGTGCACCAGGGCGGAGCCGATGCCGGTGCCCAGGGTGATCGTCATGACCGTGCCCTCGAGTCCCTTGCCGGCGCCGTAGCGCGCCTCGGCGAGACCGGCGCCGTCGGCGTCGTTGAGTGTGTGGACCTGACCCGGCAGGTGGCGCAGCAGCTTTGCGGCGTCGGTGTTGATCCAGGACTCGTCGATGTTCGCCGCGGAGAGCACGATGTTCTTGTCCACGATCGCGGGGAACAGCACACCCACCGAGAGCTCCTCCAGCGCGGGAGCCTTCTCCCGGCTCAGCAGCTCATCGAGGATCTCTCCGATCACCTCGGCCACCGCCTCCGGCGTCGCCGGCTTCGGGGTGGGGATGCGGAACCGGTCACCGGTCAGGGTGCCCTTGTGCAGGTTGACGAGCCCGCCCTTGATCCCGGTGCCGCCCACATCGATGCCGATGGCCCGCTTGGGAAGATCACTGATGGTCTCGCTGGCGGAACCGAGGGACTGGGCAGCCAGTGGCTGCTCGTGAGAAGAGCTCATAGTGGTGCAGTATCTCCGTGCTGTGGGGGAGGGGACCGGACTCAGGCGCCTGAGGGCAGCGTGAGGATCTCGGCGCCGTCATCGGTGACGACCAGAGTGTGCTCGAACTGCGCAGTGCGCTTCCGGTCGCGGGTCACGGCTGTCCAGCCGTCCTCCCACATGTCCCAGTGGCGCGTACCCAGGGTGAGCATCGGTTCGATGGTGAACACCATTCCCGGCTCCATCAGGCGCGCGTGGTTCGGTGCTGCATCGAAGTGCGGGATCACCAGGCCGGTGTGGAACGCCTTGCCCACGCCGTGGCCGATGAACTCGCGTACGACACCATAGCCGAAACGTTTCGCGTAGGACTCGATGGCGCGACCGATCACGTTGATCGGACGGCCAGGCTTCACCGCGCGGATGGCGCGCATCATGGCCTCCTCGGTGCGCTCCACCAGCAGTCGCGACTCCTCGTCGACCTCGCCGACATAGAACGTCCGGTTGTGGTCTCCGTGCACTCCATCGATGAAGGCGGTGATGTCGAGGTTCACGATGTCACCCTCGGTGAGCACCGTGGTGTCGGGGATGCCGTGGCAGATGACCTCGTTGACCGAGGTGCAGATCGCCTTCGGGAACGCGCGGTAGGACAGGCAGGACGGGTAGGCGCCACGGTCGGTGAGGTACTGGTGCGCATAGGCGTCCAGCTCCTCGGTGGTGACCCCTGGGCGGATGAGCTGGGAGGTCGCGACCATGGCGTCGGCGGCGAGCTGTGCGGCGCGTCGGATCCGCTCCACGGTGGCGGCGTCGTAGACGTCCTCGCCGGTGTACTCCGGCGGCGCCTCGAGGCCGACATAGTTGGGCCGTTCGATGTGCGCCGGGACCGGGCGCTGCGGAGACACCGTGCCCTTGGTGAGCGTGCCCATGGGGGCATGGGAAGACAGGGGAGTGGACTGCGGGGTAGCCATGGGATTCATCCTATCGGTCGGGCGTCTGGCCGCTCCGCCCGGCCGGTTCAGCTCGTCGCGGGGCTTCGCCGAGGGCGCAGCTGCAGCGCCAGCGCCACCACCGCGATGCCCACGATCACGCTGATCGCCACGGGCAGCGAGGACCCCTGGGTCATCACTCCGATGGCCGGGGATAGGCTCAGCATCACCGCGCGCATCGCCCAGCTGATCCAGGTCACTCCGCTGTGCGCCGGCAGTCCGGGCACCCGGTCGGCCCGGGCGAAGGCCACCGGCACGGTGATCGCGCAGCCCAGCCCGGCCAGCGCGAGGCCCATCAGGGTCAGCGGGACGCCGGGGGCCCAGGCGGCGCCGAGGAGTCCGATGATCACCGCGGAGAGGCTCAGGATCAGCGAGCTCCGTTCGCCGAGCCGGTCGATCACCCGGTCTCCGATCATCCGTCCGATGAACTGGGCGGAGAGCAGCACCGTGAGTCCGACGCCGGCCGAGGCGGCGTCCATGCCGCGCTCGGTGGAGAGCAGCACGGCGGACCAGTTGTTGCCCACGTCCTCCACCGAGATCCCGGCAAGCGCGATCAGCGTCAGCGGGAGCAGGATCTTGATCGCGGACCAGCCGGAGGGCCGGGCAGGGGTCTCCGCGTCCTGGGGCTCAGCCTCGGGCTCGGGCATGAAGGCCCTGGCCGAGAGCGTCATCGCCAGCACACAGATCAGGGCCCAGACCGCCATATGGGTCACCAGCGGCACTCCCAGCACTGCCGCCAAGACGCCCACGCCGCCGCCGAGCGCAGCGCCGATGCTCCAGCCGGCGTGCATCGAGTTCAACAGCGACCGCCGGTACGCGGCCTGGACGCGCAGTCCTTGAGAGTTCTGCGCCACGTCCACTGCGGCATCGCCGAAGCCGGTGATCAACAGCCCCGCGACCACCACCCAGGGATTGCCCAGCGCCACCCCGGCCGCGGCGAGGGTCAGCCCGCCACCCATCCAGAGTGTGCCGACGCTCGCGGTGCGCGCCACTCCGAGCCACCGGTTGATCACCCCGGGCATGTGCAGCGCCAGCGCGCCGCCCAGGCCGAAGCCCACCACGACCAGCCCGAAGATCGCCGGGCTCAGGCCGAGCGCATCCTTGACCTCGGCGTAGCGGGCCAGCAGCGAGGCCGGGAGGGCGCCGTTGGTGGCGAAGGCCGCCATGGTCGCCAGGCGGCTGCCTCGCAGGGAGGGGGCGCGGCGTCGTCGTCCGGTGGGGGCCGGGGTTGTCGAGGGTGGGGTGCTCGCGTGCATGAGCAGAAGTCTGACACGACACGGCCGCGCGCACCCTTCACGGGGTGAGAGTCCTGGCCGGGGCGTATTCTGAGGCCATGAGCACCGAATACTGGTTCAACGTCCGCACCGGTCAGGTCGAGGAGGGCGCGCAGTCCTCCTGGAGTCAGCTGCTGGGTCCTTATCCCACCCGCGAGGCCGCCTCCGAGGCGCTCAAGCGCGTGCAGGAGAACAACGAGGCCTGGGATGAAGAGACCGAGGAGCGCAAGAAGCGCTGACCTCCGCGCCGTCGGGGGTGGGGCGACCGGTGACGCTGGGGCCGCGGGCTAGCCCTCGAAGCTGTGTTCCGGGGCAGGGAAGGTGCCGGCGCTGACGTCCGCGTGGTACGCCGCGGCGGCCTGTCCGACCACCTCGCGCAGGTTCGCGTACTGCTTCACGAAGCGCGGGAGCCGCCCGGAGCCCAGTCCGAGCATGTCCTGCCAGACCAGCACCTGACCTGTGGTGCCGTTGCCGGCGCCGATGCCGATGGTCGGCACGCGCAGCGCCCGGTCCACCTGGGTGGCGAGCTCGGCGGGCACCATCTCCATCAGCACGCAGAACGCGCCTGCGGCCTCCAGCGCCAGGGCGTCGTCGATCAGCGCCTGCGCAGCCTCTCCGCGTCCTTGGACTCGGTAGCCGCCCAGAGCGTGCTCGGACTGCGGGGTGAAGCCGATGTGCGCGATCACTGGGATGCCGGCGGCGACCATGACGCGGACATGCTCAGCCATCGCCGCGCCGCCTTCGATCTTGACCGCCTGGGCCCCGGCCTCCTTCATGAATCGGACACCGGTGGCCACGGCCTGCGTCGGGGAGGTTTCGTAGCTGCCAAACGGCAGGTCCGCGACGACCAGCGCGCGATGCGCGCCGTTGACCACAGATTTGGTGAACACCAGCATCTCGTCCACGGTGATCGGCAGCGTGGAGGAGTGGCCCATCATCACGTTGGAGGCGGAGTCGCCGACCAGGAGCAGCTCGATCCCCGACTCGTCGAAGATCGACGCGATCTGCGCGTCGTAGGCGGTCAACATGGAGAATCTCTGGCCGGCATCCTTGAACTGCTGAAGGTGCACGGTGCGTACCCGCTTGGGGCTGATCGGCTCGGACATAGGATCAGGCTACCCAATCCTGCGGGACCCCCGGTCAGCGGGCCGCATCGGCGAAACGCGCTGCACACCGTCCACCCAGGAGTAGTTGGGTAGAGTGGTCCCGGCGACACCCACTGCATTTCAGGAGGCTTCAACGTATGGATCGACAGCAGGAATTCGTACTGCGCACCATCGAGGAGCGCGACGTCCGCTTCGTGCGCCTCTGGTTCACCGACGTGGTGGGCTCGCTGAAGTCTGTGGCACTGGCTCCGGCCGAGGTTGAAGGCGTCTTCAACGAGGGCCTGGGCTTCGACGGATCCTCGATCGAGGGCCTCTCCCGCGTCTTCGAATCCGACATGCTGCTGCGCCCGGACCCCTCGTCCTTCCAGATCCTCCCCTGGCGCGGTGAGGAAGAGCCGACCTCCCGGATGTTCTGCGACATCCTCACCCCGGACCAGGAACCCGCTGCCGGGGACCCGCGCAACGTGCTGCGCCGCCAGCTCGACGTCGCCGGGGAGATGGGCTTCACCTGCTACACCCACCCCGAGGTCGAGTTCTACGTGCTCGAGTCCCAGGACCTCAACTCCGACGGCGAGCCCGTTCCGGTGGATCAGGCCGGCTACTTCGACCACGTCACCGGCAGCGTCAGCCAGGACTTCCGCCGCCACACGGTGAACATGCTCGAAGCCGTGGGCATCTCAGTGGAGTTCAGCCACCACGAGGCTGGCCCGGGTCAGAATGAGATCGACCTGCGCTACGCCGATGCGCTGACCACTGCGGACAACATCATGACCTTCCGCACCGTGATCAAAGAGGTCGCGATCATGCAGGGCAAGTACGCCAGCTTCATGCCCAAGCCGTTCTCGCAGCACCCGGGCTCCGGCATGCACACCCATTTCGGGCTCTTCGAGGGTGACACCAACGCGTTCTTCGCCCCGAACACCGAGTACAACCTCTCGACCACCGCTCGGCAGTTCATCGCCGGCGTGCTGCGCCACGCGCCGGAGTTCACCGCGGTGACCAACCAGTTCGTGAACTCCTATAAGCGTCTGTGGGGCGGGGGAGAAGCGCCCTCACACGTCTCCTGGGGCCACAACAACCGGTCCGCGCTGGTCCGGGTGCCGCTGTACAAGCCCACCAAGGGCGGCTCTGCACGCGTGGAGTTCCGCGGCATCGACTCCGGCGCGAACCCGTACCTGGCCTATGCCGCCGTGCTCGGCGCCGGGCTCAAGGGCATCCGCGAGGGCTACGAGCTGATGGATCCGGTGGGCGAGGATGTCTGGTCGCTGACCACCTCCGAGCGCAAGGCGCTGGGCATCAAGCCGCTGCCGGGCACGCTGCACGAGGCGCTGCGCCAGATGGAAGACTCCGAGCTGATGGCTGAGATCCTCGGCGAGCAGGTCCTGGAGAACTTCCTCCGGAACAAGCAGCAGGAATGGGACGAGTACCGGGTGAACGTTTCGCCCTTCGAGATCAAACGGTACCTCGGCCTGATCTGATCGTGGCTGACTCTGCGCTGACCCGCCGGGAGCTCATCGCTGCCGGCTTCCAGGAGCTGGAGCGCGCCTCCGGGTTCCTCGCCGACGAGCATCTCGCCGGGCTGGACCCGAATGTGCTGCTCAAGACCCTGCACTATGCGCCGAACCCGGATCAGGCGCTGCTGCTGCTGATCCGGCTGGTGGAGCGCGCCCGGGACGTCTGCGACCTCTTCGAAGTGGTCACCGACGGGGTCTACCTGCGCGCGGTCCCGCTGGTCCGGCTGCTCGGCGCCTCCCAGGCGCTGGGTGAGTTCCTGGTCCGCCGTTCGGAGAACTGTGACCTGCTCTTCAGCATCGCCGACACCCTGGAGGCAGACCGGGATCAGCAGCAGCACAACCACGCCCCCGACGACGCCGCTGCCATCGCCGTCCCGGAGGTCACCGAACCCGAGGTCCTGCGCTCCCGGCTGATGGACGCCGTGCACGCCGACGCCTCGGCCGATGTGCCCACCGCCGCGCTGGACGAGGAGTTCACCGCCAAAGCCGCCGGCGTCGCGCTGCGCCGGGCCTACCGGCGAGAGCTGACCTCGCTGGCGCTGCGTGACCTCAGTGCGGGCGACCCTGCGGCCTATCAGCCGCTGGTCTCGCGCCAGCTCTCCGACCTCGCCGCCGCCGCCATCGACGCCGCACTGGCGGTCAGCCGGGCCGAGCTGACCCACCGCAACGGGCGCACCGCCGAGACCGTCGAGCTCGCCGTGATCGGGATGGGCAAATGCGGCGCCCGCGAGCTGAACTACATCTCGGATGTGGACGTCATCTTCGTCCACCGCGCCTCCGCAGACATCGACTCCGCCGCCGCGCGCAACACCGCGGTGGCCATGGCCTCTGGCATCTCCAAGGTCATCAACGGCACCGGCCCCGAGCCCGGCCTCTGGGAGGTCGACGCGAACCTGCGCCCCGAGGGGCGCGAGGGCGACCTCTCCCGCACCCTGGAATCCCACCTGGAGTACTACAAGCGCTGGGCCCACGGCTGGGAGTTCCAGGCGCTGCTCAAAGCTCGGCCCATCGCCGGCAGCCGCAGCCTGGGCCAGGACTACATCGAGGCGATCTGGCCGCAGGTGTGGACCTCCTCGGCCCAGGAGAACTTCGTGGAGAACGTCCAGCGGATGCGCCGACGGGTCTTCGACAACATCCCCGCCGACGAGGTGGACCGTGAGATCAAGCTCGGCCGCGGAGGGCTGCGCGACATCGAGTTCACCGTCCAGCTGCTTCAGCTGGTCCACGGCCGGGTCGATGAGTCCCTGCGCGTGCGGGACTCGCTGACCGCCATCGAGATGCTCGAGGCGGGGGAGTACGTGGCCCGCTCCGACCGCGACGCGATGTCGCGCTGCTACCGGATGCTGCGCCTCTACGAGCACCGGATCCAGATGAGCAACATGCGCCGGACCCACCTGATGCCGGTCAAGCCCGACGAGGTGCGCGCGCTGGCCCACGCCGTGCAGCCGCCGAACCGACGTCGTCGTCCCGCCGGGGATGAGGTGCTCCACCAGTGGCGCGAGATCGCCCGGGAGGTCGCCAGCTTCCACGAACGGATCTTCTACCGGCCGCTGCTCTCGACCACCGCGGTGCTCTCCGATGAAGAGGTCCGGCTCACCGCCAAGGCGGCCCAGGACCGACTGGCCGCGCTGGGCTACCACGATCCGGCCGGCGCGATGCGGCACATCTCGACGCTGACCTCCGGGGTGTCCCGCCGGGCGAAGCTGCAGCGCCGGATCCTGCCGATGATGCTGGGCTGGTTCGGCGAGGGCGTGGACCCCGACGGCGGTCTGCTGGCCTTCCGACGGCTCAGCGAGTCCCTGGGGCAGAGCCCCTGGTATCTGACCATGCTGCGCGACTCCTCCGTGGCCGCCGAACGGCTGTGTCTGGTGCTCTCGGGCTCCCGATTCATCTCCGACATGCTCGAACACTCCCCGGAGTCCACCAAATGGCTCGGCGACAACGCCGCCCTGGCCCCGCGCAGCTTCGACGCGCTGTGGAAGGAGATCAGCAACAAGATCACCCGCCACAAGGGGGACCTCGAGGCCGCGATGCGGCTGACCCGCCTGGTCCGCCAGCGTGAGACCCTGCGGGTCGCGATCGGCGACGCCGTCGGGCTGCTGGAGCTCTCCGAGGTCGGCACCGCGCTCTCCGACGTGGACCGGGCCGCGACCCTGGGCGCCATGCGGGTCGCTGAGTCGGAGGTCTGGCAGGCCGAGGGTCGGCATGCTGACCTCGCGGTGATCGCGATGGGCCGCCAGGGCGGACGCGAGATCGGCTACGGCTCGGACATGGACGCGATGTTCGTCCACGACGTCGCCGAGGGCGGGGACGCGAAACTCGCCGACGCCCAGGCGCAGAAGCTCGCGATGCGGGTCAGCGCCCAGCTCTCCAAGCCGTTGAAGCCGGCCATCCGCGGGGAGTTCCCGCTCAAGCTCGACGCCGACCTGCGCCCCGAGGGCAAGCAGGGTCCGCTCTCGCGGTCCCTGGAGTCCTACACCGAGTACTACCGGCGCTGGATGGACGTCTGGGAGCGTCAGGCGCTGCTGCGCGCCCGGCCGATCGGCGGCGACGATGATCTCCTCGACGGATTCATGGAGCTCGCCGACTCCGTGCGATACGGACCTCCGCCGAGTTCCTCGCAGATCCGCGAGATCCGCCGGATCAAGGCACGGGTGGAGTCGGAGCGGCTGCCCCGCGGGGCCGATCCGTCCCGGCACGTGAAGCTCGGCCGCGGTGGTCTCAGCGACGTCGAGTGGCTGGTCCAGCTCTTCCAGCTGCAGCACGCCCACGCCATGCCGCGGCTGCGCACCAGCTCCACGCTGGTCGCACTGGACGCGATGGTCGATGAGGAGCTGATCAGCCCGCTCGACGCCGAACAGCTCGCCGAGGCCTGGAAGCTGTGCACCCGGGTCCGCTCAGCGACCACCGTGTGGAGCGGCAAGACCGCCGACGTGCTGCCCTCGGCCCGCCGCGACCTCGACGCCGTCGCCCGCTGGTGCGGGTTCCCCTCCGGGGGCAGCGCGGAGTTCGAGGACCACTATCTGCGCACCACCCGCCGCTGCCGGCAGGTCTACGAGCGGCTGTTCTACGACCAGGTCTAGGCAGGTCGACGGGAGGACCTAGGTGTGCACCGCACCGATGACGGAGAGCAGCTGCAGCTTCTCGTAGCTCTCGGAGCCTGGAGATGCGGTGTAGACCAGCAGCAGATGGAGCTGGTTGCGATCCAGGAGCGTCTGGCAGTTCAGCTCCAGTGCTCCCACCTGGGGGTGGACGAAGTGCTTGACGTCGCGGGGCTGGATTCCGACTTCGTGGTTGTTCCATGCCTCCTGGAACTCCGGATTGTCCTTGAGCAGCTCGACCAGGTGTGCCGCTTCTGATCGGGGACCGCGCAGGGTGGTGACCTGACGCAGGTGAGACACCCACATCCTTGTCAGGAACGGGTGATCCTCCTTGCGGTAGAAATCCCGCGCCCCCGGCCGGGTGAACCAGCGATAGCCGATGCTCCGCTCGGGACCGGTGAATGAGGTCAGGTTCCCGCTCAGGGCGACACCGAGCGGCGTCTGTTTCAGCGTCTGTCCGAGCTCGGTGACGATCTCGGCCGGGGTGTCGTGGAGGCGATCCAGGATCCGCAGCAGACCTGGACTGATGTGCGCGCTCTCAGGCCCCCGGCTCGGAGCGTTGCGTCCGTCGAGTCGGAACAGGTGATCGCGTTCATCGAGGGAGAGGTGAAGCCTCTGGGCGATGGAGGCCAGCATCTGCTCGGAAGGCTGTGTGCCGCGCTGCTGCTCCCGCCGGGTGTAATAGTCGGTGGACATGTGGCACAGGACTGCCACCTCTTCTCGCCGCAGCCCCCCGGTGCGTCGTCGTTCGCCGCGGGGGAGCCCGACGTCCTCGGGCTGCAGCAGCTCGCGGCGGCGTCGGAGAAACTGCGCCAAGCCGGCGCGATCCGTGGTCATTGGTGTCTCCTTCGTCTGGTGTCCCTCAAGTTTTACCGGTACGCGAGGCCCGCCACCAGGGACTGACCGTCCCCCTCGCCGGCGAACCAGGGACTGCGAGTCCCAGGATGTGCCGGTACTGCCTCGTCTGCGCAATTCTCGGCACAGTGGGTGTCACCACCTCACACAAGGAGCGAATCATGAAGCAGAAGTCCAACATCTCAGTCCCGGATCTCTCGGGTCGCCGAGCGGTCGTCACCGGAGGCAGCGACGGCATGGGTCTTCAGATGGCAGCGCGTCTCGCCGAGGCAGGTGCGGACCTCACCCTGCCGGTGCGCAATCGCAGCAAGGGCCAGGCTGCGGTCTCATCGATCCTGCAGCGCAGCCCCGGAGCACGGGTCGAGCTCGGGGAGATGGATCTGTCATCTCTCGACTCGATCGCCGCGTTTGGCCGCACCATGCAGCAGGCCGGGAAGCCCATCCACATCCTGATCAACAACGCCGGGGTCATGACCCCGCCGGATCGGAGAACGACGTCGGACGGGTTCGAGCTGCAGTTCGGCACCAATCACCTCGGACACTTCGCACTGACCGCGCATCTGTTCCCCCTTCTGCGCGCCGGGGGTGCCCGGGTGACCTCGCAGTTGAGCGTCGCAGCCGCCCGAGGGTCTATCAACTGGGGCGATCTGAACTGGGAGCGCTCGTATCGCGGAATGGAGGCGTACCAGCAGTCGAAGATCGCCTTCGGACTGTTCGGGCTGGAGCTGGATCGGCGCAGTCAGGCGCATGGCTGGGGTCTCAGCAGCAACATCTCCCACCCGGGGGTCGCCCCGACATCCTTGCTCGCGGCACGGGAGGAACTTGGCCGGGCGCAGCCGACTGGCGGTCGACGGCTCATCCGGATCCTTTCCCGGCTCGGGGTGACAGGCACCGTCGAGAGTGCCGGGCTGCCGGCGCTGGCAGCGGCCACCGCGAAGGAGGCTCAGGGCGGACAGTTCTGGGGGCCGTCAGGGTTCCAGCACCTTGCGGGGGCGCCGGGTCTGCAGCGGCTCTACACCCCGTTGGAGGACCTGGATCAGGCCCGGCGCATCTGGGCGACGTCGGAGGAACTCACGGGCGTCTCATTCCCCGCTGAGTCGCAGAGCCGCGTCCAGTAGCTGCGATCTGGATCATACGGTCTGCGGCGACCGCCCGGTCAGTCGGGTGCCCCAACGGTAATATCGGGCAGATCATGCGAGCCGTCGGGAGGCTGCAGAAGGAGAGTGGGCACATGACCAGAGCCTTCAGCTGGGTGCCGGATGTGGGGCGAGGCGAATGGCTGCGCTCCATGGAGGCGGAGCCGTTCAGCAGCCTCTTCTCGGTGGTGCCTCGCGGTTTCGAGATGTACGCCCGGGTGTTTCACCCCGTGGAGCGTGACCGTCCGCGCGCGACCAGGTCCTGGCACGCCATAGAGGCGTCGACCTGCTTCGACGATGCCGCAGACATCTGGGCCCTGCTCGAGACTGAGCGCTGCACCTGGTCGGCGGCGGCCGCGTCATTCGGCACGACCATGCACGCGGAGGCGCAGTATGCGCGTCTCATCCGGTACGTCTCCGGCGAGGAGGTGGGAGCGGTCTCCGAGGACGGCTGGCGGTACGGCGAGCCATCGGAAGGAGCCCTTGATGCGAGCACGCTGACGGCGGCGTCCCAGGTGCTCGCCCGGCATACCGCGACACCACATGCTGGGATTGCGGCCATCTGGGAGGGGTGGGGCGGCCTGGTGAGTTCCGCCGGGTCGAAGCGCTACCTGGCGATGCGGTCGCTCCAGATGAGCCTGCCGCGTCTGGCGCCTCGAGCTCCGAAATCAGGCACCGGGGTGCTGGCCCCTGACATCGCGGCTGGGCCCCGATTCGACCTGCATGGGGACACCGGGCGGAGCTACGTCCTCTTCGAGGCCGGGGCGGCTGACTTCGCTGATCCCCGCTGGCCTGCCCGCGCGCCATGGACTGACGACGCCGACTGGGTGCCGTCACCGAGCATCTTCTGGCCCGAGGATCACTCCTGGGTGCTGGCCACGGAGATCGACTACGACTCCACCCTGATCGCCGGGACGGCGGCGCTGATCAGCGATCTTGTGCGGACACCGGGCCTGGAGGTCCTGGTGATCCACCCGAACGCCGACCTGACCTGGGACGGGGACTCGGTCAACCGGCCCGCGTGAGGTCTCACCGCACACACTCGTGCGCCCACCGATTCGTCCATGGACGAATCGGTGGGCGCACGAGTGATTCAGCGGATCAGGCTGCGAGCTTGGCGATCAGCGCCTCGGCGGTCTCCGCAGAGGACTGCGGGTTCTGCCCGGTGATCAGCAGACCGTCCTGAACGACGTAGGAGCTCCAGTCGTCGCTCTTGGAGTAGTCGCCGCCGAGCTTGGTCAGCTCGTCCTCGACGAGGAACGGCACGACGTCGACCAGACCGACCGCGGCCTCTTCGGTGTTGGTGAAGCCGGTGACCTTTCTGCCCTGCACCAGCGGAGTGCCGTCCTCATTGGTGGTGCGGCGCAGCACCCCGGGGGCGTGGCAGACCAGGGCGAGGGGCTTCCCGGCGCGCATCGTGGACTCGATCAGGCGGATTGAGGCTGGGTCCTCGGCGAGATCCCAGAGCGGACCATGGCCGCCGGGGTAGAAGACGGTGTCATAGTCGGCCTCGGAGACGGAGTCCAGGCGGAGGGTCTCGGCCAGCGCGGCCGTGGCCTCGGCGTCGTCCTCAAACCGGCGGGTGTCATCGGTCTTGAAGTCGGGCTCGTTGCTGGCCGGGTCCAGCGGCGGCTGGCCACCCTTGGGGGAGGCCAGGGTGATCTCGTAGCCGGCCTCCTTGAAGCGGTAGTACGGGGCGGCGAGCTCCTCGAGCCAGAACCCGGTCTTCCTGCCGGTGTCGCCGAGCTCGTCGTGGGAGGTGAGAACGATCAGGACCTTCATGGGGATCTCCTTGATGTGGATGGTCTTGGGGTGGGGTGTCGCAGGCTGAGTGCTCAGGCGACCTGGGAGGGGGAGTCCTGGGCTGCGGCCATGCTGGGCGCAAGCAGCTCCAGGGTGCGGTGCTGCACGGCTTCCTCGGGCGCGAGGTTCACCAGCATCAGTTCGTCGGCCTGGACCTCCTCGGCGAAGGCATCGAGCCAGGCGACGACCTGCTCCTGGGTGCCGACGGCGGCGCGGGAGAGCATGCTGAGCACCTGCTGTCCGGCGGGGTGATCGCGGAGCATCACCACATCGTCGTCGGTGATCTGACGGTTGCGGCCCAGGTGGTTCTTGATCCAGGCGTTCTCCGCGAGGGTCTTCTGCGCCTGCGCGGTCTCCGCGTCGTCGTGGGCGATGACATTGGCCGCGGCGATGAAGTGCGGCTGCGCGTCCGGGCCCAGCAGCGAGTTGGTCGCATCGAAATGCTCGCGGTAGATGTGCGCCGCCTGGTTGAGCATCTGCGGGGCGAAGTGCGAGGCGAACGCGTAGGGGAGACCCAGCTGGGCGGCGAGCTGGGCGCCGAAGAGCGAGGACCCGAGGATGTAGAGCGGGACGTTGGTGCCCCACCCCGGATAGGCGTTGACCCCGGGGATGCGGCTGTACCCGGTGAGGTAGCCGCTGAGCTCCATCACATCGGCCTGGAAGCGGTCGGCCTCGGTGCCGTCGCGGCGCAGGGCGCGCATGGTGGGTCCATCGGTGCCGGGTGCACGGCCCAGGCCCAGGTCGATCCGCCCGGGGTAGAGCGTCGCCAGGGTGCCGAACTGCTCGGCGATGATCAGCGGGGCATGGTTGGGAAGCATGATGCCCCCGGAGCCGACCCGCACGTTCTCGGTGGCGGCGGCCACGTGCTGGATCAGCAGGGCCGTCGCGCTGGAGGCGATGTTGGGCATGTTGTGGTGCTCGGCGAACCAGATGCGCGTGTAGCCCAGCTTGTCAGCGGTCTGGGCAAGCCGGACGCTGCGGGCGATGCCGTCGGCGACGGTCTCCGGCGGACGGACGAACGCGAGGTCAAGCAGGGATAGCGGGCGCGAGGCGGTGTTGGGCATACCTGGTGCAACAGCACGAAGGAGTGATCTCATTCCGCGACGTGGCCACCGGCACAGGATCGGGATCTGCGCACGCGGGCAGAGCGCCAGGAAATTGGTTGACACACTGAACCAAAATGATATGTTCGAATCACAATGATCACGCGCCGAGGGGCGCTGTAGTCGTGGCCATTCCGACTGCGAGGAATGCGAATCTCTTGGGTCGTTCCGGCGAGCGATCCGATCCATGAAGGGGCGTGCCGCCGTGGCGAATGCCGATCCATCACCTGCGGAGAACGAGAACCCTGCGCGGTCATTCCCCATCTCGTTGGCTATCGGATCTGTGCTGCTCACCGGATTGATCTACGGCTTCCTGATCTGGTCGAACTGCGAGTCTGACGGGATCGCCGCGTTCTTCGGCGACGTGCGCAGCTTCCACACCGCCCAGGGCTGTTAGGAGCGCTCCGCCGGGACGCCGCGGAACACTCGCCGGGTCGCCCCTCGTGCCAGCATCAGGACGATGATCAGTGCCGTGACCAGGAAGAAGCCGCCCAGCTGCACCTCACCGCGGAAGACCAGCGCGGTGAGCTCCAGGACCAGCAGCTTGCTGCCCGGCAGCACCAGGAGCAGGACCAGCGCGTTGAGCGCCCGCCGAACCCCGCTCCGGGACCGGAGCCGAGCCACCAGAGACTTCTTCGCCGCCGTGACCACCTCGAGCACCAGCTTCAGCAGCACAGCTGTGAGCAGCGTGATCGCGAAGGACTCCGAGATCACCTCTGGGAAGAACTGGACGAAGAGCCCGAGCACCACCGTATAGACGAAGACGTCGACCACATCCAACGGTCCGGGACGACTCATGCGGGCAGTCTAGTGTCCGGCTTCGACCCGGGTAAGGCCCGCCCTCAAGCTCATCCCGCTGATCGGAAGCGGCGTGCAGGCGGCTTCGCACAAGTTGTCACGTTGCGCCAGAACCCATGGGCTGACGTGATCTGCGCTACGGTGACGCCATGGCTCTCATCAACAGCAATGGTCTGGCACACGTCCGGCTCACCGTCACCGACATCGCTCGTTCCAAGGCGTTCTACGACCAGATCTTCGGCTGGCCCGCCGTGGTGGACACCTCGGCACATGCCGATGATCCCGCGGTCCGCGCCTCGCAGGAGCAGTTCTACGGCGGTGTGATCTACCAGACCCCGCAGGGTACGCTCGTCGGTCTCCGGCCGGTGGGGGAGACCTCGTTCCATCCCGACACCACCGGGCTCGATCACCTGAGCTTCGCCGTCGACTCCCGGGACGCGCTGCAGGATGCGGTTCAGGCATTGGCCGGAGCCGGCATCGAACATGGCGAGATCAATGATCTCCAGGACTCCGGGCTTGCGATCCTCTCCTTCCAGGACCCCGACGGCATCAACCTCGAGCTCACCGCGCCCCTGGGCTGATCACACGCGGTCCTGAACCACCCGGTTTTCAACCACCCGTTCCCGGACCACAGCGTCAGAGACGCCGCCCCTCCGGACACAGCTGCGGCCCCGCACCGAGTCATCGGTGCGGGGCCGCAGCTGTTCAGGCTCGGTGTGAGATCAGACCGAGTAGTACAGCTCGAACTCGTAGGGGTTCAGCCGCAGGTTCAGCGGGGCGATCTCTTCTTCGCGCTTGTACTCGATCCAGGCCTTGACCAGGTCCTCGGTGAACACGCCACCCTCGAGCAGGAACTCGTGGTCGGCCTCGAGTGCCGCCAGAGCCTCTTCCAGCGAGCCGGGGGCCTTCTGGATGCTGGCAGCCTCTTCGGCGGGCAGCTCGTAGAGGTCCTTGTCGATCGGGTCAGCGGGCTCGATCCGGTTGCGGATTCCGTCCAGGCCGGCCATGAGCTGGGCCGCGAAGGCCAGGTAGGGGTTGGAGGAGGGATCCGGTGCGCGGAACTCAAGACGCTTGGCCTTGGGGTTGGCGCCGGTGATCGGGATGCGGATCGCCGCAGAGCGGTTGCCCTGCGAGTAGACCATGTTGACTGGAGCCTCGTAGCCCTTGACCAGGCGCTTATAGGAGTTCACCGTGGGGTTGGTGAAGGCCAGCACGGCCGAGGCGTGCTTGAGCAGACCACCGATGTACCAGCGGGCGGTGTCGGAGAGGTTCGCGTAGCCCTTCTCATCGAAGAACAGCGGCTCGCCGTCGGTCCAGAGCGACTGGTGGCAGTGCATGCCGGAGCCGTTCTCACCGAAGATCGGCTTCGGCATGAAGGTCGCCGACTTGCCGAACTGATCCGCGGTGTTCTTCACGACGTACTTGAACTTCATCAGGTCATCGGCAGCGTGGGTCAACGTGTTGAACTTGTAGTTGATCTCCTGCTGACCGGGGCCACCGACCTCGTGGTGGGAGCGCTCGACCTCCAGGCCGACGGCGTCGAGGGCCACGCAGATCGCGTCACGCAGATCGGCGCTCTTGTCCTGGGGGCTGACCGGGAAGTAGCCGCCCTTGGTGGCCATCTTGTGACCGAGGTTGCCGCCGGGAATCTCCTCGGAGGACTGCCAGGAGGCCTCATCAGAGTCCAGGGAGTAGAAGGACGCGTCCGGGCTGGACTGCCACTTGACATCGTCGAAGAGGAAGAACTCGGCCTCGGCGGCGAAGAAGGCGGTGTCGGCGATGCCGGAGGCCTCGAGGTACTCCTCGGCCTTCTGGGCGACGCCGCGGGGGTCACGTGCGTAGGGCTCGCCGGTGCGCGGGTTGACGATCGAGAACGTCATCACCAGGGTCTTCTCCACGCGGTACTCATCGATGTATGCGGTGGTCACATCGGGGATGAGCTGCATGTCAGACTCGGCGATGCCCTGGAATCCACGAATGGAGGAGCCGTCGAAGAGCTGTCCGTTCTCGAAGAAGTCGAGGTCAACGGTCTTGGCCGGGAGGTTGAAGTGGTGCTGGAGGCCGGGAAGGTCGGTGAAGCGAACGTCGACGAAGACGACATCCTCTTTCTCGATGTACTTCAGAACTTCATCAGGGCTTTTGAACATACGTCCGTGCTCCTCGTCAGGTGTCTGGGCTTGCGCGCGTAACAGTGGTGAACGCTCTGCTACACGCTATGGGCCGGGCATTTCCCGGCCATCACGCAAATGTTTCCGTCATGTAACTTAAGTTGCTCATGGGCTCGTGACAAGGGCTCCCCGGTCGGGCGAATAGACTGACCGGGGCCGTCCTCGCACGGCCACATGTTCTACATCACCCTCTCATATCCGAGGCAGAAGGAGATCTGTGGCGAAGAACGACGGCGCACCCCCCGGCGGTTCCCCGGCGGAGTCTCCAGAGCCGCGATGGGCCGGCGAGCACCTGGGTCTGCCCGAGTCCGGCCCCGGCAGCATGGCGCCGTGGAGTCGGCGCATCCTGGCGCTGTTCATCGACTGGGGAATCGCCACGCTGATCTCGATGGCGTTCTTCGGCGGTGCGGAGCTGGCGACGCTGGGGATCTTTGTGGCGATCCACATCATCCTGATCGGCCTGCTCGGCGTGACCATCGGCAAGCGGCTGATGCGGATCCAGGTGGTCCGCGGTCAGAGGATCCCTGGTCCGTTGTGGTCCACGGTGCGGACGCTGCTGCTGCTGCTGATCCTGCCGGTGATCCTGATGGGCACCGACGGTCGCGGCGCCCACGATCGGGCGGCCGGCACCGTCCAGCTGCGCATGTGAGTGCCCCCGGACCCGCGCGGGTGAGCCGACTCGCCGATCGCCCCGGCCGCGGCCTGGCGGTCATCTGCGCCAGCGCGCTCAGCACCCAGTCCGGTGCCGCCGTGGGCTCGCTGGCCTTCAGCAGCCTCACCCCGGTCGGTGTGGTCGCTGCCCGGCAGCTGGTCGCCTCCACCGTGCTGCTGGTGATCGCCCGACCGAAGTTCTGGCGCTTCACTCGCAGCCAGTGGTCGCCGGTGCTGCTGCTGGCCCTCTTCTTCGCCGGGATGAACACCGCGCTCTATGCCGCCCTGGAGCGCGTGGGCCTGGGCACGGCGGTGACCATCGAGTTCCTGGGCCCGCTCGCCGTCGCGGTGCTGGCCTCCCGACGCCCGCGGGACGGACTCTGCGCGCTGATGGCACTGACCGGGGTGGTGCTGCTGACTCGGCCCGGCCCCACCAGCGACCTGCTGGGGCTGGGCTTCGCGGTGCTGGCCGCGGGCTGCTGGGCGGGGTACATCCTGACCAACCGGGTGGTGGGCCAGCGTCTGGAGGGGGTGCAGGGCGTCGCCGTCGGCACCGCGATCTCGGCACTCGGGCTGCTGCCGATCGCCGCGGTGATCGTCTGGCATCTGCAGCCGCGGTGGGAGGCGTTCCTCTTCGCGGCCGTCGCCGGAGTGCTGGCCTCGGCGGTGCCGTACTCGCTCGATCTGATCGTGCTGCGTCACATCAGTCCGGTGCTCTTCGGCCTGGGCATGTCCCTGCACCCGCTCTTCGCGGCGCTGATCGGGGCAGGATTCCTGGGGCAGCACCTCCCGCTGGCGGCTTGGGCAGGCATCGTGCTGGTGGTGCTGAGCAATGCGCTCACCCTCGGCGGACCCGCGCGCCCCCGCACCCCCTCCCGTTGAGGGGCGGGATCTCCGGGTAGTCGAGTGGGTTTCCGATGCCAGATGCCCGGAGAACCCGCCGCTCAACGCAGATTGGGTTTCAGATCAGATCCTTGAAAGTGCTGATTTAAGGTTGTAGCCTGCATCTATGTTCGTCGTTACTGCTGATCAGCATCGCAGCACCGAATCGGGGGAACGGGTGGATGAGCTCCTGGTTGAGCTCGCACCCTGGAACGCCCGGTGGGAGGCGCAGATCGTGCTGCCGTTGGAACGCACCGTGGGCGATGAGGTCCAGATCCTGCTGGCCAGCCCCGAAGCGGCGGTGGACCTCGCGCTGACCCTGTGCCGGACCGAGCAGTGGGCCGTCGGCATCGGCGCCGGGGCTGTGGAGCGCCCGCTCGGCACCAGCGCCCGCGCCAGCTCCGGCAGTGCGTTCATCCAGGCCCGCTACGCCGTAGAACGAGCCCGCAGCCGCACCGAACCCGTCCCGCTGGTGGTCCAGGGCGATCAGCCAGACGCGGCCGTCGCCGCGACTGCAGTCCTGCAGCTCCTCGGCGGGGTGGTGCGACGGCGCGCGGACACCGGCTGGGAGGTCAGCGATCTCACCGAGCAGGGACTCACCCGGTCCCAGATCGCCGCGCAGCTGGGCATCACCGTGTCAGCGGTCAGTCAGCGTGCGCGCTCTGCGATGCTGGAGGAGGAGCGGCGCAGCCGTCCCGTCGCCGCGGCTCTGACCGCCGCCGCGGCCGGCGAAGGAGCCTGGACGATCGCACCGGCCCAGGATCGGCCTCAGTCTCAGCATCAAGACCAGGCCCAGCACCAGGAGGACCCACGCTCATGACATGGCTTGCGATCACCGCGGTGGTGCTGCTCACCCTTGCCCTCTCTGCATTTCCGGGCGCGGTGCTGGTGGGCTGGCTGCTGCGCCGGGTCGAGCCCGAAGGCTACGGCCCGGGCATCCTGCGCGGAGGCACCTGGATCGGCATCCTGGAACGGCTGGCGATCATCGGGGCGGTCTTCGGCGGCTATCCGGAGGCCATCGCGGTGGTGCTCGCGGTCAAGGGCCTCGGTCGCTACCCGGAGCTGCGCTCCTGGCAGGCCGAGCACCGCGCGAAGGCCACCGAACGGTTCATCATCGGCACCCTGGCCAGCTACATCTGGTCCGGGGCACTGGGCCTGATCGGTGTGGCGGTGATCGCAGCGATCAGCTGATCGCTGGGCCCAGCCGGCGGTCGATCGCCCGAGCCAGCTCCTGCGCGGCCCACGGGGCGCGATGCAGGTTCAGCGCCGGTTCGAACAGCTCCGCCTCCAGCAGCACCGTCCCGTACTCGGCCGACTCCACCAGATCGATCCGCCCATAGAGCGGCAGCAGGGTCTCGGTGGCCAGGGCGGCGGCCTGGAGCACCTGCTCCCCGAAGCTGACCTCGCCGGCAGCGGCGTGAACCAGCTGCGGGTCCTCCAGGTAGGTGCCGCCGCGCAGACCGCCGCCGCGGGCGAGCAGCGCGCCCTTGGAGATCGAGTGCGTGTGATGCCCGTCGATGAAGTAGAGCGCCTTCTCGCGGCCCTCGCTGAGCTCGGGGATCTCGGGCTGGATCATCACGGTGAGTCCGCGGGCGAGGATCCGCTCCCCGAGGGCGAGCGCGGCGGTGGAGTCTGCGCGCAGCAGCCCGGTGTCGAAGGCGCCGGCCGAGATCGTGGGTTTGATGACCACCCAGTCATCGCCGTGCCCGGCCAGCCCGCGGCGCAGCGCGGCGACGTCGTCGGCCCAGTCGGTGGGCACGCTCGCCAGCCCTCGGGCGTCGAGCTCGCGCAGGTAGACCTTGTCCAGGTTCCAGCGGATCAGTTCGGGGCTGTTGAGCACCCGGACCTGCTCCTGCGCCCGGTCCAGCCAGATCAGGAACTCCTCCGTGCGGGAGGAGTAGTCCCAGGGGGTGCGCACGACCAACAGGTCATACTCCGGTGCCGGGTCCCAGCGGTGCCAGATCACCGGTTCCGCGGAGATGCTCAGCCGCTGGAGCTCGGCGATCAGCGGATCGGTGTCCCGGTCGGGGGCCTTCGAGTAGTCATCGGTCACCACGATCCCGACCCGGCGCGGCCGCGGCGCGGAGATCAGGCTGTGTTCCGGCAGCCAGCGGAAACGTTCGACGACGATCAGCTCGTCGTCGTCCAGGGCCGTCTCCTGCGGTCCGCCGGCGCTGCTCTCGCCAGCGTCAGGGTCTGCGGCGCCGATCTCCCCGGTGCTGTGCCAGAAATCCTCATGCACCTCTCGCCAGGCCGCCACGGACGCGTAGCCCTCACCCTCGCCGCGAGCCACCTCCTGAGTGATCTCACCCAGCGGAACCAGGGTCACCTCCAGCACCTCGACGACGCCGAGACTCTCCTCCTGCACGCCGAGCAGCCGCTGAAGCCCCGGGGTCGCCAGGGGCTCGTCCTCGGCGAGGTAGGTCCGGTGCAGGCTGGTGGTCATGGTCTTGACCCCGGCGATGACCGCGCTGGTCAGACGTGCGCGCAGCTCTCCGGAGGCGAGGTCCATCGGGGGAAGTGCGTCGATCTGTGCCGGGGTCATGGCTTCATGCTGCCGGTGCGCTGATAGTTGCCGTGCCAGCTCAGCGCCTCGCCGAGCAGGTGTGGAGTGTGCTGACCACGTGCGTTCGCGGCGACTGCCCGGTCGAAATAGTCCTGAAGCAGGTCCTGGTAGTCGGGGTGGGCGCAGTTGCGGATGATGGTCCGGGCGCGCGCCGCGGGGGAGAGGCCGCGCAGGTCTGCCAGGCCCTGTTCGGTGACCAGGATCTGGGTGTCGTGCTCGGTGTGGTCGATGTGGCTGGCGAAGGGCACGATCGAGGAGATCGCGCCACCCTTGGCCATCGAGCCGGAGACGAAGAAGTTCAGGTAGGCGTTGCGCGCGAAGTCTCCGGAGCCGCCGATGCCGTTGATGATGGAGCTGCCCATCACGTGGGTGGAGTTCACGTTGCCGTAGATGTCCGCCTCGACCATGCCGTTGATCGAGATCACGCCCAGCCGGCGGATGGCCTCCGGGTGGTTGGAGACCTCCTGGGTGCGCAGCAGGATCCGACCCTTGTACTCCTCGGCGCGGGCGTTGAACTGCTCGGCGCGTTCGGCGGAGAGCGAGAAGGAGGTGGCGGAGACCGCCGTGAGCTTGCCGGTGTCGATCAGGTCGAGCATGCCGTCCTGGATGACCTCGGTATAGGCCAGCAGATCCTCGAACTCGCTGTGTGCCAGCTCCGCCATCACGGCGTTGGCGACGTTGCCGATACCGGACTGCAGCGGCAGCAGGTTCTTCGGCAGCCGACCCTGGTCGATCTCGTAGCGCAGGAAGTCCACCACATGGGAGGCCATGGCTTTGGACTGCTCGTCGGCTGGCTTGAAGGGCAGGTTCCGGTCCGGGGCGTCGGTGTGCACCACGGCGACCACCTTCTCCGGGTCCACGCGCAGGTAGGGATCGCCGATGCGCTGGAGCGGGTCGGTGAGCTGCAGCGGACGGCGCTCCGGGGGCAGCTTCGTGCCGTAGTAGATGTCGTGGAAGCCCTCGTAGGCGCGGGGGTGCCAGTCGTTGACCTCGAGGATCACCTTGTCCGCGAGCTGCAGCCAGGTCTTGTTGTTGCCCACCGAGCTGCCCGGGACCAGCAGTCCGTTGGGCAGGATCGCGGCGACCTCGATCACCGCGACGTTGAGCTGCCCGTAGAAGCCGAACCAGGCCTGCTGGGCGGAGTGGCTCAGGTGGGTGTCGACGTACTCGGTCTCCCCGGTGTTGATGGCCTCGCGCAGCGTGGGGTCGGACTGGAAGGGCAGCCGTCGACGCACGGCGCGGGCCTCGGCGAGCACGCCGTCGAGCTCGGGCGCGGTGGAGGCGCCGGTCCAGAGATCGATGCCGAAGTCCTCGCCGCGGTCGTGGGCATCCTTGGCGCGTTCGGCCAGGGCCGCCGGGACCGCCTTCGGGTATCCGGCCCCGGTGAAGCCGCTCATCCCGACCCGGTCGCCGTCGTTGATGTAGCTGGCCGCCTCAGTGGCGGAGGTGACCTTCGTAGCCAGCGTGGGGCAGGTGATGCGACGTGAAACGGGGCTCATCCCCCCAGCCTAGGTGACCCTCGACCCTGCCGAGATCTGGGAGCCGAGCGCTACGCTGGGTGACACGACGCAGGTCATCTCTGCAGCTCAGGGAGCACCTCAAGACGGAGGACGCATCATGAACGGTTTCGTGCCTTATCCGGTCCGTGAGACCTACCGGCTGATCGAGCCGGGTCCGACGGTGCTGATCTCCACCTCTGACGGTGTTCGGGACAACATCATGACCAACGCGTTCAACATGCCGGTCCGCCATGACGGCATTCTCGCCGTGATCGTAGGGACCTGGGACGCCAGCTTCGCGACCCTGCAGTCCACCCGGCAATGCGTGATCGGCATCCCCGGGGCGGAGCTGATGCGCACCACGGTCCAGCTGGGCAACTGCTCCGGGGAGGACCTGGACAAATGGGACCATTTCGGGCTCACTCGGGTGCCGGGGATCAGTGTGGCGGCGCCGCTGATCGGGGAGTGTGTGGCCAATATCGAGTGCAAGGTCGAGGACGACTCTCTGGTGGAGGACTATTCGCTATGGCTGCTGCGCACCACCGCGGCCTGGATCAGACCCGACGCCGCGCCCGCCCCGGAGTTCCATCACCGAGGCAACGGGACCTTCAGCACCAACGGCGAGGTCCACGACTTCAGCGACGAGATGACCAAGTGGAAGTACTTCTCCGACTAGCCGAGTCTCCGAGAAGGAGCTCAGCAGGCAGATGCAGCGGATGGCAGGGGAGTGCGCCATGATCAGGGGCGCGCGGCTCGAGGACCTTCGCGTCCTGCGCGAGATCGAGCGCGCCGCCGGGGCGGCCTTTCGCCACCTCGGCATGGAGGAGATCGCCGAGGACGACCCGCCCACGGTTGCGGAACTCGCCGCCTTCCAGTCAGATGGGCGGGCGTGGGTCGCGGTTGATGCGGCCGATCATCCCGTGGCGTACCTGCTGGTGCAGGCCGTGGACGGCGGCGCGCACATCGAGCAGGTCTCGGTCCATCCCGACCACGCCCGGCAGGGGTTGGGAAAGGCTCTGCTGGACGCTGCCGCCGACTGGGCGCGGCGCCACGACCTCACCGGACTGACGCTGACCACGTTCACCCACGTCCCGTGGAACGCGCCGTACTATGCGCGCATCGGATTCCAAGCCGTGCCGGAGGAGGGCCTCACGGGCGGTCTGCGAGCGATCAGGGAGCACGAGGCCGCGCTGGGGCTCGACCGGTGGCCGCGGGTCGTCATGCGCCGCAGACTAGCCTCGGGTCAAGGGTCGTTCGCAGGGGAATGACCCGCAGGACGACTCTCCGGTTGAGTGGGCTGATCCCGTGCGCACATTGAGCTTCAGTGACCCGCTGCCGCACCGGTGCACGCGCATCATCGTTGCCGGTACTTCCGGAGCAGGGAAGACCACTTTCGCCGAGCAGCTGGCTTGCATCCAGGATCTCCCGCGCTTCGAGATGGACAACCTCCGTTGGGGCCAGCCTCGATCGGCGTTCCTCGACGAGGCCTTGGCCGCGGCGTCATCCGACTCCTGGGTCACCGAATGGCAGTACCCCGCGGCTCGACCAGGCCTGGCCCGCCGTGCCCGTGCGATGATCTGGCTGGACTATTCGTGTGCCACGACGCATGTACTGGGTCACCCGCCGAACACTCGTCAGGCGAGCAACTCGGCAGTCGATCTGGGACGCCGGCCTGACCGAGGATCCGCTGCGTACCTTCTTCACCGACAATGACCACATCATCCGCTGGGCGTGGCGCACTCGAAGACATCTGGACCACCTGTCTGGCGTCGTCGAACGAGAGTATCCCCATCTCGCGCTCTATCGGTTCACGTCACCAAGCCAGTCTCGGCGCTGGCTCCGGGCCCTGTCGGCCTAGGACAGCGCGAATCGGCGGAATTCATCGATTCGAGCGTTCACAACCGGGTCAGCAGCTGTGTCCGGACCAGCTCACGCGCGGGCGCCGCGGCCGCGGGCGAGAGAGTGAACGACGAGGTCAGTGTCGTCCCACCTCGCGGGCAGCCGTCACCGCGGCCTCTGCTCCTTCAGACCAGACCGCGCCGTGGCCTGGGAGCACGGTGTCGGCTTCGGTGAGCGCGATGGCGTCCAGCGAGCTGATCGCCTGGGCCGTGTCTTTGGTGGCCGCTCCGGCGACGATCTGGGGTCCGGTCTCCCCGGTGTAGGGGTCCAGGGTGACCAGGGCGTCACCGGTGAAGACTGCCCGGCGGTCCGGGAAGTGCAGAATGCAGTGCCCGTCGGTATGGCCCGGCGTGTGCACCGGGACGGGAAATCCTGGCACCTGGAGCGTGGATCCGGCGGTCATCAGCTGGACCCCATGCACGCCCTTGACGGTCAGTGCGCCGGCGGCCACCATCCGCCCCAGCAGCGGCAGCGATCTCGGGTGGCCCAGCGGGTAGAGCAGCCGGTTGCGTTCGGTGGCGTAGCGGTACGGCGTGGTCGCGAGCTCCGCGTCCTCGTGGTGGATGATCACCGGGATGCCCAAGCTCTTCTGAGCGCGCAGCGCGAACCCGAGGTGATCGAAGTGCCCGTGGGTCAGCACCAGCGCCTTCACCTCGTAGGGCATCCGCTGGCGCGCCTTGAGCACCTCCATGACCTCGTGCCACATCCCGGGCAGTCCGGCGTCGATGAGGGTGATCCCATCCTCTGCCTCGACGACGTAACAGTTCACGTTCGCCTGGGAGACCAGGTGGATGCCAGGGGCGACGCCATATTCGATCATGTGCTGCGGTTCCGTTCCGTGGGGGTCGCATCAATCCTGGGTGCCCGCACGGGGGTTGGTCAAGCGTGACATGGGCCCGCACAGATCACACCGGGTTGAGCGCTGTGCTCCTGCAGCAGAGCTCGTTGAGCTCAGTCTCCAGCGATTGCTGATCAGCGGCGGCGTCTGACCAGCGTCCAGATGTGACCATTGTTCACCTCGTGACTGAGCTGGTCCAGCGCCATCTTCGCGATCGCCAGACCACGACCCGACTCGGCCAGCTCCTCGGGAAGCGAGGCTCCCCGGAGATCGATGGTGATCGGCACGGCGTCATCTTGGAATCGCGCCGAGAGCGCGGCGTCGTCGACCGTCAGGTCTGCGGTGACCGTGACCCCGGCGTCGCCCACACAGGTGGAGTGGGTGACGATGTTGGTGATGATCTCACTGACGGCGAGCGAGAAGAAGGTGCGATCCTCCTCCGTGAGGTCACCGGCAGCTTCGAAGAGCTCCTCCAGGGCGGCGAGCACCCGATCCACGAAGTCCAGCTCCGCGGCCCCGGTCAGGGTGACGCGGGAGCCCCCATCAGCCGTCACCGAAGGCCTCCTCGACAGTGGGGTGGTCGCGGAGCACCCGGTCAAGGCTGGTCAGCTTCAGGACGCTCTTCACCGAGTCGCTCGCAGCGGCGAGTCGCAGATCACCCTCGGCTAGCCGGGCCGCCTTCAGGCCGCCGATCAGCGCGCCGAGCCCGGAGGAGTCGATGAACTCGGTCTGGGCCAGGTCCACCACGATGCGGGGATGTCCGTCGTCGATGAGCTTCTTGATCGCCTGCTTCAGCCGTGGGGCGCCCGAGGCGGTGAGTCGTCCTTCGGGGCGCACGACCGCATGGTGTGCATGGGTGGAGACGTTCAGATTCATGGTGCTCCTTCTGCCTCTTCGGCGTGTGCTGCGGGGCCCTTGTATCGCAGGGCTTGGATGACGATGCTCAGGGCGGCCAGCGAGTAGACCACCCAGACGGTGTTGACCAGTGTGCCGGTGCCGTCCGCGGTACCCAGCAGCACCCGGATGATGCCGGTGATCAGCGCGAGGATCAGCAGCACGATGGCGGTGAGCTGGGGCCAGACCTCGCGCAGCGGCAGCGCGCCATCCTGCCGGCCGTCCTTGCGGGTGACCACGAAGCTCAGCGGCTTCTTGAACACCACATTGGCGAAGGAGGACGTGCAGGCCCGGATCCAGACCGGGAAGAGCGCCAGCGAGTACTGCTGGCCGCGCCAGGTGCGAATGCCCCGGGCCACGATCAGGAACATCAGCTGATTGATCAGGAAGTAGGGCAGGAAGCGGGCGAAGAAGTCGCCGCTCCACGCGTTGACCGGCATCACGCCGAACATCAGGTAGATGACCGGCGCGGAGAGGTAGACGATCGCGGCGAAGCCGGCGAGGTAGCTCCACATGGTCCCGAAGTACATCAGTCGCTGCCCGGCGGAGAGTCCCCGCTTGGCCAGCGGGTTGTCGCGCAGGAGCACCTGCATCGTGCCCTGGGCCCAGCGCAGCCGCTGCTTGAGCATGGTCTGCAGGTCCTCCGGGGCGAGCCCGCGAGCGAGGATCTCGTGGTGGTAGACGCTGCGCCAGCCCATGCTGTGCAGCTGCATCGCGGTGGCCATGTCCTCGGTCACCGAGATCGTGGCCAGCGGCTGGATCGGCTGAGCCTCGTCGGGACGGTCCACGCGCAGCGCGTCGACCAGCGCCCCCACGGACTTCACCGCGGCCAGCGGCGAGAGCTCCCGGGTGGTGAGTGCATCCAGGCCGACTTGGTCGATGACGAGGGCGCCGAGTTCGGCGTCGCGCTGGACCGGAAGTGCATTGATGGCGGCGAGGTCTTCGGCCATCATGTCCATGTCGTGCTTGACCAGCCGGCTGGACGATGCGTTGATCGTGGCGTGCAGCTGGTAGGTGACATCGGCGATGGGTTCCCCGGAGGTGATCGCGGCGCGCGCCTGGGCCACCTCGATCCGCAGGTCCTTGAGCTCGGTCTGCAGCTCGGGCACCGACTGGCTGCGTCGGGCCTCGCGGGCGAGCAGCTTCTCTGCCGCGCGCAGGGTGCGTTCGGTGGAGTCCTGGAGATTGCGCACATAGCCGACGATCCCCAGCTGCATCAGCGCGTCGCGGCGCAGCACGGCGTTGGAGCCGCAGAAGAAGGCCGCGTTCCAGCCGTCCTTGCCCTGCTGGATGGGGCCGTAGAACAGCGGCGCCTGGCTGCCCAGCGGGTCTGCCTCGTCGACGTTGATGAACCACTGCGGGGTCTGCACCAGTGCGACCTGCTCGTCGTCGCCGAAATACCCCAGCGTGCGGTGCAGGATCAGCGGATCCGGGATCTGGTCGGCGTCGAGGATCAGCAGGAACTCGCCGTCGGTCTCGAACAGCGCGTTGTTGAGGTTCCCGGCCTTTGCGTGGCGCGGCTTGTCGGTCCAGTCCTCCGACCGGGTGATGTAGCCCAGACCCTCGGCGCGGGCGGCGGCGGCCATCTCGGGGCGGTTGCCGTCGTCGAGGACATAGGTCTCGTGCGGGTAGGCGATGAGCTTCGCCGCCCGCGCGGTGGCCATGACCATCTCGACCGGCTCGTTATAGGTGGTGATGAAGACATCCACGGTGCCGGCGGGAGCGGATTCTGGGCCTTCGCGCTCCTTGGCACGCCACATGGTGATGGCGAAGAGGAACGTATCGACCAGGCTGTAGGTCTCCGCGATGACCAGCGGCACGGCGATCCACCAGGCCTCCCAGTTCAGCGAGTCCATCCAGCGCCAGGTGACGTAGTTGATCCCGGTCAGCACCGCGAGCACCGCGACGACCCGGATCAGGATCAGGCGACGGCTCAAGAGTCTCTCCTGACCACGACCACAGTGACATCATCGGCGGCCTTGGCCGCGACCGCGCGGCGCAGGGCCTCTTCGACGGCACCCTCGATGCCGAACTCGGCGAGGGTCTGCTCGACCTGGCCCCAGGGGTCCTCGAGGTCCAGCAGGTCGAGCAGGCCGTCGCTGCAGCTCATCAAGGCGTCTCCCGGGTTCAGCTGCACCGTGCCGAGTCTATGGGATTCGTTCAGGCCCATGGCCAGGGGCAGTCCGGTGGAGTTCAGGTGATCCCAGGTGCCGTCGGTGCGCAGGATGAAGGTGAGGCTGTGACCGCCGTCGACGTAGCTGACCTGACCGGTGCGGGTGTCGAGGTCGGCGCAGAAGAGCGTGACGAACATGTGCAGGTCCCCGACGTCGTGCTCGAGGATCGAATCGATCTCCCTCACCGTCCGGAGCAGCGAACGCTCTGGCGCGGTGCGCATCGAGGCACGGACCGCCGAAGCGATGATGCCGGCGCCGACGCCTTTGCCCATCACATCGGCCAGGGTGATGCGCAGCTGGTCACCGAGCAGCCTCACGTCGTGGAAGTCACCGGAGACGGCGCCCGCCGGAGCCGAGCCGGCGGTGACGGTGAACCCTGCCGGTTGGGGGAGGTCGCGCGGGGCCAGGGCGCGCTGGACCACGGCCGCGTGGTCGAGCTCCTGCTGCTGGGCGAGCTCGGTCTGGACCCAGAGAGCCAGGTCCTTGAGCAGGTCGCGCTGGCTCTCATCGAGGCTGCCCGGCTTCGTGTCGAGCATGCACAGGGTGCCGATGTGTTCACCGCCGGGAGCCTGCAGCGGGTGGCCGGCGTAGAACCGGAGGTGCGGATCACCGAGGACGAAGGGGTTCGAGGCCCACTTCGCGTCCTGCGCGGCGTCCTCGATCACGAAGGTGCCGGTCTGGGCGATCGTGGCGTCGCAGAACGCGTCGGTACGGGGGACCTCGCGCACGCCGAGGCCGATCTCCGACTTGCGCCATTGACGATCCCGGTCGAGCAGGTTGACGCTGACCATCGGGACGCCGAAGATCTGCTGCGCGAGCCGGGTGATCCGGTCCACGCGTTCGTCGGGGGGAGTGTCGAGGACCCTCAGGGCGTCAAGTGCACTTTGTCTGCTCTTTTCGTCCAACATACCGGGCTCCTCAAAAAAGCTTTTGTACCGCAATTGTTAACGCTCAGAATACGCAAATAGGCGGGCCCTGAGGGCCCGCCCATCTGCGGTAATGTCCTTATGCGGTCAGTGTCATGACCTCAATGGTTCAGCGTGCTGGACGTGAGGACCGGCCTGCCGCGCCGGCGCCGCTGCGTCCGGAGGGCCGACCGCCACGGGCGGGACCGCTCGATCCGCCGCGGGACTGGCCGCCGGGGCCACCCGATCCGCCGCGACCGCCGCGTGCCGGACCGCCGCCGCGAGGCGAAGAGGTGCCGGGACGACGGCGGGGCTGCTGCTGGACGGGAGCGCGTGGGGCGGGCTTGACGAACTCGGCGGTGGCGCCGACCAGTTCGCTCACGGCCTCGGACTCGGCGTTCACCCGGATCGGGTGCACGGCGATCGCTGCCTTGCGCAGCAGCGCCTGCGTGTCGCGGCGCTGCTCGGGGAGCATCACCGTGACCACGTCACCGGCGCTGCCGGCGCGGGCGGTGCGGCCCGAGCGGTGCAGGTATGCCTTGTGCTCTGCCGGCGGATCCACGTGGACCACGAGCTCCACCGAGTCCACGTGGACGCCGCGGGCTGCGACGTCGGTGGCGACCAGGACCTTGATGTCGCCCTCGCCGAACGCGGCGAGGTTGCGGTCACGCTGGGACTGCGACAGGTTGCCGTGCAGGTCCACCGCGGGGGTGCCCTGATCGGTGAGCTGCTTGGCCAGCTTCTTGGCCTGGTGCTTGGTGCGGGTGAAGAGGATGCGGCGTCCGGTGCCGGAGGCCAGCTGCTTCACCAGGTCGCGCTTGTCGTCGTTGTGGACCTCGAAGACGTGGTGCGTCATCGCGGAGACATGGGAGGTCGCCTCATCCACGGAGTGCAGCACCTGGTTGTTCAGGAAGCGCTTGACCAGCTTGTCCACACCGTTGTCCAGGGTGGCGGAGAAGAAGAGCCGCTGACCCTTGGAGTCGGTCTTCTCCAGCAGCCGGGTGACCACAGGGAGGAAGCCGAGGTCTGCCATGTGATCGGCCTCGTCCAACACGGTGATCTCGACGGACTCGAGGCTCAGGGCGCGCTGGTTGAGCAGGTCCTCGAGGCGGCCGGGGCAGGCCACGACGATGTCCACGCCGGACTTCAGCGCGTTGATCTGGCGCGAGGCGGTGACGCCGCCGAAGATCGTGGTGGTCTTGAGGTTGTACGAGGCCGCGAGGGGCTCGAGCACCGCATTGATCTGGGTGGCCAGCTCGCGGGTGGGAGCCAGGATCAGGCCGAGCGGGCGGCCGGGGCGGCGGTTCTTGGCAGCGTTCTTCTCACCGAGGCGGGCGACCATCGGGATGGAGAAGGCGAGGGTCTTGCCGGAGCCGGTCTTGCCGCGGCCGAGGACGTCGCGTCCGCCGAGGGTGTCGGCCAGGGTCTGCTGCTGGATCGCGAAAGCGTCAATCTTGCCGTCTGCAGCGAGTGCGCGCACCAGCGGTGCGGGAACGTTGAGGTCGGCGAAGGTCTGGGTCTCAGAAATGGCGGGAGCCTTTCGGAAAGCGCCAGACACAGAGGAGGCAGGGGTATTCCTGCCTGGGACTGGTCTGGCATAGGGCGAAGGCATCGGTTGATGCACTCGGTCGCCGCGAGAAAATCACTGCTGAAACGTGGGCCGGTGGAAAACACGGCCCCGTTGATCAAGGCGTTCTTACGACGCAGGCATCCACACGTGGTGGCCACCAAGTTCCCTACTCTACCTCATGGCTGGGACCCGCGAGCCAGGTCACTTGCCGCTGATCTGGCTGTAGTGCTCCAGCGCCTCCTCGCGCGAGGCCTTCAGGTCCACGATGGGGTCGGCATACTCGGGGCTGTTGAGCTCCGGGATCCAGGCGTTGATATAGGCGCCCTTGGGGTCGAAGCGTTCCCGCTGGCGCTCCGGGTTGAAGATGCGGAAGTACGGGGCGGCGTCCATCCCGCAGCCGGCCACCCACTGCCAGTTTGCGGGGTTGGATGCGGCGTCGGCGTCGACCAGGGTGTCCCAGAACCAGGCCTCACCCTCACGCCAGTCGATGCCCAGGTTCTTGATCAACAGGCTGGCCGAGGCCATTCGGACCCGGTTGTGCATGTGCCCGGTCTCCCAGAGCTGGCGCTGGCCGGCGTCCACCCAGGGGAAACCGGTCTCGCCCCTGGTCCAGGCGCGGAAGTCCTCGGGCGCCTCGTGGCGGGACTTCCAGGGGTAGGCGTCGAACTGGGCGCGCAGATTGGTGTGCGGCAGCTGCGGGAAGTGGAAGAGCAGGTGCCAGCAGAACTCGCGCCAGCCGATCTCGGAGAGGAACTTGTGCACCGCCTCGTCGGTCTGCTGGTGGGCGGCATGCCAGACCTGGCGCGGGCTGAGTTGGCCGAAGCGCAGGTAGGGCGAGACCCGCGAGGTGCCGTCCCCGGCCGGGACGTCCCGTGCGTCGTCGTAGTCCTGGACCTGGTCCTCCAGAAACTCGCGCAGCCGCTGATGGCCTCCGGCCTCGGTGGGGGTCCAGTTCTCGCGCAGGCCGCCGGCCCAGTCCGGACGGGTGGGCAGCAGCTCCCAGTCCTGCAGGTTCCCGGAGCCCTGGTTCAGCGCGGGAAGTGCAGCCTCGGCGTCCGCGAGGGGGCCCAGCGGAGCGGGGCGCTCCAGCGGGGCGCCGGGATCCCGGACGCTGATCTGCTTCCAGAAGGGGGTGTAGACCTTGTAGGGGCCGCCGGTGTTGGTCTGCACGGTCCAGGGCTCATGCAGCAGCGAGGCGTTGAAGCTCTCCACCTCGATGCCGTGGTCAGGCAGTGCGGCCTTGATGCCGGCGTCCACCGCGCGCTCGGGGCCGCCATAGCGCCGCGACCACTGCACCTTGTCCGCGCCGAGCTCCTTGGCCAGGGCGGGAAGGATCTCTGCAGGGTCTCCTGCCCGCAGCAGCAGCGGGATGCCGAGGTCGCCGAGATCGGCGCGCAGCGACTCCAGTGCGTGGTGCAGCCACCATTTGACCGCACCGCCCAGCGGGCGGACTCCCGGGCTGACCTCATCGAGGACATAGAGTGCGACGACGTCGCCCGGATTCTGCGCGCGCTGGCAGGCGGTGAGCAGCGCTTCGTGGTCTGCGGTGCGCAGATCGTCGCGGAACCAGAGGAGCGTGCGGGTCATCAGTGCCCTTTCGGCGAAGCGTCGCCGCGCGAGCGGCCGTCCTGGCTGGCACAGTAGCAGGGGAACCCGCTCATCAACTGGGCTGGTGAAGGAGATGACGATGTCTGAGGAAACGCAGTCCGCCGAGGAGTCCGAGCGCTGGCTGGTGATCAAGGGACGCCGCTGGCGCCGGACCGACCCGGCGCTGCCCGAGGAGCTGGTCGCGGCACTGAAGTCCCACCTGGGCCGCGGCAGATCCGGGGTCGGGGCCGGGAAGAAGTCCGGCGACGCGGATCGGGTGGCCGCCTCTCGGAGACGGGTCGGCCTGGCCAAGACCGGGCTGGGGGAGCGTGGTCCCTACTGGTGGCAGCTCCCCGAGGCGGAGAGGATCGCGGCGGCGAAAGAGGTGCTGGTCGAGCTCGACGCGCTGGATGCGACAGATGAGAGTGCGTCTCAATAAATACATTGCAATACGTTTATGTGTGTGATGTGCTCTGACTGTGCGTGATGACCCGGCGCTGATCAGCGCGGCCCAACTGTTCAAGGTTCTCGGCCACGAGTCGAGGCTCCTGCTGCTCTGCCAGATGGCGTCGTCTCACAAGACCGTGACTGAGCTGGTCCAGCTCACGTCGATGTCGCAGCCGCTGGTCTCACAGCATCTGCGGACACTGAAGCAGGCGGGGCTTGTGCTGGCCGACCGTCACGGGCGAGAGGTCGAACACCGATTGGCCGACGACCACGTCTCCCATGTCATCGCCGATGCCATGGCGCACGCGCGAGAACCTCTACCCGAGCGTCTACCCCAGCAATCGGCGGTAGCGTCCGCCGGCAAGGAGCATCATCATGACTGAGAACCCGGCCGAGCACCGGACTGCCGAGCACAAGCTCGACGACCACGTCCACGGAGAGAATTGTGGCCACGAGGCTGTGGAGCACGATGATCACGTCGACTATGTCCACGACGGCCACCGCCACGCAGTCCACGAGGATCATTACGACGAGCACTGAGCGCGACCGGCATAGCCCGGCGGGGTTTCAGCCGAGTCGCAGCAAGGCACGAAGGGGAGTCCCGATGTGGGGGCTCCCCTTCGTGCGTCCGACGACCCCTGCGACGGTGGAGCCGGCCTCGATTGTGCAGTTCGACCGCCGTTTAAGGCCTCGAGACCAGAAAAAGCTGCACGAATTGAACTCTCGATGACGCGATCGAGCGGGGCAGAGCGGAACCGGAGCGCACAACCCCTCGCGGTGTGACCAGATCAACGAGTCCTCTTGTGCCCCACATCACATACCGTATACGATCTGAAATATCATCTGCCGGAGCGATCCGGGCCGGCTCGTCGAGGAGACCATATGAGCGCACAAGAACTGGGCACGCCCGGCAAGATCATCGCCGTGCACATCAGCTATGAGTCCCGAGCCGCAGAGCGTGGCCGTCGTCCCGCCACCCCGTCCTACTTCTTCAAGCCGACCAGCTCGCTGGGGCTCTCCGGGGACGCCGTGCAGCGCCCCGGCGGGACCGAGCTGCTCGCCTTCGAAGGGGAGATCGCGCTGATCATCGGGACAGAGGCTCGCCAGGTCAGCGCCGAGGACGCCTGGAGCCACGTCCGCGCCGTCACAGCGGCCAACGACTGGGGGCTCTACGATCTGCGTGCCGCAGACAAGGGCTCGAATGTGCGCAACAAGGGCCGCGACGGCTACACCACGGTCGGCCCAGACCTCATCGACGCAGCCGCAGTGGACCCGCACCGGCTGCGTGTGCGCACCTGGAAGAACGGCCACCTCGTCCAGGACGGCACCACCGGTTCGATGATCTTCCCGCTGACCCAGCTCATCGCCGACCTCTCCCAGCACCTGACCCTGCAGCCCGGAGACATCATCCTCACCGGAACCCCCGCGGGCGCCTCCGTGGCCGAACCCGGCGACACCATCGAGGTCGAGGTCGACGCCGCCGGCGGACTCACCAGCGGCCGGCTGCTCAGCCCGGTCACCGAGAGCCCAGGCGGGTTCGACCCGGCGCTCGGCTCGCTGCCCAGCGTGGACGACACTCAGCGCGAAGAGGCCTGGGGCTCCCGGGAGGCCGCCGGCCTGCCGCCGAAGCCGGTCCCCGGGGTCAACCCCGCGCTGCACGCCAGATTGGAACAGGTGCCGGTGGCCGCGCTCTCCCAGGAGATGCGCAGACGCGGGTACAACAACGTCACCATCGACGGCGTGCGCCCGACCCGCCCCGGGCACAAGCTCATCGGCACCGCGCGGACCCTGCGCTTCGTGCCCCACCGCGAGGATCTCTTCGCCTCCCACGGCGGCGGCTTCAACGCCCAGAAGCAGGTGTTCGACTCCGTGCACCCGGGCGAGGTCATCGTGATCGAGGCGCGCGGGGAGCGCGGCTCCGGAACCCTGGGCGACATCCTGGCGCTGCGTGCCCTGCACCGCGGCGCCGCCGGAGTGGTCACCGACGGCGGGGTCCGCGACTACGCGACCGTGGCCGAGATCGCACTGCCGGTCTTCAGCCAGGGCCCGCACCCGGCGGTGCTCGGCCGCAGGCACGTCCCCTGGGATGCCGACCTCACCATCGCCTGCGGGGGAGCCACCGTGCAGCCCGGAGATGTCATCGTCGGCGACGAGGACGGCGTCATCGTCCTGCCGCCGGCGATCGCGGAGGAGGTGGCCGAGGCGGCACTGGTCAAGGAGGCCGAAGACGCCTGGGTCGCCGAACAGGTCAAGGCCGGGCACCCGGTGGACGGCCTCTTCCCGATGAACTCCACCTGGCGCGCCCGCTACGAGACCGAACAGGGTCGACCCGGCGCCGAGGCGCCCGTGCGGGAGGGGGAGGGCCCGTGATCCGCATCGACGAGCGGATCAGCAAGTCCGAGCTGACCTACGACTGGATCCGCGAGCGCATCATCGGCCGCGAGTTCAATCCCGGCTACCGGCTCGTCCTGGGCGCCATCGCCAAGGAGCTGGGCATCAGCGTGGTCCCGGTCCGCGAGGCGGTGCGCCGGCTCGAGGCCGAGGGGCTGATCGAGTTCGAGCGCAATGTCGGGGCGCGGGTCGCCATGGTGAATCAGGACGAATACATCGACACCATGCAGACCCTGGGCGTGCTCGAAGGGGCCGCCACCGCGCTGGCGCTGCCGCTGATGCGCGACGCCGACCTCGCCCGGGCCCAGGCGATCAACGATTCCATGCGCGCCATGCTCGAGGACTTCGACCCGGTCGCCTTCACCTCGCTCAACGAGAAGTTCCACCGGGCGCTGTTCCAGCGCTGCCCCAACCCGCACATCTCCGAACTCGCCGACCGCGGCTGGAATCGGATGTCGGGGCTGCGCAGCTCCACCTTCGCCTTCGTCCCCGACCGGGCACCCCGCTCCGTGCAGGAACACGACGAGATCCTGCGCCTCATCCGCGAGAACGCCGAGCCGCATGCGATCGAGATGGCCGTGCGCCAGCACAAATGGCGCACCGTCGAGGCCTACCGCCAGCAGCGCACCTCTTCCTAAGGAGAACCACCTCAAGATGAACGACTACCAGAGCCCCGTTCCGGCTGACCTGCCGGAGAAGATCCAGCACTACATCGACGGCGAACTCCGCGACTCCGCCGAGGGCGGCACCTTCGAGGTGCTCAACCCGGTGACCAACGAGGTCTACCTCAGCGCGGCCGCCGGCACCAAGGCCGACGTCGACCTCGCCGTCGCCGCCGCCGGCCGGGCCTTCGAGACCGGACCGTGGCGCGAGACACTGCCCCGGGAGCGCTCCCGGGTGCTGCATCGGATCGCCGATCTCGTGGAGGCCCGCGGTGACCGGCTCGCCGAGCTGGAGTCCTTCGACTCCGGGCTGCCCATCACCCAGGCGCTCGGACAGGCCCGGCGCGCCGCGGAGAACTTCCGCTTCTTCGCCGACCTGGTCGTCGCGCAGGCCGACGACGTCTACAAGGTGCCGGGCCGGCAGATCAACTATGTCAGCCGCAAGCCGATCGGTGTCGCCGGGCTGATCACCCCCTGGAACACCCCGTTCATGCTGGAGAGCTGGAAGCTCGCCCCCGCCCTGGCCGCCGGCAACTCGGTGGTGCTCAAGCCTGCCGAGTTCACCCCGCTCTCGGCCAGCCTCTGGGCCGGGATCTTCGAAGAGGCCGGACTGCCCCAGGGTGTGTTCAACCTGGTGAACGGGCTCGGCGAACAGGCGGGGGATGCCCTGGTGAAGCACCCGGACGTTCCGCTGATCTCCTTCACCGGAGAATCCAGCACCGGGCAGACCATCTTCGCGAACGCGGCACCGGCGCTGAAGGGGCTCTCCATGGAGCTCGGCGGGAAGTCACCCGCCGTCGTCTTCGCCGACGCGGACCTCGAGGCGGCCATCAACGCCACCATCTTCGGGGTGTTCTCGCTCAACGGCGAGCGCTGCACCGCCGGCAGCCGGATCCTGGTCGAGCGCAGCATCTACGCCGAGTTCGTCGAGCGGTACGCCGCCCAGGCGGAGCGGGTCAAGGTCGGTCTGCCGCATGAGCCGGGCACCGAGGTCGGCGCCCTGGTCCACCCGGAGCACTTCGAGAAGGTGATGAGCTACATCGAGATCGGCAAGGACGAGGCCCGGCTGGTCGCCGGCGGCGGCCGACCCGAGGGATTCCCCACCGGCAACTTCGTGGCCCCCACGGTCTTCGCCGATGTCGCGCCCGAGGCCCGGATCTTCCAGGAGGAGATCTTCGGCCCGGTGGTCGCGATCACCCCCTTCGACTCCGACGCCGAGGCGCTGGCGCTGGCGAACAACACCAAGTACGGGCTGGCCGCCTATATCTGGACCAACGACCTCAAGCGGTCGCACAACTTCGCCCAGTCGGTCCAGGCCGGGATGGTCTGGCTGAACTCCAACAACGTCCGCGACCTGCGCACCCCCTTCGGCGGCGTCAAGGCCTCCGGACTGGGTCACGAGGGCGGCTACCGCTCGCTGGACTTCTACACCGACCAGCAGGCCGTGCACATCAACCTCGGAGAGGTCCACAACCCGGTCTTCGGCAAGGCCGACTGAGCCTCTCGCCTCTGCACCACCCACACCCGCACTTTCCACCATCGAGCAAGGATGCTTCTGATGACTGACACCCCCACCCAGGATCGGATCCCGACCCCCTCCTCCCCGGCGCCGGACATCCTGCGCTGCGCCTATATGGAGCTGATCGTCACCGATCTGCAGCGCTCCCGCGACTTCTATGTCGACGTCCTGGACCTCACGGTCACCGCCGAGGACGAGGACGCGATCTATCTGCGTTCCATGGAGGAGTTCATCCACCACAACCTGGTGCTGCGCCGCGGAGACCAGGCGGCCGTCGCCGCCTTCTCCTACCGGGTGCGCGCGCCTGAAGACTTGGACAAGGCCGAGGCGTTCTACCGCGAGCTCGGCTGCGAGGTCATCCGCAACAGGGAAGGCTTCACTCGCGGCATCGGGGACTCCGTGCGGGTCCAGGACCCGCTGGGCTTCCCCTACGAGTTCTTCCACGACGTGGAGCACGTCGAACGCCTGGCCTGGCGCTACGATCTCTACACCCCCGGCGCGCTGGTCCGGCTGGACCACTTCAACCAGGTCACCCCGGACGTGCCCAAGGCCGTGGCCTATATGGAGGACCTCGGCTTCCGGGTCACCGAGGACATCCAGGACGAGCACGGCACCACCTACGCGGCCTGGATGCGGCGCAAGCCCACCGTGCACGACACCGCGATGACCGGCGGCGCCGGACCTAGGATGCACCACGTGGCCTTCGCCACCCACGAGAAGCACAACGTGCTCGCGATCTGCGACAAGCTCGGCGCGCTGCGGCTCTCCGACCACATCGAGCGCGGCCCCGGCCGGCACGGCGTCTCCAACGCCTTCTACCTCTACATCCGCGACCCCGACGGGCACCGGATCGAGATCTACACCCAGGACTACTACACCGGAGACCCGGACAACCCGGTGGTGACCTGGGACGTGCACGACAACCAGCGCCGCGACTGGTGGGGCAATCCTGTGGTCCCGTCCTGGTACACCGAGGCCTCCACGGTGCTGGACCTGCACGGGCGCCCGATGCCCTCGGTGGAGCGCACCGAGCATTCCGAGATGGACGTGACCATCGGCGCCGACGGGTTCTCCTACACCCGCAAGAATGACGAGGACTCCGTGCCCTCCTGGAAACAGGGCGAGTACAAGCTGGGCCACCAGCTCTGATGCCGGGCGAGCCAGAGACCAGGAGATCACGATGCTGACCCCAGATGAGATCACCACCATCGCCGACGAGCTCGCGGAGGCGGAGGCGCAGCGCAGCATGATCCCGCTGCTGACCACCCGCCACCCCGAGATGACCATCGAGGACTCCTACGCGGTGCAGAACGAATGGCGACGCCGCGCCGTCGCCTCCGGGCGCCGGATGGTGGGCCGCAAGATCGGGCTGACCTCCAAGGTGATGCAGGTGGCCACCGGGATCACCGAACCGGACTACGGCGCGATCTTCGACGACATGGTCTTCGAGAACGGCTCGGTGATCGAGCACGGCCGGTTCTCCAACGTCCGGATCGAGGTCGAGCTCGCCTTCAAGCTCGGCAAGCCGCTCAAGGGCCCCGGGGTCACGGTCTTCGACGTGCTCGACGCCACCGACTACGTGGTGCCCGCCCTGGAGATCCTCTCCAGCCGGATCGAGATGGCCGGCCGAACCATCGTGGACACGATCAGCGACAACGCGGCCATGGGCGGCATGGTCTACGGCGGCAACCCGGTGGCCCCGGATGCGGTGGACCTGCGCTGGGTCTCCGCGCTGCTCTACCGCAACGAGACCATCGAGGAGTCCGGCGTCGCCGCCTCCGTGCTGAACCATCCCGCCATGGGTGTGGTCTGGCTGGCGAACAAGCTGGCCTCCCACGGCGACAGCCTGCAGGCCGGCGAGCTGATCCTCGCCGGCTCCTTCACCCGCCCGATGTGGGTGGAGCGGGGCGACACCGTGACCTGCGACTACGGAGAACTAGGAACCCTGACATGCCGCTTCAACTGAAACCCACCCTGCGCGAGGACCTCGCCGCCGCCGACCGTGCGCTGATCGGCGGCTGGGTCTGCTCCGGCTCCCCGGTGATGGCCGAGATCATGGCCGGCTCCGGACTGGACCTGGTGCTCATCGACATGGAGCACGCCCCCAACGGGCTGGAATCCGTGCTCGCCCAGCTGCACGCGCTCTCCGGCTACCCGGTGACCCCGCTGGTCCGGCTCTCCTCCGACGACCCGGTCACCATCAAGCAGGTGCTGGACCTCGGCGTGCAGAACCTGCTGATCCCGATGATCTCCACACCGGAACAGGCCCGGGCGGTCGCCGCCTCCACGCAGTACCCACCGGCAGGGCGGCGCGGCATCGGCAACGCGCTCGCCCGCTCGGGCCGCTGGAACCGAGTGCGGGACTACCTCGACGACGCCGCCTCGCACATCAGCATCTACCTGCAGATCGAGACCGCGGAAGGCGTGGAGAACGCCGAGGCGATCGCCGCGGTGGAGGGCATCGACGGGATCTTCGCCGGTCCCAGCGACCTCTCCGCCTCGATGGGCCTGCTCGGGCAGCAGACCCACCCCCAGGTGGTCGACGCCGTGAAGTCCACCTTCACCGCCGCCCGCCGCGCCGGCAAGACCGCCGGCGTCAACGCCTTCGATCCGGCCGCCGCCCGTGACTACCTCGACGCCGGGGCGTCCTGGGTCCTTGTGGGCGCCGACGTCTCCCTCGTGGCCCGCGGCTCGGAGCAGCTCGCCGCGGACTTCATCCCACGCACCGCTCACTGAGGAGTCACCCATGCAGTTCCACCACCACGGCTACGTCTCCAAGAACCCGCGGGTCCAGGCGCCCGCCGGCGTCGGACTCGACCGCCCGCAGGAGCTCCCGGAGCACATGGACGTGCTCATCGTGGGCACCGGCCCGGCGGGGATGATCGCGGCCGCCCAGCTGGCCCAGTTCCCGCAGGTCCACACCCGGATCATCGAGAAGCGTGCGGGTCGGCTCGAGGTCGGTCAGGCCGACGGCATCCAGGCGCGCAGCGTGGAGACCTTCCAGGCCTTCGGCTTCGCCGATGAGATCTCCAACGAGGCGTACCACATCACCGAGATGGCGTTCTGGAAGCCCGACCCGGAGACGCCGGAGAACATCACCCGCACCGCCCGACCCGCCGATGACCCGCATGGGATCAGCGAGTTCCCACACCTGATCGTCAACCAGGCCCGGGTGCTGGACTACTTCGCCGAGTCCATGGCGAACTCGCCCTCCCGGATGACCCCCGACTTCGGCTGGGAGTTCGTGGACCTGACCGTGCATGAGTCCGGGGAGCATCCGGTGGAGGTCACCCTGCGCCGCTCGGGCGGCCCGGAGCAGGGCCGGGAACGCACCGTCTGGGCCCGCTATGTCCTCGGCGCCGACGGAGCCCGCAGCGGGGTGCGCGAGGCCATCGGCTGCACCATGGAGGGCGACCGGGCCAATCACGCCTGGGGCGTGATGGACGTCCTCGCCGTGACCGACTTCCCCGACATCCGCCGCAAATGCGCGATCCAGTCCCGGTCCGGGGGCAGCATCCTGCTGATCCCGCGCGAGGGCGGACACCTGTTCCGGATGTACGTGGACCTCGGCGAGGTCCAGCCCGGGGAGGGCGCCCAGGTCCGCCAGACCACCCTCGAGGCGATCATCGAGAACGCCAACCGGATCATGCACCCCTACACGGTGGACGTGAAGCATGTGGCCTGGCACAGCGTCTACGAGGTCGGGCACCGGGTGACCGAGACGTTCGACGACGTGCCCGCCGAGCTCATCGGTCAGCGCGCGCCCAGGGTGTTCATCGCCGGGGACGCCTGTCACACGCACAGCGCCAAGGCCGGGCAGGGCATGAACGTGTCCATGCAGGACGGATTCAACCTCGGCTGGAAGCTGGGTCAGGTGCTGCAGGGTCGCAGCCCGGCCTCGCTGCTGAGCACCTACTCGGGCGAGCGGCAGGTGATCGCGCAGAACCTCATCGACTTCGACAAGCAGTGGTCCACGCTGATGGCGCAGAAGCCCGAAGAGATGGAGGATCCCTCCGCGCTGGAGGACTTCTACGTCAAGACCATCGAGTTCCCGGCCGGTTTCATGACCGAGTACACACCATCGATGATCACCGGGGAGGCCACCCATCAGGAGCTGGCCACCGGATTCCCGGTGGGGAAGCGGTTCAAGTCCGCCTATGTGTCCCGGGTCTGTGACGGGAACCCGCTGCAGCTGGGCCACCTGGCCACCGCCGACGGACGCTGGCGGCTCTACGCGTTCGCCGACGCTCCAGCCGCCGGGGAGTCCCGTTCCGGGGCCGCCTCGGCCCTGGCCGACTGGGCGCACTGGCTGCACACCGACCCGAGCTCCCCGGTGCTGCGCCACACCCCGGCCGCGCAGGACGAGGACACGCTCTTCGACATCAAGGTCATCTACCAGCAGCCACATGACCAGTTCGACGTCACCGACGCTCCGCGCGCCTTCCTGCCCACGGTGGGACCCTTCGGACTCACCGCCCGGGACCGGGTCTTCGGCACCCACCCCGAGCAGGACATCTTCGCCGAGCGCGGGATCAGCCGGGAGGGCTGCGTCGTCGTCGTCCGCCCGGACCAGTACGTCGCGCACGTGCTGCCGCTGACCGACACCGCAGCCCTTGCCGACTTCTTCGCCGGTATCTTCCTGGAGGCCGACCATGCACGCTGAACACTCCGCCACGATGCCCGCCGCAGGGAATCCCGGGCACCCCACGTTCCCGGTGCGCAACCCCGCCACCGGCGCGGTGGTGGACCTGGTCCGCGACCACTCCGCGGACGAGGCCGCCGCAATGGTCGACGCCGCCCAGGCCGGGTTCCGCACCTGGCGCGCCACCAGCCCCCGGCATCGCTCCGAGGTCCTCATGGCCGCCTACCGGGGCATGCAGGAACAGGCCGAGCGGCTGCGCGACCTGATCGTGGCCGAGAACGGCAAGTCTCAGACCGACGCCGCGGCCGAGGTGACCTATGCCAGCGAGTTCTTCCGCTGGTACGCCGAGGAGGCCGTGCGGACACCTGGTGACTACACCGAGGCGCCGGCCGGGGGAGTCCGCAACGTGGTGACCCGGCACCCGGTGGGGGTCGCGGTGCTCATCACCCCGTGGAACTTCCCCGCCGCGATGGCCACCCGCAAGATCGGCCCGGCCCTGGCCGCAGGCTGCTCGGTGCTGCTGAAGCCCGCCAGTGAGACCCCGCTGACTGCCTTCGCGATCGCGGAGATCCTCACCCAGGCCGGGGTGCCGGAGGGAGTGGTGCAGGTCGCGGCGTCCAGCTCCGCGAGCCGAGTGGTCACCGCCTGGCTCGCTGATGATCGGGTCCGCAAGCTCTCCTTCACCGGGTCCACCGGGGTCGGGCGGCGACTGCTGGCCCAGTGCGCCGAACGCGTGGTGAACACCTCCATGGAGCTCGGCGGGAACGCACCGTTCATCGTGACCTCCGGGGCGGACATCGCCGCCGCGGTGGACGGGGCGATGCTCGCGAAGTTCCGCAACGGCGGGCAGGCATGCACCGCGGCGAACCGCTTCTACGTCCACCAGGACGTGCTGGGGGAGTTCACCGAGAAGTTCGGCGCCCGGATCGCGGCGCTGCGGGTGGGTGACCCGGCGGAAGGGGCCGACATCGGTCCGGTGATCACCGAGCAGGCCGCCGAGCAGATCCGCGGGCTGATCCAGGGCGCGGTGGACCAGGGCGCGGTCATCGCCGCGCAGGCACATCTGGCGGAGGGGCTGAACCCGGCGTTCCTGGCTCCTACGCTGCTCACCGGGGTGCCGGTGGATGCGCAGATCCTCCGCGAGGAGATCTTCGGACCGGTCGCACCCGTGGTGGCCTGGACCGATCTGGACGCGGTCATCGAGCTGGCCAATGCCGCGGAGGTCGGGCTCTCCGCCTATGTCTACGCCGGGAAGCTGCAGACCGCGATGAAGATCGCCGAGCGGCTCGAGGCAGGGATGGTCGGGGTCAATCGCGGGATCGTCTCGGATCCCAGCGCTCCCTTCGGCGGGGTCAAGCAGGCCGGGATCGGCCGGGAGGGCGGGTCCTTCGGAATGGAGGAGTTCACCGAGGTCCAGTACATGAGCGTCGATTGGTCCTGACCGGCTCAGGTTCACCCGGAGGCTCGACCCTGAGGAGCCATCAGCGGCTCAGTCAGGGGCTCTGCCGGCGGATCCGCCGGATGCTCAGCCGCGCAGCACCTTCTCCATCGCCTTGCCCCGGGCCAGCTCATCGATGAGCTTGTCCAGGCAGCGGATCTCGCGCATCAGCGGCTCCTCGATCTCCTCGACCCTGATGCCGCAGATCACGCCGGTGACCAGGGAGCGGGACGGGTTCATCGCCGGGGCCTCGGCGAAGAACGTCTCGAAGTCGACCTCTTCGTCGAGGACCCGCTGCAGCTGGTCCGCGGAGTACCCGGTGAGCCACGCGATGATCTCGTCGACCTCGGCCTGGCTGTGTCCCTTGCGCTCCGCCTTGGTCACATAGTGCGGGTAGACGCTGGCGAAGCTCATCGTGTAGATCCGGTGCCTGGTCATCGCGGCTCCTCCTGCGGTTCGAAATTCTGCTAGCCTGCCAGACATGAAGATCTCGGGCATGCCTTCGGGTCGCCTGCGCCCCGTCTCCTGACGGCGCGCGGCTCCTCCCCACCTTCTCATCGATGCTGCACGCCGTCCTACGGTATCTGACCCCGCCGGGCGGCGATCTGGTGCACCCCTTGTGAGCGCACTGCCATGATCGCGGCCGCCTCTGCTCCCGTCCTCACGCCCGACGCAGCAGACGCAGCCGCTGACCTCCGCTGCCCGGCTCCGGCACGATCCTCTCGACGGAGCAGCAGTGACACCCTCACCCCTACCCTCGCGACCCTTCCACCTCGCCGCCTCGGACCTCACGGTCATCCGCGGCGGGCGACGCATCCTCGACCGCATCTCCCTCACGCTCAGCGCCGGGTCACGGCTCGCCGTCGTCGGTGAGAACGGCACCGGCAAGACCACGCTGCTGCACGCCCTGGTCGGAGACCTCCCGCTGGAGCACGGCAGCCTCTCCCGCACCGGCACCGCGGGCCTCGCCGAACAGACGCTGCAGCACCACGACGACGCCACCGTCGGGACCCTGGTGGACCGTGCGCTGGACCGCTCGCGGGCCGCCCTGGCGGAGTTCGACGACGCCGCCCAGGCCCTCGCCGCCGACCCGGCGGCGCACGCGGAGCGGTACGTCCGGGCGCTGGCCGTCGCCGAGCAGCTCGGCGCCTGGGACGCCGAGCGGCAGATGGACGTCGCGCTGGACGCCCTGGGCGCCTGCTCCGATCGCAGCCGCCGGCTCACGCAGCTCTCGGTGGGACAGCGCTACCGGGTGCGGCTGGCATGCCTGCTGGGGGCGCCGCAGGACCTTCTGCTGCTCGACGAACCGACCAATCACCTCGACGCCGCCGGGGTGGACTTCCTCACCCGGCGGGTCCGGGCCCACCCCGGAGGGGTCGCGCTGGTCAGCCACGATCGGCACCTGCTCCAGCAGGTCGCGGAGCAGTTCCTGGACCTGGACCCCAGCCGGGACGGACGGGTGCGGCTCTACGGTGGCGGGTACATCGGCTGGCAGCAGGGCCGCCGGCGGGAACGAGAGACCTGGGAGCGCGAACACGCCGAGCAGCTCGCCGAGCATTCACGCCTGCAGGAGGCGCTCTCCACCGCGCAGAACCGGCTCTCCACCGGGTGGCGACCGGAGAAGGGCGCCAATAAGCACCAACGTCAGTCTCGAGCACCCGGGGTGGTGCAGCAGGTGAAGCGGCAGGCCGAGGCACTGGAGGAGCACCGGATCACCGTGCCCCCGCCGCCGCTCCGACTGGGCTTTCCGAACCTGGACTCCCAGCCCGGGGTGACCTACCTCGAGGCGACTGGGCTGAGATGCGCAGAGCGGCTGTCCGCGCCGGTCGATCTGCGCCTGACCGGGGGCCAGAAGCTGCTGCTCACCGGACCCAACGGAGCCGGCAAATCCACGCTGCTCGGCCTGCTGGCGGGGACGCTGCCTCCCACTGCCGGAGAGCTGCACCGCCGATCGGGAGCACGCATCGCGCTGGTCGGTCAGGAGAACCCGGCATGGGACGTCTCCATGACCGCCCGCGAGCTGTTCGAGACCCATGTCGCACGCCTGGTCAGCCGCGGGACGATCCCGCGCGGCCGGGCCATCGGGCTCGGATCGCTGGGTCTGCTGCCCCGCGACGTGGTCAACACCACCCTCACCCAGCTGTCCCAGGGCCAGCAGCGTCGGCTGGAGCTGGCGCTGCGGCTCGCCGAAGCCCCCGAGGTGCTGCTGCTGGACGAGCCGAGCAACCACCTGGCGATGTCCCTGATCGAGGAGCTCACGGCGGCGCTGCAGGAGACCCCGGCGGTCGTCGTCGTCGCGACCCACGACCGGCAGATGATCAGTGACCTGCACGGATTCCGCCGGATCCAGCTCGGGTGAATTCTGCTTCCAGGCGGCCATCCGGGGTCTGCGCCATGGCATCACCTCTGCATGACCATGCCTCCTCATCTCCGCGTGACCTGCATCTTCACGCGGTGATGGGCGCGCTCACAATGGGACCTATGGCCCTAGGCGGAGGACCGATCCGCGCGCCAGAGTGGATCGTGGCGCGCGATACCGCGACCAGAACCGCGTGGAGGGACTGAAGGACGTTGTCGATCCAGACCGCATCACAGGCCCGGACCCAGGCAGAGACCAGGGTCAGCACTTCGCTCCAGGAGCTCGTGGAGTCCCACCTCAGCTGGATCTCTGGGCTGGACGAAGGCGCCGTCGCGGCCTGGATCGAGGACCATCACGTCACGCTGACCGGCGAGGTCTGCTGGACCTACCAGCGCGAGGCCGCGGAGCAGGCGGTGCGACGCCTCCCCGGGGTCGGCTCGGTGCAGAACCGGATCGTCGTGGCCGCGCGCACGTCGCTGCGGAACGCCGAGGCCCGTCTGCGAAACGCGATGTTCCGCGACCCCCAGATCGATGCGGACCTCGTGCACGTCACGATCACCGGTCCGACCGCCGTGCTGACCGGGCAGGTGAAGTCGCTGGCCGAGAAGCGCCAGGCCGGGCTCGCGGCGTGGATCTCCCCTGGAGTGATCGAGGTCGACAACCGCCTCGTCGTCCGCCCACCTGCCAGTCCACCAAGGAGCAGACAATGAAGCAGAAGACCGTGCTGAAGAAGCACGCCGGGAAGAGCCGGAAGAAGCACGCCGGGAGGAGCCCGAAGAAGCAGTGGAAGGACATGGGACCGGGCCGGCGGGCCGGGACCATGGTGTTCAGCCTGGTGCAGGTCTCGCTGGCGGTGGCCGCCTGGATCGATCTCGCCCGGCGGCCAGCGGACCAGGTCAGAGGCAAGAAGGGCATCTGGGCCGGGGTCATCGCGGTCAACTACATCGGGCCGATCGCCTACTTCCTGAAGGGTCGGCAGACGGCCTGATCACCCAGGATGCACCCTGGGTTCAGCCTGATCCAGACCCCGCACCGCGTTCTCGCTTCGGGTGCGGTGCGAGCTGGAAGTGACGTCCGCTGATCTCTTTCGGGGTCACCCGGACGTAGTTGTCCTTCATCGTGGGCACCCAGGGCTTGAGCTCCAGCTCTTCCGCTGCCGCGATCTCCGCCGCGTTCTGCAGCCAGTGCGCCTGGCCGCGGACCGTCACCGACCATGCTGTGGTGGCAGAGATCTGGTCGGCCTCGAACAGGACCGTCTCATTGATCGCGAGAGTGGCCAGTTTGGTGCCCGGGGCGGTGCGGAAGATCAGAGTCCGGTCGCTGGAGGCGGCGTAGTTGATCGGGAAGATGTCGGCGCGTTGACCCAGGACGACGACCAGACGTCCGAAGCGCCCCCGCTCCAACAGCCCCCAGATCTGGTCGGGGTTCAGCGTGAGGATCGGTTCGCCGTCTGTGTGTTCGAGAATCATGAGCGCTCCACCGTCAATGCTTATGAGTGGGCACCACCAGAACCGGGCAGACCGCCCGGTTGAGCACGGCCTGGCTGACCGAGCCCAGCAGCAGCCCGGAGAAGCCTCCGTGACCACGGGTGCCCAGCACCACCAGTGCCGCGGTCCGTGAAGCCTCCGAGAGCACCCCGGCCGGGGAGCCGTCGAAGAACTGCCAGCGCACTGCCACCTCGGGGAACTTCTCCGCGACCTGCTCGGCTGACTTCTGCAGATGCTGCGTATAGGGACGACGCAGATTGGGGATCTCAAGATTGTGTTCGATGGTGTTGGGCCACCAGTGTCCCTGCGCGTTCAGCGGAGCAGCCGAGACCAGGGTCAGCGGGTTGTCCAGCAGCGCGGCCGCCTGCGCGGCCAGGTCCACGACCAGCTCAGGGTCGGTCTCGACATCGATGCCCACGACGATCTCAGAGTCAAAGTTCAGATCCTGCGCCACGTTGGCGAAGTGCCGGCGGTCATGGGGCCGCGGGCTTGACTCCTCCACCTGGTTCAGCGGCTCGGTGGCGCCGGCCGCACCGGTCGGAAGATCCTGTGCCGGGGCGAGCAGCTCGGTCGAGGACTCGGTCTCCCACTTCTCCGGCACCACCAGAGTGGGGCAGTGCGCATGCGCGGCGAGCTTGGCCGAGACGCTGCCCAGGACCCGCCCCGCGAAGCGGTTGCGCCCGCGTTTTCCGACGACGACGAGCTGCGCCGCTCGGCTCTCGGCGATCAGCTCGGAGCCCGGATCGCCCTGAACGGCGCGGGTGCTGACCGTCACTCCGGATTTCTCCGCCTGTGCGGCATATCTGCGGAGCATCTCGTGCACATCCTGCACCACTGCCTCGAAGTACGCGTCCATCGTCGGGACGTACGAGGCATCGGTCACCACCGGTCGTGCGAAGGTCCCGACCAGGCGCAGCGGGAGGTGACGCTGCGTGGCGACTCTCAGACCCGCCTGGAAGGCGCGCTGACTGGCTGCCGAGCCGTCAAGCCCTACGAGGACGCCGGGGTCACGCTCACTGTCCTGCTCCTGTGAAGAGGTCATATGCTCACGCTACGTCCGATATCGAATAAATCTAGGGTCTTTCGACCCTGGCGAGAAACCTCTTCTCCGGGGCATGAAAGACGCAGCGACCTGCCTCGAGATTGCTGATCTTCCACCTTGCTGCGATGTTCGTGCCGACAGGCCGGGTCATCGCCTAGCATGCCCACAGGTGCTCCTCGCGGCAGACCTGCTGCGAGCTGCGTCCCCGCAGTCCCTGCGACCCCGCCCTGCAGATCCAGGAGGATCACATGAAAGCTCTGCAATACGTCGCCGTCGGCCAGCCCCCTGTGGTGCGGGAGGTCCCCACGCCGGAACCGGGCCCCGGTGAAGTCCGACTGCGCATCACCGCAGCCGGCGCGTGCCACTCGGACAGCTTCGTGATGGGACTCAGCGAAGCGGAGTACACAGCCTTCGGCTACCCGCTCCCGATGACCCTGGGGCACGAAGGCGTCGGGGTGGTCGACGCCCTCGGTGAGGGTGCCACCGGCATCGAGGTCGGTGAGGCCGTAGCCGTCTACGGTCCGCAGGGCTGCGGACGCTGCCACAGCTGTGCCCAGGGCATCGAGAACTACTGCCCGCACGCGGCGGCCCTGGGCATCAGACCTCCGGGTCTGGGCAGGGACGGGGCGATGGCCGAGTACATGATCGCCACTGATCCCCGGCTGCTGATTCCGCTGGGGGACCTGGATCCGTCAGCCACGGTGGCCCTGACCGACGCCGGCCTGACCCCGTATCACGCGATCAAAGGCTCACTGGACCTGCTGGTCCCCGGCAGCGTGGCCGTGGTGATCGGCGTGGGCGGCCTGGGACATATGGCGGTGCAGCTGCTGCGCACCCTGACCTCCGCCACGGTTGTCGCGCTGGACATCAGCCAGAGCAAGCTCGACTTCGCCCGGGAGGTCGGGGCGCACCACGCGTTCCTCTCCGACGATCAGGCAGCCGCACACATCGCCGAGGCGGTGGGACCTGGCCCGGTCGCCGCAGTGTTCGACTTCGTCACCAACCCCCCAGTGATGGACATCGTCCGCTCGCTCAGCGGGCCGCGGACTGATCTCGTGCTGGTGGGCGCCGGCGTCGTGGAGACCACGGTGGGGCTGCTGGGTCAGCCCTATGGCTCCCGCATCCGAGCACCCTACTGGGGCTCCCGGCCCGAGCTCATGGAGGTCTTCGAGCTCGCCCGCACCGGGCAGCTTGCGGTGGAGACCGAGACGTTCAGCCTCGACGAGGGCCCGGAGGCCTACCGCAGGCTCCACGACGGCGAGCTCCGCGGTCGTGCTGTGGTGGTTCCCTGAACCGGGGGCGCCGCCTAAGATCAAAAATGAGGCGGGCGAAATCCATCGGTGGGGGCGTCGCTCGCGTCGGCTGACCGCAGACCCCCGTGGAGGTTTGTCATGGACAACGACGCTCACACAGCACCCCGCTCCGTCGCCTTCGACCCCGCCACCCGGGATCTCGGTGTGCTGGTCGGCTTCGACGGCTCCAAGCAGTCTCTTCTCGCCCTGCACTACGGTGCCCTCGCCGCTCAGCGCAGCGGACGGGTGCTGACCGTTGTCAGCGCGTTCACCGTCCCGGCCAGGGTCTATACGACCCTGGCCGCAGTGCCGGAGAAGTCCGAGGCCGAAGCCGCCGTCGAAGCGGCCCGGACGGTGCTCCTGGACGCGCGGAAATACCTGCAGGACTATTCGGGCAAGGTGATCTACCGGACCGAACGCGGCGACGCCGCCGGGGTGCTGGTCGATCTCTCCACCGTGGCGGAGCTCGCCGTGGTCGGCGCCCGCGGCAGGGGAGGGTTCCTGGGCCGGGTGCTCGGGTCGGTGTCCTCGGCGCTTCCGGCGCACTCGCACTGCCCCACCGTGGTGGTGCCCCGGCAGTACAAGGTCAGCGAGGCCGAGGGCGCGGCCCGGTTCACTGCCGGCAGGGATCAGCGGCCGGTGGTGGTCGGCATCGACCGCTCTCCGCACAGCCGGGTCGCGGTGCTCCAGGCGGCGCAGTCCGCCCTGAACCGGGGCGTGACACTGCATATGCTGCTAGCCCTTCCCTCGCTGGAGGGCTGGCTGGACTGGTACCCGGAGCTCGACTCCACCGACGAGGGTGTCACCGACCGGCGCAAGACTCAGCTCGAAGAGTTCCTCGAGGCCGAGATCCGATGGGTGAAGAAGCACTTTCCCTCGCTCGATGTCACGGCCGCGGTCAAGCCGGGAGACCCGATCGCCCTGCTGGCCAAACAGACCCGGGAGGCGCAGCTCACCGTCGTGGGCACTCGTGGTCGGAGCGGATTCACCGGAGCCCTGATGGGGTCGGTGTCCCGCGGGGTGCTGGTGCGGGCCTCGGGACCGGTCATGGTGGTCCCGGACCTGCAGGACCAGCGGCTGGCTGATCAGCCCGAGTCCACCCGGTGAGGCGCATCCGGTGAGCCGCAGGATCATCCTTGTCCGCGCCGTGAACGTCGGCGGCACGGCTAAGCTGCCCATGGCGCAGTGGCGGGCCCTGGCTGAGTCGCTCGGCGCCACCCAAGTCGCCAGCTACATCGCCTCCGGGAACCTGATGTGCGTTCCGCCGGGCCCCGCGGAGGACTTCGACCGTGCTCTGGAGGCTGCTGTGCAGTCCCGCTTCGGCTTCTTCCGCGAGGTGATCAGCCGATCCCGGGAGGAGGTGCTCGCCGCCCTGGAGGCCCACCCGTTCGAGGTGTTCGACCCCCGGTTCTCGTACATCACCTTCCTGCAGGAAGCGCCGACCGCCGAGGCCGTGCAGTCCGCGGCACGGCTGGAGACCGGCGACGATCGCTGGCAGGTGATCGGTCGTGAGATGCATCTGCGCTATGCCCATGGCGCAGGCGCACCGCAGATGAAGGACGCCGCCATCTCTCGGACGCTGGGACTGACCGGGACCGCGCGGAACCTGAACACCGTGCGCAGACTCATCGAACTGGCGGGTGGCTAGAGTCCTGGTCGGTGCATTCAGCGCCAGGGCACATTGGCCTGCACGGCCGCGGGAATGGGGGTCTGCCCGTCGTCGACCTCGAGGATCTGCCGCGAGATCCGAGGTTCATGCAGGAGCTCCTTGAGGAGCTCGGCGACGTCCTCGCGGGGGATCTCTCCGTGGGCCTCCGCCGGACCCAGCGAGACGGTGCCGGCCCCTGGTGCATCGGTGAGCATCGAGGGGCGCAGGATCACCCAGTCCAGGTCGCTGCGGCTCAGCGCGATGTCGCCCTGCTTCTTCACCGCGAAGTAGTGTTCCTCCTGGTCCGAGAGCTCACGCTCCCGCCAGGCCTCCGGGAGCACCGAGACGCTGATCAGCCGACGGATGCCTGCGAGCCGACTCGCTTCGATGGTCCTGCTCAGGCCGTCCCCGTCGATGGCGGTCGTGACCTGTGCGGGCCCGCCGTTGGAGCCGGCGCTGAAGACCACGGCGTCTGCCGCGCCCAGAGCGTTCGCCAGCGCCGCGGGGGAGAGCATCGCCAGATCTCCCAGCACGGGGTGGATCCCGCGCGCGGACAGGGCGTCGTGCTGCGCTGGTGTGCGCACCAGGCCGCGCACGGTGTCACCTGCCGCCAGAAGCTTGTCGGCCAGTCGGCTGCCGATGCCTCCGGTGATGCCGATGATGAAGATCTCCATGGGGTCCTTTCGGCCGGGTCGGACGTGCGCGGGCGGGCCGTGCGATGCGAGCTGCTCGATGCGCGCTCACAGCCACTCCCGCGAGCGTGCGTAGCGGGCAGCTTCGCGCCGGTTGGGCGTCTGGGTCTTCTGCATCGCGTTGGAGAGATAATTGCGCACCGTGCCCTCCGCGAGGTAGAGCCGGCCGGCGATCTCGGCGACGGAATAGCCCTGGAGGGTCTCGCGCAGCACATCGAGCTCCCGATCGGTCAGCGGAGAGTCGTCGACCACCGCCAGCGCGGAGATGTCCGGGTCGATCCACCGCTTGCCCGCGTGCAGCGTCTCGATCACCTCAGCGATCAGCGTGGGGTGCGCAGATTTGCTCACGAATCCGCGGACCCCGAGCTTCAGCGCCCGGCGCAGCACCCCGGGACGCGCATGACGGGTCAGCATCAGCACCACCTGCTCGGGATTCTCGGCCCGGATCCGCTCCACTGCGGCGAGACCGTCCATCCCCGGCATCTCGAGGTCGATGACGACCACGTCGGGCTGGTGCTCCCGCACGACGGCGACGGCGGCCGCTCCGTCGGCGGCCTCGGCCACCACGCTGATCTCGGCCTTCAGCGGCAGCAGTGCGGCCAGCGCGGAGCGCAGCAGCGCCTCGTCGTCGACCAGCACGATCCGGATCACGGGGAGCTCCGCTGCGGTTCGGAGGCCGCCACCGGGGTGGAGGACTCGGCGCTGGGGAAGCCCGCGGAGGTGCTGAACGTCCCGGCGCTCTGCTCGACGCGGAGCTGACCCCCGGCGTCGGCCACGCGCTGGCGCAGCACCGAGAGCCCGCTGAGCGCGGGCAGCGGACCCTCCGCGGCGCCGTCGTTGGTGATCAGCACCTCGCGCTCGTTGATGCGGATCTGCACCTCGGTGGCCTCGGCGTGGCGCAGGATGTTCGTGGTGGTCTCGCGCAGCACCTGGCCCAGAAGTTCGTCCAGACCCGGCGTGATCTGCCCGTGCCGACTGATCCGCACCGTGACGCCGGCTGCATCGAGGAGGTTCTTCGCGTTCTCCAGCTCGGCGCTGAGATTGAGCTTGCGCTGGGCATAGGCGAGGTTCTTGGTCTCGCGGATCGTCTCGTCCACCTGGTCATAGACCTCGCGCAGCTCGGCCCGAGCCCGTTCAGGATCTTTCTCCAGCAGCTCCTCGGCCAGTGCCACCTTGAGGTTGACCACGTGCAGGGTGTGACCCTGGATGTCGTGGAGGTCCCCGGCGAAGCGCATCCGCTCGCGCATGATGCCCAGCTCCGCCTCCGCCTCCTGCGCCACCTCGAGGTCCTTCAAGATGCGCCAATACCCCTGCATCATCAGGATCACCGCCGCCACGAAGACGCTCAACCCGCCGGGCACCACCACGTAACGCACCATGTTGCCCCAGCTGAACGGCTCCGTCACGAGGTGCAGGCAGCCGATCGCGGCGATCAGAACCCCCAGTCCGGCGATCCAGGCCAGGTGTCGACGGCGCAGCTGCGGGATCAGCACACCGCTGAGCATCGCGGCGCCGAAGAACGCCACTGGATTGAACGCCAGCACCGCACAGACGATCCACACCACGAAGGAGAAGGCCAGCGCCAGGCTCGTGGAGAGCGGATGTTCGCTCGGGTCCCAGTCGAGCAGGACCAAGAAGGTGGCCAGCAGCCCGAGGCTCAGGCCCAGGCCCTCCCGCCACGACTCCGTGGTCATCGCGACGATCGCCAGCGCGACCGGGGCGATGGCCACCACCGTGGTGAGCACGGTGGCGCGGTGCATCCTTCGCTGGGCCGCGATGGAGGTCGAGGACATCACCGCGTTCCCCGCAGGCCGGTCTCAAGTGGTCTCATGTCCCTTCATCCTCTCGGATTCGGTGGCCGGTCGGAAGTGACAAAACGTCATAGTCGCTGCTGACAACCTATGACTGCCGCAAACCGGCACCACGGCGTGAAATGGAGGCATGAACTCAGAAACCGTCATCGACGTCGAACGTCTCAATGTCCGCTACGACGAATTCCACGCAGTCAAAGATCTCACATTCGAAGTCCGACGAGGAGAGCTCTACGCCCTGCTCGGCACCAACGGCGCCGGCAAGACCTCCACCTTGGAGGTCGTCGAAGGCCACCGCGCCTCCTCCTCCGGCAAGGTCACGATCCTCGGCGAGGACCCGCGCAACCGCAAGGCTGTGCGGCCACGCATGGGGATCATGCTCCAGGAGAGCGGATTCTCCGCAGATCTGAGCGCCCGCGAGACCGTGACCCTCATCGGGGGACTCACCGGTCGCACCGATCAGCCGAGCCGGGTGCTCGACGTCGTCGCGCTCACCCACAAGGCCGACACCCGGGTCTCCGCCCTCTCCGGCGGCGAGAAGCGTCGGCTGGACTTCGCCACCGCCATCTACGGGTCTCCAGAGCTGATCTTCCTCGACGAGCCCACCACCGGACTCGACGTGGCGTCCCGCGACGACCTCTGGGACGTGGTCGACCGGCTCCGTGAAGACGGGGCGACCATCGTGCTGACCACGCACTACCTGGAAGAGGCCCAGCAGCGGGCCGACCGGATCGGGCTGATGCACGAAGGGACCTTTCGGATGCAGGGCACCGTCTCGGAGCTGACCCAGACGCTGCCCGGCACGATCTCCTTCCACCTTCCCGAGAACGCCCCGCAGCTGCCGCTGGAGAGCTCACTCTCGGGCAACGGCAAACGGCTCATCGAGACCCACGGCCTGCAGCAGGACCTCTACACGCTGCTGGCCTGGGCGCAGGAGAACCGCACCGAGCTCCATGACCTCGACGCCGGACCCACCCGGCTCGATGACGTCTTCCGCTCGATCACCCGCAACTGACCCTCATCTCACGCTTCCTCAAGGACAGACACATGCTCACCATTGCACGCAGCGAGCTGCAGCAGATCGTTCGCAACCGGATGGTCTTCTTCAGCGCCACCATCATCCCAGTAGGCCTGAGCCTGCTGTTCATCGCCCAGCGCGACACCTTCAGCCAGCTCCCGACCGGCATGGGATTCCTCGCCGGGGTCTTCATGGTCATTCTGATCAGCATGGGCCTCTACTCCACGGCGGTGACCACGCTGGCCGCCCGACGGCAGACGCTGTTCCTCAAGCGGCTGCGCTCCACCGCGGTCAGCGACGCGTCCGCACTGGTCGGGATCCTCGGACCCCCGGCCCTGATCGGGATCATCCAGGTCACCGCGGTGCTCACCGTGCTGGCCGTGCTCACCGAACGCCCCGCGGAGATTCCGCTGCTGATCGTCTCCGGCCTGGCGCTGGTGCTGATGATGCTCGGCCTGGCGCTGGCCACTGCCGGGATCACCACCTCCCCGGAGCACGCGCAGGTCACCACGCTTCCGGTCACCCTCGGGACTTCCGCGGTCGCCTTCTGGATCGGGTTCACCGGCACCGAGGAGCTGGGCATGCTCAAGCGAGCGCTGCCCGGGGGTTCGGCGACCGAGCTGACCATCAACGCCTGGAACGGCGGCACCGACCTGGTGGACAATCTGCTGCTGCTGCCACCGACCCTGGGCTGGGTCGTCATCGGGGTCGTGCTGGCCAGGCGCTTCTTCCGCTGGGAGCCCCGGCACTGATCGGCGATCAGCGGCGCTGGTACTGAAGCCGGGAGCGGTCCCGCCGTCGTCCTCGGGCGTAGGCACTGGAGTCACAGCGACTCCGGTGCCTACGCTCATGTCATGACAGTTCGCAGTGCCTTTGCGATCCTGACCACGGCCGATCTCGACCGCCTGGTGGAGTTCTACCGGGCGGCCTTCGACGCCGAGCAGACGTATCGCTTCCCGGACGAGTTCGGACGCGACGTCTACGTCACGCTGCGCATCGGCGAGGCCGCGCTGGGCATCGGTCGGGAGACCGGTCCGCCCATCGTCACCGAAGCGATGACGCTCTGGTTCTACGTCGATGAGCTCGACCTCGCCTATCGGCGTGCGCTGACCGCCGGAGCGCACGGCGCACGCGAGCCCACCGAGATGCCGTGGGGCGAGCGGGTGGCCCAGATCCGGGACCCCGACGGCTTCATCCTCAACCTTGGTGAAGCGCGCTGATCCGGACGGGGAGGCCGCGTCCGGACTCATCCGCGCCCGCGTGTCTGCCCCAGGTGTCGGAGCAGAGCGGGAGCCTGGACCGGAGTTTCAGCGCCCGCGCTCTTCGCTGATCGAGTTCCCGCCGTCGACGGTGATGAGCTGACCCGTGATGTATGAGGCACCTTCCTCGGCGAGGGACGCGATCACATGGGCGACCTCGTGCGAGGTGCCGGAGCGGCCCACGGGCGTCGCCGCGCCCATCCGGCTTTCGCGGGGCGAGGCGGACGCGGTGTCGATCCAGCCCGGGGCCACCGCGTTGACCGTGATGCCGTCCGCGGCGGTGTCGATCGCCGTCGCCCGCGTCAGTCCGACGATGCCGGCCTTCGCCGCGTGGTAGGCGACGTCACCTGGGTAGGCGGCGACCGGTCCTGACACCGAGGACACGTTGACGATCCTGCCGTAGCCCGCGGCCTGCATCAGCCCTGCCACCGCGCGGGTCATCAGGAACGTCGTGGTCAGGTTCCGTTCCAGCGAGGCGTGCCAATGGCCGACGAAGCTTCTGCGGGTCCCGCCCGAGAAGTACGAGTCAGAGACGGCCGTCATCCCGGCGTTGTTGACCAGAATGTCCACACCGCCGAACGCCTCCAGCGCGCCTGCGACGACGGCGTCCACACCAGCCTGGTCGGTGAGGTCCGCGACCACCCCCTCGGCAGGAACACCGGCGGCGCGGAGCTCAGTGACCCGGTCGAAGATCCGATCCGTCGTGGAGGTGATCAGGAGTCGCTTTCCGCCGGCGCCGAGGAGACGGGCTGCGGCGAACCCGATTCCCTGGGCACTCCCTGCGCCGGTGACGATGGCGACGCGCGGCTGTGACGTGGTCATGGTGAATCCTTCCCTTCAGACGTCCGCCCGGACGAGGCGCCCCGTGGACGAGCACCGATCTTGCCGGCGTGTGACGCCTGGCATCCTCAGGGCCGGAGTGGACCCCGACATGTCCAGGGAAAACCGTGTGGTGGGCACAACGTCAACCCCCGCAGGCGGGTGAGCTCAGCTCAGCGGCTGCCTCGTAGGTGGTCTGCAGGAACTGGCGCAGCATGCGTTCTGGATCGTCAGCGCTGCGCACGATCTCATAGGGCAGCAGGAACTGGCCGTTCTCGACGCTGTAGAACGCCTCGGCCGGTGCCACCGGGTAGGTGGAGAAGCCGTCCGGCTCCGGGTAGGCGTAGGCGTAGAACGCGCCTTCCTCGCCGCCCCCCGGCCAGAATCCGCAGCTGCTCAATTCACGGGAGTACCCCTCCACCATGACCCAATCGCCGCAGTTTGGGGCGCCGCCGGGGTGGGAGGGGGCCGCACGGCCGGAGAACCTGGTGCAGGCCAGGTCAAAAGAACCCCAGAAGAAGTGCACCGGGCTGACCTTGCCGACGAAATGGGACCTGAACTCGCTCATGGCCCGGTCAGCCCGGAGCAGCTGCTGCCAGAACAGATTCGCCGCGTTCCCGTCGTAGGACGCGTGGTGGTGGTCTTGGGCAAACGGAATGGCCGGATCCACCTCATTGGGATGCGATTGGATCTCCGCCTCGATCCCGAGGTCAGCGAGGGCCGCCATCGTCTGGGCATAGAACTCCGCCACCGGTTTCGGCTCCAGCGCCACGGTCTTGATCGAGCCCGCACCGCTGCGGATCACCAACTGGTGATCGATGAAGTCGAACTCGATGTCGAAGGCCCCACCACGGTAAGGAATGGTGGAGGTGGTCAGTCCTCGTGGACTCACGTACAACGTGACCTGCCACCAATGGTTGAGCAGCGGCGCGTTCACCAGCCGGATCTTGCCTACGATCTGAGTCCACATGTGCAAGGTGTCCCGGGTCTCGGTCCAGTCCTGGACCCGCAGCCGTGGCCACTCCCGGGGCTGACCCATCATGTGTTCGGTCATGCTCGCTCCTCACCCTTGTGCGGCTATCGGTGCTCGGGACTGACCTGGTCGGGTGCGCAGCCGGCGTCCCACTCGCTGCGCATGTTCCCGTAGGCCGGCATGCCCCCGGCGGCCCGCAGCATCGCCGCAAGGTGCAGCAGGTTATAGGTCATGAAGGTGGTGTTGCGGTTGGTGAAGTCGTTCTCGGGTCCGCCGGAGCCCGGGTCGAGGTAGGAGGGGCCCGGACCGACCGCGCCGAGCCACCCCGCGTCGGCCTGGGGCGGGATCGTGTACCCCAGGTGCTGCAGGCTGTAGAGCACATTCATCGCGCAGTGCTTGACCCCGTCTTCGTTGCCCGTGATCAAGGTGCCGCCGACGCGGCCGTAGTACGCGTATTGGCCATGCTCATTGAGCAGGCTGGAACAGGCGTAGAGCCTTTCGATCACGCGCTTCATCACGGAGCTGTTGTCCCCGAGCCAGATCGGGCCGGCGAGCACCAGGACGTCTGCAGACATCACCTTCTGGAAGATCTCCGGCCACGCGTCGATCTGCGCGCCGTGTTCGGTCATGTCCGGCCATACCCCGGTGGCGATGTCGTGATCGATCGCGCGGATCTCCTCGACATCGGCCCCGTGGCCGCGCATGATGTCGCTGCTGAGCCGAACCAGCCCATCGGTGTTGCTCGGCTCCGGTGAAGGTTTCAGGGTCGCGTTGATGAACAGGGCACGCAACCCGTCAAACCGAGGCGCCGCACTCTGGTGGCCGGCGGTCACCGTGGTGTCCATGCGTCAGTCCTGCTCATCGGCTGGACTCCTCTCCAGGAAGACCCACCGGACCAAAGGGGCGTCCGGCAGAGCTGGCATTGCCTGGTGTCTTCCCCGCACCCGCTGCCCGGTCGAGGATCTGCAGCCAAGACTAGAGGCCCCTCTACCATCGGTCTACCCCCGCCGGGACTCAAGATGCGCGCCGAGGTGCTTGGCCGCCGGGGGGACTTGACCTGGTTCTGGGAACACGGTCCAGACTCCTCCCAAGAGCCGGGCACGAGGACGCGAAGGATTCCATGCATGGACGATGAGCACCGGGGGCCACGCGCTCCCACGACGCCGGCCGATGCTGGGGGGGTTCAGCGATCACTCCCTTGCGGAGGACCTGCTTCTCCTGCTGTTCCAACCCCGCTCCGGGACGATCGCGGGGGAGGGGACGCTCTTCTATGTGCTCGCCGGCGCGATCCTCGCCGATCTCGGCCTCGGCGGACACGTGCGCACCGGCACCGGACGCTTCCAGGGGCTGACCGTCGAAGCCGTCGCCGACAATCCCCCAGCGGACCACCTGCTGCGCGACACTGGGAGTACGTGGCGGAGAAGCCTCGGGGCATCCAGACGGTCCTGGCGGGGACAGGGCCCGCCCTGCGCGAACCGCTGCTGGATCGCCTCATCGAGCGCGGAGAACTTCATCGACGGACGCGCAGGGCTCTCGGCCTCATCAAGACCTCGGTGCTCGAAGCAGGAGACTCCGGGCGGCGCAGCATGCTGCTCGCAGACATCCACGCTGTGCTCGTCGACGGAGCCGAGCCCACTCCCCGGAGCGCGGCGCTGGCCGCCTTGCTCTACGGCAGCGGCACGCTGCCGCAGTTCGATCCCGAGATCCCGTGGACGTCACCGGTCATCGCACGAGCCGAGGAGCTCAAGGACGGGAACTGGGGCGCGGAGGGCACAGCACGGGCGGTGGCGCGCACCGTGACCGCGAGCATCGTCAGCAGCGTGGCCGTCGCCGCCGGGGTCCCGCCGCGCAGCTAGTTCGACGAAGCGCGGGAGCACGACTTGAGGAGTGCCTGGGCGGTCAGTGGCGCTTGGCGCGATGGGCCGCCTTCTCGTAGAGGTTCTCCACCACCCGCTGGAAGTCGCGCATGACCTCGGCCCGGCGGATCTTCAGCGAAGGTGTCAGGTGACCGGAATCGATGGTGAAGTCATCTTCGAGCACGGTGAAGCTGCGGATCGACTCGGCCTTCGAGACGCTGGCGTTGGTGGCATCGATGACCTGCTGCAGATGCGCCAGGACCTGCGGGTGTTCGGTGAGGTCCTTCATCTCGGTGTCCGGGTCCAGGCCCTGGCTGCGCAGCCAGGCCGGCATGACATCGCCGTCGAGGGTGATCATCGCGCTGATGAAGGGCTTGCCGTCCCCGACCACCACGGCCTGGGAGACCAGCAGGTCCGCCCGGATGGCGTCCTCGAGCTGGGCGGGGGCCACGTTCTTGCCCCCGGCAGTCACCAGGATCTCCTTCTTGCGGCCGGTGATGATCAGCCGCCCGGCCTCGTCGAGGCGGCCCAGGTCACCGGTGTAGAACCAGCCGTCGGCGGTGAAGGATTCGGCATGGAGCTCGGGACGATTGCGGTACCCGCGGAAGACGATGCTGCCCTTGACCAGCAGCTCGCCGTCGGCCTGGACGCGCACGGCGTTCCCGGGCAGCGGGATCCCGACGGTGCCGATGCGGTAGACCGAAGGGATGTTGCCGGTGACCGGGGCGGTGGTCTCGGTGAGTCCGTAGCCTTCGATGATCTGGATGCCCACGCCGTTGAAGAAGTGCCCCAGCCGCTCACCCAGCGGCGAGCCTCCGGAGAACGCGTGGGTGACGTTGCCGCCCATGCGGTGGCGCAGCTTGGAGTAGACCAGCTTGCTGAACACGGCGTGCTTGACCCGCAGGCTCAGCGGGACGCGACCCTCGGCGGTGGCCCGGGACCAGTCCACTGCGGCGTCGGCCGCGGCGGTGAAGATGCGCTTCTTCCCGTCGCCCTCGGCCTTGAGCGCGGCGGCGTTGTAGATCTTCTCGAAGACCCGCGGAACTCCGAGCAGGAAGGTCGGGCGGATCACGCCGAGGTCCTCGATGAGCTGCTTGATATCCGGAGTGTGCGCCACGCGGCCGCCGGCGGCGATGAAGAGCACCGAGATGAATCGGGCGAAGACGTGGGCCATGGGCAGGAACAGCACGGTGGAGGAGTGCCTGCCGACCACGCCTTCCATCGCAGCCACGGTCTGCCGGCTGTGGTCCACGAAGTTCCCGTGGGTCAGCTCGCAGCCTTTGGGCCGACCGGTGGCTCCCGAGGTGTAGATGATCGTGGCGAGATCCTCGCCGACGGCGGTGGCCCGGCGGATCTCCAGGTCCTGATCCGACACCCCGGCGCCGGCTTCACGCAGCTGCTCCAGGGCGCTGGACTCGATGAGCAGCACCTCGGGGCGCTGCTGCAGACCCGCCTCCTTCAGACCCTCCAGGATGGTGCTGCGATGTTCGGAGGTCTCGGCGAAGACCAGGCTGAGCCCGGAGTCCTCAGCGATCCAGGCGATCTGCGACGCGGAGGAGGTCTCGTAGACCGGTACCGAGACGGCACCGGCGTACCAGAGCGCGAAGTCCAGCAGGCTCCACTCATAGCGGGTGGCTGACATGATCCCGACCCGGTCACCGAGCGCCACGCCGCGCTGGATCAGACCCTTGGCCAGGACCGTGACGTCGGCGTGGAAGGCCGCGGCTGAGACGTCCACCCATGCGCCGGCGTCGTCACGGCGGGTGAAGAGGACGTTCTCGGGGTCTTCGGTCCGCTGCTGTTCCAGAAAATCGGTGATGTTCATATCGGACGGCACATCGATGAGCGCCGATATCGCGGTTTCCTGCACGGAGTTCCTCCCGGTGTGGTGACGCGTTCTTCGGCGAGCGCTGCTGCTGATCCCGTATGGACCACGGCACTGGTCAGAATATCGTGCCCGCGCTGGGGTGCGCGCAGAGCCGAAATCCGGGGACTCACGGTGCAGTGCGCTCAGCGGCTGCTCCGGCTGACTTCGCGAACCAGGCCGCCTGAAGCGCGAGTCAGACAGCGGGAAGGTCCACGTGCTTGATCTCACCGTCCTGAAGGCGGAGCAGGATGCTCCGCGGGCGCCTGCCGGAGGCGTCCCGGTAGCTGATGCTGAATGGTTCACCGGCCACCAGGGTGATCGGCAGGTCTGGTGGTTCTTGCGCCAGGGACTCGGCGAGGCTGTCGCGGTCATTGAGGATGGCGACGACCTTCGCATCGATGCTGCTGGTCAGCGTGATGACACCCGGCTGATGCGAGGCGGTGATCCGGGCGTCCTTGCCGGCGTGCCCTCGAGCGATGGCCGCCACGACGGCGGCCACTGCCAGGATGATGATTGCCCCGGTGGCGAGGGTGTTCGCAGAAAGAAGGTCCATGGGCCCAACCCTACTCACCGCCTCGGGGGCGCAGGACGACGACGCCGGTCAGCTGCCGCCACGATCGCGGAGGCGCTTGGGAGCCCGGGACTCCCAGGCTTCGAGCAGCAGCTCAGCGAGCTCATCGGCCTCGACGTGATCGAGTCGCACCAGCACGCTGGTGTGGTCGCGGTAGTGATCGGTGGTGAAGAACTTCTCGGGCTCGGCCTCGAGCAGCACCTCTCGCTCCTCGAGGCTGCTGCGCCAGCAGACCAGGATCCCGGGTGCCTCGTGGACCCGGGCGAAGATCTTGCCTCGCACATAGAACGCGGGGGACCCCCAGGCTGGCCTCTCGGTCACCTCCGGCAGCCCCAGGGCCAACCGCCGGACGTCGTCCTCGGTGGTCATCGCAGCCCTGGCCCGCATGGAGTCATGGGACCAGTCTAGAAATTCGCGGTCTCGCTGCGCCAGGGTTGAGCCGGTGCCTGGACCTTGGTTCCAGGCCCCGCCAGTCCGTCGGGGTGCATGCCATTCGCGCATCATTCGGACCTCCAGTCCCGGCGCCGACCAGCGCGCCCGCGGAAAACCGGCCACACGTTGAACGAAACCTGCTCTCGCGTCGTAACCCGTAGACAACTTGCAATCACCGAGTGAGGGGACGCGAGGACATGAAGACCCGGATCGAGCTGGAGGAACAGGCCCACTTCGCGCTGATGGACGTGAACCGACACTGGCTGGAAGCGCTCGCCGCGGAGGAGGAGCGTGATCTGGGCAGGTCTCACGCCGCATTCGAAGACATGATCACTGCCGCGCGCGCCGGCAGGGCCGCACTCGAAGCCGTGGAGACCATGGTCGAGGAGCACCGAACCAAAGAGCACGCCGCCTGAGGTCAACGAAAAACGGCCCTGGTCGAATGACCAGGACCGTTCCATGGGGTGAGCGACGGGGCTTGAACCAATGACTTTGAACTCTGCCGAATGCCCGTGCATCCCTGCTATGACAGGGAAGTAGGGGCGTCCACACCCGGCGCATCGCTTCGCCAGTTATGCCCTAATTCGCCAGCTTCGGCACATGATCGCACCTGAGGTGCGATTCATTGCTCGGCGTGTCTGAGGTGCTGAGCGTATACCTTGACCAGCTTCGGTAACACGCCGATTTCCATGGCAACGGCGCCCACTGTCTCGTGGATCTGGACGGCACGCTTCCAGTCCCTCCGGCGTATCAGCACGGTCGCCGCCCAGACATCGGCCTCCCACTCGTCTCGGGGACCGCACCCGGTGTGCTGATGGTAGGCGTGGCCAATCTCGTGGGCCAGCGTATAGTCCCGCTGCAGCGCGCCCAGCTCAGGGTGGAGGCGGATCTCTCGGGTGCGTTGGCACCATTCACCCCATCGGCCTTCTGCCGGGGGCCTCTGCACTACTTTGGCACCCAGGGCGGTGGCGTAGTCGATGAGATCCATACCTGCCAGAGACTAGGGCCTGGCACTGACATGGACTTAGGTCTAAAACTTGGCGTTTGGCGGCGCCGCTACTTCGCGCTCGTCTTCCGCAGCGCCTCGATCGTGCATTCCCATAACCACGTGGAGAATCCAGAGTAAGCGAAGAAGTGTAACCGTGGTCAGTGCGCCCGAGAGCACGCCGCTGCCGGTAGCCAGGGCGGGGTAGGCCGGGTATATTGCCGCGGCAAAGGTCGGGGCCAGTGCCGCGATCAGTAAGGCGAACATAGGAGCCAAGGTGGCCCGGTGCAGGACTCGTCCGTATTTGGCCATCACAGACTTCACGTATTCGCCGCCTGGCCGATGAATGAAGGCCAAGACCACGGAAACCAGCGCGAAAGATATGCCCGCGAGTGACGCAAGACCGGTAAGTGCGGGAGCCGCAACGTCCGCCTGAAGGCATGGGCCACCGATGGCTAGCCACCCAACGACAGCCATGGCCGCCACGCCGAAGTCAATCAGCGGGTGGTTCGACATCCAATCGACCAGCTGCTTCCACACGACTTTCGATCTCCTCTACTGCACTAACCATGCCTTCGGCGAGATTCGTGAAAGACACTTGATCCGGGTCTCGGCCTGCAACGGCCACTTTGATCGTCATGTGGTCACGAACGATGCGCATCAACTCTTCGCGGCCGTCGGACCCAATCAACGTTACCGAGCCCCCCTCTGGCCGGATAGTTCCCCGGGACAGTTCTTGCTCGGCGGTTTTTCGTAGAGCCTCCGACTCATCCGGGGAGTACTTAGCATCTAGCTTAACCCCGACAGTTACTGCCCCGTGAGGGAACTTCTCGCCCCTGACTGTACGGGCGATGTCTGACATGAGTGGATTCGTGTCCCGGTGATGCTCGGACAGAAGGTCGTCGTCAGCAGCGGCGGTGACGGTCACTTCGGTAACCGCTTTTGCCTCTCTGATTCTCCGAAGCTGGTCTGTCCTCAGGAGTTGGTTCACGATCCACTTACTGTCAGGGGTAGCAGGTTCCATCCACCGCTCGAGGAATGCGTGAAGGTCGTCCGGTCCCGGCGCCGATCGGTGACCCTTGAGAATTGCCACTCGTGATCCTCCGCGCAAGAACAAGACCGCGGTGGGATACGCAAGAGGCACGTCGTCGGAAGAGACATCACGCACCTCGCCGGTAGAGGACATGTAACTCAGGAAGCGCGTGTCAATTGGGGAGTACATGGCCAGTAGCCAAATACCGCCCACCTGAAGCGAGTCGTACATAACTCCGCGGTGGAACCGCTCTTCGTGGGGGAGTGCACCGAAGCGTTTGAGCTGTGCATCGGAGATCACGCTGCTCGGGGGAACCGACTTCCTTTTGATGCGATAAGCGAGTTCGTAGACGCTGCACGTGCGACTAAACCCACCTTTGGGCCTAGGCCTAATCACGGGCCATCCTCGGGCAGCTGATCCCGGTCGAGGTTCGGATCTTCCTCAAGTGCGGCGATTTTCTCGCCGTACATCTCGTCCCACTCGGGGTCGTGGCCCGCACGGCGCGGTCGGTGCGGCCTGTCGCGGCGAGCCTTGAGCTCATCTCCGTGAATCTCGTATGTGACTTCGCCGTCCGTCGATCGGACGGCCTGGGTAATGGGGGCGGAACCTTGCCCATGCTCCCCACCTTCTTTCCTGTCGCGTTCCAATGTTGCTAGGAGAAATTCAGTCAGCGCGGCCCGTTCCCGATCCGACATGCGCCGGGTCGCTTCGGGGCCGACGTAGACTTCACCGCCAGGGTTGCCGGCATACTCGAGCAGCTGGGAGCTGGTGACCCCCAGCGCGCTGGCGACTGCGTCCACGGTTTTAGGTCGGGACGCCCTGCCACCCTGAATGATGCTTTTTACGGTATCCACATGGATTCCAGAGGCCGCGGCGAGAGCGTTGACAGAGACTCCGGCGCCACGCTGCTTCACGTAGCCCTTCTGCTCCATCAGCCGCTCAATCTCGGCGGGGTAGCTGTTGTCCATGGGGCTAATCTCCTACACATTGTTGGGCGCGTCTACCCTATCGGTGTCCACCGTGTCCACAAATACCAGGCGTGTAATTTTCCGCATCCGCATGGTGGCGCGAAAAGAATCTCTCTCCGGTGTGGACACCAGCGTCCAACGGGTCTAAGCTCCAATTAGAGCCAACACGAAAGGAGGCGACATGGTGATCTCAGCACTACGGGAAGAAGCGAAGCTCGAAAACCCCGAGCTGCTCAAGAGCTACATGCGGCGCGGCTACTGGTCGGTCCGTCCACTGGCCGACGAGGTGGACTTCCGTCTGCGTCGGTCCTACAAGAAGCGGCTGCGCCTGAACCCGACCGCACCCGAGGGGTGCAAGAAGTCCACCATCGGGAACCTGCGCAGCGGGTACCGGAGCACGGTCCACCCGGACACCGCACAGGCCATCTGCGAAGTCTTCGGCATCCCCGTCGAAGGTCTTTTTTTGGTCACTAACTCCAATGTCCAACGAGAGGTAGGTGCTAGTGTGCGATGAGCACCCCCAGGGCAATCACCCTGGACCCCAAGCGGGACTGGATGCACGACGCCCACACCGCCATCGACGCCCTAGTCGTCCGCTACCACCGCACCGGCCAGACGTTCACCGCCGAGGACCTTCGCGGCATGGTCGGGAAGCCCGAGCACTGCAACTGGATCGGGTCCGCATTCCGAGCCGCCTGCAACCGAGGCTCCATCACCCAAGAGGGTTACACCTTGTCCCACACCAAGTCACGACGCGGCGGCGTCATCCGCGTCTGGAAAGCAGCCACACCATGAGCCGCCGAACCCGCAACGCCGTCGAGGTGAAGGACGCGGCCCAGATGCTCGCCAGCGAGCACAAGCCGGTCTCCACCTCCACCGTGTATCGGCTGATCCACAAGGGTGAGCTTGAGGCTTTCAAGCTCACCGATGGGCGCACCGGCAAGATCCTCATCTACGAGGACAGCATCGAGGCTTTCAAGACCCGCCGCGCAGTTGCCGTGCCATATGACCGGCGCAGGATCCTTGAGCTGCTCGCCGCCCCGTAGCGCCCCAGCCACTCGGCCATCACCCCACACCCCACGCAGCACCCCGTCTCTTGGTCCGCCGAGAGCGCAGACAGGAAAGGGCACCACTATGTCCACCATCACCCGGACCGGATTCGAGAAAGCCGCACTCGGCACCGCGCACAGCATGGGCATCATGATCAGCCGCTCCCAGCAGAAGCGGGTCGGCAGGGAATGTGTCCGCCGGATAAGCCGCATGACGGACCTCGAGAAGGAACGCCTGGTCATGCACTCCGACCCCGTCCCCTGCGAGGCACTGCACCACCTGCTCGGCACGACGCCATGCCAGCGGTGCGGCCAAGCACCCAGGGCGCTGACCGCGTGACTCGAGGCGTCTACGGCGAGCTACCGACTCGCAGATGCGACATGTGACCTCATCGCTTCTTGGGCTCCGCCGCCGGCTCGAGGCCAACAAAGATCGGGGAATCACTGCCTTCCACTCGGAATTCGAAGTGGTCAGGCATGGCGTAGCCATGGTTCATCAAGGCGTAGAAGCGGTGAAGAGACCCGACTGGGATCGTCACCGGCCACACGCCCTCCCGATCGCGGGTCATTGACCCAAACATGTGGAAGTCGCTCTCGTTTAGGAGCTCTTTCAATGTGATCTCCTGCGAGCTGGTATTGCGGACCACGATCGTCCTATCCCGGTCGCCGAGATGATGCGCGCTTAGCGGCGGTCGAGCGAGCGAGGCCGCGATCTCTTCCACGGCCTGCACTTGCCGTTCGACGCGCCGGCGATCCTCCTGTGCCTGGTCGCGTGCCTTCTTTGCTCCGTCGGCCATCCACCAGGAGAACGCCGCGAAGCCGAGCGAAGCGAGAGCGATTGTCACATTGACCCATTCCACAGCACGAGCTTATCGGGCGCATTCGCCCGAGCTCCACCTATTCCTCGCGGAGAGGCCACCCCATGATTCCCGTCTATATCACCCTAGCCCTGCTCGTCTGGCTCGCCCTCTGCGCTGGCCTCCTGGTCATCCTGGCCCGGCTGGCACGTGAGCGGGACCGGCAGGACAGCATCGCCGCACGACTCCCACACCCACGACCGAAGGACACGCCATGAGCGACGAGCAGCTGGCAGAAGATCAGGACTACTGCCGAGAATGCGACCGCGTGACCCGCTGGAGCGCCGACGAGCGCTGCGACGGTTGCGGCCGCACTTGGGGATTCGACGCAGAGGAGCAGACCTCATGACCAACCTCGACCAGGCCGCCCAGACCTACGCCGCCGAGCTCGCCGCGAAGGGCATCAAGGAACGGGAGGCATACGCCGCCACCCTCGGCTACACACGTGGCTGGCAAGACGCACAGAAGGAGAACGCATCGTGAGCACCGAGAACCCCCGCGAGATGAGCCTGCCGCAGATCCAGCAGGTGCACCGTATGTTGAGCCGCGGCATAACGGACCTGAACGTCTGCCGGATCGCCGGCCTGATCGCGCTCGGCCAGGAGGACGGCTTCACCGACTTCGAGGCCGCACTGAACGACATGCAGACCGCAGTCAACGCCATGAAGCAGGCTGCGGCCGAGATCTCCGACCACCGGGAAGCAGTCCGGCTCCGCGAGCTCGCCGCCACCTGCCAGGCGCCGCAGAACGATTGCCACTACTTCCCAGCCGCGGACGACCAGTGCCGGGTACCGGCCATGCTCCACACCGAGTTCTGCGCCAAGCACCAGGACCAGGCCGCCAACGACTGGTACGAGGCACACGAGGTCACCGACCACTGTGCATTCCACTGCGAGGGCGCCGACCACTTGGTCGACGGAGAACTCATCGAGGAGGTGAAAGTCGCATGAGACCACCATCCGCACCTGTAGCCGCTCAACGTAGGCGGCTTTTTTTGTGGGCACCTGCGCTTCTGGTCGGTGTCGCGCTCCTGTTCACCGGCCACTACGGCGCCGCAATGCTCGGCATCTTCATCGCCTCAGCAATCGGCGGCCCCGGCCTCATCCTCGACCGACCCCACCCCACCCACGCATAACCCCCACCCGAGAGAAGGACACCATGAACGACATGCAAAGGGCCGGCGCCACCGCGCTGACCATCCGAGACGACCAGACCACCTGGACACCCGACCAGGCATCCGCGTTGCAGCACCTCGGCGTGCAACGCGCCAACCGGGCCGACGTGGAGATCTTCTTCCACCAGTGCAAGCGCACCGGCCTCGACCCGTTTGCCCGCCAGATCTACATGATCGAACGCCAGGGCAAGCAGACCATCCAGACCGGCATCGACGGCTTCCGGCTCATCGCCACCCGGGCGGTGCGCGGCACCTCAGAGACCCTCGGCTACGAGGACAACCTCTGGTGCGGCGAGGACGGCGTCTGGCGTGACGTTTGGGTCGGGAGCACCCCTCCCGTCGCGGCGAAGGCCACGGTCCTGCGCAACGGCCAGCGGTTCCCCGCGATCGCGCTCTTCGATGAGTACGCGGCCCGGAAGCGCGACGGTGGCCTGAATGCCATGTGGGCGTCCCGGCCCGCCGGGCAGCTCGCGAAGTGCGCCGAGGCGCTGGCCCTGCGCAAGGCGTTCCCGCAGGACCTCTCCGGTCTGTACACCGCGGACGAGATGGATCAAGCCGGGGCACCCGAACCGGCCTCCGCACCCGCTCCGGCGACTGTCCGGGGTCCGCATCTCGCCGCCGAGAGTGCACCCAGCCCCGAGGAACCCGCCACCCAGCCGGGGTCAGACGCGGTCGACCAGGGGATCAAGGACGCGTGGGACAGCCTCGAGCGGCTCCGGCGGATCCACAACTGGTTGAAGTCGAACAACCCGCAGGATCCGCGTCTGGCGAAGATCGCGCAGCGTGGCCAGGAGCTGCAGGCCAAGGCCGACGCCGCCGCATCCGAGGTCCACGAGGGCGAGATTGTGGACGAGACCACGCAGGACGAGACCCTGCCGATCAACGAGGAGAGCAACGCATGAGCACCAACGACAAGCACCTGACCCGCGACGACCGGTTGAGTTTTTTGCTCCGGAAGACCGTGGCTGACTTCATCGCCACCGAGGTGAAGGACGAGCGCCACACCATCATGGACGACCTGCTGGTCCGGTTCCGGGAGGACGGCATCAAGCAGCTCTCCATCAACCTGCCCGACGGGGAAGCGATCGCCACCCTGACCCTGACCCAGCCGAAGCCGTTGGCGAAGGTGAAGCAGGCCGAGGCCGACGAGCTCCTCGCCTGGGTGGCCCGGCGGCACCCGGAGCTGGTGGAAGAGATCCCCGAGCAGGTGATCCCCGCACACCAGGCGCTCAAGGCCGATGCGGTGCCGTACCTGATCCGGCACACCAAGGTGGTCGAGGGGCACCACTACACCGAGGAGGGCGAGGCGGTTCCGGCGCTGTTCACCACTACCGCGGACCCGTCATCGTTCAGTGTGAAGTATTCCTCCGGGGATGACTCCCGGGCCCGCCTGCTGGACGCATGGCGGGACGGGGAACTGGCCGGACTGAACACCGGGACGACGTTGCCGGCGCTCACCTGGACGGGGGTCAGCGCATGAGTATCGAGGATGCCAAGGCACGCATAGCTGAGGTCGCGAACGGCCAAGAGCTGCTGGTCTGCACCCGAGTCTGGGAGGCGTGGAGCTACAACACCATGAGCGCCGACGACTTCCAAACCGTTGCCGACGACGGCGACATGATCGAAGAGCTCGCCACCGCTGCGTTCACCCTCACCGACGATCAGTGGGGAGCCCAACATCAGAAAGTCTGGGACGCGATCTACCGGGAGATGAACGGCAAGTACGGCGACTTCGGCGCTGGCCTGAGTGATGCCTGTGATGCCGCGATGCGGGCTCTCGGATTCCGGCGCGCAGGGGAGGACACATGATCACCCTCCCACCAGCCGAGGAGGCGCGGATCACCCTCGACAGCGTGTGGCTCGGGGTCGGTCTCGCCATCCTCCGCACCGGACCCGCCGAGGACACCAGCCGCTACCTCAACCACCTGCACGCCATCCGCACCCGCTGAACCCGCCACACCATCAGGCCAGTCCACACGGGCTGGCCTTCTTCATGCCATGAAAGGGAACCATGACTCACCAGACACTCATCGAGGGCAACCTCACCGCGGATCCGGACCAGATCCGATACGCCGGAGATGTGCCAGTCCTGAACATCAACGTGGCCGTGAACAGCCGAGAGAAGGTCAACGGCCAGTGGGGCGACGGAGAGCCCACGTTCTACCGGGTCGCCATCTGGCGCGACCAGGCAGTCAACGCTGCCGAATCCCTTCGCAAGGGAACGTCGGTGATGGTCTACGGCACCGTCAAGTCGAAGTCCTGGGAGAAGGACGGACAGCGCCGGACCAGCCTGGAGATGGAAGCCATCGTGATTGGCCCGTCGTTGCGCTGGCAGACCGCGCAGGTGGCCCGGGCTGGCAAGGCGTCCGGTGGACAGCGGGCGCAGAGCAACGGCTTCGCGCAGGCAGAACAGCCGGCACAGGACCCATGGGGCGGGCAGGACATGGGCGGTATCGGATTCAACAACTCCGCGTCGGGTGGAACCTGGGGCGAAGAAACGCCTTTCTGATGTCCCGGCGCAGGTGCCGTAAGCGCACCTACTTCACCGAGCTGCGCGCCATGATCGCGCTCATCGAGGTCCAGAAACGGCGGGGCACCGGGAAGGCCGAGCAGTCGGTCTACCGGTGCCCCACCTGTCGCAACTGGCACCTCACCAGCCAGGCCCAACGCGCCCGGCCCTGACACCTAAGACCGGCCCACCCCCTCCCTTGCGCCGAGGGGGTGGGCCTCTCCGTACCCAGAGGAACCCATGCCGTACATCCCACATATCGAAGACACGCGCTGCTGTGCGCGCTGCAAGTCCATCCCGCCAATCTGCGCGCTGCGCCACCAGTGCCCCTGCCATTCCGAGTCGCTAGCCAGGGCTCAAATGACAGCGCGGAAGGCCGCCCTCCGGCACAGCGTCCAGGACCACTGGCCGGAGGAGGCGCACTGAACGGGCCCAGCGTCCGCGGGGTCCCTTCGAGGGTACGAAAAGCCCGCTTGGGGCAACTCACCAAGCGGGCCTGCACAACCCTCAGGGGGAGGGTTGTGTGACCTAGGTTACAACATTCTGAGGGCCCTGGCCGCGCTGGGGCCCTTTCCTATACCCAAGAGAAGGTCCCATGAACACGATTCCCGGCATGTACACCCACGACGGCTACCAGTGGTCGGAGCCTCTGAGCGACGCCCTGCCGCCACCACCCGCAGACGGTCGGCCGGCGCCCTGCCAATGGGGCGCGCTCACCAACAGTGGGCCCGCCGCAGACTGGCCGCAGGACGAATACCACGTGCAAGTGCTGCAGATCGGCGTCCTCTGTACCCAACCGGTCACGAGGTACGCCACCCACCACTGCCCCGGCAAACGCTGCCCGATCGCGCACACCTTCTATTTGGTCTGCCACCACCACGCCTTGTACTCCTACCCGATCTGGGGGAGCGACGACCCGCCTGGGCTTCACGGCGTCACCTCCGGGATGCTCACGCAGGCGACGCCCGCCTGGCGCGACTGGTGGCAGGACCACGCCGCACGCACTGCGCACGCTGCCGACAACGACGACACCCGAGCGATCGTGCTGCAGCCAGCCCTGTTCTGAGAGGACCCCATGACCGACTACGACAAGATCCACCGGTGCCGAGCCGGCATCAACACGGCGGTGCTGCAGCTCCAGGAAGCGAAGGACCAGCTCAAGGGGATCAACCCCGACGGCGGCGAGCTCCCCACGGTGATCGGCCCCGTCCGGTTCGAAGACGCCTACCGGGGACTCGCACGCGCCATCGGTGGCGGCCACGACTACTACGACCAATGGACACCGGCCAGTCAGGCCAGCCACCGCGGCTACGCACGCGTCGTCCTCGAAGGCGCAGGGTTCCAAGTCCAAGAGAGGCAGCCATGACCACGAAGCATCAGCTCGACACCCTGCTCCCACCAGCCGAGCAGCAGGCCATGGTCAACCGGGCACTCGCCGCCGACGCCGTCCGGAGGGCCGCCATCCACCAGTGGGACGACCCATGCGGCACCCGCGACCGTGAGCTCTCCGTGATGATCAAGCTCGCCCGCCACCGGGGACTCGACGACGCCGACATCTGCACCATCATCCACGACACGAGAGAGGAGGCCGCGCATGAGGATCAGGAGCATCAAACCTGAGTTCTGGCGGTCCGACGACATCGCCCAGCTCCCACGCGACGACCGTCTGCTCTTCATCGGCATCTGGTCCTACGTGGACGACAACGGCGTCGGTCGGGATCAGGCGTCACTCATCGCGGCTGATCTGTTCGCACATGACCTCTCCATAGATCCTACGGAGACCCTACGGAGGGTCAATATGGGTCTACAGAGGCTCTATATGGATGGGCTTATCCACCGATATAGGGGTCCATACAACGGCAAGGACCGGGACTTCCTGCAGGTCGCCAACTGGGACTCTCACCAGCGCATCCAGAACCCAGGAAAAGCGCGTTACCCCAGGTCAGACGCACAAGGGGTCACCATTCCGGAGACTCTACATAGATCCTCCGTAGAGCCAACGGAGATCCTCGGTCCTGGAGCAGGGGAGCAGGGGAGCAGGGGAGCAGGTACTTCTTCGTCCGAAGTCGCTGCCGCGACACCGGACCCGGAGAGACCAGACCCCAACGCTCGCGAGGACATCAAAGGCATCTACGACCACCTCCACCAGCGACTCACCGAAAACGAGAACAAGACACCAGACACCCCACCGAAAGCATGGCTCGACGCGGCACGGCTCCTCCTCGACCGGGACAAGCGGCCAGAGGCAGAGATCCACCGGGTCATCGACTGGTGCCAGCAGGACGGATTCTGGAAGACCAACATCCTGTCCCTACCAAAACTCCGCGAGAAGTACGACCAGCTGCGCCTCAAGGCACAAGAGCCACAACGACCAACCGGCCCACCGCAGCAGTTCCGGTCAGCCGCCGAGCGTCGATACGCACAGGGCGCCACCCTGGTCGCAGACGAGCTCGCCCAATGGCAGGAGCAGCAACGACAGAAAGAGATCACCCGATGAGCGAACCAGCACCAATCGACATCCGCAGCATCCGGGACGACGAGCCCATGGTGCGCCCCCTGGTGTCTGCGCTCATCGCCCACCTCAACCAGTCCGCCGACGCCCGCATCCAGGTCACCCCGTCCAACGTCACCCTGTGGCACGACGTGCTCGCCCCGTCCACATTCGGGGAAGCACTCACCGCGGCACACGGGTACTACCGCAAGTACGACGCCAAGAACCCCGACCGGCCACCGCTGGGCATCGGGACACTCGGCCACCTCATCAAAGAGCGGATCGAGTACGAGGAGCGCATAGCAGCCCACCAGCTACCCCCGGCGAAGATCGACAAGCGGAAGATGCCCCGCCGGATCCTGCTCAAGTTCCAAGCGGCCGGGAAGCTCCTCGACCGCAACCCCGACGAATACCCCAACCGATGACCAACCCCCACCCGAGAGAGGCACCCATGAGCCCGTGCGTATGCGGTTGCACTTGCACCGTCGACCCAGGTTTCTTCACACCAGACCCCAGGAAACGCCGAGAGTGGCGCGGAGACATCACGATCACCGATGGATGCCCTATTCACGACACGAAGAGAGGTCCCATGACCACCGAACCAGCCACGCCCCGCGAGCGCGCCGAGGCGCTGGCGCACCAGCGCTGGCCTGACCTGCCTGGCATTGGGCCAGCAGACTTCAACGCGATGATCCTTAGGCGTGAAGCACTCGTCGCTGGCTTCCTCGCCCGTGACGCCGAGGTTGCCGCCCAGATTCGCACAGCACGCTCCATGGAGCCCGAAGCTGCCGCCGAATCCTACCGACGCGGCGACCGCCACCCCTGGGCGATGAGCGTCCGCGCTTACCTCAAGCGCCGCGCCCTGCAAGTGCGAGGAGAAAAGTGATGAGGGCCGCCGAGTATCGCGCCCGGCACATGACCGAGGGTGACCTGCAGACCGCCGTGTGTGGGCTGCTCACCGCCTGCGGTTGGCACTGGTTTCACGACACCGACAGCCGCCGAAACCGGGCCGGACTGCCCGACATCGTCGCCGTCCACCCGCGGGGCCTGTTCATCGCCGTAGAGCTCAAAGGGCCACGCACCCCAGTCAACGACAAGCAGCAGCAATGGGCCGACGCACTGGAGAGGTTCGAAGCCCGCACACACCCCGCCGCCTGCTTCACCGGGATCATCCGCCCCCACGACTGGGACACCGGACCCTTACAGAGGTTCATCAGGGAAGCGCCCAGCGTGCCCCTCACCGCCCCGTAGCCCGCCGACACACAAACTACCCACCCAGGCCCCGTGCACACGCACAGGGGCCATTCCTATGCCCAAGGAAAGCACGATGCCCGGATTCATCATCAAGCCCAAGCCCGACGAGGACTTCTACGTCCGCTACTCGACCGTGGCCGATTCCGTGACCCAATTCGGTTCCCGTGAGGAGTTGACGAAGAGCCTCCATTCCGACGAGGCCGACCCTGCGCGATTCGACCGAGCAGACGAGCACGGGACGTCAGCCCTCGGCTTCGAACCGCCGTACCTCGGATGGCACGACACCGAGATCCAGATCCGCGAAGGCGTCATCGACCCAACCGAACCCGATGGCGGGGACGTGCCCTGGTCATACATCAAGCGGGCCGACCTACGCGCACTATGTGGGACCCTGCGCGACGGCTACTTCCACCCACCAGCCGGGATGCTGCGCTGGGAGCCCCAGCCATGACCGGCCACCGCATTCACGACGTTGATTTGCGTCCCATGTGGGCCATCCTCACCGCAGCCGCCACTATCTCGGATGGAGGCCGATAGGGGTCAGCGCGCTATTACTCACCGGGCTCCAGGGGCCGCAACTGACTCTTCTCAAAGATCTCGGCCACAGAAGCGGAGCCCATGGACTCCCCAGACACCAGCTGCGTGTCGATCCTCTCGACCCAAAGTCGCAGACGCTGACCCTGATCATCAGTGGAAGACACCGGAACCCCAGCAAACTCAGCGAAATTCTTAAACGCGGAAGTAGAGATCATCGCGCTCTCCGACACCCCAGCTTTCCGCGCATCGAAAACAACAGTCAGCACGCCTCCATCCAAACGAACGTCCGAGACAGCCTGAGCAATAGTCACCCCCGAACCAGTGCTCGCCCGCTCAGTAAAGAAAGCCTTGAACTCGCCCACCACTGTGCTTGCGTCCATGATCGTGCACTCCAATCGCCAGTTTCCAGAACGTACTGCCGATTAACACCGTAGCCGCAAGACCAGTGTCGCCCCAGAGATCCCGAATAACCCTATGAATCATCGACTAAGGAGACGCACCCTATGAGCGAAGACCGGCCCCTGTGTGGGGCGAAGAAGAAGGACGGGACGCCGTGCAGGGTGTCGCCAATGAGAGGGGCGACCCGCTGTCGGTTGCACGGTGGAGCGTCCCCAAGGTCATTAGCGAAGGCGAAGGAGCGTGTGCAGATGCAGAAAGCGATGCGCGCCCTGGGGGAGGTGCCCAACGAGAATGTGGACCCTGCTGAGGCCCTGTTGGGTTTGGTGACGCAGAAGTGGGCTGAGGTGCAGTGGCTGCGCATCAAGGTCCAGGAGGTAGACGAGCAGGGCACCGTCACGTCCGGCGAGGACCGGGCCACCGACGGAGAGTCGCTGGTCTGGGGACTGACCAAACGTGATGAGGGCACTGGGCCTATGGGCCCGGTGGACGTTGAGACCCGCGAGGTGGGTCCGAACATCTGGTGGAAGTTGCTACGCGAGGCTGAGGACCAGCTCGCCAAGTACTCCACCGCCGCACTCCGGGCCGGTGTGGAGCGCCGCCAGATCGATCTGCAGGAGGCCCACGCCCTGCACCTGGCGCAGGCGATCACCCGGATCCTGGACCAGCTTGGGCTGTCGCAGGATCAGGCCCGGCTGGTGCCGACCGTGGTGCCCGCAGTGCTGAGGTCGCTGCCGGTGAAGGAGGGACAGTAGTGCGTGCCCTCAGCCCATCCCTCGTCCGTAAGGTAGAAGCCGTGCCAACCCACGAGGAGAACATGCAAATGCCGCCCGAGCTCGTCCATTGGAACCCAGAACGCCCCGCTTTCAAAGGACGGATCGGCGAGCGTTACGCACCGAAGCGTCCGCTCAACAACTTCGGGGACCTCCTGGGACCAGTCATCGCGAGAGAGCTTCTGCGTCGAGCTGACATAGAGCCCGACAACAACCAAACGTCGGGACGCGTCATCACCGTGGGTTCGATCCTCCACTTCTGCAAGACCGGGGACACAGTCTGGGGCACCGGCCGCAACGGCAAGATCGCGGACAAGCGCCACAAGTTCAAGACACTCGACGTACGTGCGGTCCGCGGGCCCGTCACCCGCGCCTTCCTCCAAAGTCGTGGCGTCGACGCCCCACCGATCTACGGCGACCCGGGCCTCCTGGTTGGTCACCTCTGGGAACGGGACCAACTTGCCACTGGTCACCGCCGCAGCGACTACCGAGTCCTCCCGAACTTTCACGACTTCCACGAAGTAACCGGACGGCTCTCTCCGCGCACCGTTGACCCACGGCACGACCTGTGGAAAGTTATCGGCCAGATCGCGGCCAGCGAACTCATCGTCGGATCATCACTCCACGGCATCATCGTGGCGGAAAGCCTTGGCATACCGGCCCGACTCGTCCAGCCCGCGACGGAGACCCTCCACAAGTACGAGGACTACTACCGCGGCACCGGTCGAGAGAAATTCACACCCGCCCCAGATAAGAAGACGGCGCTCAAGTGGGGTGGCGAACCGCTCCCTGACTACGACCCCCAGCCCCTTCTAGATGCGTTCCCCTACGACCGATGGAAGCACTAGACGTCAGTCCCCGCCCCAGAGCACCCGGCCAACACCGGGGGTTTTCTCATGCCCCCCGACATTCAGGAGCTACGCCCATGAGCCTCACCGTCAACATCTACCGCCTCACCGAACCACACAAGCTCATCCGACCAGACGGCACCCTCGCCAAGAATCGCGACGGCAACGACATCTACCAGCCGGCCCTACTCGATCAGCTTGCCAACGCCACCAAGAGCAGCCGCGGCGGCGGCCAAGACCACAACGACATGCCCATCCCGATCAACACCCGCGCCATCGACCTCTGGAAGCAGCTCGACACCGAGGTCCGCCAAGTCACCCTCGACCGCTACGGCCACGCCCGCGGCCACCTCGGCGCACTCCTCACCCGCTGGAAGAGTGAAGGCGACACCGCGTGGATCGCTCACCTCGAGCACATCACCATGGACATCATCGACCGCATCGAGACCATGTTCGACCCACCACCCAAACGCCGCACCCTCAAACAGCCCTGCCCCGCCTGCGGAGAACTCTGGACCCTCAACAGCGACGGCGAACGGGTCCACTGCCTCACCGCCGGCACCCACAACGACGACGGAACCCTCCGCAACCCCGCCGACTGCGAAGCCACCTGCGCCGCCTGTGAAGCCGCATGGCACGGCGAAGACCTCGTCTGGCTACTCAACGCCATCGACGCACCAGCACGGGAAACTACACCGGTGTAATTCGACCGTGATACGCTGAAAGCACCACACCACAGGTGTCGGAAATATCAGGAGCCTGAACCACGCTGGTTCGGGCTTTTTTGTGCGCCCACCGCTCATGGGACGTGCTCCTCTCAGGTCCGGAACCCCGACGCTGGCTACTTGCGCCGCCAGCGTCGGGGACCGACCGTCACCTCGAGCTATTCGATCAGAGATCATCCAGCGTCGAGATCGTCGACTACGGACCGCACCAAGTCCATCCAGGCTCGACCAGGAACCTCGTCCACGAGGTCGTCTGCAAATTCCTCCCACGTAGGGTCGCGGTTGTCCAGTTCCTGGTGCGCGTACACCTGGGTGCCTTCCCAAAAGAGTGGCCCGTAGGGCGAATGCTTCCGCTCCGTGTACTGAGTGACAACGTAGAACGGATCCTTTGCGCCGGGACCGTTCATCGCGGGAAAAACGTGCTTGTACTCCCACCCGCGCCAGACCCGTTCGAATACGAGCTCGAAGCTCACCTTGTCCCAAGGCAGCTCATTTCTTTCAAGATCGGCCAGTCCAAGGGCGAAGCCCAAGGAGACGGTGTTCTGCTGGGTGGACCGGGCAACAGGCATCAAATCCTCCGATGGCTAGGCGTGAGTGTCCCTGGAGCCTACATCGGCAGGAGGGGGTCGCTATGGCCACCTACGACCTCGCCACACTCTTCGACCGCGTCGCGACCCACTTCGAGCCGCCCACACAGAAGTGGGACTCGCCCGCTGACATGGCCGACGCCCTCGACCCCAAGCACCGCCGGGTGCCTGCCATCGACTACATCAACGACCGGCTTGTCGAGGCCTACAGCACCCCTGATTCCCGCATGGTGCTCTCCGTCCCGCCCCAGTCCGGCAAGAGCCAGTTGGCCGCACGCCGGTTCGCACTATGGGCCCTCACCCAGAACCCCAACTGCAGGATCGCCATCGCCTCCTACGAGATGGGAGTCGCCCGCCGGTGGGGCCGCACCATCCGTGACGACATCCGGCAGAACGCCGACCAGCTCGGCAACCTGCGTGTACGTGACGACGTGAGCTCACAGTCCGAATGGCTGCTCTCCGGGTATGACGGCGGGGTCTACTCCGTCGGCGTCGGTGGTGCCCTCACCGGTCGCCCCGTCGACCTCATGATTATCGACGACCCGGTCAAGGACGCCGAACAGGCCGCCTCGGATACCTACCAGGAACGACTCTGGGACTGGTGGCAGACCACGGCCCAGACCCGCCTCTCACCTGGCGCCCCCGTCGTGGTCATCCAGACCCGGTGGCACCAGATGGACCTCGCAGGCCGGCTCCTCTCAGAGCACCCCGACGAGTGGTCGTTCACCAACCTGCCTGCCAAGGCCGACCACCGGCCCGAGCGCGGCGAGACAGACCCGCTCGGACGCCAGCCCGGCGAATACCTCCGGATCCCCTCCGGCAGGTCACAGGCCCAGTGGGAGCAGCGCGAACGCAACACCAGCGCCCGAACCTGGGCCGCGCTCTACCAGGGTCACCCGTCGCCCGACGAGGGCGGCGTGTTCCCCCGCACCGACGACTGGGCCCGATACTCCGAGCCCATGTGGACCGAGAAGCCCAACGGGTCCCGCCACCTCCCCGGGGTAGGGGAGAGGGCAGACCACGAGCTCATCCAGTCCTGGGACCTCACCTTCAAGGACACCAAGGGCTCGGATTACGTCGTCGGCCAAGTGTGGCTGCGCATCGGGCGGACCGCATACCTGATCGACCAGGTGCGGGCGCGAATGAACTTCACCGCCACCCAACAGGCCATCAAGGACATGCACCACCGGTACCCGCAGGCCTACGCCATCCTCATCGAGGACAAAGCCAACGGGCCGGCGATCATCAACGCCCTGCAGAAGGAAGTCCCGGGGATCATCCCGGTGGAGCCACAAGGGTCCAAGTACGCCCGCGCCAACGCCATCGCCCCCTACGTGATGTCAGGCAACGTCGTCATCCCAGAATCCCAGCTGCTCCCGGGCGCTGCGGATCTGCTGGAAGAGGCGCTGAACTTCCCCAACAGCGGCCACGACGACACCGTCGACGCCCTCTCCCAAGCCATTAAGGCGCTGCTGCAGGACAACCTGGAGGACGACCGGCTCGGCGAGATCATCGAACCTGACGAGTACGACGAACCACCCATCAGCTACTGGTAGACCCTGGAGGTGACCATGCCGCACCCACTCGACGCCCTGGTCACCGAACAGGACCGGACCCGCGACCTCACCGGGGAGCTCGAGACCGCACTGTGGAAGTTGGAAACCCTCCAGGAGAACATGGCCCAGCTCGAACTCTCCCGGGAGGACGCCGGCTGGCAGCTCCTCACCTCGCAGGGCAAGCAGGACATGACCCGCGAGGGCATCATCCGGCACGCCGAGCAGCACCGGGTAATGGCGATCGCGAACCCGCTGGTCCGCCGCGGCCTCCACCTGTCCGCCGCCTACTGCTTCGGGCAGGGTGTCGGGACCGTCGCCAAGGGTGACGCGGTCAACGCGCTGGTCCAAGACTTCCTGGACGACCCGGTGGTGCGGGACGTGTTCGCCGGCGCCCAGGCCAACAGCCGCAACCAGATCGCCCTCGGCACCGACGGAAACCTGTTCTTCGCCCTGCCCACCGACCGGCTCACCGGCGCGGTCACCATCCGGGACATCCCCATGGATGAGATCGCCGAGATCATCACCGCCCCCGGCGACAAGGCCACCGTCCAGTACTACCTGCGAGTGTGGGCTGAGCGTGACCCCGCCTCGGGCAAGTACTTCAACCGTAAGGCCGCCTACCCGGCGCTGCGCTACTCCCCGGTCACCAAGCACAAGCGGATCCGGCTCTCAGCCTCTGAGACCGCACCCGTCCAGTGGGACGTGCCGGTCTACCATGTGGCCGTCAACCAGCTCAAAGGCCAGCAGTGGGGCACCGCAGACGTGTTCTCCGCCATCCCCTGGGCACGCGCCTACTCCGACTTCCTCAACGACTGGGCCAAACTGGTCAAGTCCCTGTCGAAGATCGCCTGGATGCAGACCTCCAAAGGGAAGCCGGGGCACTCCCGGCAGGCGCGGGCCGAAGCTGCACGGATGGGTGACATGCCCGCAGGGTCCACAGCCGTCATGTCGGGGGAGACCACCCTGCAGGCGGTCCCGAAGACCGGCGCGACCATCGACTCCGAGTCAGGCAGACCGTTGGCGACCATGATCGCTGCCGGTTTCGGGCTTCCCGTCACCACCCTGCTGTCCGACCCGGGCCAGACGGGCGCCAGGGCCACCGCTGAGACCCTGAACCTGCCCACCCGGCTGGTGATGGAAGCCCGCCAGGAAGTGTGGCGTGAAACCCGCCGACAGATCCTTGAATACGTGATCCTGCAGGCGATGCTCGCCCCACGGGGTGTGCTGCGTCGTCGTGGCCGGGTCAACCGGACCCAGGACACGCTGCGCCCCGTGTTCCGTGAGGCAGGGGAAGGCACCCTGACTGTGGACTTCCCGCCACTGGATGACACCCCCGTCGAGGTGCTGGTGAAGGCCCTCGTGGAGGCCGACAGCGTCGGCCTGGTGCCGCCGCTGGTGATCTTGGAGAAGCTCCTGCGAGCTATTGGGCTCAGGGACGTGGACGAGGTCATCGCATCCGTGACCGATGACCAAGGGAACTTCGTCCCGCCGCAGACCGTGGTGGCCGACGCCGCTGGGCAGAGAGCCGCTGACGCTCTGCGTGCAGGCGGCAACCCTGCCGACATTCTGTAGAGGGGTGGTGGTCGCAGGTGGCTGTGACAGACGAGACCCGCCGAATCGCCATGGCCCGCCGGGCCGAGATCGTGGAACTCTCCGACGCCGCAGTCATCGCGATCGCCACCGCGTGGGTGAACCTGTGGGACGAACTCGAGCCCCAGTATGACCAGCTGGTCCAGGACCTCGTCACCCAGTACCCGGCCGGCGCCACCCCGGCCCAGTTGGATCAGGCGGAGCGGGTCACCCAGGCGATGCAGACCACCCGGGAGCGGCTGGATGAGCTGGCAGAGTACGCCGACCAGCGGATCATCCAGGACATCGAGTCCATCGTCGCAGGCGCGCCCCCGGTGGTGCTCGACGGGCTCCGCTCGCAGCTTCCCGCCGGGCAGGCCTCAGCGGTTATCCGGTTCGGGGGAGTCAGTGACACCGCACTGGCCGCCATCGTCGCTCGCACCACCAGCCAGATCCACACGGCCACCGCCCCACTGTCTGCGGACATGGAAGCGGCGATGAAGCGGAACCTCACCAAGGGGATCATCGATGGGGCCAACCCGCGCACGACCGCCCGTCGCATCGTCCGGGACACCGAGGGAGCGTTCAACGGCGGGCTCGCCCGTGCCTCACGCATTGCCCGCACCGAGCAGATCGACGCACACCGTGCCGCGCACGCCGCCACCGTCGCAGAGAACACCGACCTCATCGCAGCCCGAGTATGGATGGCGACACCAGACGCAAGGACCTGCATGTCCTGTGTGGCGATGTCCGGCACCGAGTTCCCCGTCGACACCGTCGGCCCCGAAGACCACCCGCAAGGCCGGTGCGCGTTCATCGACAAGCTACGTCCATGGTCTGAGCTTGGCATCGACGCTGACGAGCCACCCGACATCGACACCAACCTCACCGGCTGGTTCGACGGGCTCACCGAAGACACCCAGCGGCAGATGCTCGGCCCAGGCCGCTACGAGCTGTGGCAACAGGGCTCCATCGGCTGGGACGACCTGTCGGTCCGGCGGGAGAACGACGACTGGCGTGCCGCCTACTACGAGACGCCGCTCCGGGAGCTCTCGGGCCGCTGACGCGGGGGCCGGTGAAAGAGGGTGCCGCACTCCTTGCACTCGGTCCAGATCGACGAGCCCTGCCGGGTGAGCTCAATGCCCTGGAGCTTCTTCTCGCCACCGCACTCAGTGCACCACCCGGACGAGTCATCGACCAGGTGCGAGAAGTGCCTGTCTACCATCCGCACAGCCTATAGGAGGCGACCATGACCGCTCAGCTGACTGCCGTCTCTGAGGCCACCGGCACCCTCACCCAGACCGGGAAGTCTGGCGTGATGAGGGTCCGCATCATCGATGAAGGAACAGGCTCCTCCGGCACATACCCCGCCGCGACTCTCGAGTCCGCAGCGACCGACCGAGTGTTCCACAAGGGCCTGCACCTGCACTTCGACCACCCCACCGTCTCCGAGACCTCAGAGCGCCCCGAACGGTCCGTCATGACCATCGCCGGCGCACTCGAGTCAGACGCCACGTGGAACCCCGACACCCGTGCCCTGGAGGCAGACTTCAAGCCGCTGCCGTCCACCTACGACGCCATCAAGGAGCGCGCCGACCTGATCGGGCTTTCCATCCGTGCCTCCGCCGAGGTCGAGGACGACGGGACCATCGCCCGGATCGTGGAGGCCCAGTCGGTCGACCTGGTCACCAAGGCCGGCCGGGGCGGCCGGATCCTGGACGTCATCGAGTCCGCCCGGCGGGAGATCGCCGAACGCAACGGGCTGAACTACGAGCCCCGGCATGTGGACAAGCAGACCGGGACACATTGGGACGGCCAGCCGATCACCGCTTCCCAGGATCTTCGCGAAGCCCAGTACCTACGTGAACTCACTGAGGCCACCGACAACGACGTGCGCCGGTACCTCTCCATGGCGGTCGACGCCTACGACCAGGACGGCCAGTACGCCTACCTCGAAGATTTCGACGACACCTACGTGTACTTCCGGCTCTCCCGGTACACCGATGACCGGCGCATGACGGCTGAGTTCCGGCAGACCTACACCCGCGACGGCGTCAACGTGACCCTCTCCGGCGAGCCCGAAGAGGTCAAGCCAGAGACCACATTCACCCCCACCAATCCTGAGCCTGACACCTCCACGGCAACCGCCGTGGAGTCCGCTCCTAGAGCTACCACTGGAGGAAGCATGGAGATCAAGGAAGCCGAATACCAGCGCCTCAGCAAAGCTGCGGAGCGGGTTCAGGCCCTCGAAACCGAGCGCGACACCGCCGTGCAGCGCGCCGACAAGGCAGAGGCCAGCCTGGCCGAAGCCGCGACCCGTACCGAGGCCCAGGCCATCGTTGCTGAGGCGTTCAAGGGGATCGACGCCCCCAAGACCCAGGCCCGCCTCGTCGAGTCTGCCGTCCGCGCCGAAGCCTTCGAAGCCGACGCGTTCAAGGCAGAAGCCGAAGGCCTCGCCGAGGAGATCGCCGAAGCCAAGGGCGGACCCCGCATCACCGGGTTCGGCGACACCGCCGCCCCCGACACCATCCAGGAGTCCGACAAGGTCTCCGACGAAGACATCGTCACTGCTCTGAAGGGAGACCGCTGAGATGGCAACCAACCAGCGCTACGCACGGGGCGAGTACATCGCCCTCACCGCCGACCAGGCCTACGCCTCCGGTGACCCCGTGGTCATCGGCGCTGTGGCCGGTGTCGCGAAGATCGACGCCACCGAGGGGGAGAAGGTCACCATCTGGCTGGTCGGATCCTACGACTTCACCGTCACCGGCGCCGCATCCGAGGGGGACGTCGTCTACCTGGGCGGCTCCGGGCTGACCATGACCGCCAACTCCACCCCGTTCGGTGTGGCCCTGGGCGCTAAGGGCTCCGGCTCTGGTGACCTCGAGGTCGCCCCGTTCGGATACGTGACCCCTGCCGCCCCGGCAGCGGGCTGACCAGCACACGCTGAGAAAGGAAACAGACCATCATGACTAAGGTCCTGAGCAACGTGCTGGAGTCCGCAGGCTTCCGCATCGGCAACACCTACGACCGGAAGGTCCTCGAAGCAGCCAAGCTGTTCGCTGACGGGTTCTCCGGCCGCTCCCACACCGCCACCGCCCTCCTGAAGGAAGCCTTCACCACCTCGGACTTCCCGTCCCTGCTGGGCGAGGCGTTCGAACGGGAAGCCCGTGCGGCCTACCGGGAGGTCACCGACGAGACCGCAGCCATCGCACGCCGCGAGACTGTGGTCGACTTCCGGCCCAAGAAGCTCATGGAGCTCTTCGGGGAGACCTACTTCGAGCGGGTCAACGAGGGCGAGGAGTACAAGTCCGACAACCCGTTCAAGGACACGGAGATCGAGTTCCGCGCCGAGAAGTTCGGTCGCAACTACGGGCTCACCTGGGAGCGCTGGCTCAACGGAGACTTCTCCGCCCTGGCCGACTTCCCCGGCATCCTCGGACGGGGTGGTGCGAACACCCGCAACCGCGAGGTGTACCGCCACTTCATCGGCGAGAACGGCACCCTGAACGGTGACTTCTTCGCCGAGACCGGCACCGCCGGCCTCGGGTTCGAGTCCCTCAAGGCCGCCAAGCAGGCAGCCATCGAGGCCGACAACTACCGCGGCGACGGATCGGTCGACACCTCCACTCTGGTGCTGGTCGTCCCGCCCGCCCTGGAGGACACCGCGACTGCGATCACCCAGGTGCGTACCGTCCGGGAGACCACCGTCGAGGGCGACGTCACCCGCCAGATCGAACGCTCCAACACGCTGGCCGGGATCACCGTCCAGGTGTCCCGAGAGTTCAACCGGCAGCTCGCCACCGGCATCCGCAACAGCGCCTGGGCCCTCGTCCCCGGCGCCGCCACCGAGAACCCGGCGCTCATCCTTGCGTCGCTGGCTGGTCACCCTGATGTGGATATCCGCACCAAGCGTGACCAGGGCGACCGGGTCGGCGGCGGGTCCATCGGCTACGAGGAGGGGTCGTTCGACAACGACACCATCTGGTACCGCGGCCGCTCCGTGCTGGGCACCGCTGCAGCATTCGGCCAGGGCACCTACGCCTCCACCGGCGCAGCCTGACTCCAACTGAATATCGTCTGACGAGGGCTGCGGCCCGGAAAGCGTGGTGCATAGTGCCTACCGAATCCGAGAAAGCTGTGGCCCTCGTCAGGCTCCGCATCTCCGACGTTCACGACCACCGACCAATGCGATTGCTAAGCGACGCCCAGCTCGAGCTGCTCCTGGCCGAGCACGACATGAACATCTACCGCGCCTCAGCGGACGCCCTGCGAACGATCGCCGCCTCCGAGGTCCTGGTCTCGAAGAAGATCCGCACCCAAGACCTCAGCACCGACGGGCCGGCGGTGGCTAACGCGCTGCGCGCCCTGGCCGATGACTACGACGAAAAGGCCGACGCGGCCGAGCTCGCCGCCGAGGGGTCCTTCCACCTGGTCCCGTTCGGTGGTGCTGGTGGTCGCCTGGAGGCTGAGGAGCGGAGGGTCTACTGATGCCGCTTACCAACACGTCCGTGATCCCGGATGCCTGGTCGCAGGCGCACCAGCCGGTTGCCGAGTCCGCCATGCGCTCGAGGGTCGACATCCTGGTCCCGTTGGATCAGGTGCCGTCCCCAGGGTGGGGTGAGGACCCTGGGGACCCGGTGGGTGACGCGGTGGCCGCCGGCGGGGTGCACGCCCGCATCCGGTCCCTGTCCACTGGCAACACGCTGGCCCCGTCGGGCCAGTCGAACGACACCGCCGACTACCTAATTCAGACGCCCGCGAACGCGCTTCCGAGCCTGCTTGTGGGGGAGAACGGCCACCGACTCCGTGTCACCATCAACCCCGGGTCGCCCGCCCTTGAGGGCCGCCTGTTCACCATCATGGGCATCCAACACTCCACGGAAGCTTTCGCCAGGGACCTCATCTGCCGCGAGCACGTCACCCAGACGCAGGGCACCTGATGTCCGGCGACGAACTCCGGGCACTCTCCGCAGACCTCAAAGCCGCCGGCGCCCAGGTGATCCCCAAAGCCTCCCTAGTGGTCCGCCGGTCAGCGATCGCGGTCGCCAACCACGCACGAGCCAACGCCGCCGTAGACACCGGGTTCATGCAATCCAGCATCGACACCGCCTTCGACTCCGGAGGCCTGGCAGCGATCATCAGCCCCACCGCCATGTACAGCGTGTTCGTCGAGTACGGCACGAGCAAGATGGCACCCCAACCGTTCATGGGCCCCGCCCTCGACGCGGTCGAACCCAGCTTCATCAGTGCCATAGAAGCGATAGGCGGTGAGATCTTCCGATGACCATCACCATGCGGCAGGTCTACCAGACCATAGAGGACGCGGTCGTCGGCATCCCCGAGCTGTCCGCCGCCCAGGTCCACCACGGCAACGTCCCCGACGCGCTGCCGACCTACTCGAACGGGCAGGTCATGCCCTACGTGGTCATCTGGCCCAGGGTGCCGGTCCCCACTGATGACATGGCGCTCTCCGGGGTGCAGCTGCGCGACGGGCTCGCGTTCCCATTCCAGACCACCTGTGTCGCCACCGACCTGCTCAACCAGCTGATGCCCATGACTGACGCCGTGGCTGCCGCCCTGACCGGCCTGCAGATCGGGGCGGGGAACGTCTACCACGACTCGGAGAACGTCACCGGCGGGCTCGGTGGCGGCGAATACCTCCAAGACCCTGACCTGCCGGACCGCTACTTCGTCCCCCTGCGCTGGTACCTCGAAACCCAGTAACCCCCACCCCTTTCCACACCTGAGCCTGACACGACCCCCTCCCGGTACCGGTGGGGGTTCTGCTCGTATCCACCTCCACCTGATCAGGAGAACCAATCATGGCTGAACATGCCGACGATGGCCGCGTCCTCGCGGTCGATAAGCGCACCGGGAAGAAGTACCGGGAGCACCCGCACATCGTGAAGATGGCGAAGCACCTCGAACTCGCCCCCTCCACGAAGTCCAAGACCACCAAGCAGGTCACTGAACCTGAACGTCCCTCCACTGGCGCCGCCAAGAACCAGGAGAAGTGATCATGCCGATCATCCCCACTGTGCCCCGCACCTACGCGGACGCTCACACCAAGTTCACGATCCTGCTGGGCTACACCGGCAACCTGGACGCCATCGCCGCCGAAATCCTCAACGAGGGCATCGACGGGTCCTGCCGTGTCACCAAGGAAGGCACCCGCTACTCGGCCACCGATTCGGCCACCGAGACCGGCGACGCCGCCCTGTGCGACGAGGGCGCCCCGGAGACCCTGGGCAACTCCAACTACGAGGGCCGCCTCGAGGTGTTCCGGTACTTCAACTCGGAGAACCCTGGCGCCCACGACGAGGAGGCCGACGAGATCTTCCAGGCCCTGAAGGTCAAGGGCACCACCGTGGTGATCGTGATCCGGGAGACCGGGAAGCGTTACGACCTGGACTGGGAGTCCGGCGACGAGTACTCGGCGTTCCGTGTGGACACGGATAACTGGCAGCGCCAGCAGAACATGACCGGGTACATCAAGCGGACCATCCCGACGCCGGTGCAGTCTGCCGAGCTGAACGGCGTGGTCGCTGCTGCGGCCGCCGGCGGCTGACCCCCGCCCCATTGATCGCCGGTGGCGGGGAGGGTTTGTCAGGCTCACCCCCGCCACCGGTCACCCCTTCACCATTCGAGCCTGACGCTGAGCCTGACGACACACACTTAGGAGCCTGACATGACCGAGCAGAACACCCCCACCGACGCCGACGAGACCACCGAGGACACCGAGGTCCCGGCGGCCCCCACCCCCGATGTGGATACCTTCGACCTGGCCCAGTGGCTCGCCACCGGTGAGACCGGACGCTCCTCCGAGACCGTCACCATCTACCGTGACCCGTCTCTCGAGGCTGAGGTGAAGCAGCTCCGCGCCGACGTCGCCAAGCACAACGCCGCCAACACGGGGGAGCCCGACCCGGACGCCACGTTCGGTGACGAGGACACGGCCTCTGAGCTGGAACGCCGGCAGGCCGACCTCAACGTCCGGATCCGCGCCGCGAAGGCTGACGTGGTGATCACCGCGCTCTCCGACGGTGAGGTTGAAGAGATCGCCGCCAGCTTCAAGAAGCGCTACGTCAGCGAGAAGCGCAACTGGAACGAGACCGTCAAGGGCACCTGTATGGTGCTCGCCCAGGCCGCCACCGTCAACGGGCAGCGGCTCACCGCAGACCAGTGGCAGAAGCTCTCCGAAGGCCCCCTCGCTGGCGGGCAGTGGGCCAAGATCAAACAGGCCTGGCTGGCCGCCCAGCACAAGACCCCCAGGGTCGACGCCCCTTTCTCCTAGAGTTCCTCAGCTCAGACCAGGGAGGGTGGGCGCTGCTCGCGCTGCAGGCCGCGCAGGACTGGTCCCGGTCACCGTCGGACTTCATCGTCCATCAACAGGCGGTGACCGGGGACCTGCGGAGCCGGAACCTGGACCTGATGATGGCGCACACCATGCACCAGCGGTCCCTGTGCCCGCAGTGTGGCTACCCGAAAGCGGTGTGCAGGTCTGAGGAACGATTCGAAGCGCAACGCGAGGTGTGCCACGCCTCAGCAGTCGTCGAGGCCCAACGGGCTGAGGCGCAGAAGAACGACGCCCCGGATTATGGGGTCATCTATCTGCCCGCGTACGCCGGTGCCGGCAAGGGGGAGGAGTCCCCAGTGAAGCCGCCGCCAGGCATGTTCGGCTAGTTGAGGTCGAACTCCCACTCGTAGTAGTTGCCTGTGTACATGTCTCGGTAGACCAAAATGCCCGCCTCCACCGGCGTCTCAAAGATCATGGGACCTGAGGCCGACGAGCCTGCTCGGACCGTTGACCGCGGGTAGCGATCCTCGTCCCGAAGACAGTTGTTTGCCGCGTGCGTGGTCGGCTCCTGGCCAATTACTTGTCCGTCCGCATCGATGAGTTCGAAATGCGGAGGGTTGAGCAGAAACCCGTTCTCCATGTGCTGGACCGCAGAGTCAGTCATCTCTACGGAGAAGTCGATGGCGAAGAACGTCCCGTCCGGGTCAATCGTAGAGGCGCGGTTGCAGGTGAAGTCTTGGTGGACCTCTGAAGCCGCCAGCTCCAACAGGCGCTCTCCGCTTGCCGAATCAATGAACTCCTGAGGGCTGTTCTGAGGCATCGGCAGGTTCCCTCGCTCGTTCAGGCCGAGGTCACCCGATGCGGACTCTTCAACATCGGCTTCCTCGGTCGGCTCCGGCTCAGGAGTCGCGGTCACCGTTTCCGTCGCTGTGACGGTCGCAGTCGGCTCAGGTTCCCCTTCGCCGGCGCAACCCGCCACAAGCGCTCCCGCGCAGATCAGCGCGCCCATGGAGATACCGATTCGCGTGTGAGTCATAACTCAACAGCATACCTAGGAGGTCGGACATGGCCGGTAGAAGCGTTACCGTCAGGCTCTCAGCCGAGGTTGCTGGTTACTCCAACGACATGGACCAGGCCGCGCAGGCCACCGATCGTGTGGCCGATTCTGCGGACAAGGCGGGACAGTCTGCCGAGCGCCTGGGTCAGGCCAACCAGTCGGCTGCCACCGGTGTCAGCGCCTCCTCCGAAGCACTCGCCCGCATGTCCGGTGGACTTGAGTCCGCAGCACCCGCGGCAGAGGCCACAGCCACGAGCGTAGAGCACATCGGCACAGCTGGCTCCGAGTCCAGCGGCGCACTCTTCCGCATGACGGAAGGCCTCTCCGGCGTGGAGTCCAGCGGGGACGCCGCACACCGCTCCATCCTGGCCACCGCGGGTGGTATGGACGGCCTCGTGGGCAGCTTCCAAGAAGGCCTCACCTTCGGGGGAGGCTTCCGGGACACCCTGGGCGCCGTCGGCTCCACCCTGGTCGGAACCGTCGCCGGAGGTTTCCGCCAGGCCGGAGACGCCACCCGTGACTTCCTCACCACCGCGCAGGGCCTCAGCTCAGAATTTACCCAGGTGGGCGCTGTGCTCGGCGTCGTCGGCGGCGGCCTCATCGCCCTCAGCGCGTCCGTCATCCAGACCGGCATCGCCTACAACACCCTGCAGCAGGTCGCAGGCCGCGCCATGGAGACCATGACCGGTTCTACTGAGGCGGCAGCCGTCCAGATGGAGCGGTTGCACTCCTTCGCCGACGAGTCGCCCTTCGCACGCGACACCTGGATCTCTGCACAGCAGCAGCTCATGGCGTTCGGTATGGAAGCCGAACGCGTGGTCCCCACCCTTGAAGGGGTGCAGAACGCGGTGGCCGCCATCGGTGGCGGTGACCAGGAGATCATGCAGCTGGTCGACATCCTCGGCACCGTCGAGGGCCAGGGCCGCATCACCGGACGTGAACTGCAGCGGCTCGGCCAGATGGGCATCAACGCCGCCGAGCTCATCGGGTCGTCCATGGGTGTCTCCGGCAACGAGATCCGGGAACAGATCACCGCCGGCACTCTCGACGCGTCGACCGCCATCACTGCCCTGACCGACGGAATGAACGTCCGGTTCGAAGGGGCCGCTGAGGGGCTGCGTGACACCATGACCGGTGCGCTAGACCGGATCCGTGCACGAGTCCGCGACCTGGGCTCCATTATCGCAGCGCCCCTTGTGGATCCCACAGGTGGAGGCTTCCTGGTCGAGGCCATCAACCAGGCCGCGGACTTCGGGTCCTCGTTGCTCGAGCTGAACCCCGCCCTGATCCAGTTCGCTGGACTCGGCACCCTGGCCGCAGGTGGACTCATTACCCTCGCCGCAGGCTTCTTCATGGTCGCGCCTCGACTTCTCAGCTTCTGGGACTCCATCAAGGAAACCTCCGGCCTGATACGTGACTTCGCGAGCAACCTGCCCGGGATGAGCACAGGACTGCGCAACGCCGGAATCGCGGCAGGCGTCGCCGTCGCCGCTATCGCTGGACTAGCGATCATCGGCAAGCTGACACGAGACTCCGAAGAGTTTGCCGCCTCGGTCGGCGACATGGGACGCGAGCTGCGTACCGCAGCGCAGGGCGGGGAGGCCTTCGCCTCGATCGACTGGACCATGGCTTCCAACGGGCCCACTGATCTGGCCGGAGCCTTCGAGCGGATCACCTCCGACGGCCTGATTGACCGAGTCAATGACAGCGTTAACCTGCTGCTCTATGACCTCTTCGGTATCTCAGGCGAAGCGTCGGACCTGCAGGCACAGTGGGAAAGCATGGATCAGGCCATGGCAGAGGCCTTCCAGGCCGGGCGCTTTGACGAAGTCGCTGCCGGGCTACAGCAGATGGTGGACGTGGGGATGGAAGCGGATCAGCTCACGGAGCTCTTCCCCGAGGTTTCCGAGGCTATCCGTCAGGCGGCCAACGAAGCCGGGTACGCCGCTACCAACCAGGAGATCCTGGCCGTAGCGACTGACGCTACAGCGCTGGCTGCATTGGCGGCTGGTGCCGCATGGGAAGAAGTAGAATCCGCCACCCAAGGTGCAGCGGCGACCACGCGAAACTCTTCCGAGCTGTTCACCACTCTGGCCGAGGGTGCAGAGATGGCCGCGTCGGGCATCTCTGACCTGGTCGGCAACATGAACGAGTACGCCGGCATCGCGCTTAGCGCGGAGGCCACATCCGACGCCTGGATCGAGTCTCTGCAGGAGCTGCGCGGTGAGCTCTCAGACGGAGAGTTCTCCATGAATCGCTACTCGGAGAAGGGACTGGAGAATCGAGAGATGCTCAGGGGTCTCGCTGAGGACACCTGGGAGGCCGCCGCCGCGCAGGCCGACCTGGAGGGCAACCAGCAAGCCGCCCTAGACGTCATCAACGACAGCATCAGCATCATCCGTGAGGCTGGCGAAGCAGCCAACATGTCCGCCGGCGATATCGACGACATGATCCGCCGTTATCTCGGTTTCAACGACGTCGAACCCATCGAGATTCAGGCGGAGAACCGGGCGGCGGCGATCTTCGACGAGGTTGAGCTGCAGCTGGGCGCCCTGCCGGATGACTTTGAGATCTGGATCAGCGCCCAGTCCGAGGAGGCGCAGGCCGTCATCGCTGGCCTGCTGGATCAGGACCTCGAAACTGTCATGGGCATCCTGGCTGACCCTGCGCTGGCCGAAGAGGTCATCACGGCCTTCGAAGCGGGGGACTACCAGGCCATCGTCGATCTCATGGCTCAGGCCGAGTCCGCCCAGATGGTGGTCTACGACTTCATCTCCGGCGAGTACCAGGCCCAGGTCGATATCCAGGGCAACGCGGTGCCCGCGAATGAGGCGCTGGCCGCACTGATGAACGGCGATTACACCGCGGTGGCAGACATCCTCGGAGACACCACCGAGGCCTTCCTCGCCGTCCGGGCGTTCGAGGCTGGTGACTACTCGACCGTGGCCGAGATCCTGGGCAACAACGCCCCGGCGGCCGCCGAAATGGCGGCCTTCCTTAATGGCAGCTACTCCACCACGGCGTCTATCAACGGCGACGACGGCCCGGCCCGAGGCACCATGAACAACTTCACCGGGACAGATTGGCGGACCACCGCCACCGCGCAGGCTGACACCGCCGCGGCGGAGTACGCTCTAGGCCCCAACGGGCTGACCCGCACCCGCACGGTGACGATCCGGACGGCGATCTCAGGCTCCAACCTGCTAGGGAACACCAGCTCCGGCGGTCCTACCCTGGGGGGCGGCTACACAGGTGGCCGTGTTGGGAGGATTCCCAACACTGGTTCCGGTCTGCAGGGCTACACCTCAGGTGGTCGCCCCAACAGTGGCTATCGTCTCCCGTCCACCGGCCTTGGCACCGACCAGATTCTCGGGGTCAACGGCGCAGGGATGCCGGTCGCCCGGGTGGACGACCTGGAGTGGATCGTCAATCGGCGGTCGAGCGACAAGTACAACCGCCTGCTCGGGGCGATCAACCGCGACGACCCCAGAATCCAACACCTCGCCGGGTTCACCAACGGTGGCCGCCCCGGTTACCAGGGGCAGGTGCGAGAGTTCGCCGGCAGCGGCGGGGCCGCGCCACGGATCACGGCCAACGACATCGCCCGCGCTCTCGGCGGGGGTGGTGGCCGGACGGTGCAGTTCAACATCACGAACCACAATCCGCAGGCCGAGCCCACGTCGATGAGTATCAAGCGTGGGTCTGAGTACATGGGAGCGGGGGTCTTCGAATGAGCACAGGCGCACGCTCCGGTGAACACGTGCGGGTCAGCCTGCAGGACACTCCTCTGGATGATGACCGGTGGGCGGAGCCGGGGTCTCGGTTTCACACTCACAGGCCTGGGGTGTGGGAGCTCCTCACCGGGACTGAGGTGCTTCCTCGTTACCCGGGGGCCCGGGTGACCCGGTGGGAGGTTCCCGGCGGGCAGGGTGAGCGGCGGGCCCAGCACATGCCGGTCAACGCCCGCGTCATCCCGATCAGGATCCGGTTCGAACCCATCTGCACCGACCCGGCTCACCCCATGTACCAGCGGGAAGGCCGGGACGCCGAAGAACGGTACGGGTTCTTGGCGCAGAACATGCGCGAGTTCATGTGGCGCACCCGGGTCGGGACCCACATGTCCGGCGGGAACCTGCGTATGACCCGCACCCTGACCGCTGGGGAGCACTTCCGTGACCGCCGGCTCGCGCTGGGGTCCAATGGCATGGAGTCCTGTGTGGGCTACTTCGAGTCTGACTGGGACGTGGAAGTCGCCGACGCGGCGAAGTTCGCCACCGTGACCGCGCTGTTCCGGAACCCGACCGGCACCTGGTACTCCCGGATCCAGTACGCCGGATCGGGCAACGTCACCGCACTGGAGCCGGGACGTACCTACGGGTTCGACATCCCTATGGGCGACGCACCCGTCGAGGACGCCCTCATAGGGTTGCGGATCATCGGTGACGCCGGCCCCATGTCCGACCGGTGGGCACGGTTCACCAACGACATGGGTGCAGGGTTCCGGGCGATCAACATCCCCGACAACAGGTGGTGGATCTTCCACAGCCTCCAAGCCCGGGCCGGGTCCACCGGCAGTGTTCAGCGCCGGTGGGATGTCGACTTCTCAGACGATTCCAAGATGGTCAGCGTGGGGCGCAGGCTCGGCACCTCGCTGCTGATCACCCCGGGCATCGCCGGGGTCGGTTCCCAGGTGGGTCGGATCAACGTCCGGGTGGGCAAGCCCGCCTATGTGCACTTCGCGGTGCGCTCCAAATGGTTCTAGAGGGAAGGAGGCGGCCATGACTGAGACGCTCTCCGGCAACGACGACCAGGCGATCCAGATCCTGGTGCTGCAGCCCGGTGTGAATCGGCTTACCGATGCACATCTGGGGGAGATCACTGATCTGGTCAGCGCCCAGGTGTCTTTCACCTGGCGCGGCGATCCTGGCACCCTGACGATCACCACCTACAAGGATTCGCCCTCGGTGGCGAAGCTCAACGGTGACGTGGAGCTGCAGGTGATGCTCCGGGACCCGCGCCGGGAGATCGATCACCAGTGGCGGCAGGTTGTCAACGCCCGTTTCGTGGTGGACCTGGATTCGGAGGATCGGGCCGATGAGGCGAACACGATCACGTTCACCTGCCCCAACTCGGCGACCCTGCTGAACAAGACCAAGATCCACCGCTCCACCGGTGCCGCCCGGCTGAATAACGATTATGACCGGGCGAAGTCTGACTACCAGGAAGCGCAGCGGGAGTATGAGCGCCCGTTGAAGGCCTTCGGTGAGCAGGCCCGGGCTCTCCAGCGATTGCACCGCTTCCCCCGGGTGGGCACCTATGCCTACTTTGGCGTGGCGTGGCTGAATCGCTCCCGCGAGATCCGCCGCGGCGCGCTGGCCTCCAACGCCGCCCGCAACGGCAAGCTCTACTGGTGGAACGGCGGCAAGTGGCGGGCACTGTCCGATGCTCGGTGGCCGGTAATGAAGTCCGAACTCCGTGAGCTGGGGGTCGAGGTCGCCCGGAATCGTCGGCGGATGGACGCAGCCCGGAGGCGCTACCAACGGGCCGAGCGGGCCCAGCGGGAGACCTCTCGGGACGGGGTCCGCCGGTTCTACAACGCCACCCCCGGCCGGGCACTCTCCGAGCTCTGGATCGAGGAGGTCCGTCGGCAGCGCGACGAGTACCAGGTCACCATGCACCACGACGCGATGAACCTGCTCGGTGTGCGCCGGTCCTGGACCAACACGCACGACTCCAACGGCCAGTGGTGGCCGCTCTCGACCCGCTCCGACTTCGAGGTTCCCCTGGGTGGTGGTCTGCTCGACGCCATCCTGGATCTGGAAGAGCGCGGCAAGCTGGATTGGCAGATGCGCGGCCGCACCCTGGACCTGACCCGGCCTAGGAAGCTCGAGGTGGATCAGTCCACCCGGGTGAACCTGCTGTTAGGGCGACCCATCACCGAGGCACCTGACCGGGGGTCCCGGATGGAGCACTTCTCGGTCGCCTGCGTGGTCGGCGGGGACGGCTACTCCCGCATGATCCCCTACAACGTGCCGGTAGAGACCGCCTGGGGCAGGTTCGTGGGCACCATCCGGGAACCCGAATCGGTGGACGTGGCATCGGCCCGTGACCTGACCTACGCGGCGCGCAGGGCAGGCTCCGCCCGGTTCCGCCGCGAATCCACCCTGTCGCTGACCATCGGCCAGGCGGACCCGATCCCCATGATCGACTTCCAGCCCGGCCACTGGATCGGAGTCTGGGACCACGAGGGGGAGCGGACCCGCCGCCAGGTGGATTCCATCGTGCTCTCCTGGGCCCCGGACGCTCCAATGACCGCAGTGGTCACCCTGGACACCCGGTTCCGCCGGCGCGAGATCAGCTTCGCCAAGACCATGTCCAAGACACTCGGCGGGGTCGATCACATGCAGGGACACATCCCGCTGAACCCCGCACTGGAGCCGCCAGTGCGGTTCGACGTGCCCGGCTTCGCCCCGCCCATCGTGGAGATCCAATCCACAGTCCAGTTCGACCCCCTGGAGGGCCGCCCGTGGATCGCCCTCTCCGCCCTCTGGGAAGACGTCGGGATCCCAGAGCCCACCGACCCCACGGTCGATGAGGACGAGCTGCTGGATGAGACCCCGGATGACCCGGACGGCATCGACTAGGAAGGAGGCCCCCTGTGGCCGATGAAGAAGAGTTCCCAGTCGATGACAACTACGGCCTGATCGACCAGCCAGAGCATGCGGATGTGGTGCTTGAGGGTGTCGTCACCACCGGCGACGAGGACGGACCGATCGACGAGACCAACCCGGAGCCACCCACGGTGGAGCCGATCACCCCGGTGGACTCCTGGGCCGAGGTCGACCCCGACTACGAGGAGCTCCTCGACGAGGACGCCGAGATGGAGGATGTTCCGGATGAGGACATCCCCGCCGGGGACCCAGACACCTCCGGTGACGACGAGACACCGTTCGAGGGTGTGGCCTGGGCGTTCTACGAGATCGAGGGCCGCTCCTTCGACCGTGACGGCGCATGGCAACAGCTCGCCCGGGAAGAGTTCACCGGATCCCTGGATGCCCGGATCGACGGGTTACCGGCGGGGGAGCGGTGGGAGTTCCGTGTCCGCCTGGTCGACCACGACGGGATCGCCTCGGCCTGGTCCGAGACCACCCTGGATCAGCTCCCAGTGGACGAGACACCACCCCCGGCGCCCACCGCCCCCATCGTGGACGAGAACAGCGGCTTCATCACCTACGGGACCGACGGCACCCTGACGGGACCGACCCCGGCGGACATGTCTCACATCTTGGCGTACGTCCGACAGATGCACCCAGCAGGACAGCCAGACGGCGATCAAGGTGATCCGCGCCTGCTCGGGCGCTTCACGGGTGAGGGCTACCAGTCCACCGGATCGCTCGTGAGCGAGGTGCCGCACGAGTTCTGGCTGGTCGCCGTGGACACCACCGGCAACGGTTCGCAGTGGTCCCAGATCGTCACCGCCACACCCTCTGAGCCAGTGGACGGTGCGCGCATCCGGCAGGAACTGGAGGCCATCAACGGGCCAGACGGACGCCTGCCTGCACTCGAGCAGTCCCTCTCTGATGGGTTCACCGCCCGGGACCAGGTCATCTCCGAGATCCAGCAGGCCGCCGTAGACTCTGCCGAAGCCGCGCAGCTGGAATACGACCGGCTTCAGGGACTGGCTGCCGACGCTCAGGCCAAGGCCGACGCTGTGGAGACCGACCTGGGTGCCACAGCGGCAGAGGCGCAGGCGGCCCGCAGTGAAGCCCAAGCCGCCCAGGCCGCGGCTGACGCAGCACAAACAGCAGCGGCCGCAGCACAGTCCGCCGCGGGGGACGCGCAGAGCACCGCAGACCAGGCGATGAGTTCCGCGAACGCGAAGTCTCGGATCTACTCGTCCACCCAGCCGCCTAGCGGGACCGCAGAGGATGGGGACACCTGGTATCGGTGGAGCTCCGAAGACCCGGACCGGGACCTCCGGGGGATCTGGGTGATGGAGTCCGGCACGTGGCGGAGCATGGGCACACTGTCGCGCACCCTGATCCCGTTGCTGGATATCGGGGCTGGCACGTTCGGTGAGCTCTCCGGAGATCGACTGCTCGCCGACTCGGTGGGTGCGCGTGAGGTCAACACCCTTGACCTGGCGACAGACACTGCCCGCATGAACCAGCTGTGGACCGGGCTGGCGATGATCGCAGAAGCTCAGATCGATACCCTGCTCGGCAACACCGCCAGGTTCAAGGAGATCAACGCCCCCCTGATCCAGTCCCACACGGACCCGGACATAGGGTGGAAGCTTCGCCCAGATGGCACCGCCATGATGCGGGAAGCCGACGTTCGGGGCCGCTTCCAGGCGGGCACAGGAAGCAACCTGGTGGAGGTCGACCAAGGTGACGTCACCTATTTCTCTCCGATTGATAACGCCAACCGGACGCTGACCGGCATCCCCTATCTGCGCTTCTCCACGCCAGACGGTGCGGGAGGCACCACGGCACCGCTCATCGCGGCCAAGCCGACCGGGGGTTTGGTGATCGGCTCGGGGCGCAACTCACCAGAGTTCGGTCGGTCCGTCATCGAGATTGACGGCCACGTCAACGCCCTGGGTGCGGACTTCACGTCTCACACGAACACGACTTCGGTCTATGCGTCGGTCGGCATCACCGGGATCGGCACCAACAACCAGCAGCTCGGAGGACTCGTCTCCTCCGGTGTCCGCACCCGGCTCCAGGGCCGCACCGCAGATAGTCACAACGCCAGAGACATGTACGTCCGCGGCGTCTCCTCCGGGTTCACTCTGACTGGTTCGGACTCGATCATGCGGATGAACTTCACCTACGGCGAGCCGACCCCCACGGGGGACCGGGTGCCGCAGGTGACATCCACGTGCGGGCTCGCCGACAACACGTCTGGGCGGATCGCGGCACTGACCGTCGGGAACATCTCAGCCTCCGGTTTCCAGTGTGCTGCCCGCCCGGTCGGTGGCGGGTCGCCTGTGAGTTACAACATCGTCTACGACGCCCTTTGGAGGTAGCCATGCTCGGAGCTGTAGTCAAAGACGACCCTCACGGGGTGCCCATCCTGGAGATCTGGGAGGCCCCCGACCACTGCCGGGTGATCCCCATGCAGGCCCTCGCCACCTACTCGGAGCTGCTGGGGATCGAGGACCCCGCCGAGGTGGCGGAAGCTCTGGTGGAGGAACAGGACCAGGACAAGGCGGAAGGGTATGTGAATCCGTTCGCAGACGCCTACCTGCTGCTGACTCACCGGGAGAAGGTCCGGGAGGAGGAGGCTGCCAGGGTGCGGGCCAAGCAACAGGACAAGCTGGCCCCTGCTGATCCTCGCAGTGTCGTGCTCGCGTCCGCGCTGGCCGCGTACCGGGCGGTCCACGTGCCCATCACCGAGGGTGAAGAGTGCGCGATGGACAGGTGCCGACGCAGAGTCCGCGAACGACTGGGGTTGAGTTTCGAACCTACCACCAAGCCCGGCGCGGTCAGCAGGATCAAGGCCACCACGGTGCGGGCGCAGGAACACCCCCTCGTCGTGGAGATCGGGCCAGAGACCTACACCCAGTACCGGCAGGAACGGCGCGCCAAGCTCTCCGAACTCCTCGGCCAGGTCACCTGGTTGGTCGACCAGAACCGTCGAGATTTCCTCCACCGCCTCACCGGCAACACCGAGAACCCGCTGGGTGACGTGGTGGGGCCCGACGAGGCGGCCCCCGAACCGACTGCCGAGGAACTCGTCGGTCGCTACAGGAACGAGGTGGTCTCATGAACACCGAGATCCCCGACCCCGGCCCGATGCCAGTGACCCGCAGGAAACGGTTCTGGGACTTCCTCGAAGAGCCACGCTCCGTCACGGGAGTCCAGATCGTGTTCACCTATTGGGCGGCGATCATCTTCGGAATCCTCACCCTTGAGCAGCCACCACGGACCACCAGCGTGATCCTCGGCGACGGGCTGGTCGTCGCAATCGCCTGGCTGATGATCACCGCCGGAGTGGTGGGCACACTGACAGCAGCGTTCGGCTGGTGGTGGGTGGAGCGACTCCTAGGCATCGGGTTCCTGATCACCGCCTGGCTGGGCTACGCCTACTCCGTCGGTGAAGCCCAATGGTTCGGAGAAGGGAGCAGGTGGCTGCAGATCGGGTTCCTGAGCATCTCGCTTTCGGGAATGCTCACCCGGTTCATCCGGATCCGGCTCGACAAATACGGACCCGGTATCTACGGGGGATAAGGAGGACTCCCGTGGAGGAGAACGTAGGAGTCCTGATCACGATGTCAGGTGCGATCGCCACCCTGCTGGGGATCTTCCTCAAAGGCCTGTGGGACTTCATCATGGGCAAACACAAGAGGGACCTGGAACAGGCCAATCACCGCCGGGACTCGATCACCCGCTACAAGCAAGAAGCTCACGACGCTGACGAGCGAGCGAACCGGGAATGGAACAAGGCCCGGCAGTTCGCGGCTTACGCCCACGACGTGGAGCAGTTCTGCATGCGCGAGCATCGCACCACCTCGGATCAGTTCCCGCCCTGGCCGGGGTAACCAGCACGGAGCCTCTGAACACCGAATACCCACTCGGAGCCTCTGACACCAGTCGGGGCTCTTTTCTATGCCAGGAGGCAGCTATGGCTCTATCCAAGGCTGTGACTCGCAGAGTCCAGCTCTCCCCGAACTACACCACCGCGAATCGTTCTCTCGCCAGCATCCGGGCGATCCTCATCCACTGGTGGAACGTCCCCAGCGCGGGCGCCACCCACGGCGGTGTCGTCTCCTGGTTCATGAACAAGGACTCGAAGGTCAGCGCCCACTACGTGTGCTCGGCGAACCTGGTCACCCAGCAGGTCCGTGAGAAGGACATCGCCTGGCACGCCGGCCCCGCCAACCGAGACAGCATCGGACTGGAGCTCAGCCCCTACTGCACCGCGGGCGATTACCAGACGGCTGCGGAGCTGATCGCGGACATCTGGAAGCGTGCCGGCCGGATCATCACCCTCGAACCCCACCGGGCGCACATGGCGACCGCCTGCCCCGGTGACTGGGATCTCGGCCGTCTGCACCGGATGGCGCTGGCGATCTACCGGACTCCCGTCGTCACCACACCTGTTATCCCCCCACCCCCCGTGCTGCCGCCGGCAGTGATCATCCCCGAGAAGGAGAAGCCCATGTCACTCACCACCCAGAACGTTCAGCAGATCGCTGATGCCGTCCTCAACGATCGGCGTCACGACCTCAACGGCAACGCGAACACCCAGTCGTTCAAGATCGCGAACACCAACAACCAGGTCAACTTCCTGCGCGCTGAAGTCGCCGGGCTCCGTGGGGCACTCACTGGCCTGGTGGATGTGCTCGAGAAGGACCACGTGGGTCTGAAGGCGCACGTCTCGGATGAGATCGACCGGGCCGTCGCGGAGATCACCGACGTGGTCGAGGAGGCCTGAGCGATGGCGCAGAAAGTCCCGAACAAGGGCATCCATTCACCCCAGACCCGCAAGTACATTTACGGTGTGGTCGCGGCCGCGATCCCGCTGCTGGTGATCTTCGGTGTGATCGCTGAGGACCAGGTGCAGCTCTGGCTCACCGTCGCCGCCGCTGTGCTGGGCTTCGGCTCCTCTGCGCTGGCCGCACCGAACACCCCCAAGGAAGTCCCGGCCTCGGGCACCTCCGAACGACAGTCTTGAGAGGCGGCTCATCATGGTTGAACTGACAGATCCACCGGTTCTGGAGCATGGGTTCGTGCAGGGCCGGTTCGTGACCGCGGTGGCGGACACTCTGGATGATGAGGACCGCTACCCGGATCTGCGCGGCATCTCTGGGAATGTGAGGTTCACGGCAACCCAGCCGGTGAACCTTGTGTCTGCTGGCACTCCGGCGACGGTGGTGCAGCAGCCGGTGGTTCTGCCACTCAACGCGGACGGCTGGCTGGTCGACGCCCACAGTGAGGACGACCCGGCGCGGACCCCTGGCGTGTGGCTGGCGGTGGGCCGATATACGGTGCAGACGATCTTCCCGTCTGCGACCCCGGTGCCGCAGTTCAGCATTGAGGTGACCTCTGAGCACACCAAGGAATCGCCGCTGAACCTGACGTTGGCTGCGCCGATCATCCTGCCGCCTCGAACTACCGAGGTGACTCGGGTGATCGACCGGCAGCTCGCCCAGGAAGCGGCTGGGGAAGCGCAGAGCCACGCTGAGGCGGCGTCCCAGGCGGCGGCCATGGTCGATGAGATCGCAGGGGGAGTCGAAGCGGGAGGGTTCCTGCTTGATCAGCGCGGCAACGTCTCAGGCACGCTCGATCTGTCTGAGGTGGCGCGGAACCACTACGTCCATCTCACACTGACCGGGGATGTGACAGTGGCCCTGCCTGAGTCTCCGATCCCGGGCAGGATCATCACCCTGGTCATGGCCCAGGACGCCACTGGTGGGCGCTCGCTCACGATCCCTGACGCCCTGTCCGCCTATGGGGTGTTGCCGGTCCCGGCGCAGGGGGCGAACGCGGTCAGTGAGTGGCACCTGGTCTTTGACGGGGTGGACTGGAAGGTCCGCGTCTCAGGCACTGACGACATGACTCCCACGGAATGGAGCGTGTGATGCAGACACCTGAAGAGAGACGTGATGAAGCAGTCGCGGCGGTGATCGCCGCCGGTGGTGTGGTGCGAGGCTCCCAGCCGATGGCGCACCCCGATGACCCGCACACGGTGGTCGCCTACCGGGTGCTGGCGGGGTCGCCGTCGAACCGGGTCCGTGACGCGGTGGAAGCCGTGCGGGCCGAGACGGAGACGAACCTGACCGGGCTGGTCCCGTGGGCACCTGAGTATGTGGAGGAGGTGGAGGAAGATGAGGTCAGCAACGCTTGACGGCAGGCTGGAGGCGGTGGCAGGGACCCCTCTTGGGATTCTCTATGGGGGCAATCAGATGACCGGTGTCCTGGGGCCGGGGGGAGACTTCCCGGTGACTTGCTACGCCGCTTTTACGTTCTTCCCTACCGCTGACCTCAGTCTCTTCCCTACGCGACAGATTGCCAGTTGGGGCGCTGCCGGAAGCACCGCAAACTCCTCCGGACAAGGATTGGTCCTGCGGACTTCGGGTACCTCAGGTGCGCAGAACGTGATTGAAGGGCGACACCAGGAACAGGGTGGGGCAATTGCATTCATGGATGGAGGAGTCGCCGTACCTCTTGGTCAGACGTGGGCGGCGTGCTTCGCCTACGACGGCGACAACTTCTACACCCATGTTCTCGGGGGCATCACTTCTGTCCGCGCCACAACGGGAACAGGCCTCGTGAACTGGGGCCTCCGAACAGCACCAGACGGGCACTTCGGCGGTAACACGCATTCGGCTGTAGCGTACTCCGGACTTCACGACGAGAACACGCGTCTCTCAGTGATGCACTGGCTCGCCCGCCGATTCTCTCTCTCTCTCTCTCTCTCTCTTAGGCCTCGCTTTTGCTGTTCTGCGTGGGAGTTGGCGGCATGAGGGCCGCAGTGGTGGAACGTCGAGACATCGCAGGCTTTCACCCCGGAAATCCCACAGGCGGAGGAAGCTGGACCTCTCTACCAGGGGCGCCCGCCTCGAATGTCTGGGAAGCCAGTCGGACATTCGACCCGCACTGGGGTGCCTCCATGTTCCCCGCCCCAGAGGGGTCGTGGTGGCAGCTGAAGGGTTGGAGCTTCCGAGCGGAAGGCGACCCAGTGCGGCTGGGCGTAGCAGGGTGGCACGGAGACAGATACGCCAACGACGCGCTGAACGGTCATCGGTTGATATGGGTCCACCCGGATCGCATGAGAGGCGACTGGGTCCACTTTCAAGTGCCCTTCCGGGTGACCTACCCTCCGGGTGGAGCTCATCTGTTCATGCTCCGCGGGCAACGTTCAACAGCGGCGCAGGTGCCGGGCTACCTGGCAGGGTTGACCTTCACGCCGATCTAGCTGGGGCCTCCTCATGAGGGCGGCGGCGACGGATCACAGGGTGTTCCACCGAGTCAGCAACCCGGCACTGAATGCGGCATCCGTGAACGGCGTACCAGTCGGGTCGGGAGGCCTTACTGGCGAGCGTGGTCCTGATGGTCAACGGGTGTACCGCATCCAGTCGGCATACCCGACGCCTGAAAGCTGGTCGTGGGGATACTTCATGCAGTGGAACACCCCGCCAACTATGGCTGCGGGCACAGTCGTCAATATCACCTGGTCGCTAAGGGCCAGCAGGGATGTAGTCAGGCAACTGCAGCTCATTACCGGGCCCGGCGTCAACGGGACCACCTTGGGTAACCCCGTGGTCACCACCGAATGGCAGACCTTCACACTCCCTGGAGTGGTTCTTGCTCATGACGTAGCTGGCGCTCACAGGGTCCGCACGAGTGGTGTCGGTGAGCCGGGGTTCTGGATTGAGTCGACCGCGCCGCTCATCGAGATCGTCCGACCAGCGGGCTGAGCCCGCACACAAAAGCCGCCCACCTTGCCTATCGGGCAGGGTGGGCGGCTCTAGTGCGTTGATCTAGGCGACCGGCCTAGGAGGCAGCTCCGCTTGGGTGTCCCAGGTGAGCTGCGAGTTCGGGGCAAGGGCGACGAGAGTCTCCTCGATATGCCCTAGTTCGGAAGTCCACACCACTCCTTCGAGGATCCGTGAGGTCTCACCCGCATCTGACATCGTTTGGGGGTCAGTGGTGCCAGCGCAGAAGTAAGAGACGTCGTTGTCGACGGTGACTTTCTGCCGGCGCTTGATCATCTCCCGAACCTAGCAGGCTGCTTTCCCCCGGCTCTAGGACTCATCGTCCTATGGTCTCCCGGGGGCGAACCGTGTGCCGGAAGGTCAACACAGACCATGGCACGTTAAAGCTCGCTCATCTGGCGTTCTACTTCTGTGATCCGCTCCTCGAGCGTTTCCGTTCGTCGCGTCAGCTGCTCCATCGCGAGGACGATGGCCTCTCGGCGTCCGGCGAGGGTCACAATGTCCGCGACCGGCGCGTCGTCAGGAAGTGACTCTTCCGTCGACTCCACGACACCGAGATCATCGAGGAGTGTGCGCACTTCGGACTGGATCTGGCCAAGTTCCTCCTGCATACGACGCTGGTCGTTCGCACTCAGTTGGCTCGCTATCAGTGCGCTGACATCGCTGGTATCCATACGGCTATCCTAAGCACTAATACCCACGGCACCACACAGAACCGCCCCATCCTCAGTCGAGGGTGGGGCGGTTTTCACAACTTCGGAGTCTGTTCATTCTGCACGCGAGCCATGCGTAGGATCGTCGTCTACTTCGGCAGGAATGTCGATGTCGATAATGTGTTCGCGTTTAAAGCGGATCGGCTTCTCGTGCCATAAGTCAGGGATCGCGACTGGCGAATTGTGGAGAAGTCCTACATAGCCCCGTCGTGTTCGTTTGGTGACTCGGACCCACATTCTCTCCCCCCAGCCGGATCGAGTTTTGAAGCCCAGCTTCACTATGTCCCCGGGCTCAACATCGTTCTTCTCGTCATCCGTGGGGACGTAGAACTTACCGGGGTTCCTTCGATTCATCTTGACCCCGTCGGTGAGGGACCAACCCTCAGTTACTTTGCGGGTCCACAGCCATCGAATGCGTCCGCCAAAGCCTTCGATAAGGGCCACCTCGAACTGCTCGGCCACAAACAGGGGGCGGTCTTTGTACGGGACCGCGTCCAGTTCGCCCAGCACCTCGTCGCGACGAGGGTCGCCACGCGGGAAGGCGAGTACCAGGAGGCGCAGAATCAGGCGAGGAGCAAAGCCGAAAACCAAGAGCGCTAGGACCAGGAGTGGCCATGGTGTGGCAAGAAGGTCGAGGAGTTCCATCAGGCAGTAGCGGGGCGGAACCTAGGAGACGGGGCCAGGCGGGCCTGCGTCCGGTGTGCCCTAACGGCGGCACCCAGCTCAGATTTCCCTTGATCCGTCAATACGTAGTACCGACGAAATCGCCCCTTCGGCGCCCTAGGGGGCGTCTCGACCCAGCCATCTTCGAGATAACCGGCATTGAGCATGTCCCACAGAATGGGATAAAGGGCTCCGGAGCGCATGCGCAGTTCCGAGCGCAGATCGGCTACCCAGTGCTCCTTTTCCTGAGACGTGATGAGCTCCACGGCCACTCTCAAGTATTTCTTTGACCGCTTCATGCCTCCACTCTACCGATGCGCCGGGATTCGGACATAGCCTTTTGAGACACTAATCCCTGAGGTCGTATGGATCCTGCCATGAGGACTCTGCCCGGCTGATCCTGTTTACCCATTCTGCGGGCACCCACGCGCTGCGTCTGTCGTGCGCGGCGTCATCCCACACGATCATCACCCGGGTCGGAGTCCAGCGGCGGACCTTCGCGTCCACGGTGCCAAGGTCGGGGAGCTCCACTCGCACGTAGGGCTCGCGCCGGTACGGGGCCGACTGAACCTCGTCAGGCGTGATGTGGTGCTCGCCGTAGATCAGCAGGTCCGGTCTTGGTCGGGGTTCATTCACGGCACCAGGATGCCATGGGGCTATGACTCGACGGCCGGCATCACGGTGGTGGGATTGAACGCCATCTCCGCGAACTGGGCTGCAGCGTAGTGGGCGTCCGGCTTGAGGTGCGCGTAGTGCTTCTCGGTCACCGTGACGGACGAGTGGCCGAGGTGCCGGGAGAGCTGCCAGATCTCCATACCGGCGTCCAGCATCAGTGAGGCGTGAGTGTGCCGAAGCGAATACAGGTCCGGCTTCTTGTTCAGCGCGGGGGCCTTGCCGGCGACGGGCTCGCGGAGCTTGTTCACTTGGCGTTGCCAGCTCTGGTAGAGCCGTTTCCGCCGGAGCCTGACCCGTTCGGCGCTCTTACCTGGGCCGGATGCCTGGGTGAAAAGTGGCTCGGCAGGCCTGCGGCCCACGACATGAGCCCGCAGGACCTCGGCGGCGGACGGTGGGAGACCCACCGTGCGGATCGAGCGGGGAGACTTCGGCTCGCCGATGTAGTCGCCATTCACGAGGTCCTGCTTGATCGCCTTGGTGACACGGATGGATGGCTGCCGGGCGTCGAGGTAGGCGTCCGACACGTCGAGAGCGCAGAGCTCGGAGGGGCGCAGCCCGGTTGCCAGCATGATCTTGTACGGATCCGGGGCGGTTAGCCCGGAGATGATCAGATCAACCTCGGCCAGCGAGAGGAATTGGTCGCGCTCTACCTTCAAGGTTCGAGCGCGGGGGAGTAGCCGGTCGTCCCAGGGGCTGGCGGTGATCCAGTTGTAGGTCACAGCGTGGGAGAGGATCGGGGAGAGTGAGCCGACCACGTTCCGTATTGTCTTGGGTGCCCGCTTCTTCTCTTCCATGGTCCGGACGATGGAGCGGATGTCGTCGGCGGTGACCATCGAGACAGGGAGCGTGCCCAGCGCGGGGGAGAGGTGGTTCTCCCAATAGGACTGGTAGCTCTGCTTGGTGTAGGGCGTGCCGCGGTGGCGTTCAAGCCAGTGCTCGTAGACGTCGGCGACGGTGGGTCCGGTGCGCTTGACCTTTGCCAGGTCACGGCCGGCGGCGTTTTGGTCACCCTTGTGCAGCTCGATGAGGCGCTTCCACTGCTCGGCCTCGGCGCGAGTGGGGACGGTGACGGGCTTCTGGCGGACGCCCTGCTGATACCAGGTGACCTTGAAGGATGATCCCGTTTTGTTCTTGCGCTCCTGGATGACTGCCATGAGGGCATTCTATCTGTCACCAGGTGCGATTTTCTTTGCTTGTGGTGCGATCCCCGGAACATCGTCCGTACTGGCCCGGTATTCCGGGGATCTCATGGGGTGAGCGACGGGGCTTGAACCCGCGACCCTCGCGACCACAACGCGATGCTCTACCAGCTGAGCTACGCCCACCATGCGGAGCCGAAACCGACTCCCGTACCTGTTGCGGAACCGTCATAAACGGCTGAAAGCAACGCAGATCAGTCTACACAGGTTCTGGCCGGATGTGGAAATCGGCTCAGCTCTGCTTGAAGACGGTCCTGCGGTAGTGCCGCAGCTCCTCGATGGAGTCCTGGATGTCCCCGAGAGCGCGGTGGTTGCCGGTCTTGGCCGGCGCGGACTTCTTCGCCTCCGGATACCAGCGGGAGGAGAGCTCCTTGATGGTGGAGACATCGATGAGCCGATAGTGCAGGTGCTTCATCAGATCCGGCATGGCCACCCGGAGGAACGCCTTGTCCGCGTGGATCGAGTTTCCGGCCAGCGGCGCGACGCCAGCCTCCGGGATCCAGGCCTTGACGTAGTCCAGGACCCGCTGCTCGGCGACCTCCACGGAGACCCCGTTCTTGAGGTCCGCGAGCAGCCCCGAGGCGGTATGCATCTTCTGCACTATCGGTGCCATGGTCTCCAGCCGCTCGGCGGGGTCGGGAGTGATGACCACCTGGACCCCGTCACCGAGGATGTTCAGCTCAGCGTCGGTGACCAGCGCGGCGATCTCCACCAGCACGTCGTGATCAGGGTTCAGGCCGGTCATCTCGCAGTCGATCCAGACCATCCGGCCTGCCCAGGAGCCGCCGGGGCTCACCTGGGCTGGGGCGGTGGATGAGGCGTTGGTCTCAGTCTCTTGGGAAGTCACGGCTCTCACTCTACCGACAGCCCGCCAGCCGCCGGGGTGAGACCGACCAGTGGTGATAAATTCAAGGGCGATGAGCGCTGAGGCTGGAGCCGCCGAGAACAGCCCTGCACCGTCTGGTGCCGAGGGCGCCGTCGGGCTCGGCACCTCCGCCCAGACCGCCGAGGCTGAATCCGGACCGCGCCGGCCGCGCAAGCGAGACATCTGGCTGCATATCCTGCGCTCCTCCACGCGCCCCAAGAGCGTCTGGTCCCCGATGGTCGAAGGACTGCTCGGTTCGATGCTGGTGCTCCTGGGCTCCTTCGGAGTCGGATGGCTGGTCAGCGTCTCCCCGCTGTCGCGTCAGCCGTGGATCATCGCGTTCCGCACCGAGACGGTCGGCGTCGTCGTCGCCACCATCGCCCTGACCCTGGGCTGCTGGGTCATGCTGCGCGCCTGGCTGCGGCTCGGCCGGGTCCTGGAGAATCCTGACCCGAGCCAGCAATGGCCCACCCGGTCGCTGCGCACCGTCAACGCCGCCGTCGTCCTCTGGTCGCTGCCGCAGCTGATCGCGATCCCGATCTTCTCCCGCGACGTCTTCGCCTACCTCAACCAGGGCCGGCTGGTCCTGGCTGGTCAGGACCCCTACACCACCGGCGTCTCGACCCTGGACAACTGGTTCCAGCTGGGCACCGACATCCTCTGGGCCGAGTCGGAGACCCCCTACGGTCCGCTGTTCCTCTGGCTCGAGGCCGCGGTGATGGGCGTCGCCGTCGACAATCCTGACCTCGCGCTCTTCCTCTTCCGCCTCGCCTGCGTCGGCGGAGTGGTCATGATGATGGTCTTCGTGCCCAAGCTGGCCCGGATCCACGGGATCGACCCGGCTCGGGCGCAGTGGATCACGCTGGCGAACCCGCTGTTGATCATCAGCTTCATCTCCAGCGCGCACAACGACGCGATCATGGTCGGCTTCGCCCTCGCCGGCGTCTACGCCGCCGCTCACGGCAGGGGAGTCCTCGCCACCCTGCTGGTGGTGGTCTCCATTGGGATCAAGCCGATCACGATCGTGCTGCTGCCCTTCATCGGGCTGCTCTGGGCAGGTCCGGGGGCCTCCTGGTCGCGGAAGTTCAGCTACTGGTTCCTCACCGCCGGGATCGCCGCCGCCGTGATGATCACCATCGGCCTGGTGCAGGGCTACGGCTTCGGCTGGCTGGCCGTGCTGGCCGGCACCGGCACCGGCAGCGTCTTCTGGTCCCCGATCGGCATCGCCGACGGTTGGCTCGGCACGCTGCTGCGCTCCTTCGGCCTCGACAGCGGCTGGACGCTGGAGGTGTTCAAGGTTGCCGGCCGGATCCTCTCGGTGATCGTGGTGCTGTGGCTGATGTTCCGCGGCGATGAGAAGTTCATCGTCCAGCGGATGGTCTGGGCGTTCACCGCACTGGTGGTGCTCTCCCCGATCATCCAGCCGTGGTACCTGCTCTGGCTGCTGCCGCTGTTCGCGATCACCGGGATCCGCAAGGACTGGCAGTTCAAGTGGGTCGTCTTCACGATCATCTTCTTCCTGGCCTTCGGCGCCTCGGACCAGCTCTCGATCTACCAGTTCCTCGGCCTGGACCAGCAGATGCTCGCGCTCTCGATCACCGTGTCCTGGATCTGCATCATCTGGCTGACGCTGCTGGACCGGCAGACCCGCTGGGTGGTCTGGGACGGCTGGGGCCTGCCCGCGGTCCGCTGGGAGTGGCCCACGCTGCGCGGCCGCCGCGCTGCCGAGACCCCGAAGAACACCGACGACGACGCCGCCCCGGTCCAGCTGGCTGCGGGCGCACCGGCCAAGCCGACGACAAGGCAGGTCGCTGGGCAGGTCAGCGGGCCGATCTCAGGGCCAGTCTCAGACCCCGTCGCACGAGCGACCGCCGAGCCCGGGGGAGAGGAGACCACGCCAGGTGCGCGCTAATCTCGTCTCCCGCAACGCGCTGCGCGCCCGCTCGTTCCTTGGCCAGTGGCCGCCGACCGCCTGGCTCATCGGCGGGGAGGAGGCCGCGGCCTCGCACACCGCCCGGCAGGGACTGCTCGCCTCGATCATGATCATGCTCGGCTCCTGGGGGGTCGGCTGGCTGGCGATGACCCCGCAGTCGCTGCTGGCGCTGAACCCGGTGCTGCTGCCGCTGCGCACGACGACGGCCGGCGTGGTCACCTGCACGGTGCTGCTGGTCTTCGGTGCGCTGCTGCTCCTGCGGTCCTGGCTGCGTCTGTCCCAGCGGGTGGGGTCCTGGTCCGCCCGGGCGACCCCGGTGATGCTCCGGACGCTGCTGATGTGGGCCACCCCGCTGATGTTCACCCTGCCGATCTTCTCCCGCGACGTCTTCTCCTACCTGGCGCAGGGCCGCGTGCTGCACGCGGGACTGAACCCGTATGAGGACGGGGTCTCTGAGCTTCCCGGCTGGTTCATGGAGGGCGCCGACGGGCTCTGGGCCGAGTCCCCGTCGCCCTACGGCCCGCTGTTCCTGGTGCTCGCGCAGCTGGTCTGGTTCGTCTCCGGCGGGGTCCCGGAGATCGCCATCGCGCTGTTCCGCATGTTTTCCCTGCTCGGCATCGCGCTGATGCTCTACTGCATCCCGCGCCTGGCGAAGGCCTTCGGCTCGGAGCCCTCCTGGGCGCTGTGGGTGTGCCTGCTGAACCCGATGACCCTGCTGGTGTTCATCCCGGCGGCGCACAACGATGCGCTGATGATCGGCCTGATGCTCGCCGGCACGCTCGCCGGGCTCCGCCGCAGGCGGCTGCTGTGCACCGTGCTGGTGGTCTCGGCGATCGCGGTGAAGCCGATCGCCATCGTGGTGCTGCCGTTCATCCTGCTGCTCCCGCTGCGCAGCACCGCCGCGCTGCGCGATCGGTTCCGCGAGTGGGCGATCGGCGGCACGTCAGCAGCCGTGCTGCTGGTCGCCGGCGGCGCGGCGCTGGGCATCGGGCTGGGCTGGATCGCCGCCGCGCTCGGCGCCGGGGCCGCGGTGCTGCAGGCCGCACCGGTGGGCCTGATCGGGATCGGACTCGGCGCCGCCGCGCAGGCGCTGACCGGTGTGGAGGCCGCCGTGGTCACCGACTTCGTCTACACGCTGGCGCGCGCCGCGGCCGGCGGCGTGCTCGCGTGGATGCTGCTGCGACGCACCGTCGGGAACCCGGTCCTCTGGGCCGGCTACGGGCTCACCGTGGTGGTGCTGACCTCCTCGATCATCCAGCCCTGGTATCTGCTCTGGCTGCTGCCGTTCTACGCGGTGGTCCATGTCTACCGCGGACGCGTCCTGGTGCTGGTGACCACCGTCTTCACCGTGATGGTGCTGCTCTCCATGGTCGGTCAGCTCTCGGTGGCCCAGTGGATCAACGCCACGGCGATCAACACCATCGCGATCGCGGTGGTCACGCTGTATCTGATCTATGTGGTCTTCCTGGACCCCAACACCACTGAGTTCTTCGACATGCGGCGACGCTCCCAGCGCTGGAATGCGCAGCACGGGTGGCAGCGGCTGAGAGGATTGACCCCGCCGCGCACCTCCTGGGCGGCCGAGGACATCTACGAGAAGGACACCACGTGAAGCTCCCCGGCTCCCGACTGCTCTGGCTGCTGCTCGCCGCCACCACCCTCGGCGCCGCGCTGTCCGTCGTGGCCGTGCAGTGGTGCCGGATCAACGGCTGGACCGACCCCGACCAGCACATCCACATGTGCTACTCCGACTTCTCGCTGCTGTTCAGCCAGCGCGGGCTCGCCGAGGGGCTCTTCCCGTTCGTCGACGACGTCCCGGCGGATCAGGTCATGGAGTACCCGGTGCTGCTGGTGATGGTCGCCGGGGTGCTGGCGCTGCTGGTCCCCGGGGAGGGCATCACCGACGAGCGGATCCTGGCGTTCTACGACCTCAACCACCTCGCCGTGGTCCTCTGCTGGCTCGGCGTGGTGCTGGCGACCGCATACTCCACCGCGGGACATCGCCGCCAGGACGCACTGATGGTGGCCCTGGCGCCGGGGATCATCCTCTCGCTCTCGATCAACTGGGACATGTGGGCGGTGTTCCTCGGCGCGCTGGCGCTGCTGCTCTGGGGACGGTCCCATCCGGTCTGGGCCGGAGTGCTGATCGGGCTGGGCGCCGCGATGAAGCTCTACCCGCTGTTCTTCCTCGGCGCGATCCTGGTGCTGTGCCTGCGCAGCGGACGGCTGCGCTCCTTCGCCGCGACCACGCTCGCCGCGGTGATCACCTGGCTGGCGGTGAACCTGCCCTTCATGCTCCTGCAGTTCGAGCAGTGGTCCACCTTCTACCGATTCTCCTCCGAGCGCGACGTCAGCTTCTCCTCGGTCTGGCTGTTCTTCACCTGGCTGCCGCTGGACGGTGCCGGATTCTCGCTGCTCTCCAACGGCCTCTTCCTGCTGTGCTGCTTCGGCGTGGCCTACCTCGGCTGGGCCGCCCCGACCCGGCCGCGGATGGCGCAGCTGGCCTTCCTGATCGTCGCCAGCTTCCTGCTGCTGGGCAAGGTCTACTCCCCGCAGTTCGTGATGTGGCTGATCCCGCTGCTCGTGCTGGCCCGCCCGAAGGTCCGCGGCTACCTGGTCTGGCAGATCGCGGAGGTCTACCACTGGGTCTCGGTGTGGATGATGAGCGCCAAGATCACCTCCGGCGGGGAGTTCGCCGGCGGCACCGTCCTCATCGACTGGGCGTATCATCTCGGGATCCTGGGCCACATGGCCACGCTGATCTACCTGATGGTCCAGGTGGTCCGCGAGATCCTGGACCCCGAGAAGGACATCGTCCGAACCCGGACCCGAGACCTCGAGCGGGAGCGCGCTCGGGATCGTGAGCTTGAGCGCGCCGCCGCGAACCCCGGTGCACCCGAGGACGACGTACGCAGCCTCCCTCGGCTCACCTCCGCACCGGGCGACCCGGATCTGGGGGAGACCGACCCGCTGGCCGGTGTCACCCGCGGGCGGCCCGACACGTTCGCTCTGCCCGGCCTCGGCCGGCAGGCCTCATGGAAGCTGCGCTGGTGACGCCGGCGCCCGCCACGCCCGCCACACCGGCCATGACGTCCACCGTCACCCGCTGCCACACACGAGGTCCTGATGCTTGAGATGCTCGCCGTCATCGGCCCGATGTTCCTGGTGATCGGCGTCGGGTTCGCCGCCGGGTTCGTCCCGCGCTTCCTGGGCGCCCGGGATCAGCTCAACGGGTTCCTGTTCTACTTCGCGCTGCCCACCTTCATCTACACCGCGATGGTCACCGCTCCGCCCACCGCGGGCTTCCCGTGGCTCGCGGTGGCCGTCGTCGCCGTCGTCACGCCGCTGGTCTCCGTCGGGCTCTACTACGGCAGCCATCTGCTCGGCGCCCGGGGACGGGAGGGCGCGGCGTCGACCTCGCTGGCCGGAAGCTTCGGCAATGTCGGATACTTCGGGATCCCGGTGGCGATCAGCGTGTTCGGTCCCGAGGCAGGCCTTGCCGCGGGGATCGTGCACATGCTGCACAACCTGATCTACCTCAACGGCTACCCGCTGGTCCGCACCATCGTGGCCGCCCGCACCGAGCAGTCCAGCGCGGCCGAGCAGGCCGCCGCCGAAGAGTCGACGGACGTCCCCGCTGCGGCCGGCCGATCGGGGCGCGCGCCGAAGACCGGCGGCGTCGGGCATCTGCTGCGCACCCAGATCGGGCCGATCCTGAGGCGCGCGCTGCTGCTGAACCCGGTGTTCATCGCCATGGCGCTGGCACTGCTGGTGGTCTTCAGCCCGCTGGGACTCCCGGCGATGATCAATGAATCCGTGAGCCTGCTCGGTCAGACCGCGGTCCCGCTGGCGCTGTTCTGCGTGGGTCTGGCGCTGCATCCCGCGATCGAGGGGATCCGCAGCGGGGGCGTGCCCAAGCGTCTGATCGTGCTGGGCACGCTGGGCAAGATCCTGCTCCTGCCGGTGCTGACCTGGCTGGCCGTGCTGCCCTTCTATGACCAGCTGGGACCGATCTGGGCGGGCACCCTGATCATCATCGCCGCCATGCCCTCGTCCACCACGGTCTACGTCTTCGCCCAGCAGTATGAGGGCGACGGCCGACTCGCCGCGTCGATCCTGGTGACCAGCACGCTGGCCTGCCTGCTCACGCTCCCGCTGCTGGCAGAGCTGCTGCTCTGATCTTCCCGGCGTCGATCTCGTAGACGGCGTCCACGTGGCGCAGCACGGCGCTGCGGTGGGCGATCATGATCACCGTGGCGCTGGTGGCCTCGGGCATCCGGCGCAGGATCTCCGCCTGGGTGAGCGGATCCTGGGCCGAGGTGATCTCATCGAGGATCAGCACCGGGCTGCGCCGCAGGTACCCGCGGGCCAGCGCCAGCCGCTGTGCCTGACCGCCGGAGAGCCGCGCGCCCTCCGCGCCGAGCTGGGTGTCCAGGCCCTGGGGCATCGCGTCGATGTCGGCGGCCAGGCAGGCCGACCGGCAGGCGGCGAGGATCTGGTCCTCGGTGGCCCCCGGACTGCCCAGCACCAGGTTCTCGCGGATGCTGCCGCTGATCATCACGGGACGTTGCTCCACCACGGTGATGTGCGCGCGCAGCGAGGCCAGGGAGAGGTCGCGCACGTCGGTGCCGCCGAGCCGGACCTGACCGGCCTGCGGGTCCCAGACGCGGGCCAGCAGCGAGGCCAGGGTGGACTTGCCCGATCCGCTGACTCCGACGACGGCGGCCACCTGCCCCGGCTCGATGTGCAGGTCGACGTCGTGCAGCACCTCACGCTCGGTGCCGGGGTAGCCGAAGCTCACCGCTCGGAAGGACACCGAGGCGGCGCCGTCCTGCTCGGTGCGCACCTCAACCGGGGAGGTGGGCTCGGTGACCTCGGGGGCGCTCTCCTCGAGCTCGCGCAGGTTCGCCGCGGAGGCCAGGGCCGCCGGCAGCGAGATGCCCAGCGCCTCGATCGCGGCCAGCGCCGGGGCGGTGCCGGGCACCAGGGCCAGCACCAGCAGCAGCTCGGTGTAGCCGATCACGCCGTCCTGGGCCTGCGGCAGTCCGAGCAGCAGCAGCACGAACAGGGCGAGCACCTGCCAGCCCTGACCGGCCGCCGCACGGAGTCCCAGCAGCACCGAGGCGCCGCGGGAGCCTGCGCCGATCTGTGCGCCGAGACGGTCCACCCGTTGAGCGCGCTGCTCCTGTGCCCCGAAGATCGTGATCTCTTCACGGCCGCGCAGATCGTCGCTGATCTCCTGGGCCAGCGCACCGCGCGCGCGGACCTGGGCGGTGCTGGTCGCGCGTCCGCCCCGGCGTCCGATGCCGATCAACGTGGCCGCAGCGGTCAGATAGATGACCAGCAGCGCGCCTCCGAGCGCGGAGCCGGTCAGGCTCCAGGTCAGCACGACGGCGGCGGCTGGGATCAGCACCGCTGTCACCACCGGGGCCAGGGTGTGCGCGAAGAAGACCTCGACCCGGTCCACGTCGCGGGTGGCGGCCGAGAGCAGCCGGCCGCTGCCCCGTGAGGCGGTCACGGCGGGGGCGAGCGGGATCAGCTTCTCGTAGAGCCGGACGCGCAGCTGCTCCAGCAGCGCGAAGGCCGCGGTGTGCCCGGAGAGCTGCTCGGCGTAGCGGGTGAGCCCCTTGGCGGCGGCCAGGCCGATCATCACCGCGATGACGGTGCCCAGCGGCGGGATGTCCTGATCGTCGGCGAGACGTCCGACCAGCCAGGCCGGGAAGACCAGCAGCGCGGCGCCGCAGAGCAGGGTCAGCGTGCGCGCGAGCGCGGAGAGCCCCAGCAGCCCCGCCGAGCCCTTGGCCAGCTTCAACAGGTGAGCGATCATCGGTCTTCTCCTTCGCCTGCAGTGGCCTGCGCGTAGTAGCCGGTCTGGGCGAGCAGCTCGTCGGGAGTGCCCAGCGCCGCGGTGGATCCGGCCTCGAGCACCAGCACCTGGTCGGCCCAGCGGGTGGTCGCGAGCCGGTGCGCGATGATGACCAGCGTGTGATCTCCGGCGAGGCTGCGCAGGGACTCATCGACCAGGCGTTCGGCCCGGCGATCCAGGTCAGCGGTGGGCTCGTCGAGGATCAGCAGCTTCGCGCCGGAGAGCAGGGCACGGGCGATCGCGAGGCGGCGGATCTGCCCTCCGGAGAGCGAGCCGCCGTCCTCGCCGACCTGGGTGTCCAGGCCGTGCGGCTTCGCGGCGATCTCCGCGTCCAGGCGCGCCTGCGCGAGCGCCTCCCAGAGCTGGTCCTCGGAGGCCTCCGGGCGGGCCAGGCGGAGGTTCTCCGCCACGGTGCCGGAGAAGATGAACGGCTTCTGCGGCACCGTGACCGCGGCCTGCTGCAGCGCCGCGGAGTCGGCGGGGCGTCCTTCGAGCAGCAGCTGGCCCGACGCTGCGGGGAACAGCCCCTGGAGCACCGCGGCCAAGGTGGACTTGCCGGCACCGGAGGGGCCGACGACGGCGACCGCGGCGCCGCGCGGGACGCTGAGTGTGACCCCGCGCAGCACGCTGCGTCCGCCGCGCTCCACGCCGAGATCCTCCAGGCGCAGCAGCTCGGCACGTTCGGGGGCGGGTTCGTCCGACGTCAGGCTCGGTGTCACCGTCGGTGTCTCCGTCGGCGTCTCTGCCGCAGGAAGATCCGCCGAGGCGGCACCGGGCGACGTCGTCGAGGGTGTTGTCGATGTTGTCGACGTCGGCGTCGTGAGCGTCTGGGTGAACAGGCCCTGCTGAGTCCGCCCGGCCATGGCCACGTAGAAGGAGCGGCCGAGCTTGTCGATCGGTTCATAGAGCAGCGTGGCGAGCAGCACCACGGCGAGGAACCCGCCGGCGGTGATCATTCCGCCGTCGAAGCGCCACAGGGCCAGTGCCACGGCGGCGGTGATCATCACCAGGGAGAAGAGCGCATCGTTGACCAGGATCATCAGCTGGCTGCGCTTGAGCAGGGCCACCGCCTGGACCCGCAGGGCCGCGGCGGCTTCGGCCACGCTGCGCCGGCCGGCGTCCTCGGCTCCGAGCAGCACCAGGCCGCCGAGCGAGCGCAGCACCTCCTGGAACTTCGCCGTGGCCTGCCCCGCGAGACGGCGGTAGGCCGCGGTGGGTCCGCGGAAGCGCGCGAGGAAGAACCGGACCAGCACCGGGACCAGCAGCACCAGCACCAGCAGCACGACGGCGATCACCGGGTCCACGAAGATCCCCAGCATCAGCAGCACCAGCGCCGGGGCGGTGAACGCCGCCAGTGCCGGACCCAGGAACTCCGCGCGGTATTCCGCGATCCGCTCCACGCCGCCGGTGAGCAGGTCGGCCTCACCCGTGCCGGGTCGTCCGCCACCAGGGGGCCCGCCACCGGGTCGGCCGCCACTGGGGCCGGCACCAGGTCGGGCACCGTCGGTGCGACCGTGCGGAGGCCCACCGACTGCGGCGGCGTGACCGGGGGAAGTGGGCCGCGCGGGGCCAGTGGAGGCGCCAGAGGCTGCGGCCGCCGGATCACGGTCAAGTGCTGCCCGGATGCCGCTGCCGCGCCAGCGCTGCTCCTCCACCGCCCGGAGCCGCGGCGGCACGGCCGCGGCGATGCCCGAGCAGGTCACCGCCACTGCACCTGCGACCGCACCGAGGATCAGCGCGCCGGTGGTGTCGGCTTCGTCGAGCGCGGCATCCAGGACCCGGCCGAGCGCGAGGAACAGGGTGGTCAGCGCGATTGTGCGGACCCATTGCAGGGCGGTGGTGATCCAGGCGCGCGGAGGCATGTCTTGCAGAAGCACGCCTCCGATCATCCCAGGTTCAGCGGCCCCCCGGGGGCGAGTGCAACATTCGCGAAGCGCCGCCCGATGCGCAGCTGCGCCTCGGTGTCGGGATGCAGCTGATCACTCATCGGCAGCTCGGCCTCGTCGGCCTCCCCGAAGAGCTCGAGGCCGTCGAGGAAGTGCAGCCCCGGATCATCCTCACGGCGCACCTCGACGATCTCGCGCAGCGTGCGGCGGATCACCTGCAGGGTGAGCTTGCCGGAGGCCACGTCCTCCGAGCTTCCCATCGAGGTGAAGCGACGCCCGGATTCCAGCAGCTCCATCTGCAGCGGGCCGGGCCGGGTCTCCTGGATCGCGCAGTGGAGCGGGGAGATCAGCAGCAGCGGGGTCTGCGCGTGGCGGCCCTCGCGGATGGTGTCGAGGAAGCCGTGCACCGCCGGGATGAAGGTGCGCAGCCGCATGGTGTCTCCGTTGGTGATGTTGATCCCCAGCTTGAGACTGATCACGTCGGCCTCCGCCGCGCGGATGGTCCGGGCCGTGAACGGGTCCAGCATCGCCTGACCGGCGAGCCCGAGGTTGGTCAGCCGGACCCCGGCCGTGCGGGCGGCGACCACGGGCTAGGTGCCGGTCGGGTGGGAGACCGCGAAGCCGTGGCTGATCGAGCTGCCGTGGTGCAGCCAGCGGGTCTTCCCCGCAGCGACGCTGGGGCTCAGCTCGGCGTCGGTCTCGAGCCCGATGAGCTCGGTCCGCTCCTCGTGCGGCAGCCAGATCTGCACGTCGTGGGTGCCCGGAGGCAGCGGCAGCAGCTCGATCCGGGCGTCCGCGCCGCCGGTGCTGGCGACCTCGCCGGTGATCGGGTCCCCGCGCCGGGTGGTGCCGACGCCCTGGACCGGCGCGCGGAGCTGGGCATAGAGCTCCCCGTCGACGACCACGTCGTAGACGGCGGCGTCGACGGCCTCGTCGCCGGTGAGCTCCCGCGTCGGGTGGGTGAGGAGCACGATATCGGTGGCCTCGGTGCGGAAGTCGAGGTGCACCCCGCTGGGCTCCGCCGCGACGCGCGCGACTCCAGGGTCGGTGGTCTGTCGCCGGGCGGCGGCGGGCAGCCGCCAGGGCAGCAGGCCCCGCGAGGTGACCTCGTGCTCCAGCGCGCCGTGCAGCAGCGGAGCCAGAGCCTCGGCAGAGAGTCGCATAGATGTCCCCATTCCCAAGAGTCGCGTGGGCTGAACAGTACCAACCGGTCCACCCGGTCTGTTCAACTGCTGTTAACCTTCCTGCCCGAGTGTGTGCGCTGATGACTGAGCATTCAACGGACGACGCCGGCCCCGCCGCCTCCCGACATCCCGGCACCGTCGCAGAGGTGTTCCTGGTCTTCCTCCGACTCGGACTGACCTCCTTCGGCGGCCCCGTGGCGCACCTGGCCTACTTCCGCGACGCCTTCGTCACCCGGCGTCGCTGGCTCACCGAGAAGGCCTACGCCGATCTCGTGGGCCTGTGTCAGTTCCTGCCCGGCCCGGCGTCGAGCCAGGTGGGCATGGCTCTGGGGCTGCAGCGCGCCGGGTACCCCGGGATGATCGCCGCCTGGTTCGCCTTCACCATGCCCTCGGTCGTGCTGCTGGTGGCCTTCGCGCTGGGGGTCCAGCATGCCGGCAATCTCGCCGAGGCGGGCTGGATCGACGGGCTTAAGGCCGCGGCAGTGGCGGTGGTGGCCCATGCGGTGCTCTCGATGGCGAAGACCCTGACCCCGGACGCCCCGCGCGCGTCCATCGCCGCCGCCGCGATGGTCCTGGTGCTGCTGGTGCCGAACCCCTTCATCACCGTGGGCGCGATCCTGCTCGCCGGCGTGATCGGGTTCTTCTGGCTGCGCAGCCCGGAGGCCGGACCCGAGCCGAAGGATGCCTTCCCGGTGCGGGTCTCCCGGGGCGCCTCCTGGACCGCCCTGAGCCTGTTCTTCGCGCTGCTGGCCGGTCTGCCGGTGCTTGCCGCGCTCACCGGAGCGGGATGGGCGGCGATGGTCGACTCCTTCTACCGGGCCGGGTCGCTGGTCTTCGGCGGCGGACACGTCGTGCTGCCGCTGCTGCAGGCCGAGACCGTGCCGAACCTGGTGGACCCGGAGGTCTTCCTCGCCGGGTACGGGGCCGCCCAGGCCGTGCCGGGCCCGCTGTTCACCTTCGCCGGGTTCCTGGGCGCCTCCAGCACCGGCGAGCCCTCCGGCCTGATCGGCGCCGCCGTCGCGGTGCTGGCCATCTTCCTGCCCGCCGGGCTGCTGGTCATCGCGGCGCTGCCCTTCTGGGAACGGCTGCGCGGGAACTCCTCGGCGCAGAAGGCGCTGATGGGAGTCAACGCCGGCGTCGTCGGAATCCTGGCCGCTGCGCTCTACACCCCGGTCTTCACCTCCGGGGTGCTCGAGGTGGGGATCGAGGCGCTGGTGCTCGCCGTGCTCGCCTTCGTGGCGCTGAACAGCTGGCGCGTCCCGGCCTGGGCCGTGGTGATCGCGGCCGGCCTGATCGGCGCCGTGCTGCTCTGAGGCCCGACTGGCCGGAGAGCAGACCTCAAGCCGATGGACAGGACCGAGAGGTACAGTTCTGAGGTACTTGACCGCTTTGGCGAGGAGGACCCTGCCGCATGCTGAGCTCCCAAGCTCGCGGACTGAGTCGTCTGTATGCCCTCGACGTGGCGCGCGCCGCCGCCGTGTTCGGCATGATCATCGTCAACGTCGGTCCTTATAACGACGACGGCTGGGCCTCCTGGATCGTGCGGGCGCTCAACGGCCGGGCCTCGATCCTCTTCGTGGTCCTCGCCGGGATCGGGGTGACCTTCCTGGCCCGCCGCTCGCTGACCAAGGGCATCACCCGACGCAGCACGCTGCTCTGGCGCGGCCTGCTGCTGCTGGGACTGGGGCTGGGACTCCAGACCCTGGAGCACGGGGTCAACGTGATCCTCTCCACCTACGCGGCGCTGTTCTTCCTGGCCGCGTTCATGGTCAAGATGTCCACCCGGTGGCTGTTCTGGTCCGCCACCGCCTCCGCGCTGCTGGGCCCGGTGCTCTGGATCCTGGCGCGGCAGCGCACCGATTTCCACATCGAGCCGGCCCAGATCGGGGACTCTCCGTTCGAGATCCTCGGCGCCATCCTGATCTCAGGCCCCTACCCGCTGGTGGTCTGGATCGCCCCGTTCTTCCTCGGGGTCTGGCTGGGCCGCCAGCCGCTGGGCAACGCCAAGGTGCAGCGGCGGCTGGTCTATGTGGGCGCCATCGCCGGGTTCGGCGCCTTCGGAGCCTCCGAGGTGCTGGTGCGGGTGCTCGGCGAGCCAGACACCACGGAGGTCGGATTCGACCGGATGATCTCTGCCGTCGGGCACTCCCAGATGCCGCTGTGGCTGATCAGCGCCAGCGGCACCGCGGTGATGGTGCTGGGGATCCTGCTCATCGTCGTGCCCTACTTCAACCAGCGGATCCGGCTGCTGGTCGCGGTGGGACAGATGCCGCTCACGGCCTACACCGCGCACCTGGTGGTCATCGCGCTCTTCATCTACCCCGGACCCCAGGAGCCGCTGCAGGGCTTCCTGATCAGCTGCGCGATCATGCTGGGCCTGATCCTCTTCGCCGTCGTCTGGATGGCGAACTTCCGCTACGGCCCACTGGAGGCGCTGCTGCGCAAGACCCCAGCGTTCCTGCGGGTCAGCTACCGCGTCCCCGAACGTCACCGCCGCCGGAAGCTCGCCCGCCCCTACCCCCGCCGGGCCAAGCCCGGATCATCCATGGAACAGAAGCCGACGCCTTCCTGAGGGAGACGAAACATGCAGCCGAAGAACCGCCCGCCGCACACCCACGCGCCGAGACACCACCAGAGCGGCCCGCCGTCCACCCGTCGCGCGATGGTCGCGCGGCGAGCCGCGCAGACCACCGCGCTGCTGGCCACCTTCGGGCTGCTGGCCGCCTGCGCCACCGAGGAGGAGCCGCCTCCGCCCCCGCCGCCGGCGCCCAGCGAAGAGCTGCAGGAGCCCACCAGCACCCCTGAACCGGTGGAGGACACGCTCACCCAGCAGGGGGTCAGCGCCGGGCACCCGCTCGCCGTCGAGGCCGGAGAACAGGTCCTCACCGACGGCGGAAACTCCATCGATGCCGCCATCGCCGCGGCCTTCGCGATGTCGGTGGTCGAGCCCTTCGCCTCGGGCCTCGGCGGCGGCGGCTCAGTGGTCATCGCCGGACAGAACGGCGAACCGCTGTTCTACGACTACCGCGAGATGGTGGGCGTGGACGGAGAGATCCCCGAGACCGGCATCGGAGCACCAGGCTTCGTCGCCGGCATGGGACGCCTGCACCAGGAGCACGGAAGCCTGGAATGGGATCGGCTGATCCAGCCCGCACAGCAGCTCGCGTCCGAGGGCTTCGAGGTCTATGACTTCCTGGCCAGCCGGATGACCGAGGACCTCGGCCCGGAGGCCATCGACGGGGTGGAACCCTTCGAGGTCGACGGCGAGCCCCTGGCCAGCGGAGAACAGCTGGTCCAGACCGAGCTCGCCAGCACGCTGGAGACCCTGGCCGCGGAAGGCTGGGAGTCCTTCTACACCGGCAGCCTCGCCGAGCAGCTGACCCAGGTCGAGGGCATCGACGCCGAGACCCTCGCCGACTACGAGGTCACCGCGTCTGAGCCGGTGTCCGGAGAGTTCGGCGATTACGAGGTGCTCGCCGCCGCGCCCGCGCTGCCCGGCCCGGCCCTGGTGCAGCTGCTCCAGATCGCCGAGTCTCAGGGCATCGCGGAGCTGGAACCGGGCTCCGCGGAGTACATCCAGACCCTCTCCGAGGCCTGGCTGGTCGCGGAGGAGACCGTGCTCACCGAGATCGGCGACCCCGCCTTCGTGGAGGTCCCCGTGGAGGAGATCACCGACGCGGAGTCCAACGCCGCGATCGAGATCTCCACGCAGTCCGCGCCGCAGGATCCCGACGCAGGCTCCGCCCAGGGCTCCGCGGAGCAGCAGCCCGCACCAGCTGAGGGTGATGCCCCGCGGGACGCCAACACCACGCACATCTCGGTGATCGACGACGAGGGCATCATGGTCTCGATGACCAACACCCTGACCAACTTCTGGGGCGCAGGCGAGGTCAGCGGAGGGTTCTTCCTGAACAACCAGCTCAGCCGTTTCGAGGCCGTGGACTCCCCGGCGAACCGACCAGAGGCCGGCCGGAAGTCGGTGACCTGGTCGATGCCCACCATCGTCCTCGACGACGAGCAGCGCCCGGTGCTGGGCATCGGCACCCCCGGTGGTCACCAGATCCTGAACATCATGGGCACCGTGCTCACCCAGTGGGGGCTGCAGGACGCGCCGCTGCAGGAGGCCGTGGACGGGCTGCGCTTCCGCCTCATCGCGGAGGACGAGCTTCTGGTCCTCGACGATGAGCCCGACGACGAGACCAGGGAGGCGCTCGAGGACCTCGGCTGGGAGCTGCAGGTCTGGCCCGACGAGTGGGGCGGCTTCGGCTCGGTCCAGGCGCTCGAGGTGGATTATGAGACCGGTGAGGTCACCGGTGCCGACGATGACCGGCGCGTGGGCAGCCACACCGTGATCGACTGACCTGGCACCACCCGTGGATGACCCCGTGCGGGCTCGCCGACGGTAGAGCCCGATGGGAGCCGTGCGGACCGATTAGCATGGAGCCATGAGCACCACGTCACCGCGCAGCATCCCCAACATCCTCTCGATCGCCGGCACCGACCCCACAGGTGGGGCCGGGATCCAGGCGGACCTGAAGAGCTTCGCGGCGCACCGGGGATACGGGATGTGTGTGGTGACCGCACTGGTGGCGCAGAACACCCGGGGCGTGCGAGAGATCCACCTGCCCCCGGTGAGCTTCCTGCGCGCCCAGCTGGACGCCGTCTCCGACGATGTGGCGCTGGACGCCATCAAGATCGGGATGCTCGGCACCGAGGAGATCATCACCACCGTGGCGGAGTGGGTGGATTCTCTCGGCCACGGCAGGCATGGTGACGGCGAAGATGGTGACGGCGGGGATGCGCAGGACGACGTCGACGGCTCCGGGCCCGTGCTGGTGCTGGACCCGGTCATGATCGCCACCTCGGGGGACCGGCTGCTCGACGCCGCCGCCGAGTCCGCGCTGATCGCGTTCCTGCACCGGGCGGACCTGATCACGCCCAACGTGCCAGAACTCGCCCTGCTGGCCGGGGCCGAGCCTGCCAGCGATCCCACGGGGCTGATCTCCCAGTCCCGCGCCGTCGCCGATGAGCATCAGGTCGTGGTGCTGGCCAAGGGAGGACATCTCGACGATGCCACGGCGCAGGAACACGTCGTCGACACCCTGGTCTACCCGCAGCGCGCAGGCGTGCGTCCCGCGGAGGAGCAGTTCCTCTCACCCCGGATCCACACGCAGAACACCCACGGGACCGGATGCTCGGTCTCGGCGGCGCTGGCCACCCTCGCCGCGCGCGGGCACAGCTGGTCCACCGCGCTTCCGGTGGTCAAGGACTGGATGACTTCAGCGCTTCAGGACTCTGAGCGCCTCGACGTCGGCCAGGGCCACGGCCCGATCCAGCACTTCGCGCAGCTCTGGGACTGACCTGCTTCGGAGTGACGCGCTCGGTCCGCGGGGCCGCGGCGGCCGATCCGGCGGTACGGGCCAGGTGATGCTGGGCCCGTCGATGCTGGGCCCGCGCGGATGCCTCAGCTCTGCGGGGCCTCGTGCGGCCCGCCGGCGTGCTTGGCGATGTCCTCCCACTTCCAGGTGGTCCCCATCGCGTCATCGGAGGGGAACCAGGCCCCCGTGGTCGCCCGGTCCCGAGGGGTCGGTCCGGTGGCGCCCTGTCCCGAGACCGGGGCCTGATCCTTCAGTGCGGTGACCCGGTCCCGGATCGAGGCCATCTGCTGGTCCAGCGCCGCGGCCTGGACGGCGGCGTCGCGCAGCTCGTCGAGGATGTCGCCGGGCACCTCGCCGTCATAGGTGTAGTAGATCTTGTGCTCCAGCGAGGCCCAGAAGTCCATCGCCACAGTGCGGATCTGGACCTCCACGTAGACGAACTCGGTGCGGTTGGAGAGGAAGACCGGGACCTGCACGATCACGTGCAGGCTCTGGTAGCCGTTGACCTTGGGCGTGCGGATGTAGTCCTTGACCTCGACCACCCGGAGATCGGGCTGGCTGCACAGCATCTCCGCGACCCAGTACGCGTCAGAGACGAAGGAGCAGGTGATCCGGATCCCGGCGATGTCCCGGATGGAATGGCGGATGCTTTCCAGCGTGGGCTCGGCGCCGTAGCGCTGTACCTTGTCCAGGATCCGATCCAGGGACTTCAGCCGGTAGTTCACGTGCTCGATGGGGGAGTAGTCGCGGGTGTGCTCGAACTCCTCACGCAGCACGTTGATCTTGGTCAGCACCTCATCCATGCCGAACTTGTAGTGCAGCTGGAACTCGGTGAGCTGCCGCCGGATGTCAGCCATCCGCACCGCCATGCCCGCGCCCTCCTCGCCGGCGCTGCTGTGCAGCTCCGAGAGCAGCTGACGGTAGACGTCGGACTCGCTGCGCTGGACCTTCTTCTCCGCCTGCCGGGCCAGGTCCTTGCTGGGCGGTACCCGTACCCCTGTGCTCGGCGAGATCCCCTCATCGGTGTCGAAGGGAAGAAACTGACTGTCAGTGGCAGGAGCGCGTCCAGCGGACATGGGGGAAGTTCTCCTAGGGGTTTCCGGGGCTCGCAGCCCGAGGCTGCAAGTCGGCGGTCAGGGGACCGCTGCTTCGATTCTCGACCCTAGGTGCAGTGTCTGTGAAGTCCCTCTATGCAATCGTTGTGATCACCGCGACCGCGGCACTATGGCCGGGATGAGCCGCGTCGGGCACGGAGACAGAGGCCCGTGGCCACCGAGCGCCGCTCCGGTCCAGAATGAGACCCCAAACACAACATCTGGGGAATAATGGGGCATGTAGACGCAACATCTGCCGATGTCCCGGGGCAGACACGCCGAGACACGCGGTGCTCGAAGAAACTTCTCCTTGGGAGTATCGGAGTCCACAGCTGTGGAGGAAGACCCGGCAAGGGGTCCACTTCCCCGCCATTCCAGGGGACCCGCGCTCCACAGGCCCTGTGGACGGCCGGTGGAGAACTACACGCGTGCAAGTACAGCATCTAGTGTCCGCTGACATCCGCGAACCCAAGATGTAGTATTGGAGCAACGCCTGAACGTCACGTTTGAATCGGAGATCCTCATGTCTGTCACTGTCTACACCAAGCCCGCATGCGTCCAGTGCAACGCCACTTACCGCGCCCTGGACAAGAACGGCGTGACCTACGAGACCGTCGACATCACCCAGGATGCCGAGGCCCTCGAGCGGCTGCGCGGCCTGGGCTACATGCAGGCTCCCGTGGTCATCACCGAGTCCGACCACTGGTCCGGATTCCGCCCCGACAAGATCTCCGAGCTGGCCGTTCAGCACGCTGCGATCAGCTCGGTCGCCTGATGCAGCCGTGAACACCACGGCACGGCTGATCTACTTCTCCTCGGTGTCGAACAACACGCACCGGTTCGTGGAGAAGCTTCAGCGCGGGGCAGGAGAGATCGCGAGACTCCCGCTGCGCACCAAGGATGAGACCCTCGCGGCGGAGCAGCCCTTCGTCCTGGTCCTTCCCTCCTACGGCGCCGACGGCGGAGAAGGCTCGGTGCCGAAGCAGGTCATCAAGTTCCTCAACGTCGAGTCCAACAGGAACCTCCTGCGCGGAGTGATCGGCGCGGGCAACACGAATTTTCACGAGAGCTACTGCATCGCCGGTGACATCGTCGCCGCCAAGTGCCGAGTCCCTCACCTATACAGATTTGAACTGATGGGCACACCCGAAGACGTGGCCACGGTCGAGACGGGATTGGAAGAGTTTTGGAAACAGCAATCAAGCCGCTGAACGCGGCGAGCAGCGCACAGACCCAGCACGGCAGGGACTCCATGGACGCACCGCTGGCCAAAGTCATGCCTGCCCAGTGGCAGGGTCTGAGCTACCACGAGCTCAATGCCATGCTCAACCTCTACGGCCCCGATGGTGAGATCCAGTTCGAGGCCGACCAGCTCGCGGCCCGTCAGTACTTCTTGGACCACGTGAACACCAACACCGTGTTCTTCCACAACCTGGAAGAGAAGCTGGGCTACCTGGTCGAGAACGACTACTACGAGGCCGAGACCCTGGAGCAGTACTCCAAGGAGTTCATCAGCACCATCTTCGACCGTGCCTACGCCGCGAAGTTCCGCTTCCCGACCTTCCTGGGCGCCTTCAAGTTCTACACCTCCTACGCGCTGAAGACCTTCGACGGTGACCGCTACCTGGAGCGCTACGAGGATCGGGTCACCATGGTCGCGCTGCACCTGGCCCGCGGCGACGAGCAGCTGGCGACGAAGATGGTCGATGAGATGATCTCCGGCCGGTTCCAGCCCGCGACCCCGACCTTCCTGAACTCGGGCAAGAAGCAGCGCGGCGAGCTGGTCTCCTGCTTCCTGCTGCGCATCGAGGACAACATGGAGTCCATCGCGCGCGCCATCAACTCCTCCCTGCAGCTCTCCAAGCGCGGGGGAGGTGTGGCCCTCTCGCTGACCAACATCCGCGAGAACGGCGCCCCGATCAAGCACATCCAGAACCAGTCCTCCGGTGTGATCCCGGTGATGAAGCTTCTGGAAGACTCCTTCTCCTACGCCAACCAGCTCGGCGCACGCCAGGGCGCCGGCGCGGTCTACCTCAACGCCCACCACCCGGACATCTTCCGCTTCCTCGACACCAAGCGCGAGAACGCGGACGAGAAGATCCGGATCAAGACGCTCTCGCTCGGCGTCGTCGTCCCCGACATCACCTTCGAGCTCGCCAAGAAGAACGAGCCGATGTACCTGTTCAGCCCCTACGACGTCCAGCGCGTCTACGGCAAGGCGTTCAGCGAGATCTCGGTGACCGAGAAGTACCACGAGATGGTCGACGACGCGCGGATCCGCAAGACCAAGATCAACGCCCGCGAGTTCTTCCAGACCCTGGCCGAGATCCAGTTCGAGTCCGGCTACCCGTATGTGATGTTCGAAGACACGGTGAACCGGGCCAACCCGATCGCCGGACGGATCTCCATGTCCAACCTCTGCTCCGAGATCCTGCAGGTCTCAGAGCCCAGCGAGTACGCAGACGACCTGAGCTACTCCGAGATCGGCAAGGACATCTCCTGCAACCTGGGGTCGATGAACATCGCCAAGGCGATGGACTCCCCGGACTTCGGGCAGACCATCGAGACCGCGATCCGCACGCTGACCGCCGTCTCGGACATGTCCTACATCAACTCGGTCCCCTCCATCGCTGAGGGCAACCGGCGCTCACACGCCATCGGGCTGGGCCAGATGAACCTGCACGGCTACCTGGCGCGGGAACGCGTCTTCTACGGCTCCGACGAGGGCATCGACTTCACCAACATCTACTTCTACACGGTGCTCTACCACGCGCTGCGCTCCTCGAACCAGATCTCCATCGAGACCGGTCAGCGGTTCGACGGCTTCGAGAACTCGCAGTACGCGAGCGGTGAGTTCTTCGAGAAGTACACCGAGCAGGAGTGGGCTCCGGCCACCGAGAAGGTCCGTACGCTGTTCAGCCACGTGGCCATCCCGACCCAGGCCGACTGGCTTCAGCTCAAGGCCTCGGTCATGGCCCACGGCATCTACAACCAGAACCTGCAGGCGGTGCCGCCCACCGGTTCGATCTCCTACATCAACAACTCGACCTCCTCGATCCACCCGGTGGCCTCGAAGATCGAGATCCGCAAGGAGGGCAAGCTCGGGCGCGTCTACTATCCGGCCCCCTACCTGACCAATGACAACCTGGAGTACTACCAGGATGCCTATGAGATCGGGTACGAGAAGATCATCGACACCTACGCCGCTGCGACCCAGCACGTGGATCAGGGCCTGTCCCTGACGCTGTTCTTCAAGGACACCGCCAGCACCCGTGACATCAACAAGGCGCAGATCTACGCGTGGCGCAAGGGCATCAAGACCCTGTACTACATCCGCCTGCGTCAGCTCGCGCTGGAAGGCACCGAGGTCGACGGCTGCGTCTCCTGCATGCTCTGACCCTCGGTCCCATCGGGGCTGTGATCATCACCGCCCGTCCCGGAAGCCCCTTCCTCTAGAAAGAGACTCCTGACGTTGACACCATCTAAAGCGCTCCTCGAGCACGTCGAGGCGATCAACTGGAACCGCCTCGAAGACGAGAAGGACAGCGAGGTCTGGAACCGGCTGGTCAACAACTTCTGGCTGCCGGAGAAGATCCCGCTCTCCAACGACGTCCAGTCCTGGGCCACCCTGACCGAGGAGGAGAAGACCCTCACCATGCGGGTCTTCACCGGACTCACACTGCTGGACACCATCCAGGGCACCGTCGGCGCGGTCGCGCTGATCCCGCACGCGCTGACCCAGCACGAGGAGGCGGTGATGACCAACATCTCCTTCATGGAATCGGTCCACGCCAAGTCCTACTCGCAGATCTTCTCCACGCTGTGCTCCACCAAGGAGATCGACGAGGCCTTCCGCTGGTCCAAGGAGAACGCGAACCTGCAGCGCAAGGCCCAGATCGTCATGGACTACTACCACGGCGATGACGGACTGAAGAAGCGGGTGGCCTCCACCATCTTGGAGTCCTTCCTGTTCTACTCCGGCTTCTACCTGCCGATGCACTGGTCCTCACGGGCGAAGCTGACCAACACCGCAGACATCATCCGGCTGATCATCCGCGACGAGGCCGTGCACGGCTACTACATCGGATACAAGTACCAGCGCGCCCTGGAGCGTGAGACTCCGGAGCGTCAGCAGGAGCTCAAGGACTACACCTACGAGCTGATGTACGAGCTCTACGAGAACGAGCTGCAGTACACCCACGACCTCTACGACGGCGTGGGCCTCAGCGAGGACGTGAAGAAGTTCCTGCACTACAACGCCAACAAGGCCCTGATGAACCTGGGCTATGAGGCGATGTTCCCCAAGGAGCTGACCGACGTGAACCCGGCCATCCTTTCCGCGCTGAGCCCGAACGCCGATGAGAATCACGACTTCTTCTCCGGCTCCGGGTCCTCCTACGTGATCGGCAAGGCCGAAGAGACCGAAGACGACGACTGGGACTTCTGAGCGCTTCTCTCTAGGTCCGGAGAACTTCTGGTCAGAGGCCCGGATCCGCGAAATATCGCGGATCCGGGCCTCTTCTGTGTTCACTGCGACGGGACCGGCGGGCGGGGGCACGTTCGCGGTCCAGAACAGCTTCCCGCCGGCTCTGACCTTCAGGTGACCCCGGAATCGATCCCCACCCCACTCCTGTTCCGCCGGTTAGGTGACTTTCACCGACGCGAGACTCATCTCGCCGATGCGATCCTGTGGTCATCGCCCACGACCGTGCAGAACGGTCTGCCCCGGAGGAGACCACGCATGAGCGAGTATCTGGACATCACGAGAATCCGCCCGGTCTCGACCTCCGCTGCGAGTTCGGAACGAAGGCCGCCCGGTGCCTCGGGCGCGAATCATGACTCCCCGGCGAACGGCGTCACTGCGGCCGCCGCGCTTGGCTGCCTGATCATCGGCCTCCAGGTCGAGGGCGTCACGACGCGACACACCTGAGAGGGAGACTCACTGTGGCATGGAGCACGAGCGAGATCGCGGACATGGCGTCGACGACCGTGAACACGGTCCGGCACTATCACCGCCTCGGGCTTCTCGACGAACCCGAGCGGAGAACCAACGGATACAAGCAGTACGGGGTGAGACACCTCGTGCAGCTGCTCCAGATCCGGCGGCTCGTCGGCCTCGGTCTGCCGCTGGGGCGGATCGGTGCTGTGCAGGCCGGCCGTGAGGACGGCCAGGAGGTTCTGCACCAGTTGGACGCGGAGCTGATGGCCGGCATCGAGCGGCTCCAGCAGGCGCGGACGGACCTCGCCGCGATTCTGCGCGAGGACGCTCCCGCCGATGCACCGGCCGGGTTCGAATCGGTGGCATCTCGGCTGTCGGAGTCGGATCGATCGATCCTGCACATCTCCGGCCAGCTCTACGACGCACAGGCCATGGCTGACCTGCGACGCATGGTGGAGGTCGACGAGGCGATCGACCGTCTCGGCGCGCAGATAGACCGCCTCCCGCCGGACGCCGACGAGACGAGCAGGGAAGGTCTCGTGCAGCTTCTCGCGCCGGTCCTCGCGCAGAATCTCGCCGACTACCCCTGGCTGCTGAATCAGTCCGAGCGTCTGTCGAGGAGTGAATCCGTCGTCCGGCAGACGATCTCGGAGGCGATCGCCGATCTCTACAACCCGGCGCAGCTGGACGTGCTCTTCCGTGCAAGTCTGATCGCGTGCGAACGGGTGGAGGCTCGGTTCGATGCCGCGGACGACGAACGCCTGAGCATTCCAGAGAGAACTCATGTCTGATCTGGACGAAGGCCCCCAGCGATCCGCGGAATCCACCCATGCCGGTTGACGTCGCGGAGTTCCTGCTCGCCGTCTCCGGGGTCTCGGCGACTCTGCTCGGCACGTTCATCGTCGGGGTCTTCTTCTATCTCGACCTGTCCCACTACCGGTCGGCCACGAGCACCACGATCCCGATCGACCGCTATATGCGCGTCGCCGTGCGGTGGGTCTTCGTCGCCTACTCGCTTCCGCTGCTCCTGCCGCTGGTGCTGGTCTTCGCCGAGCCGATCTGGGGTGCGCTGACGTTTCTCGCGCTGATCGCCATGCTGCTCGCCGCCACGGTCGGGACAGTGCGGCAGGTCCTGACTCGGGGCGGAGCCGGCTCATCGATGCCGCTGATCCTCAACGAATGGATCACGACCGCCGCGGTGCTCATCGCCTTCGTCCTGCCGTGGCTCATCGGCGGATGGCCGCCGGAGCCATCTGCGTACATCCCCTCACTGGTCATCGCCATCGCCGCCAGCTTCGCGAGCACTGCCGCTCTGGTGATCAGCGAATTCGACTCGACGATCGCGCTGCCGCGGCCACGTGAAGAAGCTCCCAGATCCCGGCGCGGCACCCGCCGTCGCTATGCGGAGGAATCGCGGGACACTCGCGTGCGCGCGGACCAGACCCTCGGTTGACCGGGGCACCCACCCCGGGGCGTCAGGACAGCGGAAACTCCCTCAGCTCGCGACGCGATCTGATCCCGAGCTTGCGGTAGATGCTCCGCAGGTGCGCCTCGATCGTGCGGGGGCTCAGGAACAGCTGCGCACCCACTTCCCGGGAGGTGGCTCCGGTGGCCACCTGCCGCGCAACCTGCAGCTCCTGGGCGGTGAGCTCACCGGTCGATGGCGTCGTGCGACGACGTGGGTGCTCACCGGTCGCCCGGAGCTCCTTCGCCGCTCGCGCGGCGAACGCGTCCGCGCCGATGCGCGAGAGGAGATCGTGCGCCATCCGCAGCTCCTTCCGGGCCTCCTGACGGCGGCCCTGGCGCCGCAGCCATTCGCCGTAGACCAGGTGGGCCCGCGCAGACTCGCCGGTCAGCCGTGAGTCTTCAAGATGCGTGATCGCGGCGCGGTAGTGTGCCTCGGCCGAGGGGCCGGAGAGCGTCAATGCACGCGAGCGCGCCTGAAGTCCCCGGGCCCACGGCGTCCCGCAGGCATCGGCACGGGTGCTCAGCTCCTCGAGGGCCCGGGCGGCGCTGGGCGGATCACCGGTGCGGGTGGATGCCTCGATCAGCTCCGCCAGGCCCACGCTGCTCAGTGACAGTGCGACACACTCGCAGGTCATAGTGGCGGCTCGCTGCGCCTTCTCGTAGTCGCCCAGGGCGTTGGACACCACAGCGCTGGCGTAGGCTGCCAGCGCGACCTCCGCTCCTTCCGGAGGATTGCCGCGATCCCGCACGGTGAGCTCCTGGAGCCTCGCGACGGTGTCAGCGTCACCACGCCAGGCGGCGACGATGGTTTCGGCGTGACGCATCGGCACGCCGCCGATGGATTCCGAGATGGCGATCGACCGCCCTGCCATCTCACCGGCGCGGGTGAGCTCACCGCCGAGCGCAAGGATGTTGGCGTGGAAGTTGAGCGCGCTGGCGAGTCCCGACAGCGCTCCTTCCGCCCGCGCCGATCGGACGTTCGCCTCCGCGAGTCGATAGGCCAGGTCATCGTCCAGGATGCCGACGGCAGCACGTGCCGCGAGCCAGAGCCAGGAGGGGTACTGCCCTGCCGGGGCACCGGAGGGATCGGCATCGCACACCGCTCGCAGTGCGTCGCGGAGCACAGGAACACCCTCGGCGAATCCCCGGACCATCGTGGCTGACAGTGCGCGCAGCAGCCGATCGACCGGTCGGCCGACGAGTGTGAGGGAGGAATCCGCGAGGGCCGCCTCGGCGACGATCCGCGACGTCGGACCACCGATGACCAGAGCCGCATCGAGGGCGTGGAGATGTGACTCGTGAGCCAGGTCCGGATCAAAGGCGGCCACATCGCGTGCGGCACCCAGGAGCATCTCCGGAACCGTCTGATCCCGGCTCAGATGGAAGCTGATCTGCGCGCGCAGCAGGGAAAGCCGTGCGCGCTGAGCGGGATCGAGCGGGCCCGCTTCCGCCGTCGTGAGAAGATCCAGCGCGGTGTCGGAGGCACCCGACTCGTGCACGGCGTGCGCCGCCTCCAGGGCGCGTGCTGCCCGGACGGCCGGATTCGGGGTCAGCTGGGTCGATCGCAGCAGGAACGCTCCCGCGGCGGCATAGCCTCCACGCGCCCTGGCGCGGGTGGCTGATCGCTCGAGGTCCCCGGCGACGCGCTCGTCGACCCCGGAGGTCGCCTGGGCCGCGTGCCAAGCCCGACGATCCGGCTCCGAGGTCGGATCGGTGACAGCCGCCAGAGCCGCGTGCGCGCGGCGACGATCGGCCGGGTCCGCCGCCCGATAGACGGCCGATCGCACGAGGGGATGCCGGAAGCGCACCCGGGGACCGATCTCGAAGAGCCCCGCCGACTCGGCGGGAAACGCCGAGCCTTCCCCGATCCCGGAATGCTCGGCGGCGCGCTGGAGCAGGGTGGGATCCCCGGTCGGATCGGCCGCGGCGAGCAGCAGCAGCCGCTGACTCTCCTCAGGGAGCCCCTGCGACCGATTTCGATACTCGGTCTGCACCCGACTGGAGACGTCCGAGAGGTCCGGCTGCTGGAACCCGCCGGCAAGTCGGGCCGGCGGGGTGTGGGAGGGAAGCTCGACCAGGGCGAGCGGATGTCCGCGAGTCTCCGCGATGATCCGTTCCCGGACCTCGTCGTCGAGGGGAACCGGGACGACCGAGTCCAGCAGCAGACGGGCATCCGTGTCGCCGAGTCTCCTCAGAGGCAGTTCGGGCAGGCCGGCGAAGACCGCGCCTCCGGGCTCGTCGTCGCGAACGCCGAACACCATGGCCACCCGTTCGGCCCCGATCCGGCGTGCGACGAAGGCGAGCACCTCGGCCGACGCGGGATCGAGCCACTGGGCGTCATCGACGAGACACAGCAGCCCGTGCTTCTCGGCCGCCTCGGAGAACAGCCCCAGAGCTGCCAGGCCGACCAGGAATCTATCGGGCGTGGACCCGGCCTCGCGACCGAGCGCGACGCCGAGGGCCAGCTGCTGCGGCTCCGGCAGCGAGGGCATCTGGTCGAGCAGGGGAGCACACAGCTGATGCAGACCCGCGTACGCGAACTGCGTCTCCGCCTCGATGCCTGTGGAGGTATCGATGCGGAAGCCGAGCTCCTCGGCGCTGGTGTGCAGGTGCTCCAAGAGGGCCGTCTTGCCGACGCCGGCCTCGCCGCGCACCACAAGCGCGCCGCTGCGCCCGGCTCTCGCCTCACCCAGCAGCTGCTCGACCCGACGGCACTCGGCGTGCCGACCTAGAAGCAACGGTCGTCTCCTTCCTCTCAGGAACGACCCGCATCAAACCCTGTGCCTACAACAGTCATTATGACCGGTCTGACGGAACCCGGCTCAGAAATCTCTCTGGTCTGCCTTCAGCCTCGCGGGGATGAAGCAGCGCGTCACCCAGATGCGTCCGCTCATGTCGGACCTCAACTTCAGCATCGAGGTGGGCCCCATCGTCGACGGCGACCTGGTCGTGGTGCGCTGGGCGGCCACCGGACACTACGGCGGAGGAGTACCTGGGGCCGCCGCCCCGGGGGGCACGGCAGTGCTGTTCCACGGCACGGACCTTCTGCGAGTCGCAGATCATCTGATCGTCGAGTACTGGCTCAACGCCGACAGCCTTTCGCTCATGACCCAGCTGCAGGTCGGCGCCGGCTGAGGTTCGTCCGGTCGAGTAAACTGGCATGTCCTCCCAGTTCACGACCCCCAAGCGACTGACACCCACCATGACGAACCTGACATGACCATGCCGGAGCAGCTCCAGGTCTATCGGCAGCACACGAGCCGCGGCGCCGAGGCTGATCTCGAGCGGGCACTGGCTCTGCTGAACCGCACTCGGGCCGCAGCACGCTCCCGGGATGCTGAGCGCCCGGCCGACGCTGGGGTCGCCCCGCTGCTGCGGCTCTACCGGCCGGAACCCACGGTGGCCTTCGGACAGCGGGATGAACGGCTGCCGGGCTTCGCGGCCGCGGCTGCGGTCTGTCGGGAAGAAGGCTTCACCCCGCTGGTGCGCCGCGCCGGAGGCCGCGCGGCGGCCTATCATCGGGGCTCCCTGGTCATCGACCACATCGAGCCGGACCCGGATCCGATCCGGCACTCCCAGGCCAGGTTCACCGAGTTCGGCGAGCTGCTGCGCGAGGCGCTGGAGATCGCGGGCGTCTCGGCCCGTCTGGGTCCCATCCCCGGGGAGTACTGCCCGGGGGATCATTCGATCCACGGAGTCTCGCGAGCGGATCCTGATCTGCGGATCAAGCTCATCGGAACCGCCCAGCGGGTGATCAGCTCGGGCTGGCTCTTCTCCTCCTCGATCATCGTCGAAGACGGCGCACCGATACGCCGGGTGCTCTCCCGGGCCTACGCTGCGCTGGGAATCCCCTGGGACCCGCTCACCGCCGGTTCGATCACCGACCTGGGCGTGGACACCACCGTGGAGAAGATCGAAGCGGCCGTGCTTGAGGTCTACCGTCGCCGCCGGACGGTGGAAGGGATCGACGAACCCTCGCCGATCCCTTCCACCGTCGCTGCACGCGGCTGATCACCTCATCAGCTGGTCACTCGCCGCGGTCGATCCATTCCTGCAGCTGCGGCGACTCGGTCCCGATCGAGGTCGACGGGCCGTGCCCGGTGTTGACCACGGTCTCGGCGGGCAGCTCCTGGAACAGTCGAGTCCGGATCGACTCGATGATGGTCTCGAAGCTGGAGTAGGACCGCCCGGTGGCCCCGGGGCCGCCGGAGAACAGCGTGTCCCCGGAGAACAGCACCGGCCGCGTGGTCCCGTCAGGGCTGGCCAGTGCCTCGGAATAGAAGCAGGTGGACCCGGGGGAGTGGCCCGGAGTGTGGATCGCCACCAGGGTGGCGTCACCCACGGTGAACACGTCGCCGTCGCCGATGTGGACATCCGGCACGGTGCCCTCATGGACCGAGTCCCAGAGCATCTGGTCCTCAGGGTTGAGGTGGATCCGGCCGCCGAGGCGCTTCTGCACCTCGAGGGCCTGACTGATGTGGTCGTCATGTCCGTGGGTCAGCAGGATCGCGCTCACGGCACGTTCCCCGACCGCCTTGGCCACGGCGTCGGCGTCGTGGGCCGGATCGATGATGATGACCTCGTGCTCGTCACCGATGATCCAGACGTTGTTGTCCACATCCCAGGTTCCGCCGTCGAGCGAGAACGTTCCGGAGGTGACGAGATTCTCGAAGCTGGTGCTCATGGGGCTCCTCAATTCTGCGGGGAGGACTGCAGCTCGACGACCGAGCGCAGCACCTCGCCGCGGTTCATCGTGTCGAATGCTTCCTGGACCTGGTCGAGGCTCACCCGTTCGGTGACGAAGGCGTCGAGGTCGAGGTTGCCGCTGCGATAGTGGCTGACCAGCATGGGGAAGTCCCGGGAGGGCAGGCAGTCGCCGTACCAGGAGGACTTCAGCGAGCCGCCGCGGCCGAAGACATCGGCCAGCGGAAGCTCCAGGGTGAGGGAGGGATCGGGCACCCCGACCAGCACCACGCGTCCGGCGAGATCCCTGGCGTAGAACGCCTGCTTATAGGTCTCCGGCCGGCCCACGGCGTCGATGACCAGATCGGCGCCGAAGCCGCCGGTCAGCTCGCGGATGGTCTCCACCGCGTCGGACTCGCTGGAGTTGATCGTGTGGGTGGCGCCGAGCTCGGCGGCCTTGGCGAGCTTTCGCTCATCCAGGTCCACCGCGATGATCGTCGTCGCTCCGGCCAGCTTCGCGCCCAGCACCGCGGCGGTGCCGACCCCGCCGGCGCCGATCACGGCGACGGACTCGCCGAGCTTGACCTCACCGGTGTTGATCGCGGCACCGATGCCGGCCATGATCCCGCAGCCGAGCAGGCCGACGGCGGCGTATGACTCTGCGGGGACATCCTCGATCACGGTGCACTGTCCTGCGGCGACCAGGGTCTTCTCGGCGAAGGCTCCGATGCCCAGGGCCGCCTCGAGCGGAGTGCCGTCGGTCAGCGTCATCTGCTGCTCGGCGTTGTGGGTGTCGAAGCAGTACTTCGGCTCACCCCTGCGGCAGGCGCGGCATTCGCCGCAGACTGCGCGCCAGTTCAGGATCACGGTGTCGCCGACCTTCACGTTGGTCACACCCTCACCGATCTTCGAGACCCGGCCGGTGGCTTCGTGGCCCAGCAGGTAGGGGAAGTTGTCGCCCACCTCACCCTGCTGGTAGTGCTGATCGGTCTGGCACACGCCGCAGGTGAGGACATCGACCACGACCTCACCAGCGATCGGGTCCGGCACGATGATCTGCTCGAGAACGGCGGGACCGTTCTTCTCTTTGACGACGACGGCACTTACGGTCTGGGACATTGCCAGCTCCTAAATATCTGCAGGTCACACGTTCGGCGAGTCTTGCACGCCGGTTTCCACGATATCTCAGGAGGGCCGGTCGGCGCCTCAGCCGGTGAAGGCCTGAGGGAACTGCACGATGATGCTGCCCAGCACCACCAGGTAGATCAGCACGATGAACACCCACCACCAGTCAGCAGAGAACTTCTGCAGCCCGGGACCGGCCGGCAGCGCGCCGGTGGCGATGTTGCGAGCCGTGACGATGACGAACATCGGGATGACCGCCGCCCACACGACCATGCAGTAGGGGCAGAGCGCGCCGATGACGAACACCGCCTGGGACCACAGCCAGATGCAGAAGGCCAGTGCGAAGGTGACGCCGGCCTGCAGTCCCAGCCAGTACCAGCGCGGCAGCTGCACCCGGCCCAGGATGGTCACTGCGACCAGGATCGCCATCGGGAACCCGATGACGCCCAAGAAGATGTTCGGGAAGCCGAAGCTCGACGCCTGCCAGGAGTCCATCACGAGCCCGCAGGAGACCCATGGGTTGATGTCACAGGCCGTGGTGTAGTCAGCGTCCTGCCAGAGCTGGATGCGCTCATACATGAGCAGTCCGCTGGCCACCGCGCCGATCACGGAGGTCAGCAGCAGCCAGAGTCCCACCGATCGCGTGGAGGCGACGCGGGGGCGAATCAGCTGATCAGTTGGGTGTAGGGCCATGCGGGGATTCTACGCAAGATAACTGGAGGGGTATGCGATACTGAGTTGCATCGGCGAGCGGACCACACCCGCAGACCGAGAAGGCTTGCATGACGTCACCCCAGCCTCAGAGACGCCGCCGTGAGAAACGTTCACAGCATGAGGACAGGGGAGCGATGAGCATCCACTGGAAGGCCGCGCAGAGCGCGCTCCGAGAAGCATCGGAGCAGCGCCCGGAAAGCCGGTGGAGCTTGGAACATAGGTTTAAGACAAACACCAATACGTGGAACGAGCAGGTCGCACCCTTTGTGAGAGCCAGGGTCAACGCGACCGGCTGAATCCACCTAAGCAGAGCCGCAGACGCGGTGAGTGTGGCACCGTGGGAGCGGTCAGGAGCAATTCCATAATGTCCCACCCCGAGACCCCCGAAGACGACGCCGCGGGCAGCAACGACATCTTCAATCCGTTCAGTGCTCCGCAGCCGTCGAAGGAGAGCTCCGAGCCCTCCCGCGGCGACGCTGATGCCAAACAGCCCGACGCCAAAGATGCAGAGGCCCCCCGGGCAGCCGTCCAGGACGACGCCGTGAGCGTCCTCTTCCAGGCGCCGGATCTGGCCACCGTGAAGGCCCGGACGCCGTCGAAGCGTCGCAGCGCCGACACCGACGACTCTGCTGATCAGAACGACGACGAGCCCGAGTCCGGATCGCGACGTCGCGGTTCGCGGCGCAGCGGCTCCGCCGCCGGCAGCCCGTCCAAGGGCGACGCGGCAGGCTCCGACACGCAGAACAGCGACTCCCGGAACAGCGACACCCGGAGCAGCGACTCCGATGGCGGCAGCTTCGGTGATCAGGATGCCGAAGACGAGGATTCCCAGGGTTGGGACTCACAGTCCGAGGATGACCAGGACGGTGACGGCCCGGGCCGTCGCTCGCGCCGGAAGCGTCGGCGCGGCGGGCGGAACAAGAACCGCAGCTCCGATGACTCCCAGGACGGCGATTCCGGGTCCTCTGACTCCCAGTCCTCCGGCGGGAACGGAGACTCCCGAAACGCTGACTCCAAGAACGATGACTCCGAGGACGCCGACTCCAGCGCCTCGGCGAAGAACGGATCCAACTCGGAGAACCGCGCCGAGCGCCGGTCCAGCTCCGCCGATGATGACGAGCCGGTGATCCGCAAGCGCCGCCGTCGTCGTCGCGGCAGCGCCGATCTCGAGGTCGAGTCCAACGAGGACGACGCCCACACGGTCACTCGGGTGCGCGCCCCGCGCGAATCCGCCGAGGCCCCGGTCTCGGACAAGGTCACCGGGCTCAAGGGCTCCACCCGGCTCGAGGCCAAGCGCCAGCGCCGTCGGTCCTCCCGGGACACCGGTCGCCGCCGCCAGGTCATCACCGAGGCCGAGTTCCTGGCCCGCCGTGAATCTGTGGACCGCAAGATGATCGTGCGCCAGCGCGGCGAGCGGATCCAGATCGGCGTGCTCGAAGACGGCGTGCTCGCCGAGCACTACGTCTCGCACACCACCCAGGATTCGCTGATCGGCAACGTCTACCTCGGCAAGGTCCAGAACGTGCTGCCCTCCATGGAGGCCGCGTTCGTGGACATCGGTCGCGGCCGCAACGCCGTGCTCTACGCCGGTGAGGTCGACTGGGCCGCATCCCGTCTCGGCGGTGGTCCGCGCAAGATCGAGAACGCCCTGAAATCCGGGGACTCCGTGCTCGTCCAGGTCACCAAGGACCCGGTCGGACACAAGGGAGCCCGGCTGACCAGCCAGATCTCGCTTCCCGGGCGCTACCTGGTCTTCGTCCCCGGCGGTTCCATGACCGGCATCTCGCGGAAGCTGCCCGACACCGAGCGCGCCCGGCTCAAGAAGGTCCTGAAGGACCACATGCCGGACAACGCCGGCGTGATCGTGCGCACCGCCGCGGAGGGCGCCTCCGAGGAGGAGCTGACCAACGACATCAACCGGCTGCGTGCGCTCTGGGCCCAGATCCAGCGCCAGTCCGATGACAAGAAGGTGCTCGCCCCCGAGCTCTTCTACGCCGAACCTGACCTGACCATCAAGGTGGTCCGCGACGTCTTCAACGAAGACTTCTCCTCCATGGAGGTCCAGGGCGAAGAGACCTGGGACAACATCGAGGCCTATGTCACCTACGTGGCGCCGCACCTGCTCGACCGGCTCCAGCAGTGGATCCCGGAGGAGCAGCAGACCAACGACATCTTCTCCCACCACCGGATCGACGAGCAGCTGAACAAGGCGCTGGAGCGCAAGGTCAACCTGCCCTCCGGCGGCTCGCTGGTCTTCGACCGCACCGAGGCCATGACCGTGGTCGACGTCAACACCGGCAAGTTCGTCGGCTCGGGCGGCAACCTCGAGGAGACCGTCACCAAGAACAACCTCGAGGCCGCCGAGGAGCTCGTCCGGCAGCTGCGGCTGCGCGACATCGGCGGCATCATCGTGGTCGACTTCATCGACATGGTCCTCGAGGTCAACCGGGATCTGGTGCTGCGCCGGCTGGTCGAGTGCCTGGGGCGTGACCGCACCAAGCACCAGGTCGCCGAGGTCACCTCGCTGGGTCTGATCCAGATGACCCGTAAGCGGATGGGCACCGGCCTGCTCGAGGTCTTCTCGGAGGACTGCGAGCACTGTGCCGGACGCGGCGTGATCACCCACGCCGAGCCGATCGAGCACGGCGCCTCCTTCACCTCCCACGGCGACCCGCAGAAGGCCCGGGCGCCGAAGAAGCGCCGCAGCAAGGCCAAGGGTCGGCGCCCCGAGGACGAGAACGACTCCCAGCAGTCCACCCCCGAGGTCAGCGCCGAGGAGAAGGAGCGCCAGGAGAAGGCTCGCCAGGCTCTCGCCCAGGTCGCAGCCGCCACCGCGTCGAAGCACGCCGAGGAGGAGCAGCGCTCCGCCAGCGGCGACACTGCCCAGGGCACCGCGCGGGACGACGACGGCGACAGCTCCCGCGAGGACGCCCAGGCGGGCGCCGCCACCGGGTCCGGCTCCGGCTCAGGGTCACGCCCGGCACGCCGTCGAGGCCGCCGCAGCGCCAGCCAGCCCGCCGGCAGCGCGGGTCAGAACGCGGCTCAGGGCACAGCCCAGAGCACTAAAGGCCAGACCGAGACCGCCGGCTCGGCCGGCAACTCGGGCTCAGGTTCGAGCTCTGCCAAGCAGGGGTCCGGCACATCCGACGCGACGGCTCCGGCCGGTGCCCCCGCCGAGCAGGTGCTCACCATCGGCGGCGAGGAGGTGCCGCTGCCACGCGCCGAGAAGCGCGAGCAGAAAGCACCGTCCTCGGCGGGCGCTTCAGGCCAGGACAAGCAGGCCTCACTGGACACCCTGGGCCAGGCGCTGGACTCGCGTGAACCGCGCAGCCCGGCACCGACCCGTCGCCGTCGTCGTGCCGCTGGATCCGTCCAGGGCGCCTCCGGTGAGGTTCAGCAGATCGCCGCGGCGCAGAAGCCAGAAGGCAAGACCTTCTCCTCGGCCCAGGCCGAGCAGGGCGCTGGCGAGACGCGCACGAAGAAGCCGGCGAGCGAGCCGGTGATGTTCGGCGTAGGGGTCAAGGCCGAGGAGATCGTCCGCCCCGAGTAGCCGGCTGGCCGAGCCCGTCACCCCCGCCGGGGGAGCGGGTTCGGCCAACTTGCTGTACCAGGGGTCCTCGCGTAAGGTTGACCCTTGGTGTTATAGGCACCAACATGTCTTCCGCGCAGATCGGCGGGAATCTCCCGTGAGGAGGATTCACCGTATACATGCGCGATTGGTTTAGTCCGTAATGATCATCGAGAGAAGTGAGTCCCAAGTGGTGTACGCGATTGTCCGCGCTGGCGGCCGCCAGGAAAAGGTTTCCGTCGGAGACCTTGTGACCGTTGACCGTCTTCCGGGCGCGGCAGGCAGCACCATTAAGCTGCCGGCAGTGATGCTGGTGGACGGGGACAAGGTCACTACCGCAGCAGATGAGCTCGCCAAGATCACGGTTGAGGCCGAGGTCCTGGAGAACCTGCGCGGTAAGAAGATCGTCATTGAGAAGTTCAAGAACAAGACCGGCTACCGCAAGCGCCAGGGTCACCGTTCTGAGCTCACCCGCATCAAGGTGACCTCGATCGCCTGAGGCGATCAAGGTTCGCAGATTCCCCGTTCTTCCCGAGAGGTAGGCAGACCCAATGGCACATAAAAAAGGTGCGAGCTCGACTCGCAACGGCCGCGATTCCAACGCACAGTACCTGGGCGTGAAGCGCTTCGGCGGCCAGAACGTCTCCGCTGGTGAGATCCTGATCCGCCAGCGCGGCACCAAGTTCCACCCCGGCGTCAACGTCGGACGCGGTGGCGATGACACCCTCTTCGCACTGGCAGAAGGCGCCGTCGAGTTCGGCAGCCGTCGCGGTCGGAAGGTCGTCAACATCGTCCCAGCAGCCTGATCCAGGCCTGCACAGACGTTTCGCACGTAAAGTCGAGGGTGGGCCCACTTGATGGGCCCACCCTCGACTTGTCTTAAGTCAGAATATTCTTCAAGGAGTCTCCAGCCATGGCACATTTCGTCGACCGAGTGGTCCTCCACACCACGGGCGGTAACGGTGGCCACGGCTGCGTCTCCGTGCACCGCGAGAAGTTCAAGCCCCTCGGCGGGCCCGACGGCGGCAACGGCGGTGACGGCGGTTCCGTGGTCCTCGTGGTCGACCCGCAGACCACCACGCTGCTGGAATACCACCACCGGCCCCACCGGCACGGCGAGAACGGGGGAGTGGGTCAGGGCGATCTCCGCCACGGCACCCGCGGCCCCGTGCTCGAGCTGCCCGTCCCCGAGGGCACCGTGGTCAAGGACCGCGACGGCCGCGTCCTGGCCGACCTGGTCGAGCCCGGCGCCCGCTACACCGTCTCCGAGGGCGGACAGGGCGGCCTCGGCAATGCCTCGCTCGCCTCGAAGAAGCGCAAGGCCCCCGGCTTCGCGCTGCTGGGCACCCCCGGCGAGGCCAATGACATCGTCCTGGAGCTGAAGTCCGTCGCGGACATCGCCCTGGTCGGCTTCCCCTCCGCCGGCAAGTCCAGCCTGATCGCCGCGATGAGCGCCGCGCGGCCCAAGATCGCTGACTACCCCTTCACGACCCTGGTGCCCAACCTGGGCGTCGTCGAAGCCGGCGACACCCGCTTCACCGTCGCCGATGTGCCCGGGCTCATCCCCGGCGCCGCCGAGGGCAAGGGTCTGGGCCACGAGTTCCTGCGCCACGTGGAGCGCTGCGCCGCCCTGGTGCATGTGCTCGACTGCGCCTCGCTGGAGAGCGACCGCGATCCGCTCGGTGATCTCGACGCCATCGAGGCCGAGCTCGCGGCCTACGCGCCGGACAAGGTCGAAGGAGCCGGCGGCACCGAGGACAACTCCTCCAACGCCGTCCCGCTCAACGAGCGGCCCCGCCTGATCGCGCTGAACAAGACCGACCTGCCCGACGGCGCCGCGATGGCCGAGATGGTCCGCGCCGACCTCACCGACCGCGGCTATCGGGTCTTCGACGTCTCTGCGCTGAACCGCGACGGACTGCGCGACCTCGGCTTCGCCATGGCCGAACTGGTCCTCGAGGCCCGCGCCCAGCGCGAGATCGAGCCGGCTCCGGTGCCGGTCACCGTGCGGCCCCGCTCGGTCAACCGCAAGCAGTTCACCGTCACCGCCGAGTCCAAGGGCGGCGAGCCGCTCTGGCGCGTGCGCGGAGACAAGCCCGAGCGTTGGATCCTGCAGACCGACTTCGGCAACGACGAAGCGGTGGGCTACCTCGCCGACCGGCTCGTCGCCGTGGGCATCGAGGACGAGCTCTTCAAGCAGGGCGCCAAGCCGGGCGAGGCCGTGGTCATCGGCTCCGAGGAGGACGGCGTGGTCTTCGACTGGGAGCCCACGATGGCCGCCGGCGCCGAGCACCTCGGCGGTCCTCGTGGCACCGACCTGCGCCTGGACGACCACTCCCGCCCCACCCGCGCGGAGAAGAAGCAGGAGCAGGCCGACCGCCGCGCCGCGAAGGTCGCCACCCGCGCCGAGATGGATGTGGAGTACCGCACCCAGAACGGCGTGCCGACCAAGCGCAAGGACGACGGGGCGCCCACCAGCGTCACCGACGAGGACGGCGTGGAGATCTTCTACCCGCACGGCAACCCTGATGATCTGCAGGACGAGGGCTTCGGCACCGATGAGGCGGAGGCCGACCGGCCATGAGCACGCCGCGGCTGACCGAGTCGATGGTCACCTCTCGCGCCGATCTGGTCAACGCCAGGCGCGTGGTGGTGAAGATCGGGTCCTCCTCGCTGACCACCCTTGACGGGGGGATCTCCGTGGATGCGCTGAACCGGCTGGTCGCTGACCTGCAGGTGCTGCGCGACCGCGGCACCGAGGTCGTGCTGGTCTCCTCCGGCGCGATCGCCGCCGGGCTCGCGCCGCTGGGTCTGGGCACCCGCCCGGCCGACCTCGCCACCCAGCAGGCCGCGGCCGCCGTCGGCCAGGGGCTGCTGCTGGCGCACTACACCCGGGCCTTCGCGCAGTACCGGACCACGGTCTCGCAGGTGCTGCTGACCGTGGAGGACCTGATGCGGCGCACCCAGTACACCAACGCGCTGCGCACCCTGGAGAAGCTGCTCAGCCTCGGTGCGGTCCCCGTGGTCAACGAGAACGACGCGGTGGCCACCCATGAGATCCGGTTCGGCGACAACGACCGGCTCGCGGCGCTGACCGCGAACCTGCTGCGCGCCGACGCGCTGATCCTGCTCTCCGACGTGGACGCGCTCTACGACGGCCCCCCGGAGAAGGGCGGCTCACCGGTCTCCCACGTCTCCGGCCCGGAGGACCTCACCGGGGTGACCCTGGGCCGCCGCGGCAAGGCCGGGGTCGGCACCGGGGGCATGGTGACCAAGGTCGAAGCCGCGCAGATCGTCGCCTCCAGCGGCATCCCAGCGCTGCTGACCTCCGCACCGAACGCCCGCCGGCTCTTCCACGGCGAAGACGTGGGCACCTTCTTCGAAGCCCGTGGACGACGCCGCGGCGCCCGGTCCGCCTGGATCGCGCACCTCGCCCACCCCAAGGGTCAGCTGAGCATCGACGACGGGGCGGTCGCCGCCGTCGTCGAGGGACGCCGTTCCCTGCTCCCGGCGGGGATCCTCTCGCTCAGCGGAGACTTCGAAGCCTCCGACCCGGTGGAGATCATCGACCGGGCAGGCGCCGTCCGGGCCAGGGGACTGGTGGGGTATTCCTCCACCGAGCTTCCGCAGATGCTGGGCCGGTCCACCGCGGAGCTGGGCACCGACCTGGGTCCGGAATATGAACGTGCAGTGATTCACGCAGATGACATCGTCCGCATCGAGACTAGGCTGTGAGCATGGCAGAAGATCAGCAGACCCAGCAGACCGAGAACGCCTCGACCGAGACCTCCTCCACGGAGGACGTCGCCGAGGGCATCCGCAAGGTCGCCGAGCGCGCCCGCGAAGCCTCCCGGGGGCTCCGCGGCCTTGACCGCGAGCACAAGGACCGGACGCTCGCCGCTGTGGCCTTCGGCCTGCGCGAATCCGTCGCCTCGCTCACGGCGGCCAATCAGGAGGACCTCGACCGAGGCCGTGAAGCGGGTCTCAGCCGATCGCTGCTGGACCGGCTGGCGCTCAGCGAGGACCGCATCGAGGCTCTCGCCGCCGCCGTCGAAGAGATCATGGGTCTCAGCGACCCGGTCGGCCGAGTGCTGCAGGGCCGGACCCTGCCCAACGGGCTGCGCCTGACCCAGGTCAGCGTTCCGCTCGGCGTCATGGGCGTCATCTACGAGGCCCGCCCCAATGTCACCGTGGACATCGCCGCGCTCGGGCTGAAGTCCGGCAACGCCGTCATCCTGCGCGGTGGATCTGCCGCCCAGAAGACCAACGAGATGTTGCTGGCGATCATCCGCGAGGCGCTGCGCACCACTGCGGTGCCCGTGGACGCGGTCCAGTCCATCGACGGCTTCGGACGTGAGGGCGCGACCGCCCTGATGACCCAGCGTGGATCCGTGGACGTGCTGATCCCGCGCGGGGGCCACGAGCTCATCCAGCACGTGGTGCAGAACTCCCGGGTGCCGGTCATCGAGACCGGTGAGGGCAACGTCCACATCTACATCGACGCCCACGCCGACGCCGAGACCGCACGCAACATCGTGGTCAACGCGAAGACCTCCCGACCCAGCGTCTGCAACGCCGCCGAGACGCTGCTGCTCCACGCCGACGCCGCCGACGCCGGCCAGGAGGTGCTGCGCGGGCTGCTGCGCAGCGGCGTGAACCTGCATGTCGACGCGCGCGCCCGGGAATGGCTGCCCGCCACCCAGCCCGAGAGCCTCACCGAGGACCCGGTGAAGTTCGGCACCGTCACCGAGGTCACCGAGGACGACTACGCCACCGAATACCACGATCTCGAGATCGCGGTCGGAGTGGTGGACTCACTCGATGACGCCATCGCCCACATCACCCGATTCTCCACCGGCCACACCGAAGCCATCGTCACCGACTCGGTCACCAACGCCGACCGCTTCGTCGCCGAGGTGGACGCGGCCGCCGTGATCGTCAACGCCTCCACCCGCTTCACCGACGGCGGGCAGTTCGGACTCGGTGCCGAGGTCGGCATCTCCACGCAGAAGATGCACGCCCGAGGCCCCATGGGCATGGCGGAGCTGACCACCACCAAGTGGGTCGTGCGCGGCGAAGGCCAGGTCCGCGCCTGATCCGGCGTACACTGGGGACCGATAAATCCACGTTCATCCCATATGAGGGAGAAGCATGCTCAACCTGCACGTCATCGCCACCGTCCTGGGCGCAGAAGCCGAGGAGACCAGCGCGCTGCCCATCGATGCGCTCTGGTTCGGACTGATCATGTTCGCGCTCCTGATGTTCCTGCTGCTGATCACCGTGAGCTTCGCCAATAAGGGCCGCGAGCTTCCCGCCGCACCCCACAGCGATCACTGACCCTCTTGGCTGAACGTCACCCGCGCGCCGCCGCGACCTCAGAGCGTGCATCAGGTCGGCTGCGACTGGGAATCATGGGTGGCACCTTCGACCCGATCCACCACGGGCACCTGGTCGCGGCCAGCGAGGTGGCCACCGAGTTCGCCCTCGACGAGGTCATCTTCGTCCCCACCGGTGAGCCCTGGCAGAAGGTCGGACGCGAGGTCGCTCCCGCCGAGCATCGCTACCTGCTGACCGTCGTCGCCACGGCGGCGAACCCGCGCTTCACCGTCTCCCGGGTGGACATCGACCGCGGGGGAGCGACCTACACCATCGACACGCTGCGCGACTTCCGTGAGATGTATCCGGATGCCGAACTGTTCTTCATCACCGGCGCCGATGCGATGGCTCAGATCATGTCCTGGAAGAACGTCGATGAGCTCTGGGAGCTCGCGCACTTCGTCTCGGTGACCCGTCCCGGCTACGTCTCCGAGGATTTCGGCCGGACCAAGGAGATCTCCCTGATGGAGATCCCGGCGATGGCGATCTCCTCCACCGACTGCCGGGAGCGCGTCCGCGAGGAGAAGCCCGTCTGGTACCTCGTGCCCGACGGCGTCGTGCAGTACATCGCCAAGCACCGGCTGTACCAACCAGATTCTGCTGACTCAGCGCGTTGAGTGCTTCGCACCCTCGCGCCGCGGCATACGATGGACACCGGTGCTCCATCGTCGAGACCGAATTGATTCAGGGACATGTTCCGACTCGGACAGCTTTGTCTGACCAGGAACTTCAGGAGGCTGCACGATGACCGCAGAGAACACCGAGCCGAACGACGCGCCAGGTGGCGATGATCTGCGCGCCCGCTACCTTCCGGTCTCGCGCAAGGAGCTGCGTCGCCGCCGGGAAGCCGAACTCGGCCAGCTGCGCCGCGGGAAGTCCAAGAAGGCCGCGGCCCAGGAGGTCGACCAGCCGTCCGTCGATGAGGCGACCGCGGATGAGCCGAGCGCCGATGAGCCGATGCTGGATGACTCGGTCCTGACTGGCAGCGCAGCTGATCAGGAGACCGCCGCGGAAGACGATGCCGCTGCTGACACGGTGGATGCTGACGCGTCCTCGCCGGGCTCAGAAGCTGCCCACGGCTCGCGCAACCCCCTTTCGTTCAACGCCTTCCCCGCATTCACCACCGGCTCGGAGTCCAGCAGCGGATCCACCTCCAGCAGCGCACCGGTCGCACCCTGGGGGTTCTCGCTGCCAAGCTCGGCCGCGGACCCGTCGGCGGCCTCGGCCCCCGTGGCCGCCGCCGAGGCAGACCTGACGCACTCCCAGGAGGCTGAAGAGTCGGAGTCCATCGCTGCCCAGCAGGGCGGAGAGCGCGACGCCGCGACCGAGGCTGACTTCACCGACGCGGACCGCCCTGAGGCTGACCTGGACGACGCTGACTCCACCGACGCTGATCTGGCCGAGGCCGATGTCGCCGCCGAATCGGCAGAGCAGAACCTCACCGAGACGCCGGGCCTCACAGAGCCGACCGACGACCAGCCAGGACCCGAGTCCGAAGACTCCTCCATCGAGGAGATCGATGCCGAGGCGTCCTGGACCGACGAGTCGGAGACCGAAGAGCCGGTGGCAGAAGGCCCCGCGACCGAGCTCGATGACGTTGAAGACTCAGAGGTCGACGATTCCGACACCGACGGCGTCGACTCGGAGGAGCCTGAGTCGCGGTCCTCCGAAGCTGACGCTCTCGATGATCACGTTCTTGCAGACCAGACCCCAGATGATCAGACCCTTGAAGCCGAGGCCCTCGAGGATCACGGTCCTGAGGATGAAGTTCCGGAAGAACAGACGCTCGACGGCGAGGCTGCCGAGGATCAGGATCTGGACGGCGAGGACACCTCTGCCGCCGGCGCGCATGTGAGCCTGCCGGAGCCCCCGCGGATGAGCTCTCCCGACACGTCCTCGCGTCCCCAGGACCTGCCGGGCACCGAACGTGATGACCAGGACGACGCCCCGGTCCCCGCGTCACGGAAATCACGCCGTGGGCTGCGGGTCACCGAGAACATCGCGGTGCTCTCCGATGACAAGCTCGCCGAGCTTCAGGAGCTCAACGCGGCCGTGGCCGCCGCGGATGATCCGCACCGCGTGGACCCCGAGCTGCTGAAGAAGCAGCAGGCGCTTGCCGCACGGGCGATGCAGGCGAATCAGGAACGGCTGCGCAAGGAACAGGTCGAAGCGGACCGGGACGCGAAGGAACGACGCCGTCGTCTGCGCCCCGAGTCCGAGATCATCACCCGCAAGGCTCTGCGGGCCCACATGGAATCTGACGAGACCCCCGAGCCCTCCGACTACGCCACCGGTTCCATCGAACCGATCCAGGCGCGCGGAGCTCACGGTCTCGAAATCGACGCGATGGTCGAACACAGCACGCGTCAGGGAGCGCGCCAGTCCATGATGGGCTGGCTCGTGATGATCCTTGCCCTGCTGCTGATCATCGCCGTCGGCGTTGTACTCTCATTCATCCTCTAAGCTTGGACGTCATGGCTATCACCGAACTTGTGCTCTCTGAACTCCGCACCGCGGCCTCCGCGGCCGCGGACAAACTCGCGACGAACATCGTCGGGCTGGACGTGGGCGAGCGACTCGGCATCACCGATGCCTTCCTGGTCTGCTCCGCCCCTTCTGAACGGCAGATCGGCGCCATCGTCGATGAGGTCGAGCGCCAGCTCAAGGAGGTCCACGACTCCTCGCCGCTGCGACGTGAAGGCCGCGGCACCGGCACCTGGGTGCTGCTGGACTATGGACATATGGTCGTCCACGTCCAGCACGAGGAGGAGCGCGCCGTCTACGGACTCGACCGGCTCTACGCGGACGTCGACAAGGTCGATCTGCAGCTTCCCGACGCACCCTGAAGCCGGCCGTATAGCTCCAGGTCAGCGACTGGGCCGGGCGATTCTCCTGCAGCTGGACGCCGATTTGCGCAGCGATTCGGGTTCACAGTACAGTAGGGGAGTTGCCGCGGCGCAGATGCTGAGCCGGGGTGATGATCTGGGGGTATGGCGCAGCTGGTAGCGCGTCCGCATGGCATGCGGAAGGTCAGGGGTTCGAATCCCCTTACCTCCACAGATAGCCCGTATTCACGGTTTTACCCCGTGAATACGGGCTTTTTTGTGCCCTGAACTGCTACACAGAGTGCTACATTGCGAGCATGGGTGAGAAGGGCAAGAAGAAGAAGCCGCAGTTCCTGGGCTATGGCGGCGGTTCGCTCTACAAGGTGCGCGACGCCAACACAGGAAAGTTCCTCTACTGGCGGTATGCGAAGTTCGAAGAGGTTCATGGGCAACCGAAGCGCATCACCGCCACGAGCAAGCAAAAGAAGAAGCAAGCTGCGTTCGCAGATGCCTTGCCGCGCTTCCACAAGAACTTGGAACGCGCACGAGGCGCTGCACCCGCCGTGAGAGGGCGCGCGGGACTTACCTTGGAGGAGTACAGCAAGCACTGGCTCCAAGAGCGCTCACAGGGCAAGGAGGCGCTCTCAGAGACGCAGCAGCGAAAATACCGGCAGATACTCCGAGACCACGTGTGGGCGGAGATTGACGGCGATAGCGGCAAGCCGTTCGGGGAGCTTGCGGTCGGTGCTATCACCACTGGTCAGGTGCGCAAGCTCTTCACGCTGAACCTTTGGGACAAGGAGAACGACATCGGAAAACGGCTTCTGGGAGACCACGCGCGCTACAACGTGCTTGCTGTGCTGCGCCAGGTGTTCAAGTGGTCAATAGACCGCGAGGAACCGCCGTTGAGAGGGAATAATCCCGTGCTCTCTGAGTTTGCGCCGAAGAACACCAGGGGAGATGCCGCCGAGATTGAAACTGTGCCTCAGAGAGTGAAACTCGCTCTGGCAATGCTTCGCAAGGAGAGCGAGGGAGACCCCTTCACCTATGTGTGGCTTTTGATGAACTTCGTTATAGGGCTCAGGAGAGGCGAACGCGGGGGCGCACTATGGAGCAACGTTGTGAACCTTACGAAGCCGGGAGAGGCTCGCTTGAAGGTGCGCACGCAGTATGTGTGGGACGCGGGGAAGGGCTACCACCTGAAAGATACGCTGAAAACTTCGCACGGACGGCGAGATATACCGCTGGATGAGGATTTCCGGAAGGCTCTGCTCGCGTGGAAGAAGCAACAGGAACAGTGGCAGAAGGAACACGGCTGGGAGTTTGAAGAGGGGCAGGATTTCATCCTCACTCACGAGAACGGCAAGCCCTACACCGGCAACGACGACACCCAGTTCTGGCACGACTACCGCGAGAGCTTCTTCACCGCTGAAAAAGACCTGCACCACCGGGAAAAATGGCGAGGGCACCTGAACCGCTGGATATGCGCAACGCTCCTCCACCTGAACGGCATAGGCTTGGAACAGGCGAAAATGGTGCTTGGGCACGGCAGCGCAGAGATGAGCCGGTACTACACGGTTTCGAGCTACAAGGCGATCCAGCACCCTATGTTGAAAATGGGGGAGTGGCGCACGCTCACGCCGAAACAACAGAAGGAACTTGAAGTGGAGGCACGGAAGTTCACGGATGGCGCGAAGGCTCAGGCGTAGAGCTTCCCCGCGTTCACCGCCAGCACGAGGGCATAAAAATAGCCCCTGCTGATTTTTCACCATCAACAGGGGTTATTTCGTGGTTATTGCGCTCATGGCGCTTCTCCTACCGTGGGAGGGTGTGAACGTTCCTCAGAAAGACGCTAAGACGCGCTTGAAAGCTTCCTCGCGGTCGTAGCTGCCAGTGTCGCGGTAGACCTGACCGAGCGTCATCGACGCTTCGTAGGAAGCAGTTTTCCACCCTGCTCCAAGCTCCTCTACCGCTTTCAACAGCGCATCGCCGGTATTCAACTCCGGGAACTCCATTGCCCAGCTCAGCACGTCAGCAACCGATATCAGCTGATGGAGCCGGTCGTTCTTCCAAGTGCCGGGGTGAGCAGCAAGCATCATCGATTTCTGACGCATAAGAATGCCCTGAGGGACATTTACTCCCCAAGAGCGAAGATTAGCGTGATGCTGTTCCTGTGCACTCTGCTTCTTCTCTCGGTTTGCCTTGTTCTTGTGGTTGCTTCGCTTTCCCATGATTTTCTCTTTTCTCCGGCAGTGCCGGTGTTTAGTGTTGCGTTAGCTTTTCCTCTCGGTTCGGAATGGCTGTGACACAAACATAGCACACGCGTTCAATCAATGTCAACATGAAACGGCATATTCTTCAATATTCTTTTCTGTGGTCTTTCGAGCGTGGAGAAGCCCCCCTTCCAACATAGGCGTGAATGAATGCTGAAAGAGGGGCGTTTAGAGGCGGCGGCTCAATGCCCACAGGAGCGCCGCCAATGGGAGAGCGGTAGTCAAGCGCTCAGGCTTTTAGAAGGCGCTTAGAAGCAAGAGGGTGGGTTGCAAGCCTCACTGCTGGCGTCGTGGACTTCAAGCCCGCAGTGAGGGCAGGGCTTGTGAACCTCGCTGAGTGCGGCGTTGTGTGCGGCTTCTTTCGCTCCACCAGCGTTCCTACATGAAAATAAATCTTGTTGAATAGCTTGGTTGTTGTTCACGGTTGTTTCTCCTGTTTGGGGTTGTGCTGAGTTTTCTAACAGGGAGGGGCTGGGAGCGGCTGTGGGCGGTGTTCAGGGCTCAGGCGTTGTGGTTGCTGGGTGCGGGTGCCAGGGGCGCTTAGAACGGCTCTCACGGGTTCTCTGTGAGGGGAGGAATGAGGCTGAGGCTCTGCGCCGATGCTCTCAGCACTGTTTCAAGCGGTATAGGGAAGGGCTGAGACGGGCTCTCAGGGCTCAGGAGCAGGAGAGGGAATCTGAGGGGAGCTGTTGACAGGTGCTCTCAGTGCCTCCAAGAGCGTGGCGGCAGTGGTGGCAACTGTTAGCAGTGGTGCTTGGGGAGAGTGCGTGAGAGGGAGGAGAGGGGAGTACGGGCTTTCCCTTTGGAATACCCCCCCTACCCCCCAGAGAACCTGGGGTGCTGCGCTTTGCCAAGCAGCTCGCTAACCCTTGCGGGTTGGGGATTCCTCTCCCCGGTGCTTCATGGGGGTTTGACGCCCGTCAGCGGTGTTGGCTCCTGAGAGCCCCCGGCATACCTGTATTTCCCCCTTAGGGCTCCCGCTGCCTCCGGTAATCACTTTTCGCCTCTTCGGATGAGGGCTGGCGCTACCAGCACGGCTTATTATTGGCGTTTGCTTCGCGTTCCCCAGCATTGTATTTATGCTCTGTACGTGGTGTTCAAGAGGGTTGGTTTCTTTTCAGCCTGTGTTATTACTCCAACAAACCGCAGGCACTTTTTCTTTTCAACACTGGCAAGTGGTTCCAGCGCTCAGCGGTTTTAGCTTCTGTTGAGCGAAGCGGTTTAGTTTCACTTCGCGGGGTTGCTCCCGCGCTCTTCGGTTGAACTGCTCTGCTCGTTCAGCCGGTTGGTTTCCGGCTTACCTTGTGCGGAGGCTTGCGCTCGTTCCTTGCCTCATTTTCTAACAAGGGCACGACGCTGAACTTCTTGCGCTCTTCTAAACGGTCGCTGAGTGAACCTTCCCGGAGTTCTGAGAGCCTGCCGAACTCGGGGTTCTCAGCCTGTTTGAAGCGCTCCCACTCGCTGCGCATGTCGCTCATGAGTATTCGGAGGTTTGGGAGCCACCCAATATTGCCTCGGGGGGCCAGTGATATTGCCGGTGGGGGCCAGCGGCCGTCGCTGTGGAAGCCACCGGCTCCCACCGGCATCTGCTCACTACTGGTTCATGGTGGAGTGCTCCCGCATGTTGTGGCTGCCTGTATCGACCCAGACGGTGTTGTGCACGATGCGGTCCATGATCGCGTCAGCATGAACCCCGGATCCGAGTCGCTGGTGCCAATCCTTCTTAGCGTACTGGGTGCAGAACACCGTCGAAGCGGTGTCGTAGCGGCGCTCTAAGAGCTCCAACAACATGCTGCGCATGGACTCATCGGGATG
>NZ_PVTY01000008.1 GCF_003003175.1 Nesterenkonia sandarakina | reverse complement strand
CGAGCAGTGTCCGGTAGAGACCGAACCCGGTCGGGCCGGCCTCGTAGGCCACCGCCACCGGGCCCGGCAGGTCTTGGACCCAGGTGAGGATGTGCTCGGGAGATGGGGTCAGTCGTGATTGGAAGAGCTCTCCTGTGTCGCTGTCGATTGCTGCCGCGAAGACAGATCGTGCGTGCACATCGAGCCCAACACTCGTACGCTCGGTAAACACCGGGGCCTCCCACAAATGTCGGCAAGGCCGGGCAAGGGGCGTCTTGTCCGGTAATCCACGAATCTCTGTGAGTGGGGCCCCGGCCCGCAACCCCTCGCGGACCGCAAGGAGCTACTTCATACGTCTAGTCCCGAGGCGGCGCCTGTGACCGCTGCTGACCCTCGGCCGCAGGTGCCGCTCAAGCCGCTTCCGAGGCGAACTCCCGGGGCGGTGATCACCGTCATTGCCGCACTCGCCGCTCAAGGCCGTACACTTGAATGGTGTGGTCGCGACACGGCCGTGTGCCCGTGCGCTCTGACCCACCCGAATCCACACTGTTGAACCACATGTAGAACCACGGCGTGACATGGACGAGTCAAGACACGACATCGACCGACCAGACACGTCACTCTCCTCTATGGAAGGCGTTGCCCCACTTATGACCACTGCTGCCGCTCGTACACTTGCAGGCACTGACGAGCGCCAGGATCTGCGCAACGTCGCCATCGTCGCCCACGTCGACCACGGCAAGACCACTCTGGTCGACGCCATGCTCACCCAGACCAAGTCTGTCGGTGGCCACGGCGATCTCGAGGACCGGGTCATGGACTCCGGCGAGCTCGAGAAGGAAAAGGGCATCACGATCCTGGCCAAGAACACCACCGTGTTCTACTCCGGTCCGGCCGCCACCAAGCACGCCGGCATGGACAAGGTCACCATCAACGTGATCGACACCCCCGGCCACGCCGACTTCGGCGGTGAGGTCGAGCGCGGACTCTCCATGGTCGACGGCGTCGTGCTGCTGGTGGACGCCTCTGAGGGCCCGCTGCCCCAGACCCGCTTCGTGCTGCGCAAGGCACTCAACGCACAGCTTCCGGTGATCCTGGTCGTGAACAAGACCGACCGTCCCGATGCTCGCATCGACGGCGTCGTCTCCGACACCATGGACCTGCTCCTGGGCCTGGCCTCCGACGTCGCCGAGGAGAACCCTGACCTCGATCTGGACTCCGTGCTGGACGTCCCCGTGGTCTTCGCCTCCGGCAAGGCCGGTCGCGCCTCGAAGAACCAGCCCGAAGACGGCGGTCTGCCCGACAGCGAAGATCTCGAAGCGCTGTTCGACACCATCCTGGAGCACGTCCCGGCCCCGAAGTACGACTCCGGCGAGGTCCTCCAGGCGCACGTCACCAACCTCGACGCCTCCCCGTTCCTGGGCCGTCTGGCTCTGCTGCGCATCTTCAACGGCACGCTGAAGAAGAACCAGCAGGTCGCCTGGGCGCGCAAGGACGGCACCATGAAGACGGTGAAGATCACCGAGCTTCTGGCCACCAAGGGTCTGGAGCGCGTCTCTGCGGAGTCCGCCGGGCCAGGCGAGATCGTCGCCGTCGCCGGCATCTCCGACATCATGATCGGTGAGACCCTCACCGACCTGGAGAACCCGAAGCCGCTGCCGACCATCACCGTGGATGATCCCGCGATCTCCATGACCATCGGTATCAACACCTCGCCGATGGCTGGCCGGGTCAAGGGCGCGAAGGTCACCGCCCGCCAGGTGAAGGATCGCCTGGACAAGGAGCTGATCGGCAACGTCTCGCTCAAGGTGTTCCCGACCGAGCGTCCCGACACCTGGGAGGTCCAGGGTCGAGGCGAGCTCGCGCTGGCCATCCTGGTCGAGCAGATGCGCCGCGAAGGCTTCGAGCTGACCGTGGGCAAGCCGCAGGTCGTCACCCGCGAGATCGACGGCAAGCTGCACGAGCCCATGGAGAACATGATCGTGGACTCGCCCGAGGAGTTCATGGGTGCGATCACCCAGCTGATGGCCTCCCGCAAGGGAACCATGACCACGATGACCAACAACGGCACCGGCTGGATCCGCATGGAGTTCATGGTGCCCGCTCGCGGCCTCATCGGCTTCCGCACCAAGTTCCTCACCGACACCCGAGGCGCCGGCATCGCCTCGTCCTACGCGGCAGGCTACGAGCCGTGGAAGGGCCTGATCGAGTACCGCACCTCCGGTTCGCTGATCTCCGACCGCACCGGCACGGCGACCCCGTTCGCCATGATCAACCTGCAGGAGCGCGGCACCTTCTTCGTGGACCCGCAGGAAGAGGTCTACGAGGGCATGGTCGTCGGCGAGAACGCTCGCCACGACGACATGGAGGTCAACATCACGAAGGAGAAGAAGCTCACCAACATGCGTGCAGCGGCTGCCGACTCCTTCGAGGGCCTGACCCCGCCGACCAAGCTGACCCTCGAGGAGTCCCTCGAGTTCGCCAATGAGGATGAGTGCGTCGAGGTCACCCCGCACTCGATCCGCATCCGCAAGGTCATCTTGAACTCCTCCGAGCGCATGCGTGACACACGCAAGAAGAAGAGCGCTTCGCAGTAATGACCGCCCCGCAGGACACCGCGACACCCTCGCGGAGAAGCTCGATGCGACCAGCTCTGCTGGGCGTGTGCTTCTCCGCAGGGGTGGTGCTCGGGATCCTGGGCACCGTGCTCCACGGCAACATCCTGATGCTCGGAGCCACCGAGACCGGGACCGTCCTGCCGTGGGGTGCGGCCCTGGCCCTGCTGATGTGCCTGATGGCGCAGCTCTGGGCCGGACTCAAGAGCGGCTCCCTGCTGGAGCCGATGCTGATGGGCGTGACCACCTTCACCGTGGCCTCGATCGCGTATCTCTGGCCCGGACCCGATCAGCTGGTCGTGCCCTACAGCCCTGAAGCCATGGAGCTGCTGCCCGGACCCACGCTGGCCTCGGTCATCTGGTGGCTGGGCACCGCGGCGGTCACCCTGGTGGCAATGGTCCTCGTCAAGTGGATCGTTGTGCGGGACCGCTCCGTATCTCGGTAGACTCTAGTTACGCACTCGTAGAAAGACAGAGGAGTCCATGACGTACATCATCGCCCTTCCTTGCGTGGATCTGAAGGACAAGGCCTGCATCGATGAATGTCCTGTGGACTGCATCTATGAGGGGGATCGGATGCTCTACATCCACCCCGACGAATGCGTGGACTGCGGCGCCTGCGAGCCCGTATGTCCCGTGGAGGCCATCTACTACGAGGACGACACCCCGTCGCAGTGGTCTGAGTACTACCGCGCCAACGTCGAGTTCTTCGACGAGGTCGGTTCCCCCGGCGGCGCAGCGAAGGTCGGACTGATCCCCAAGGATCACGAGATCGTCGCCGCCCTGCCCCCGCAGCAGCAGTGACCCCGCAGCGCTGATCACCCACTCCGCGGAGGCCTGAATGCTGACACTTCCTGAGTACCCCTGGGACGCGATGGCTCCCTATGTCGAGAAGGCGCGGCAGCACCCCGAGGGTGTCGTCAACCTCTCCATCGGCACCCCCGTGGATCCGACCCCTGAGGTGATCCAGGCGGCGCTCACCGCCGCCGCGGATGCCCCCGGGTACCCCACGACTCACGGCACGCTCGCGCTGCGCGAATCGATCGCCGCCTGGTTCGCCCGTCGCCGCGGGGTCACCGACCTGGACCCGGAGAACATCCTGCCCACGGTCGGCTCCAAGGAGCTCGTCGCCTGGCTGCCGACCCTGCTGGGGATCGGCGCCCGCGCAGGAGCCGGAAGCGCCGACGTCGTGCTGCGCCCGCTGGTGGCCTACCCGACCTATGACATCGGGGCGCAGATCGCCGGCGCCACCCCGCTGGCCACCGATGACCCGTTCAGCCTCGATGAGGAGACGCTCCAGCGGGTCAAGCTGATCTGGATCAACTCACCCTCGAACCCCACCGGCGCGGTGGCCGGGGTCGAGTGGATGCGCGAGGTGGTCCAGCTGGCCCGTCGAATCGGGGCCGTGGTCGCCTCCGACGAGTGCTACGCCGAGCTGCCCTGGGAGGTCGCCGACGACGACGTCCCCTCGATCCTGGACCCGCGGGTCTGCGGCACCGATCCGGAGACCGGCAGGGGAGACCACTGCGGACTGATCGCGGTCTACTCGGCATCGAAGCAGTCGAACATCGCCGGATACCGCGCCGCCTTCGCGGCCGGCTGCCCGGAGCTGATCAGCGGACTGATCAACACCCGCAAGCACGCCGGGATGATCGTGCCAGCCCCGATCCAGGCCGCGCTTGCCGCCGCGCTCGACGACGACGCCCATGTCGACGCCCAGCGTGAGCTCTACCGCCGGCGTCGTGCGCTGATGCTTCCCGCGCTGCGGGCAGCCGGCCTGCAGATCGAGGATTCGATCGCCGGGCTCTACCTGTGGTGCCGCGCCAACGGGACCGACGCCTCGGCGGCCACCGCGGAAGACACCTGGAGGCTGGTCGATGAGCTGGCGCAGCGCGGGATCGTCGTCGGCCCCGGGGTCTTCTACGGGGAGCAGGGCAACGGATACATCCGCGTCGCGCTGACCGCCACAGATGAGCGGATCGCCGCTGCGGCGAAGCGGCTCGCCGGCTGAGCTGCGCGCTCGCCCGGAGCCGGCGCAGGTTACACCCGATGCCGTGAACCAGGACACAACTGGCAACCGATGGTGACCAGACGGTAGGTTTGTCATGATATCCCCCTAGTGTGTCTGATAAGGAGACCCATGACTGAGCAGTCTTCTGCCCGCCTGAATTATCAGGGGGGAGATCTGGAACTACCCGTGCATTCGTCCGTGGAGGGCAATGTCGGTCTCGGTATCGCACCCCTGCTGAAGACCACCGGCGCTGTCACCTATGACCCCGGCTTCATGAACACTGCAAACGCGCAGTCGGCGATCACCTACATCGATGGCGATGAAGGCATCCTGCGCTACCGCGGCTACCCCATCGAGCAGCTGGCGGAGAAGTCCAGCTTCCTCGAGGTCTCCTACCTGCTCATCTACGGCGAGCTGCCCACCCAGCAGCAGCTCACCGACTTCGACGACGTCACCCGTCGGCACACCCTGCTCCACGAAGAGCTGCGCGACTTCTTCGGCGGCTTCCCGCGCGACGCCCACCCGATGCCGGTCCTCTCCTCGGCGGTCTCCGCGCTGTCCACGTACTACCCGGACTCGCTGGATCCCTTCAACAAGGACCACGTGGAGCGCTCCACCTACCGGATGCTCGCGAAGGTCCCCACGATCGCGGCCTACGCGTACAAGAAGTCCATCGGTCAGCCGATGCTCTACCCGGACAACAACCTGACCCTGGTCGAGAACCTGCTGCGCGGCTGCTTCGGCGTGCCTGCCGAGCAGTTCGAGCTGGACCCGGACATCGTCAAGGCCCTGGACACGCTGCTGATCCTGCACGCGGACCACGAGCAGAACTGCTCCACCTCCACCGTGCGCCTGGTCGGCTCCTCGCAGGCGAACCTCTTCGCCTCGGTCTCCGCCGGCATCAACGCCCTCTACGGCCCCGCTCACGGCGGCGCCAACGAAGCGGTGCTGGGCATGCTGCGCCAGATCCAGTCCGGCGACGTCAGCCCGGAGGCCTTTATGGAGAAGGTCAAGAACAAGGAGGACGGCGTCCGGCTCATGGGCTTCGGCCACCGGGTCTACAAGAACTACGACCCGCGCGCCCGCGTGGTCAAGGGCCTCGCCGATGACCTGCTGGCCAAGCTCGGCGGCGACGACGAGCTCTTCGACATCGCCCAGCGCCTGGAGCAGAAGGCGCTGGAGGACGACTACTTCATCGAGCGCAAGCTCTACCCGAACGTGGACTTCTACACCGGCCTGATCTATAAGGCCATGGGCTTCCCGGAGAAGATGTTCACCGTGCTCTTCGCGCTGGGCCGGCTTCCCGGCTGGATTGCGCAGTGGCGCGAGATGATCGAGGATCCCTCCACCAAGATCGGGCGGCCCCGCCAGATCTACATCGGCGAGCCCGAGCGGAACTACCCGGGAGTCTGACCCTCCCGCACGTCAGCCATCTTCGTTGAGCGGCGGATTCTGCGACCATCTCGAGGCCTGATCGGCTTCAGACAGTCGCAGAATCCGCCGCTCAATGCATGTGAGGGGTCAGCGCGCCCGTGAAGCTCAGCGGCGGGAGAATCCGATGACCACGGCGTCGTCGCTGACGGTCTCCACGCGCTCCCACTGGCCCGAATCGCGGTGCCACTCATAGGCGCCGGCGTGGACCGACTGCACCCCGTAGGTCTCTGCGGAGGCCACCGCCCACTGCGCCACCAGCCACTCCGGCTCGGTGTGCTCGGTCGCGGCAGCTTCCGCGTCGTCTTCTGCGGCGTCCGCGTCCTCCGCGGAGCCCGACTCGGTGGCCCCGGCCTCGTCGTCGACGTCGCTCACCGAGACCCGGACCACGGCGGACTCGCCGGTGCCTTCCACGGCAGCGGCGTCGGCTCCGAGCATCCCGGAGAGCGAGCGTTCCAACTCGTTCTGCAGGCCCTCCGCATCAGGGCCAGGCACCTCGATCTGACTGAGCTGGCATGTCATCACCATGGGCTGCAGGCCGGTCAGCGGCCGGGCGAAGGCTCGCGCGAGCTCCTCATGCTGCGGGTAGAACGTCGGGTTCTGCGGCCGGCCCAGTGCCTCGGCGACCTCCTCGAGTCCCAGGTCCGGGGACCATTCCAGGTCACCCTCGCCCTCGCCGTCGCGGCTGTCGATCAACCGGGCGTAGAAGTCCTCCGCGGTGGTCGGGGTGGAGCTGGTCGCATTCACGGCGTCCCACTGCGGGCCGCCGTCGGCGAAGAGCACCGGCGACGCCGGGGCCTGATCCTCCGCAGCCTCTGCGTCCTCGCCTGACTCTGCGTCCCCTGATCCGTCCTCGACGTCTTCGGTGTCTTCCTCCACCGGGTCGGCGCGATTGTCCAGGCTCGTCTCCTGCAGCGAGATCGCGATCGCGTCGGTGGCGGCCTGAACCGGCAGGTCGCGCTCCGCGGCCGCCGCGGCGAGGTGCGCGGCCGAATAGGCCTGCGCGGGGGTGAGGCGATGTTCGACCTCGCCCACCGTGACCGAGCAGCGTTCATCGAGGAGATACTCGTTCTCCTCGATGAACTGCCAGGCTCCGTAGCCGGTCGCCCCGACGGCGGCCGCGACCACGGTGATGGCCACCACGGCCTTGACCCGTCGCCGGCGTCGGTAAACGGTGCGGGTGACGGTGATGGGGCGATCAGCGCGCGGGCTCATCGAAGACCTCTCGGTTCAGTTCCTGCTCGGGTGCGGCTCGGCGGCGGCGCGGCGGCCGCGACGCGGAGGCTCAGTTGCGGTGCAGGGCTGCGTTGAGCTCGACCTTCTGGCCCTTGCGGGGGACTGCCTGGACCGCGCCGGTGACGGAGTCGCGGCGGAAGAGCAGGTTCGGCACGCCGGAGAGTGCGGAGGCCTTCACGGTGTCCATCACAGTGCGGTCATCGGCGAGCACCGAGACCTTGGTGCCGGCGGTGACGTAGAGTCCCGCCTCGATGACGCAGTCGTCGCCCACCGAGATGCCCACACCGGAGTTCGCGCCGAGCAGAACGCGCTCGCCCAGGGTGATCTTCTCCCTGCCGCCGCCGGAGAGGGTGCCCATGATGGACGCGCCGCCGCCGATGTCGGTGCCGTCGCCGACCACGACCCCGGCGGAGATCCGGCCTTCCACCATGGAGGTGCCCAGGGTGCCGGCGTTGAAGTTCACGAAGCCTTCGTGCATCACAGTGGTGCCCTCGGCCAGGTGTGCGCCCAGGCGGACCCGGTCCGCGTCGCCGATGCGCACGCCGGAGGGGGTCACGTAGTCGACCAGGCGGGGGAACTTGTCGATCGAGTGCACGCTGACGTGACCGCGGGCGCGCAGCTTCAGCCGGGTGGTCTCGAAGCCGGCCACGGCGCAGGGGCCGAAGTTGGTCCACACCACGTTGGCCAGGTGCCCGAAGATGCCGTCGAGGTTGATGCTGCGCGGCTTGACCAGCCGGTGCGAGAGCAGGTGCAGGCGCAGCCACACGTCGGAGGCTGAGCTGGCCTCGGAGTCCAGGTCAGACTCCACGGAGACCACCTGGGTGCTCACCCCACGGTCGGGATCCTCGCCGGTGGCGGCCTGCAGGTCGGCGAGCAGCTCGTCGTCGTCGTTCTCGGACAGGGGGGCCATCACGGGGCGCGGGAACCAGGTGTCCAGGACGGTGCCGTCGGTGGTCACCGTGGCGAGGCCATGGCCGGATGCGGTTCGATTCTCAGTGCTCATGGCACCATCCTACTTTTTCTGCGCGAAGCGCCCAGGAGCCCGGCTCTGCGGGTCCCGGGTGCGGGGACGTTCGCCTAGGCTGGACGGATGGATATCCGTGGAATGCTCTCCGGCGACGTCGCCGCGCTCACCGAGGCGATCATCGTCTGCGAATCCGTCTCCGGGAATGAGGCGGCCCTCGCCGACGCCGTGGAGTCGGCGCTGCAGAATCTGGGTGGCCTGAGCCTGCACCGCGACGGCGACACCATCATCGCGCGCACCGAGACCGGGGCGTCGGAGCGGATCATCCTCGCCGGGCACCTGGACACGGTGCCGCTGCCGACCACACCCGGCTCCCGCGGCACCGTCCCGCCGCGCTGGGAGCAGGCCGAGGGGCACGACGTGCTCTACGGCCGCGGCGCCACCGACATGAAGGGCGGCGTGGCGGTGCAGCTGAAGCTGGCCGAGGACGTCGCCGCGCACCTGGCCGCGGGCGGCTCCCTGGACCGGGACATCACCTGGGTCTTCTACGACCACGAGGAGGTCGAGGCCAGCAAGTCCGGGCTCGGCCGGGTGATGCGCACCGTGCCCGAGCTGCTCGACGGTGACTTCGCGGTGCTGCTGGAACCCACCCACGGGGTGGTGGAGGGCGGCTGCAACGGCACCTGCCGCTTCGAGGTGACCATCCCCGGGGTCGCCGCGCACTCCGGGCGCGCCTGGATGGGGCAGAACGCGATCCACGGCACCGCCGGGCTGCTCCGGGTGCTCAGCGACTACGCGCCGCAGACCATCACGGTGGAAGGTCTGGAGTACCGCGAGGGGCTCAACGCCGTGCGGATCCGCGGCGGGGTGGCCGGAAATGTCATCCCGGATTCCACCGTGGTGGAGATCAACTACCGCTTCGCCCCGGACAAGACCGAGGAGCAGGCCCACGCCCATGTCCGCGAGGTCCTCGCCGCGGCCGGGATCGGTGAGGAGAAGCTGCGGGTCACCGACAGCTCCGCGGCAGCGCGTCCCGGGCTCGATCACCCGGCGGCGAAGGCGTTCATCGCCGCGGTCGGCGGGGAGCCGATGCCCAAATATGGCTGGACCGATGTCGCGCGTTTCTCGGCCAGGGGAGTCCCCGCGGTGAACTTCGGTCCTGGCGACCCGCTGCTGGCGCACTCCGACGACGAACACGTCACCGCGCAGGCGGTGCGGGACTGCCACACCGCGCTGCACCGCTGGCTGTTGGGCGGCTGAGCAGATCCTCTAGGCTGAGGTCATGACCGAACAACAGACCTCCACCACCCGTCCAGTGGCCCTGATCACCGGCGCCTCCCGCGGGATCGGCAAGGCCATCGCCGCCGAACTGGGCCGCGATCATCACATCCTGGTCGGCGGAACGAACCCCGAGACCGTGGACGCCGTGGTGCAGACCCTGCCCAGCGCAGAGCCGTTCCTGGTCGACCTGACCGATCTCGACGCCATCGCCCCCGCGCTGCAGGCGGTTGCGCTCAGCCGACTGGACGTGGTCGTCCACTCCGCCGGGCTGGCCTGGATGAATCCGGTCGCAGAGACCTCCCCGGCTCAGTTCCAGGAGATGTTCACGGTCAACGTCTTCGCCGTCGCGGAGCTGACCCGCGCCGCACTGCCGCTGCTGCGCGAGGCGAACGGGCAGGTGCTGAGCATCAACTCCGGCGCCGGCTTCACGGCCGGCCCGGGCAGCTCGATGTACTCCGGGACGAAGTTCGCGCTGCGCGCGCTCACCGACGCACTCCGGGAGGAGGAGCGCGGCCAGGTCAAGGTCACCTCGATCCACCCCGGCCGGGTCGACACCGACATGCAGGTCGCGCTCCAGCAGTCCATGGGCAACGAGAGCTACGACGGCGGCATCTACATCTCTCCCCAGGCCATCGCCGAAGCGGCGCGCACCGTGGTGGACATGGAGGACGCCTCGATGGTGGAGAGCATCTCCATCCGCCCGGTGCAGAAGTAGCCGTCTTGCGCGTCACCGAGCTGCCGGCGGAGCTTCTCGACGCCGCCGTCGAGCTCTGGCACCGAGCCGGTCTCACCCGCCCCTGGAACGACCCGCATGAGGACTGCCGGCGGGCCCTCACCGGAGACGAGTCCACGGTGCTCGCGGCGATCGATGCCGCGGGGGAGCTGGCCGGCACCGTGATGGTCGGCCAGGACGGCCACCGCGGATGGATCTACTACCTCGCCGTCGACGAGCGCCAGCAGGGCCAGGGGCTCGGCAAACAGCTGCTCGCCGGGGCCGAGGGCTGGCTGCGTCAGCGCGGGGTGCCCAAGCTGATGCTCATGGTCCGGCAGGAGAACGCCCAGGTCCAGGACTTCTACCGGGCACTGGGCTACACCGACCAGGACACCGTGGTGCTGGGTCGCTGGTTGGACCCGGAGCGTGAGACTGGTCTGGACACTGAGGTCGACACTGGGCTCGACACCCAGGTCAGCGCGGGGGAGACCCAGACCGAGGGCTGAGTCTCGCGGGCTGCGCTCAGCGTCCGAGGGGAGGCGTCCAGGAGCGCAGCTTCGAGATCAGATCCTGCGGGTCGGCGCTGATCACCAGCGCCTCGCGGCGCCAGGCCGACATGAAGCCCTCATCGACCATGTGGTCCACCATGTCCAGCAACGGCTCCCAGAATCCCTTCACGTTGTAGAGCCCCACGGGCTTGCTGTGCAGACCCAGGTACTGCCAGGTCCACACCTCGAAGAACTCCTCGAGCGTCCCCATCCCGCCGGACAGCGCGATGAATCCGTTGCCGAGGTCCGCCATCCGGGACTTCCGGGTGTGCATATCGGGCACGATCTCCAGGGAGGTCAGTCCGTGGTGTCCGACCTCGCGTCCCATCAGCACCTCGGGGATGACCCCGTGGACCTCGCCGCCGGCCTCCAGCGCCGCGTCGGCGATCTGCCCCATCAGGCCGACCTTCCCGCCGCCGTAGACCACGCTGATCTGAGCCCCGGCCAGCGCGCTGCCGAGCCGACGGACCTCCTCGGTGTAATCGAGGTCGGCCCCGGACGCGGACCCGGTGAAGACCGTGAGAGCATGGAACCGAGGCTCGGGGGCAGCTGCTGGGGCGTCGAGTGAGATAGGCGTCACGTGGCTATGATTTCACAGCGATTTCCCAGCGGCCGGGAACCCCTGCTAGACTTTTTTAGTCGCAATCCTCCATAGCTCAACGGCAGAGCACTCGACTGTTAATCGAGCGGTTGTTGGTTCGAATCCAACTGGGGGAGCAGATCCGCCCTCGCCCTCACGGGCGGGGGCGTTCTTCATGCCATAGTGTTTTTCGTGCGACGCTGTTCCGCCGCACTGACCTGGAGAACCTGATTCGGAGACTTGATGCGCGCCACTGAGACGAAGACCCACGACATCGCCCGGCTGATCATCTCCTGCCCGGACCAGCCGGGGATCGTGGCGGCCGTCTCGGAGCTCATCGCCGAGGTCGGCGGGAACATCATCAGCCTCGACCAGTACTCCACCGGCGTGGAGGACGGTCGCTTCTTCCAGCGCACCGTGTTCCACCTGCCGGGGCTCGCCGCGGCGAAGCCTGCGGTGGAGCAGGCGATCCAGACCAAGCTGGCTGAGCGCTTCTCCATGGACTACTCCCTCTCCGAGGCAGATCAGCCCAAGCGGGTCGCGATCTTCGCGTCCAAGACCGACCACTGCCTGCTGGACCTGCTCTGGCGGCACCGCCGCGGTGAGATCCCGATGGACATCGTCATGGTCATCTCCAACCACGCCGACCTCGCCGAGGATGTGCGTCCCTTCGGGATCCCGTACTTCCACGTGCCGGTGGTCAACGGGGACAAGGCCGCGGCAGAGGCCCGGCACCTGGAGCTGCTGCAGGGCAACGTCGACATGATCGTGCTCGCCCGGTACATGCAGATCATCTCCGAAGACTTCCTCGATCAGGTCGGCGCTCCGGTGATCAACATCCACCACAGCTTCCTGCCCGCGTTCATCGGCGCCGGCCCCTACCAGAAGGCCGCTGATCGCGGCGTGAAGCTCATCGGTGCCACCGCGCACTACGTGACGAAGGATCTCGACGAGGGTCCGATCATCGAACAGGACGTCATCCGGGTCTCCCACAGCGACGACGTCGCCCAGCTCACCAGGTTCGGGGCCGACGTCGAACGCGCCGTGCTCTCCCGCGCGGTGAAGTGGCACTGCGAAGACCGCGTCATCCGCAACGGCAGCACCACGATCGTCTTCTAGCGCCTCGGCCTTCTCATCGAGTGGCTGATTCTGCGACGAGTCTGGGCCGATCTGCCCGTGAGATGCCCGCAGAATCCGCCGCTCAACGGGGAGTGCGGGGGAGGATCGCGTCGATCAATCGGTCCAACACCCGGTGTGCCGCTTCCCGAGCCGCGGCACGATCGGGCTGCTCGCTGATCCAGAGCGCGGCGTCGTTCATCGCCCCGGAGAGCTGCGCCGTCGTCGGGTCCACCAGCTCGGCCTCGACGCCGACCTCGGCCAGCGCGAGCCGAAGCTCGGCCGCGGAGTTCTGCGCATCCTGCGCCCGCCAGATGGACCAGCCGATGACCGAGGGTGCATCGACCAGCAGCGTCCGTGCCGTGGAGGCCGAGGTGATCGCGTCCAGGAAGGCATGACAGCCCGCGCGCAGCTGCTGCTCCGGGGCGTCCCCGGCGGACTCCGCCGCGGAGACCACCGATCGGGCGACCGCGGCCTGCAGCGCCCCCGCCACGGCGGTGAAGAGTCCGAGGCGATTGGCGTAGTGGTGGTAGACCGCGCCGCGAGTCACCCCGGCGTCTCGGGCGACCTCATCGATGGAGACCTCCGCGAAGCCGCGTTCAGCCAGCAGCCGGATCGCGGAGCGGAGAATCTCTTCGGCGGTCTGCGCGGCTGCGGCGGCACTGGCGCGAGGCATGGAACCTTCTTTTACGTACATCGTGTATGTAATCTGACTCTGTTACATACACATAGTACGTAAAGGAGTTCGCTCATGGGCTGGTCCAGCTTCTATCCAGTGGTGATGTCCCGAGATGTCGCCGCCGCATCCACCTTCTACCGCGACGTGCTGGGCTTCGAGCCGGTCTACGACTCGGACTGGTATGTCAGCCTTCGGCGGGAGCGCTTCGAGCTCGCGATCCTGGCCTGGGATCACCCGACGATTCCGGAGGGCCACCGAACCACGGCCCAGGGTCTGCTGCTCAACATCGAGGTCGACGACGTCGACGCGGTCCATGCGCAGCTGGCGTCCCGCGGCGACCTGGACATCGTGCTCTCGCTGCGCAGCGAGGACTTCGGCCAGCGGCACTTCATCATCAACGGGCCCGACCGCGTCCTGATCGACATCATCGAGCAGATCGAACCCAGTGCCGAGTACCTGCAGCACCAGCGGTGAGGAGCGGATTCTCCGGTTGTCTGACCCCGGAATCGGGCCAAGCTGCTCGGAGAATCCGCCCCTCGATGAGAAGCGGGAGGATCAGGACTCGATCTTCTTCTCGCGCTCGGTGGAGGAGATCTGGATCTTGCGCGGCTGCTCGGTGGCGTAGACCCCGGTCACGCGGACCGTGAGTACGCCGGACTCGTAGGTCGCGGAGATCGCGTCGCTGGAGACCTCGCCCGGCAGCGTGATGGTCCGGGAGAAGGATCCGTAGCGCACCTCGCGGAGGCCCTCGGCCTCGGTCTCACTGCGGCGCTCACCGGAGACGGTCAGGGTGCGGCCGGTCAGCTCCACCGCGACGTCCTTGTCCGGGTCGATGCCAGGGAGGTCGGCGCGCAGGACCAGGTCCTCACCCTCGCGGTGGGCGTCCACGGCGGGCACGAAGCCGGCCTGACGCTGCGCCACGTCCATCGAGGGGGCTCGGACGGTCCGGAAGACGTCGTCGAGGAGAGTGAAGGGGTCCAGCCGGGTCAGAGAGTTGTTGATCACAGCAATCAGCTCCTTGTACTCATTGCTCTATGGGACAGGGTTGGTGCCTTGCGGCGATGGTTCCAACGGAACCTGAGCCCAGTATATTCCAAACTTGAGCACGATGCACTCAACTTTCGCCGGAGATTGCCCCTGAAATGGTGGCCCTGAGATTTGGGCACGGACTTCTGTCGCAATACAGCGGCGTTCAACTGAGGTTCACCTCCGCCGCCGGGGTCGGTTCGATTAGAGTGCCGGGGTGTCCAAGTCAAAGAAAACGCGCGTCCAGCACGTCCTCACCGTGGAAGCCAAGAAGCAGCTCAGCCCGCACATGGTGCGCCTCATCCTGGGCGGGCCTGGGTTTGCAGCGATCGAGTTCAAGTCCGTGGGGGAGTCGCCCGCCACGGATCAATACATCAAGCTGCTCTTCCTGCCCCAGGGTGTGGAGTCGGCCCAGCTGCCGGAGGGCGTGGACCTCAGCCGCCCCTATGACATGGACGCCCTGCGCGAGCAGCTGAGCACCGAGCAGATGCCCGTGACGCGGACCTACACGATCCGGCATGTCGACCACCTCAATGCGCAGATCTGGGTGGACTTCGTGGTCCATGGAGACGTCGGCCGTGCCGGAGTGTGGGCGAAGGGCGCCGAGGTGGGCGACCTGATCAGCTTCTTCGGACCCGGCAGCGGCTACGCCCCGCGCGGGGACGCCGCCTGGCACCTGCTCGCCGGTGACGAGGCGGCGCTGCCAGCGATCGCCTCGGCGCTCGAGTCGATGGCGCAGGATGCTCGCGGCGTCGCCGTCGTCGAGGTCCGGGATGCCGCGGAGCGTCAGCCGTTGGACGTCCCGGCCGGCATGGACCTGGTGTGGCTGCATCGTGAGGCCGACTTCAGCCCCGAGACCACGATGCTCGCGGAGTACCTCGAGGAGCTCACCATCCCGGAGGGAGACGTGCAGGTCTTCGTGCATGGCGAGCGCGCCCAGATGAAGCGGATCCGGCGCATGCTGGTGGATCAGAAGGGCCTTGATCGCAAGGCGATGTCACTCTCGGCCTATTGGGCGCATGGGCGGATCGAGGATCAGTTCCAGGCCGAGAAGCGCACCCCGGTGGGGCAGATCGAGGACTGAGCAGTCAGGCTCGGATCGGGCTCAGCCCGCCACTCCTGAACTGGTGCCGATGATCAGCGCGACCATCAGGGCGAGTGCCAGCAGCACCACGGTGATCGCGGAGAACAGGCCGGCCCGTTCGCGGTGCCCGGCCAGGCGCAGGTCGTGGGTGTCGCGCATCTGTCCGGCGAGCAGCATGATCATGTCCAGCAGAGTCCAGGCGAAGACCACGGTCACACACAGCAGCCCGAGGTTCGTCTGGTCAGCGACCATCAGCACGACTGCGGCGATGCTCGCCACCATCATGAGGACCGCCGAGACGGGCCGGTTCAGATACCAGCGATGGGCCCCCGTGGGACCCAGCAGAAGTGTCAGGAGCCAGGCGATCGCAAAACGTTTCTCCGAGGCGGGCTGCGACTCGTAGGCGCGCTGATCAGCGTCGGTGTAGGTGTTGGCGTAGAGCTCTTCGAAATCGTACTGGTCAGCCATGTTGTCAATCGTATAGGTGGTAGTTTGTAGTGAACTGAACACCCACCCTTGAGCACCATCACTTATATGGAGGCGCAGTCTTGTCTCAGCCAGGAACCGGCCGCACAAAGGGCACGGCGCCCCGCACGTCGCTGCTCGATGTGATCAAGGTCGTACTGCGACTCGGCCCCAAGCAGATCAACGACGAGATCCAGCTGGCCGTCGCCCAGATGAAGTCCAAGGGCGTCGCCGCAGGCATCGCGGTCGGGCTCATGGTGGTCGGCGTGGTCTTCCTCGCCTTCCTCGTGGTCGCGCTCATCATCGCCGCCGTCGCCGCCCTCTCGCTGGTCTTCCAGCCCTGGGCCGCCGCGCTGATCGTGGCCGGCATCTTCCTGATCATCGCGCTGATCTTCGCGCTGATCGGGCTGCTGAAGCTCAAGAAGACGATGCCGCTGCTGCCTGAGGACGCCATCCGCGGCTTCCGCCTCGATCTCGGTGTGGCTCGCGAGGGCACCCGCTTCGACCCGGCGAGCCTGGACCAGGCCGATTCCGAGAAGCGTCGGCAGAAGGAAGAGTCCAAGCGTCAGGCCGCCGAGCAGGCCAAGAAGGACGCCAAGGTCCCCGGCGCCGGCTCACCGACCCCTCCCACCTACAGCGAGCTGCTGCGCCGCACCGGCCTGCGCCGCGATCACCTGGCGTCGCTGCAGGACCAGATCACCTCCGGCACCCGGCTCATCGCCGAGAGCGCCAAGGAGAAGGCCGAGAACGTCAAGGACCTGGCCGACCGGCTCAGCTCCAAGGCTCGTGGCGGCTCCAAGCCGAAGACCGTCACGTCCGGACCCGAGACGCCTCGCCCGGGTGACCAGGCCCCCGTCACGGGGAAGACGCGAGGCGCCGCCGGTGCGCCGGTGCGCCTCACCTCCCAGGAGCCCAAGATCGACGGCGTTCCCGCCGCCTCCGACCAGGAGTCGGGCGCACATGCCGCCGGAGAGTTCGTGGCGGCGCGGTGGAAGCCGCTCGCCGTCGTCGCCGGTTCGGCCGCCGCCGGTGCAGTCTTCCTCCGCGAGCTTGTGAAGAAATAAACTGCCCCGGTGAGACTGATCGGTGCCGGAACCCAGGACGGTTTCGAGTACACCGTCCGGAAGACCTTCTGGACCGCGCCGAACATCGTGACCGTGCTGCGGTTCCTTCTGATCCCGGTGTTCGTGGTCCTGGTCGCGCAGAACCAGTACATGGCTGCCTTCTGGGTGCTGGTCGGTCTCTCCAGCACTGACTGGATCGACGGGTACATCGCGAGACGCTTCGATCAGATGTCTACGGTGGGTCAGTGGCTGGATCCGCTGGCCGATCGGCTCTCGCTGATCATCGTCTCCGCGACGCTTGCGACCTTCGGCGTGGTGCCGGTCTGGGTGGTCCTCGCCGTGGTGATTCCCGACCTGATCCTCTCGGTGAACACCTACGTGCTCTTCAAAGGGCCTCCGCCGCTGAAGGTCACCGTGCTGGGGAAGCTGCGCACCGCGTTCCTGCTGATCGGGCTTCCGCTGGCGCTGCTGGGGTCCACCGAGATGCTGTGCGAGAGCCTGGTACCCGAGATCGCCTTCGTCCTCCTGGCGCTGGGTGCCGGGATGCATATCATTGCTTCTGCTGACTACTTCATCAAGGCCCGTCGCAAGGCGGAGCGGCTGCGCCGCGAACAGGCCCATCCGGGCATCGAGGAGGAATCGACACCCTGATGGTCAACGTTGTGCCCGGCGAGGCGCCCCACGAGGAGCCAGCCGAGAAGTCGACCGAGCAGTCCACGGAGAACCGCGGTGAGCACACGACGGGCAAGCTGCGCATCCTGATCGCAGCAGACACCTATCCTCCCGACGTCAACGGCGCAGCGGTCTTCAGCCACCGGCTCGCGAAGAACATGGCCGCCCGCGGTCACGAGGTGCACATCGCCGCCGCACGGACCAGCCGCGGTCCTGACATGGTGGAACACACCGACGAAGCGACGGTGCACCGGTTCCGGTCCTTCAAGGCGCCCACTCACGAATACATTCGGCTCTGCCTGCCCTGGCTGGTGGAGCCCGCGATGGGGCGGCTGATGGACGAGCTGCAGCCCGACGTCGTGCACGTGCAGTGCCACTACATGATCGGCAAGGCCGCCATCGATGCCGCCGCCGAGCGGGGCCTGCGCACCATCGCCACCAACCACTTCATGCCGGAGAACCTCGACCCGTTCCTGCCGTTCCCCGCCTGGTTCCGCCGGATCGTGGCGAAGAACTCCTGGCGCGACATGGGCAAGCTGATGGGCAAGGCCGCGGTGGTCACCACTCCGACCCCGCTCGCGGCGCGGACCATGATGGAACGCGCGGGATTCGAGAAGGTGCTTCCGCTCTCCAATGGGATCGACGTCGAGAACTACCGGGTGCGCCCCGGTGAGGTCCTGGCCCGTCCCGAGCGCCCGACGGTGCTGTTCGTCGGTCGTCTCGCCGTGGAGAAGAACGTGGACGTGCTCATCGAGGCCATCGCCAAGACTGATCCGGCGCTGGGGATCGGGCTCGACATCGTCGGCGACGGAGAGCAGCGCGTTCTTCTCGCTGCGCAGATCCAGGAGCTGGGACTCGGCGACCGGGTCCGCATGCGCGGGCATGTCGATGAGGATGCGCTGCGGCTGGCCTACCTCGAGGCCGACGTGTTCTGCCAGCCCGGAACTGCGGAGCTGCAGTCGCTGGTCTCCCTGGAGGCGATGTCCGCCGGGCTCCCCGTGGTCCTCGCCGACGCTCTCGCGCTGCCGCACCTGGTCGAGGACGGGGTCAACGGCTACCTCTTCGAGCCCGGCAACTCCGCGCACCTGGCAGCTCGGCTGGAACAGCTGTTCGCGGTGAGCCCGGAGCAGCGGATCCAGATGGGCGAGCGCAGCCGTGAGCGGGCGGGCCGGCACAGCCTCAACGCCACGATGAACGCCTTCGAGAAGCTCTACCGCGGCGCCGACTGGATCGAGAGCCGGCACACCCCGTAACGGGATGCGCCGCTGGACACGCCGCTTCTGGTCAAGGCGCTGTCGGAGGGGTCATTCCGGCGGCGTCATTCAGCGGGTCACTCCGGAGGGGTCAGTCGCAGCAGCTCCGCGGAGTCGCCGTCCTCGATGATCCAGATGCTTCCGTCTGGGGCCTGCTCCACATCGCGGATCCGCGCCCCCATCTCCCAGATCTCCTCTGCTCCGGCCTGGTCTCCGTCGAGCTCCACCCGGACCAGCGCTTCTCCGGACAGGGCGCCCAGAAAGGCGCTGCCGGCCCAGCCTTGGAACATCTCACCCTGGTAGATCATCAGGCTGCCGGGCGAGATCGAGGGGGTCCACCAGGCGGCAGGGGGCGCGAAGCCGTCGCCCTCGATGTGATCGGGGATCTCGGCCCCGCCGTACTGGGAGCCGTTGGAGGCCTCGGGCCAGCCGTAATTCTCACCCGCTTCGAGCAGGTTCAGCTCATCGCCGCCCTCGGGGCCCATCTCGGAGACCCAGAGCTGCCCGTCGGCGTCGAAGTCGATGCCCAGCGGGTTCCGGTGGCCGTAGGTCCAGATCTCCTCGGTGACATCCCCGTCCTCGGCAAAGGGGTTCTCCGGGGCCGGATCGCCCTCGGGGGTCAGGCGCATGACCTTGCCCAGACCGCTGGAGAGATCCTGTGCCGGGTCCAGCTGCTGCCGGTCACCAGAGGTGACATAGAGGTGTTCCCCGTCCGGGCTGAACGCCAGGCGGTGCGAGAAGTGCCCGGACCCGGAGGTCTTCGGGTCCTGCTCCCAGATCACCGTGAGGTCCTTCAGCGCCGCACTGTCCCCGGAGTCCACCAGGGTGGCGTGCCCGACGACGGCGCCGGTGCCTGCCTCCGAGGAGTTGATCCAGCTCAGATAGACGCGCTGGCTCTCCTCGAAGTCAGGGGCGGCGACGACGTCGCCCAGCCCGCCCTGCCCGTCGACGACGATGTCCTCCGGCAGGCCGGCCACGCTGATGTCCTCGGCGGCGTCTGCCTCGGTGGTGCTGCGCAGGAAGAGCTCCCCGTACCGGCTGGTGATGAGCATCTGCTCGGTGCCGGGCAGGAACTCCAGCGCCCAGGGGGCGGCATAGCTGCCCTGTTCGGTGATGGTGAACGGCGCGCCATCTGGGTCGGGGCTCTCCGGGGAGTCCGACGGTTCGTCTGCGGGCTCGGATCCTGCGGCGTCCTCGGTCGCACTGCCGGATTCACCCGTCTCACCGGCTTCGCCGGTGTCCGTCGCGTCAGCGCTGGCGTCGGCCGTGGTGTCGGCGCTGGCGTCGGAGGCGGCGTCTTCACCACCGCCGGTCTGACCCTCCGTGGAATCTGCACAGCTCACCAGCAGCAGTGAGGCGAGGATTCCGGCAGATATCACTGGTAGACGTCCCATGACCTGACCCTAGTTCACAGCGGTGTCCGGCCGGAATGTGTGGCGGAGTCTAGGGTGCCTGGCCAGACGGCCGATCCGGCACGGCCTGGTGTTGCGAGGGTAGGGCGTCTGGGACTTGAACCCAGGACAAAAGGATTATGAGTCCTCTGCTCTAACCAACTGAGCTAACGCCCCTCGGGTCCTCGCGCCGCAGAAATGTCGCTTTGCGAGGACACTCGGACATACTACCGAGCCTCTCCGGTCAGAGCTGAACGTGCACGGAGGCTCGAGCGCGCGGGTGCTCCTCGGCCTCGACCTCCAGAGCGGTGAGCCCGTGATCGGTAGGCAGCCCGGCGGCCAGCTTCTGCGCGATGTGGTCGATGATCACCTCGGTGGTGGTGAACTTCCCGGCCAGCTCGGGCACCTCGTCGAGGTTCTTGTACCGCAGCGGCTCCAGCGTGGCGGCGAGCAGCTCGGTGGCGGCTCCGATGTCCAGGACCACGCCGTACTCGTTCAGGCCCTCGCGGAAGAAGCTGGCCTGGATGCTCAGCGTGGCGCCGTGCAGGTTCTGCGCCGGTCCGAAGAACGGGTCCTGCAGGCTGTGCGCGATCATGATGTGGTCATCGACGGTCAGGCGGAAGCGGCTCATGGCTCTCCTCGGGTGGTGGGGTTAAGGGGTTCTCGCGGCACGGATCACCCGAAGGCGTGGTGCGCCGCCAGCGGGTGATCGATCACGTGCAGGATCTGTTCCCGGGTCCAGGGTGCGCCGGACGCGACGTCCTGCATCACGGCCGGCAGTTCGGCCAGCGGCGAGTGCCCGCTGATCAGCAGGTCGAACCGGGAGTCGAGCATCGCCAGCGCCGTCGCGAGGCGCTGGCCGCGGGTGCGCCGCATCCGCCGGGGGCCGGGCACCTGACCGACCTGGGTGGCGGCGATGCGCAGTCGGCGGGCGTGGAAGTCGGCGCCCAGCGGGATCTGCTGGTCTCCGGTGCCGTACCAGGACTGCTCCACCACCACGGCGTCGTCGCCGGCCAGGCGCAGCGCGGTGGCGAGCCCGGCGGAGCTGGCCGAGCTGTGCAGGACCACGTCGTTGTCGAGTCCCGCGTCCTCGGGGGTGACGGCGTCCAGGCCCAGGGATTCGATGAAGCCGCGCCGCTCGGCGTCGATCTCTACGACCTGCAGCCGCTGCAGCGCCATGGTGGAGGCCAGCAGCGCGGTGGTCAGCCCGATCAGACCCCCTCCGACGACGGCGACCCGGTCACCGACCATGACGGGTCCCTCCCAGAGTCCGTTGAGTCCCACCTCACCGATCCCGGCGAGCAGCGCCCGCTGCGGAGGACAGCCCTCGGGCAGCACATGGGCGGCGGCCTTGGGCACCACGACATGTTCCCGGTGACCCGCCAGGGTGAAGACCGTCTGCCCGATCAGCCCCTCGCTGCCTTGCCGGACCACCCCGACATTGAGGTAGCCGTGGGAGACCGGGAAGGGCAGCTCGCCGAGCTGGAAGGGGGCCTGCATGATCTCGGTGATGTTGGCAGGCACCTCGCCGCGGTGGACCAGGGACTCGGTGCCGCGGGAGATGCCGCTGTGCAGGGTCTCGATCAGCAGCTCACCGGGTCCGGGCGACGGGAGCGGGACCTTGCGCAGCGCCCCGGTGTCGGCGGACTCCGTCCAGTACTGGCGAGACGTCTCGGGAGACTGGCCGTGGCCCTGGACATCCGGGCTGACACCGGTGAAGCTCGACTCGCTCATGACACTCATCATGCCAGAGGTGTCCGCTGTGCCCTCTCACCAGCGGCTGTGCCAGAATCGGCTTGTGCTGAAGCTCTTCTTCGACTGCCGGTACACCCGGACCCAGGTCCATGACGGCATCTCCCGATTCACCGCCTCCCTCGTCGAGGCGGCCGCCGAACAGGCCGAAGTCACCATGCTGATCAGCGATCCGGAGCAGCTGAACCTGCTCCCGGACCTGCCGCACCTGCAGGTCTCCTCACCGACCTCCGCCCGCGAACCCTGGGTCGCCCGGCAGATCAACCCGCACCGTCCCGACGTCGTGTTCTCCCCGATGCAGACGATGGGCGGCCGCGGGCGGACCTACCCGCTGATCCTCACCCTGCACGACCTCATCTATTACGCCCACCGCACCCCGCCACGGGACCTCCCGCCCCTGGTGCGCCTGGGCTGGCGGGCCTACCACCTGTCCTACCTGCCTCAACGGCTGGTCTTGAACCAGGCCGACGCCGTCGCCACGGTCTCCGAGACCACCCGCGGGCTGATCCGCGCCCATGGGCTGACCCGCCGTCCGGTGGAGCTGATCTCCAATGCACCGCCGGTGGTCGAAAGACCCCGCGAGCCAGGTGCTGCGCCGACGAAGGAGCTCGTCTATATGGGCTCCTTCATGGGGTACAAGAACGTCGAGGCTCTGATCGCCGGGCTGAACCGGCTCCCGGAGTACACCCTGCACCTCTGCAGCCCGATCCCAGCCTCCCGCGAGGCTCAGCTTCGCGCCCTGGCGCGTGATCCCGAGCAGCTGGTCTTCCATCGCGGGATCTCCGATGCCGAGTATCGAACCCTCCTGCGGCGCGCGAGTGCCCTGGTCACGCTCTCGGCGGCGGAGGGCTACGGCCTGCCGGTGGTAGAGGCGATGGCGCACGGCACGCCCTGTGTCCTCTCAGACCTGCCGATCTTCACCGAGATCGGGGGAGCGGCCGTCGCGGAGTCAGGCGCCCAGGTGGTTCCCGGTCAGGATCCAGACGCGTTCGCTCAGGCGGTGCGCCGGCTTGAGGACCCCGCCACGTTTGCCCGCGCCTCCGCTGCGGCCCGGGCCCGGAGCCTCGAGTTCTCCTGGCAGGACTCGGCCGCGGCGCTGGTCGCGCTGGGGGAGCGGCTCGCCGGGCATGGGTCGGCCATGCGCGGCTGATCCCTGCGGGGTCTCGCGGGCTGATCCGCTCGCCGCGGCCCAGCGGCCCACGGGTTCGGCTGTTCAGCTGCGCGGCGGTGGTCACTCTGAGCCGGTGGCCGGGTTCTCGGAGGTTGCTTCGCGAGCCTGACGGGCCGAAGCGACGTCGTCGACGACGACGACGATGTGCCGCACGCTGGAGATCAGTGAGCCATACAGCGGCCAGGACGTTCCGGGCAGTCCGGTGTCCTCTGCCATCTCCCGGGAGAGCGCGCTGAGGTTCTCGTGCATGGAGGCGACGTCCGCATCCGGGTCCGCGATCGCCCGGCCGGCGTCTCCGACGATCTGTGCCCATTGTTCACGGAAGCTCTCGTTCCATTCGCCCTCGACGTAGGTCGCCTCGCGCAGGGTGCGAGTCAGGTGCCGCAGGTGGGAGATTCCCTCGTCGACTCGTTCGAGGATCTCTTCGTAGCTTGCCTCCTCGGAGTTCCAGCTGCTCGCCCGCAGGCTCTGCATCCCCTGCCGGGCGCGCGGGTTGGCGCGCCGAGACTCACGGGCGAAGCGCACCACGGTCCAGGCGGAGTTCAGCTCCCGGGTCATCGACTCGGTCTCCTGGAACCAGGCTTCCGCCTGATCGGTGTCCCAGGAGTCGGAGAACTCCTGGGAGATGTTCACCAACACGCTGCCCATCCGTTCGTTGATGCTGTCCACGTAGCGGCTGGCCTGCTTGTCCCGCAGCGGCGGCACGATCAGCAGGTTCACCAGGAGGCCAGCGGCAACCCCGACGGCGACTTCGATGATGCGGTCATCCAGCAGTCCCGTCTGATCGTCGAAGCCGCTGCCCAGCACGAAGATCGCGGTGGTGGCGATCGCGATTCCCTCATCCCGGATCCAGGAGATCCGCGCCGCGACCACTCCGACCAGCAGCGCCAGGGCGAAGGTCCACAGGCTGACGCCCAGGAAGTACCCGATGAGGAAGGACAGGCCGACGCCGAGGCTGGACGCGATGGTGGTCTGGATGCCGCGGGAAAGCGAGCGGTGGACGGTGGCGTGGACGGTGAGCAGCGCCGTCCACGGTGCCAGGAATGCCAGCTCGGATTCCAAAACGGAGGTCGAGACCCACCAGGCCCCGGTGCCCGCGATCACGGTCTTGAGGATCTGCAGCACATCGGTGAGGAACTCCGGCCGCTGCACCAGGGTCCGGACCCGTCTGGTGCTCGGCGCAGATGTGCTTCTGCGCCCGGATCCGTTCCCGGGATCGTGCTGGCTGCGGTTGGTCCTCTGCTGCGCGGAACGTCGGGCCACGCGTGCTCCTCTTGGTCTTGTCCGGTCAGGGGCGGTCATCGGGGGCAAGATCCTACTAGTTCCGGGATTCGGGCTTCCACCTCGGATCGGGACGGGGCCTGCACCGGTCTCCAGGGGCAGCAGCACCGAGGGTTCGACCTCGCCGGTGAGTGTGAGCGGATTGATGTACTCCCCGTAGAGCCGCACGCCCCAGTGCAGGCAGGGTGTGGCGCAGTGTCCGGTGCCTTGGGCCAGCGTTCCCACCGGATCCCCGGCACTGACCCGGTCCCCGACCTCCAGGCTGCTCTCCACGGGTTCGAAGGAGCTGAGATAGCCGTCGCCGTGCCGGATGGAGAGCACGGGGCGGTCCACGACGACGCCGACGAAGCTGACCTCCCCGTCGGCCGGAGCCCGGATGCTCGAAGCGTCCCCCAGAGGTCCGAGATCCACTCCGCGGTGACCGGCACCCCAGAGTGACGGTGGCCTGGCGAACGGCCGCAGCTCCTCGGCGACCACCGGCGGCTGCCAGAGCGCCCGGGTGGGTGCTGGCGAATCCAGCGCCATGGAGTGGACTTCCGGCGGGGCGGGCCCGGCCGAGGCGGGAGTCAGCACCCCCACAACGAGCAGCAGCGCGAGACCCAGCGCCGCGGCCCTGAGTCGTCCGAATCCCCAGCTGCCCGGCTCCATGGACCCAGCCTCCACCCCCGGCGAACCCCGATCCCCGTGAACCCGCTGAAGTGTGGAGCATCCAGGCCTTCACCGGTTCCCTGTGACGGTTGGGGAAAACGCCGCCGAGAGGCTAAGCTGAACCCCAGCAGCTGACTTCTTCGTGCCCAGGCGCGCCTGAATCCAGCTGACTACGCGCAGGAGCTGCCCGAGAGATCGGGGCGATTCTCATCGGTCCGCATGCTGTTCATCAGAGTGGAACAGCTGTGCGGGGAGAACGCGAGTCCCCTCCCTCTTCTGCCAGGAGCCCGAGAGAACCGGGCCATTGTCCAACCGAGAAACCCAGCCGGAGCTGCATGAGGCGTGTCCTCCATGTTCCAAGCCCGGCATTGAAAGGAAATACCATGCCTGTCGTCACCATGCGCCAGCTGCTCGACTCCGGCGTCCACTTCGGACACCAGACTCGCCGCTGGAACCCGAAGATGAAGCGCTTCATCTTCACCGAGCGCAACGGTATCTACATCGTTGACCTCCAGCAGTCGCTGTCCTACATCGACAACGCCTACGAGTTCGTGAAGCAGACCGTCGCCCACGGCGGCTCCGTCCTCTTCGTCGGCACCAAGAAGCAGGGTCAGGAAGCCATCGCCGAGCAGGCGACCCGCGTCGGCCAGCCCTACGTCAACCACCGTTGGCTCGGCGGAATGCTGACCAACTTCCAGACGGTCTCCAAGCGCGTCCAGCGCATGAAGGAGCTCGAGGAGATCGACTTCGACGACGTCGCAGGCTCCGGGCACACCAAGAAGGAACTGCTGCTGATGCGCCGCGAGCTCACCAAGCTGCAGTCCAACCTCGGTGGTATCCGCAACCTCACCAAGACTCCTTCCGCAGTCTGGATCGTCGACACCAACAAGGAGCACCTTGCGGTCGACGAGGCCAAGAAGCTGGGCATCCCCGTGATCGCCATCCTCGACACCAACTGCGATCCCGATGACGTCAACTACCCGATCCCGGGCAACGACGACGCCATCCGGTCCGTGGACCTGCTGACCCGCGTGATCGCCGACGCAGTGGCCGATGGCCTCATGGCTCGCGAATCCAAGCGCGGCGGCGGCTCCGGCACGGCTGCAGAGCCGATGGCCGAGTGGGAGCGCGAGCTCCTCGAGCAGCACGCCACCGAGTCCTCCGCGAAGACCGAGCAGTCAGGCGAGGCCGCCGAGCCCGCCAAGGCTGAGCAGTCCGCGCCGGCCGCCGAGGCACCTGCTGCTGAGTCCACCGAGTCCACCGAAGCTTCGGCTGAAGAAGCCAAGTAAAGAGAGGAACTGCTTTTCTATGGCGAACTACACCGCTGCAGACATCAAGGCCCTGCGTGAGCGCACCGGCGCCGGCATGATGGACGTGAAGAAGGCTCTCGACGAGACCGACGGCGATACCGAGAAGGCCCTCGAGGCCATCCGGATCCGCGGACTCAAGGGTGCCGCCAAGCGCGAAGGGCGCTCCGCCGCTGAGGGCCTGGTCACCGCCAAGGTCGTCAACGGCACCAAGGGCTTCCTGGTCGAGATCAACGCCGAGACCGACTTCGTGGCCAAGTCCGCGAAGTTCGTCGCGCTGGCCGACAAGGTCCTCGAGACCGCTGTCGCCCACGACGTGAGCACCGTGGAGGCACTCCTGGAGGCCGACGTCGAGGGCAAGAAGCTCGTCGACTTCGTCACCGAAGAGGGTGCGATCCTCGGCGAGAAGGTCGTCGTGCGTCGTCTTGCCACGGTAGAGGGTGCCTTCGTGGACGCCTACCTGCACAAGACCTCCAAGGACCTCCCGGCACAGGTCGGCGTGCTCTTCGCCGTCGACGCTGATTCGGACCAGGCCAAAGAGGCTGCTCACGACATCGCGGTGCACGCCGCCGCGCTGTCCCCGCAGTTCCTGACCCGCGACGAGGTCCCCGCCGAGACCGTGGCCGACGAGCGCCGCATCGCGGAGGAGACCGCCCGGGCCGAGAACAAGCCCGAGCAGGCGATGACCAAGATCATCGAAGGACGCACCAACGCGTACTTCAAGGACAACGTGCTGGTCGACCAGCCGTTCGCCAAGGACCCGAAGAAGACCGTCACCCAGGTCCTCGAGTCCGCCGGCACGTCCGCCAAGGGTCTGGCTCGCTTCCGCGTCGGAGCCTGAGACTCAACGCAGCTGAAGCGACGTGCGGCTGACCACTAGACTGGTCGCAGCTCATCAATTCAGACGTCAAGGGGGTGACCACTTCACACGAGGTGGTCACCCCCTTTTCTGTGCCCACACCCGAGAAGACGAGCAGGCAGCAGCGGCGCAGCACCTCAACCGCCCGCCTCACACCGCCCCACGATCCCCTGGAGGACACCCATGACCGCAGAGACACCGTCACACCGCCGCCGAGTCCTCCTGAAGCTCTCCGGAGAGGTCTTCGGCGGAGGCGCAGTGGGAGTCGATCCGGCCACGGTCCGCGGGATCGCTGAGCAGATCGCGGCGGTCAAGGGCCAGGTGGAGGTCTCGGTCGTCGTCGGCGGCGGCAACTTCTTCCGCGGCGCCGAGCTCTCCCGGGCCGGCATGGACCGGGCCCGCGCCGACTACATCGGCATGCTGGGCACCGTGATGAACGCCCTGGCGCTGCAGGACTTCCTGGAGCAGGCCGGCCAGCCCACCCGCGTGCAGACCGCCATCACCATGGGGCAGGTCGCGGAGTCCTACATCCCGCTGCGCGCGGTGCGGCACATGGAGAAGGACCGGGTCGTCGTCTTCGGCGCCGGCGCGGGCATGCCCTACTTCTCCACCGACACCGTCTGTGCCCAGCGCGCCCTCGAGACCCGCTCCGATATGGTGCTGATGGCCAAGTCCGGGGTGGACGGGGTCTACACCGCCGATCCGAAGACCACCCCAGACGCGCAGAAGCTCGATCACCTGACCTACGGCGACGCGCTGCGCAGGAACATCCGGGTGATGGATCAGACCGCGATGACCATGTGCAACGACAACGACCTCAACATGCGCGTGTTCGGCATGGAGGGGGAGGGCAACGTGACCCGTGCCCTGCTCGGCGAAGAGATCGGCACGCTGGTCACCCCCTGACCTGGTGGCCCCCACTAGACTGAACCTCTATTCCATCCTCAACGTCATCCCATAAGGAGACCCCCGTGATTGATGAGACCCTGGCAGACGCCAAGGAGCAGTTCGAGCGAGCCATCGAGGCCACCCAGATCGACTTCAGCACCGTGCGCACCGGACGGGCCAACCCGGCGATGTACTCGCGCGTGCTGGTCGACTACTACGGCTCCGCCACCCCGCTGCAGCAGCTGGCCTCCTTCTCCACCCCGGACGCCAAGACCATCCTGATCACCCCCTTCGACATCTCCGCGATGCGCGACATCGAGCGGGCGCTCTCGGACTCGGAGATCGGCGCCAATCCCTCCAACGACGGCAAGCAGATCCGGATCACGGTCCCGGACCTCACCGAGGAGCGCCGCAAGGAGTACGTGAAGCTGATCAAGTCCAAGGGTGAGGACCATAAGGTGTCGGTGCGCAACACCCGGCGCAAGTCCAAGGACCTCATCGAGAAGGCCATCAAGGACGGCGACGTCGGCAAGGACGACGGCGAGCGGGGCACCAAGGAGCTCGAGAGCCTCACCAAGTCCTACGTCGAGAAGATCGACGAGATGAGCAAGCGCAAGGAAGCTGAGCTGCTCGAGGTCTGATGTCGGGCAAAGCTGGGAGGAATCTGCCCGCAGCCATCATCACCGGCATCGTCCTGCTGGTACCCGCACTGCTCGGGATCTTCTTCTTCGAGCTGATGCTGATCTTCGTCTGGACGATCCTGCTGTCGATGGGTGTCTGGGAGGTGGCCCGCGCGCTCGAGACGCGCGTGGCCCCCACCGGACATCAGCTGCGGCTGCCGAAGATTCCGCTGTTCCTCGGCGCCGTCGCCATGCCCACCGCCGCCTACTTCGGCGGGGTGGAGGCACTGACGCTGGCGCTGATGGCCACCGCGCTGGCCATCGTCGTCGCCGCCGCGCTCTGGAAGGTCCGGGATCCGGGACGGTCCATCCTGTCCTCGATCTTCGTGGCCTGCTGGGTGCCGTTCATGATGTCCTTCGCGGTGCTGCTGCTCAATCTCGACCAGGGCGACTGGCGCCTCGTCGTCGTGGTGCTGCTGGTGGTCTCCAACGACACCTTCGGCTACCTCTTCGGGGTGTTCTTCGGCAAGCACCCGATGGCGCCGAAGATCAGCCCCAAGAAGTCCTGGGAGGGCTTCGGCGGCTCGCTGCTCGGCGCCACCGGGGTGGGTGTGCTGACGTCCTGGCTCATCTTCGAGGAGCCGCTCTACGTGGGCGCGCTGCTCGCCGTCGCGGTGGTGATCGCCTCCACGGCGGGCGACTTCTCCGAGTCGATGGTCAAGCGCGAGCTCGGCATCAAGGACATGTCCCGGCTCCTGCCTGGTCACGGCGGAGTGATGGACCGGCTGGACTCGCTGGTCTTCGCGATGCCCACCGCGTTCTTTGTCGTCGTGGCGCTTAACGTCGATGCCGGCGGAGTGCCACTAGGATTGTGAGCATGGCGAACGAGACGGCACTGTTCACGCTCCTGAACGATCAGGAGCAGGGGTACAACCGCGATGAGGTTGACGAGTTCATGGGACGGGCCCGCGTGGCCTATGACTCCGGCGAGGGCATGGCCCTCTCAGAGATCCGTGACGTCAGCTTCTCCATGACCGGAGGCGGCTACGACCCGGCCGAGGTCGACGGTGCGCTGGACCGGCTCGAGGACGCCTTCGCGGGCGCCGAGCGGGACAAGTACATCGATGCCCACGGCGAGGACGCCTGGTACGAGATGCTCGCCGAGCGCGCCGAGCCGCTGCGCGGCCGGCTCTCCCGCCCCGACGGCAAGCGTTTCCGCGAGCCCGCACACTCCGCCACCAACGGCTACCGCAAGGAACAGGTCGACGAGCTCTGCCGCCAGCTCGAGCAGTATCTCGACGGCGAGAACCCGATGAGCGTGGACGAGGTCCGCACCATCACCTTCAGCGGCGCCCACGGCCACAACGGCTACGACGAGGCCCAGGTGGATGCGTTCCTGGACAAGATGACCGAGATCATGGCCTCCGTCGGCTGATTCAGCCCCTCCACGTGTGTGGGATCGGTGTCCCAGCGTTTTCCCCAGTGACCGGTCCCTTGCGGCATCTCCACAGCTGACGCCCACAGCCCCACCCGAGCGGGCGAACGACCTGCTGCGCCAGCTCGCCCACGGGGTCTGCTCCGGCACGGGACTGCCGCAGGAACCCGAGCCAGCACCGGCCCGCGCGCTGCTCCAGCAGGGCTGGCGCCCGGAAAGACCCACCACACACAGTTGAGGGGCGGATTCTACGAGTATCTCAAGCCGATGTCGGCCTCAAGTACTCGTAGAATCCGCCCCTCAACGAAACGGGGTGGGGCGAAGGCCTAGTGCTCGGTGGCCTTCTCTGCACCCACGCCGGTCAGGGACCGGATCTCCATCTCGGCCTGCTTGGCAGGATCCTCGGAGACCTTCGAGGTCAGTGACCCGATCCAGCCCAGCAGGAACGCCAGTGGGATCGAGACCAGACCGGGGTTGGTCAGCGGGTACAGCGCCAGATCGATCTCAGGGAAGAACGAGGTGTCGCGGCCCCAGACCACGGGGGAGAAGGCGATCAGCAGCAGCGCCGAGCCGAGTCCGCCGTACATGGACCACAGCGCGCCACGGGTGGTGAACCGCTTCCAGAACAGCGAGTACAGGATCGTCGGCAGGTTCGCCGAAGCGGCGACCGCGAAGGCCAGCGCCACCAGGAAGGCGACGTTCTGCCCCTGGGCGCCGATGCCGCCCAGGATCGCGAGGATGCCGACCACGATCACGGTCATCTTCGCCGCCTTGACCTCGCCGGCGGAGTCGATCTTGCCCTTCTTGATGACCTGGGCGTAGACGTCGTGGGCGAAGGAGGCCGAGGCCGTGATGGTCAGTCCGGCGACCACCGCGAGGATGGTGGCGAAGGCGACGGCGGCGATGAAGCCCAGCAGGAGTGTGCCGCCGAGCTCATAGGCCAGCAGCGGTGCCGCGGAGTTCTGCCCGCCGGGTGCTGCCAGGATCGTCTCGGTGTCCAGCAGTGCTGCTGCGCCGTAGCCCAGCACCAGGGTGAACAGGTAGAACGCGCCGATCAGGGCGATGGCCACGACCACGGACTTGCGGGCGTCCTTGGCGGTGGGAACCGTGTAGAACCGGATCAGCACGTGCGGCAGGGCGGCGGTGCCCAGGACCAGGGCGATGCCCAGGGACATGAAGTCCAGCTTGGTGAACAGGTCCGCCCCGTACTGCAGGCCGGGCTCGAGGAGTGCCTCCTCGCCGGTGTTCTCCACGGCCGCGCCGAGCAGCTCGGAGAAGTTGAAGCCGTAGAGCGCCAGGACCCAGATGGTCATGACGGCGGAGCCGGCGATCAGCAGGGTGGCCTTGATGATCTGGACCCAGGTGGTGCCCTTCATGCCGCCGATGAAGACGTAGAAGATCATCAGCGCGCCGACGACCGCGATGATCAGCGACTGGCCGATCCCGCTGTCGATGCCCAGCAGCAGCGAGACCAGCGCGCCGGCACCTGCCATCTGGGCGAGCAGGTAGAACAGGCAGACCGCGAGGGTGGAGATGGCGGCGGCGATGCGGACCGGCTGCTGGCGCAGCCGGAAGCTGAGCACGTCGGCCATGGTGAACTTGCCGGTGTTGCGCATCAGCTCGGCGACCAGCAGCAGGGCGATCAGCCAGGCCACCAGGAAGCCGATGGAGTACAGGAAGCCGTCGTAGCCGTAGATCGCGATGGCGCCGACGATGCCGAGGAAGGACGCTGCAGAGAGGTAGTCACCGGCGATCGCGGTGCCGTTCTGCGTGCCGGAGAAGGACCGGCCGCCGGCGTAGTAGTCGGCGGCGGTGCTGGTGTTCTTCGACGCGCGGATCACGAAGAACAGCGTGACGCCCACGAAGACCAGGAAGATGGCGATGTTCGCCAGCGGGCTGCCGACGTCGGAGCCCGCCTCGGCGGCCGCGGTCGCCAGCGGCGCCAGGCCTGCATCGATGCTGGATGCGTTGAACAGGGAGTTCATCAGTGCTTGTCCTCCTCAGGAAGGCCCGCGCCGCGGGCTTCGAGCTCGAGTCGGATCGCCGTGGATTTCGGGTCCATCTTCGAGTTGCTGAACCAGACATAGAGCCCGGTGATCAAGAAAGTGGTGACGAACTGCGCGAGTCCCAGCACCAGGCCGAGGTTGATGTTTCCCCAGACCGAAATGGCCATGAAGTCGGGGAAGAACGCGGCGGCGATCACGAAGGCGATGTACCAGATGAGGAAGAACGCGGTCATCGGGAAGACGAAGCTGCGGTGCGTCCTGCGAAGCTCCTGGAAGTCTTCGCGCGCCTGCACCTCCTGGTAGTCAACGGGCCCCGCGTGGGGGGCATTGACTTGTGTCATGGCGACTCCTTCAAAGTAGGTCGGCACGCAGAAGCGGGCCTCGGTCATGGTCGTGTATCTCCAGAGTGCATTGTGATCCGGGTCACTGTTGCCCTCTTGGCGGTTCTGTGCGACGAGCGGCACTTGATTAGCGATGAGTGGTCATCTCGCGGCCACTGCGCCGGAGAGGGTGAGCTGTGCAACAGACCGGGTCCCGCCCTCATAGGATGAGCACGATGGATTTCCTGGCAGAGCTCGGCCCCCTGGTGCTCGCCCTGGCCTTGGTGGCCGGGGTGGTGCTGGCTGCCGTCCTGCTCTACCGCACCCACGACGACGACGCCGGCGAAGCCTCCGCGCGGGAGGCGGTGATCAGCCCCGAGGTCCGCGCGCAGCTGAGTCAGGCCCCGGTGGAGGCGGAGCTGCGGCGTCAGCTGGTGGAGGCCGAGCTGCGCTCGCTGCGCGCTCAGATCTCCCCGCACTTCATCTACAACAGCCTCAACGCCATCGCCGCGACGATCCCCACCGACCCGGTCCGGGCGCGGGAACTGGTGCTCGACTTCGCCGACTTCACCCGATACAGCCTGCGCGCCGAGGGGGAGTTCACCACGCTGCGCGAGGAGCTCGCCGCCGTCGAGAGCTATGTGCTCCTGGAGAAGGCGCGCTTCGGGGATCGGATCCAGGTGAGGCTGCAGATCGCTCCGGAGGTGCTCGGCGTGCGGATCCCCTTCCTCGCGGTCCAGCCCCTGGTGGAGAATGCGGTACGACACGGCATGGACTCCGACACCGGGTCCGGCACGGTCTGGCTGCGCGCCGCCGACACCGCCACCCATGCCGAGATCAGCGTGGAGGACGACGGGCACGGTGCCGATCCGCAGGTGATGCACCAGGTGCTCCACGGGGAGGCCGGGAACGCTCACATCGGCGTGCGCAACGTAGATCTGCGGCTGCGTCAGGCCTACGGCGCCGCGGCCGGACTGATGGTCGAGACCGCTCCGGGGGCGGGGATGAAGGTCTCGATGCGGGTCCCGAAGTTCCAGCCGGATCCATTCCAGCCCGATCAGCCACACCAGCCCGATCAGCCACACCAGCACCAGGAGGAATCGTGATGGACGCGACCGTGAATCCGCAGGGTCTGAGCATCCTGGTGGTCGACGACGAGCCGCTGGCGCTGTCCCAGATGACGTGGCTGCTGGGCTCCGAGCCTCAGGCAGGCGAGGTCTTCACCGCGCCCGACGCGCGCAGCGCCGAACAGGTGCTCCAACGGCGACGCATCGATGTGGTGCTGCTCGACATCCATATGCCTGGGATGAGCGGCCTTGCCCTGGCGCGCCGGCTGCGGGATCTCCCGGCCGCCGAACCCCAGGACGAGTCTGGGCCGCAGGTGATCTTCGTGACCGCCGATGCTCATCCCGCCGTGGAGGCCTTCGAGCTCGAAGCACGGGACTACCTGCTCAAACCGGTGCGCGCGGAACGGCTGGCGGAGGCGCTGCGCCGAGCGTCGGCCGCGCGGGACGCCGCCACCCAGGATCGACCCGAAGCGGTCCGGGTCTCGGTGCTCCAAGGCGACTCCACGGTGCTGGTGAATCTGCACGACATCCGCTGGGTCCAGGCGCACGGGGACTACGCCCGGCTCCACACCCAGGCCGGAACCTACCTGCTGCGCAGCCCGCTGGCCGAGCTCGCGGAGGCGTGGCAGGAGCACGGTTTCATCCGCACCCACCGGTCTTCCCTGGTCAACGTGCTCCACGTGCAGCGGGTGACCCGCCGGCAGGGTCGCATGCTCATCGAGGTCCCCGGCGCCGAGCTCGAGGTCAGCCGACGTCTGATGCCTCAGGTGCGCGAACGCCTGGAGCTGGGTCGCTGATGCGCGACCCCGGTGCTCACCCCGCACCAGACCCCGACGCAGTGACACCTCGAGGGACGGCCGGCTCGGCGCCTGGGCCGGGGACGACGCCGTGGACCGCAGTGCGCGGACCGCAGGCGATCCCCACGGTCGCCGAGGCGCTGCTGACCCGGGGACAGGCCGCCGATCATGCCCGCAGCGCCGGAGCCGACTCCGATCAGCGGGCCCAGGCGGTGCGCAGCCTGATCCGCGCCCAGCTGCGGCTCGCGCTGCTCCTCGGCGTCGGCTTCTTCACCGCTGTGGTGCTGACCAGCCTGCTGCTGGTCACCACCGGTCTCGGCGCGATCACGCTCTGGGGCGTGCCGCTGTCCTGGGCCGTGCCTGGCGTCGGGTTCTTCCCCGTGCTGCTCGGCCTGGCCTGGTACTACCGCCGTCGCGCCGAGGCCAACGAACGGCTCTGGGCCGAGGTCCTCGGACTCGACCTGCGCAGCCCCGCCCCGCAGGCTCCACGATGACCGGCGAGCAGCTCACCGTCCTGGCCGCCGTCGCGCTGGTGTGCGCAGTCACCCTGCTGCTGGGCAGCCCGGGGTTCTCGCGCAGCACCGGGGACTTCTTCGTGGCCTCACGGCGCGTCCCGCCGTGGATGAACGCCTCCGCCATCGCCGGGGAGTTCCTCTCCGCCGCCAGCTTCCTGGGCGTCGCAGGCCTGATCCTCGCCCACGGGACCTACGGGCTGTGGTTCCCCGTCGGCTACACCGCCGGGTTCCTGATCGTGCTGCTCTTCATGGCCGCCCCGCTTCGCCGCTCCGGGGCCTACACGATCCCGGACTTCGTGGTGCTGCGCTTCCGCTCCGCGACGATGCGCCGCATGACGGTGATCGTCGTGGTCGCCGCGGGCTGGCTCTACATCGTCCCGCAGCTGCACGGCGCGTCGATCGCGCTCTCCGCCACCGGGGGTGCGCCCGGCTGGGTGGGTCCGATGCTGGTCGCCCTGGTGGTGCTCTTCGTGGTGCTCACCGGTGGAATGCGCTCGGTGACCCTGGCCCAGGCGGTCCAATACTGGATCAAGCTCACCGCGCTGCTGGTGCCCACCGTGTTCATCCTGCTCCAGGTCGGGTTCTGGGATCGGCTGGAGCTGCCCGAGTTCAACGGCGCCTGGTCCGCGGGTCTGGCCGCACTGGACGGTTCCGGAGATCAGTGGGGTGAGTTCTCCCGCAGCCTCTCGGTGCTCGTGGCGCTGATGATGGGCACCCTCGGGCTGCCACACGTGCTGGTCCGGTTCTACACCAACCCGGACGGCGTCGCCGCCCGCCGCACGATCACCTTCCTGCTGGGCCTGCTGATGCTGTTCTACCTGCTGCCGGTGGTGCTCGGGGTCGTCGCGAGGATGGTCTGGGGCACGACGACGGCGGCCGGTGCGCTGGCGGGCACCGGCGGACTCAGCCACGACACCGCGATCCTGCGGCTGCCCTCCGCGGTCTTCGACGGTCTCGCCAGCGACGTGCTCACCGCGCTGATCGCCGGGGGAGCCTTTGCGGCGTTCCTCTCGACCACCTCGGGGCTGGTGGTCTCGGTCTCCGGGGTGCTCTCCCAGGAGTTCTTCTCCGGAACGGTGCGCGGGTTCCGGCTCGGCGCGCTGCTGGCGATCGCGGTCCCGCTGGTGGTCGGATCTGCGACCTCGGAGCTGGCGCTCGCCGGGGCGGTGGCGATGGTCTTCACCTTCACCGCCGCCGCGCTGGCACCGGTGATGCTGCTGGGAGTCTGGTGGCGCGGGCTCACCGCCCAGGGCGCGTTCTGGGGCATGGCGGTGGGCGCGGTGAGCTCGCTGGCCGCGCAGGTGCTGGGCCTGGTTCTGGGGGAGGGTCCGGTGCAGGACGGCCCGCTGCAGCTGCTGGTCTCCCCGGCGCTGTGGTGCGTCCCGCTGGCGTTCGCCGTGACCGTGCTGGTGAGCCGGTTCGGGTCCGAGCAGCCGCCGAGCCACGCCGATGCGGTCATGGAGCGGCTGCACACCCCCGAGGTCGCGGCGCTGCGGCCTGGCCGCTGAGGCCGCACGCCAGCACCCCGGACCTCAGCGCAGCCGGGGTTCTCCGGGATAGCGCAGCCCGATCTGGGCGCGGATCTCATCCAGGGTGCCCATGATCCGCACCGAATCGTCCACGCTCAGCCGCTCACCCGTGAGCACCCCTCGCGTCACGTAGTCCTCGGCTGCGAGCGCCTGATGCTGCATGCCCACGCCCTCCCGGGGCGACTCGTAGCGCTCCAGCAGCGTGCCGTCCGTGGCGCGGTGATCGAAGTCCGCGGAGGTGTACCAGACTCCGTCGATGTCGATCCGGCCCTCGGTGCCCACGATATGGGCGATGTTGGGACCCTTGGCGCGCGATGAGGTCGTCGTCGTCGAGAGAGCGCCGGAGAGGTGGGTCATCACGGTGGCGACCTCGGTGTCTGCTCCGGTGGCACCGAAGTGCGCGGCGGCCTGGATGCTGATCGGTTCTCCGAGGATGTCCCAGGCGAAGGAGATCGGGTAGACGCCCAGGTCCAGCAGTGCGCCGCCGCCGAGGCTCAGTGAATTGATCCGGTGCTCGGGATCGGTGGGCATGGACTGGGTGTGGTCGGCGAAGACGGTGCGCACCTCGCCGATGCCGCCGGCCGCGATGATCTCGCGGATCCGGCGCATATGCGGCAGGTAGCGGGTCCACATGGCCTCCATGACCAGCAGGCCGTGACGGGCGGCGATGTCGCGCAGCTCCACGGCCTCTGCCCGGTTGAGCGTGAACGGCTTCTCCACCAGCACATGCTTGCCCGCCTGCAGGGCCATGCCCGCGGTCTCGCGGTGCATCGGGTGCGGGGTGGCCACGTAGACGATGTCGACCTCGGGGTCCGCCACGAGCGCCTCGTAGGAGCCGTGGGCGCGGGGGATGCCGTAGGTCGCGGCGAAGCGCTGCGCGGACTCCGCTGAGCGGGAGCCCACGGCACGCACGTCGAGCCCAGCGAGCAGGGCATCGGAGGTGAACTGTCCGGCGATGAACCCGGTGGCGAGGATGCCCCAGCGCAGTCCGCTGGGACGGGCGGAGGCGTGATGCGGCTCGGCGGAGCGGGTGGAGTCGGTGGAGGCGTCTTCTGGGAAGGCAGGTGTTGCATGGCTCACAGTCATGGGCCTGAGGATACACCGAGCAGGAGTTTTCCTCAGGCAACCAATTCGGACGGCTGTCCGCTCCGCGACGAAAGCCTAGGGTGCCACCCCAGGGTGCCCCCGGGGGTATAGACAATAGTCTCTATCTCGCACCAGGGTCCGCCGGCCCGTTCACCGGCGGACCTGCCCCCTAGCAGGACCACCTGCCCGATCACCGGGATGCCACACCATGCCAGTCTCACCCAGCTCCGCGCTGACCGCCGTCCTTCCCCCCGCCGACTCGACCCCCCGACGACGACGTCAGCTCGGTGCCGAACGCCGCACCGAACCGCTGCCGGTGGTGCATCCCCGACCGAGCCTGCGCCGGATCGTGCTCAGCCGGCTGGCGATCCTCGCCACCGTGCTGGCCTGGGTCGGCTACGTCATCAGCACCGTGCTCTGGCAGTTCCTGGAGTACGGCTCGCAGAACTTCCGCTTCACCATGGAGACCGTGGGGTACCTGCTGGTGGTGACGATGCTGACCTTCTCCGCCCTGATGTACCTGGTGGCCCGCCACGGCGCGCTGCTGCGCTTCCGGTCCCACCGGCGCGCCTCCCGGGTCGAGCTCGACGCCCACTTCAGCCGGCAGAGCGCCGTCTCGCAGCGGTCTGCGGACGACTCCCCGATGGTCGTGCTGGTGCCCTCCTACGCCGAGGAGCCCGGTGTGGTGCGTCAGACCCTCTGGTCGGCCGCCCTGCAGGAGTATCCGGAGATTCACGTGGTGCTGCTCATCGACGACGCCCCCGGCTCGCAGAGTCCCGCACTGGAGCAGACCCGAGCCCTGGCGGCTGAGATCGAGGCCGCGCTGAAACGCCCCGGGACCAGGATGTCTGATGCGCTGGTGACCTACGAGATGGGTCTTGCGCAGGGCCGGAAGGTGAACTCGTTGCAGGTGCTGACCCTGGCCGGGCACTACTCCTCGGGTGGAAGCTGGCTGCGCAAGATGGTGGCGGGGGAGGCTCGTGCGGATCACGTGGACGACTTCTTCTGCACCGAGGTGCTCGGGAGTCTCGCCACCGAGCTCGATGCCACCGCCGACGCTCTGGTCATGGCCGCGACGTCCCAGGAGCTCCCGAGTGCCGAGCGCATGCTGCAGATGCATCGCCGACTCGCCTGGATCTTCAACGCCCGGCTCAGCAGCTTCGAGCGCAAGACCTATACGAACCTCTCCCATGAGGCGAACAAGGCGATGAACCTCAACGCCTACCTCGGGCTCCTCGGCGGCGACTACAAGGCGGAGCTGAGCTTCGCCGGGACCGCGCTGCGTCCGGTCAACCCCGGGGAGGTCCCCGACCTCAGTGTTCCCGCCGCCGAGTTCGTGCTCACCCTCGACGCTGATTCGCTGCTGCTGCCGGAGTACTGCCTGCGTCTGGTCCACCTGCTGGAGCAGCCGGGCAACGAGCGGATCGCGGTCACCCAGACCCCTTACTCCTCCTTCCGCGGGGCCAGCACCCGGATCGAGCGTCTCGCCGGGGCGACCACCGACATCCAGCATCTGCTGCACCAGGGGATGAGCTACGCCGGAGCGACCTTCTGGGTGGGAGCCAATGCCGTGATCCGCACTGCGGCGCTCCAAGACATCGCGGAGACCAGCTGGGAGAACGGGGTCCTGGTCAAGCGTTTCGTGCAGGACCGCACCGTCATCGAGGACACGGAGTCCAGCATCGACCTCGGCGCTCACGGCTGGACGCTGCTGAACTATCCGGAGCGGCTCTCCTACAGCGCCACACCGCCAGACTTCGGATCGCTGGTGGTCCAGCGTCGCCGCTGGGCCAACGGTGGGCTGCTGATCCTGCCGAAGCTGGTGCGTGAGCTGCGCGCCAGGCGCCGCCGCGGGGAGCAGATCCAGCTGGGCGAAGTGCTGCTGCGGCTGAACTACATGGCCTCGATCGCCTGGGCCTCGCTCGGGCTGATCTTCCTGCTCGCCTACCCCTATGACTCCCGGCTGCTCAGCCCGCTGATCCTTCTCGCCGCGGTCCCGTACTTCCTGACCATGGGGGCAGACCTCCGCGAATGCGGCTACCGGTTCTCCGACATCTTCCGGATCTACGGCTTCAACCTGATCCTGCTGCCGGTCAACCTGGCGGGCGTGATCAAATCCCTGCAGCAGGCGCTGACCGGGGAGAAGATCCCGTTCGCCCGCACCCCGAAGGTCCGGAACCGCACTGCGGCCCCGTGGCTCTACGCGCTGGCGCCGGTGCTGATCGTGGCGTTCTCGCTGCTGACCCTCTGGCGTGATCTCGCCCAGCAGAACTGGGGCAACGCGGCCTTCGCGGCCTTCAACGCCTTCTGGGGCGCCTGGGCGTTCATCGCCTACATCGGTCCCTGGAACGCGCTGATGGATGTCGCCGTGGCGGTCCGTGGCTGGTTCTACGTGGAGCAGACCACACCCGCCAAGCGACCCCGACGACGTGTGAAGAAGACCGCCCCCGACGTATCCCAGACCCCTCAGCTGGACTGGCGACTGGTGCTCGATGAAGGGACCCTGGGCACCTGGTCGGCCCATCGCGGGCCGCGGATCGACGGGACGCAGACCACGCGCAGCTCCGGAGGATCAGCTTCCCTGGCGGTGCTGCACCCCTTGATGAGTCACAAGCTCACCTATCAGCCCCTGTCATTGAGGATGCCCCCGGCGGTCGAATCGCACAACGCCCAGGAGGCCGCGGCATGAGCACCACGGTAAGACTGTCCCGATGGCGGGTCACCCTCGCCGTCCTCATCGTGCTGGCCACCGCAGTGGCCGGAGTCCTAGGAGCACGCATGTATGAGGCTCGCGCCACCCAGGAACCGGCACCTCATTGGTTCGCCGGATATGTCGACGTCACCGCGACCCCGAGCTACGCCTTCGAGGAAGGCTCGGCCGACGCCGAGGGGCACGTGCCCGACGTCGTGCTCTCTTTCATCGTGGCCGATGAGGACGGCAGCTGCACACCCAGTTGGGGGACCTACTACGGCCTCGACGAGGCCGGCGCGCAGCTCGATCTGGACCGGCGTATCCAGCGGCTGCGTGAACAGGGCGCCGGCGTCGTCGTGTCCTTCGGCGGGGCGATCAACCAGGAGCTCGCGACGGTCTGCGACTCAGCGGAGGAGCTCGCCGAGGCGTACCTGCAGGTGATCGAGCGCTACGACCTCGACACCATCGATCTGGACATCGAAGGCCCTGCGCTCGAGGATGCCAAGAGCAACGCGCTGCGGGCAGAGGCGGTGGCGCTGCTGCAGCAGCAGCTCGGTGCCGAAGGCAGGCCGCTCGCGGTGTGGCTCACGCTGCCGGTGATCCCCAGCGGGCTCACGGTCGACGGACGGGAGGTGGTCAGCGCGATGCTGGAGTCCGGCGCCGACCTCGCCGGAGTGAACCTGATGACGATGAACTACGGTCAGGCTCGCGAGTCGCGGTCGATGTTCGACGCCTCCGCGGCTGCGATGCGCTCGACCCACCGCCAGCTCGGCATCATCTACGAACAGGCCGGAATTCCGCTGCGCAGCTCGGTGCTCTGGGGCAAGCTCGGCGCGACCCCGATGATCGGACAGAACGACGTGGTGGACGAGGTCTTCACCGTCGATGATGCGCAGCGCTTCAACGAGTTCGCCGTGGAGAACGGGATCGGTCGCATGTCGATGTGGTCGCTGAACCGGGACGCGACCTGTGGGTCGAACTACCCGGACACCTCCCGGGTGTCCGACGCCTGCAGCGGGGTCGACCAAGGCGATGTGCGCTTCTCCGAGGTGCTCAGCCAGAGCTACATCGGTCATGCCGCACAGGCGGCATCGGCCACCACGGAGCCCGACGCGGCGGCGGCGGCGGCCCCGCAGGACGACGATCCCGAGACCAGCCCCTATCCGATCTGGGACGAAGAGGCGTCGTACCTGGAGGGAACCAAGATCGTCTGGCATCGCAACGTCTACGAGGCGAAGTGGTGGACCCGCGGGGATCTCCCGGACAACCCGGTTCTCGAGGCGTGGGACACCCCGTGGGAACTGATCGGCCCGGTCCTCCCCGGGGAGACCCCGATGCCGGTCTTCACCGTGGAGAAGGGCACCTACCCGACGTGGAAGGGCTCGACCTCCTATGAGAAGGGCGACCGGGTGCTCTCGGAGGGGACTCCCTATGAGGCGAAGTGGTGGACCGAGGGTGACAGCCCGGACGCCGCTCAGGGAAACCCGGACAGCTCGCCCTGGGTGCCGCTGACCGCAGAGGATGTGGCGGAGGACCTCGACTGATCCACCGCTGCCGCTGAGCCGGCCGGAGCCTAGGGTCATGCCCTAGGGCGTCCAGCAAGGTGTCGACTTTAGTCTCTATACAGCACCAGGGTCCGCCGGGCCGTTCACCGGCGGACCAGTCCCTCTGCAGGTCCACCTGCCTGAGCCTCGGGATGTATGCCATGTCTGTCACCTCGCTCGTACCGTCAGCTGCTTCACTCTCGACGGCTTCTCCCGTCCCGCCCAGGGCCGGTGCTCGACCCGCACGTGATTCCACGTCGGCACCACTCCGAGAGGGTACGAGACTCGTGCAGCCAGATGAAGAGACACCGTTCGACGTCCAGGGAGCATTCACCGACCATGGAGCCGCGCTCTTCTGGTTCGCGCGCAACGGGTTGGGGGACCGGAGCGAAGCAGAGGACTGTGTCCAGGAGGTCTTCATCCGCGCCTGGCGCAGTCGGGAGCGGTACAGCAGCTCGCGCGGCTCCGTGCGGACCTGGCTGTTCGCCATCGAGCGAAACATCATCATCGATTCCCTGCGCGCCCGGGCCCGACGCCCCGTGCCCTCGGACGCGCAGAAGATCGAGTCGGCGAGCGAGCCGATGACCGAGGACCTGCTCATCGCGGAGCGGCTGACCGTCTACGCCGCCCTGGCCACCCTCACGCTCGAGCACCGCGAGGTGATCGCGGCGGTGAAGCTCGACGGTCTGGGATACCAGGAGCTCGCCGCGCAGACCGGAGTCCCGGTCGCGACCCTGCGGACGCGGATGTACTACGGGATGAAAGCACTGCGCTCGGCCTTGGAGGATCCCGCGGAGGAGGACCCAGATCCCACGGTGCTCCGGTAGACGGGTCTAGACGGCGCGGACGCCTGGCGCGAATCCCGGGGTCTGCGTCGGCGGGCTGACGCGCTGGGAGGCCACCGCCGCGGCGGTCCAGAGTTCACGCCGAGAGCCCAGCCCCAGCTTCGACAGCAGGTTCGACACGTGGTACTCCACGGTCTTCTTCGAGACGAACAGGCTCGCAGAGATCTCGTTGTTGGTCCGACCCTGGGAGATCATATGGGCGATGTCGCGTTCCCGCGGGGTCAGCGAGGCGTAGCGCCCTGCCACCGAGAGCAGCCGGCTCTTGACCTCGGTGAGCTCCGGCGCCGCGCCGAGCTGTGCGAAGATGTTCCGCGCCGCCTCGAGGTGTTCGTCGGCGTCGAGATGCTCGCCGCGTTCGCGAAGGATCACGCCGAGGCTGTGGTGCAGACGGGCCCTGGTGTGCGGGAACTCGACGGCGAGCCAGATCGCCGCCTGGTAGTCCGCCGCGGCGCTCGTGAGGTCCCCGCGCAGGGCGGCCAGCTTGGCCCGCAGCGCCTGCGGGTGACCGAAGGGCAGCGGGAGGGCGGGCCGCATCGCGACCTTTCCCGAGAACGCCTCCAGCAGCCGCTCCGCCTCCGCCAACCGGGCTCGTCCGGGATTCGGCAGGTCCAGCAGCGCCTCGATCTCCAGGGCGCGCCAGCCGATCAGGCCCACGTTCTCCGACCACGTGCTCAGCCGGCCGCGTCGATACTCGGCGATCACGTCCAGGGCCCGTTCCTGGTCCCCGGACATCCGTGCGGTCCAGGCCATGGCGATCATGACGTTATAGAGCGGCAGGGCGCTGGAGGTCGTGACGTGGTGACTGAGCCAATCGGTATGTTCGGCGGCGGCGGTCTCATCGGCGTGGGCGACGGCGACCATGGCCAGCACCGCATGGGAAGTTGCCAGTCCGCGCCAGTCGTGACTGGTGCTCGCCATCGCGATCACCCGCTCCGCGCGCAGGATCGCGTCGGTCCACCGGCCCAGCTGGAACTCGATCATCGCCTGTTCGGCCATTCCACGCTGCGCCGCGGCCGGCACCACCCGGTGGTGCCGGTCATGCTCTGCGCGCTCGAGATCATCGAGCGCCGAGGCGGGGTGCCCCGCGTAATAGTGCCCCCGGGCGCGGAAGTAGAGCGCGTCGGTGTGCTCCGCGGTGCCGGCGGCCGCGATCAGGAAGGCATCGAGGCGATCGATGGACTCCTCGATCGCTCCGGAGTTCCACAGCGCGTAGATCTCGTGCATGTTCAGCACTCGGCTCAGCACTCGGTCGATGGGGGTCGCTGGTTCGACGTCCAGGGCCCGGAGCTCGGCGACCGCAGCCTGGGCGGCCTGCTCATCGGCCGAAGCGATCTCCACCGTGCAGAGCAGGATCAGCATCCGCCAGCGAGAGAGGTCGTCGAAGCTCAGCTCTGGCTGGGGGTCACGCAGCAGGCTCAGCAGCAGTCGCCGTGCTTCAGTGAGCTGGCCGGTGAAGAAGGCCAGTCCGGCGTGGAAGAAGAACATCATGGCCGGGTCCTCGAGCAGGTCGATGTCCGCGAAGAGCTCGATGACCCCGGTCGGGCTCTCCGAGATCCCCATGGCGAGGCAGGCCGAGACCATCCGACGGCTCTGCTCGGGGCCGCGGCTGACCCGCATGGACAGCGCCAGATACTCCGCACTTCTCCGATAGTCGCCCAGCTCCAACGCCTCCAGGCCCGCGGCCTCGAAGCGCTCGCCGAGCTCGGGATTCCCGTCCGGACAGGCCGCGACCAGATGTCTGGCCTGCGGGAGGCCGCTGGTGCGTTCGGCGAAGAGCTCATGCAGCCGCCGTTGACGCGCCGGTTCGATCAGAGCCGTGGTCGCCAGGCGCCACGCCTCATCGGTCAGCCGCACCTCCCTGCCGTTGCCGGTGATCATCGCGCTGAGCGCGTCGACCAGCGCAGCTGCGTCGATCGGTTCAGCCCCTTCGGAGGTCTCGGGCGCGAGTGCCCGCGCGGCCACTTCAGCGGCCTTATCCGGCCGCGAATCGCCGCCGTCCAGGGCGAGGACCTCCAGAAAGGTCCGCAGGGACGGCGCCATCAGCTCGAGTTCGGGACGCAGATAGTCCAGAGGGAGCCTGCTGTGGTGCATCGCCGAGGAGTCGAGTTCGGCGTCGGCCAGGCGCAGCGCGATTCCGGGGTTCCCCGCAGCGTGTGAATGAGTCGCGGCGAGCATCTCCTCGTCCAGGGCGTGGCCTTTCATGCGCAGCAGCGTGTCGAGCTCGGCCAGGGAGAGTCCACGCAGAGTGATCCGGGTCCCGGTCTGGCCGGCCAGCTTCGCGAGCCGACGGGTCAGCGGATCCGTGGTGGGGGAGGTGGTCGCCATGATCAGCACCGCTGGACCGGCATCGCCGGTGAGCGAACCGTGAGAGATCAGATGCTCCAGGGCACACTGGGCCTCGACGTCGGCGTGGGGGACGTCATCGGCCATCACACAGTAGGGGCCCGGGCCATGCCGCTGCAGCGCGTCGCAGACCCCGCGGACCGTGTCGAGCTCGGCGATCGGGACCGCGGTGAGGCCCGCGGAGGTCGCCCGCGCACGGGCCTCGGCGGCCAGGGTCGACTTCCCGGACCCGATGGTGCCTTCGAGCAGGCACACGGCGCTGCGGCCGGCAAGGGTGCTGTAGATCGCGCGCAGGACCTGGGCGCGCTCGGGGTCGCGCCCGATCACTGTGTCAGCCGGTGTGGCGCGCATACGCTGGGACCCCTCGTCACGTTCGATACTCCACCGTGAACGGCGTTGCACACATCATAGGGGCAGGTCAGTCATGACGGGGGCGAAAGCTGCCAGTATTCGGGGTGGTTACGCGGCGGTCCTTCTCTCGGCACCGCGCGGACCCGCGGCCCGTCTCTTCCCGGCGAGACTCCCTGCAGGCGAAGCGGCGGGCCGAGCGCGACGACGGGCGACACCTCGGACGTCTCGAGATCAGAGGTGAACGCCGGGGGCGAACCCGGGTGAGCGTTCCGGAGGGCTCATCCGCTGAGATGCCAAGGCCGCGGCCGTCCAGAGCTCCCTGCGTGAGGACATGCCGAGCTTCGGCAGGAGATTGGAGACGTGGTATTCCACGGTCTTCACCGAGACGAACAGCGTCTCGGCGATCTCACGATTGGTGCGCCCCTGCGAGACGAGATATGCCATGTCTCGTTCGCGCGGGGTCAGCGAGGCATAGCGACCGGCGACCGAGAGGAGTCGGCTCTTGACCTCGGTGAGCTCTGGTGCCGCACCGAGCTGCGCGAAGATGTTCCGCGCCGCCTCGAACTGCTCGTCTGCTCGAGTGTGATCGCCGCGTTCGCGATGGACCATGCCCACGGCGTGGTGGACTCGAGCCCGCATATGTGGGAACTCGGCTGCCAGCCAGATCGCTGCGCGGTAGCGATCCACGGCGGCGTCGAGCTCACCCCGCCGCGCCGCCAGCTTTCCCTGCAGCGCCTGCGGGTGGCCGAAGGGGAGCGGGAGTCCCGGCCGCAGGGCCACCTTCTGCGAGAAGGTCGCCAGCAGACGCTCCGCCTCGGCGACAGCGCCGGGTCCTGGGTTCTTGAGATCAAGCAGCGCGCCGATCTCCAGCGCCCGCCAACCGATCAGCCCGACCTCGTCCGACCATGACCTGAGCCGGGTGCGGCGGAAGGCGGACACCAGCTCGAGGGCACGTTCATGGTCCCCCGCCATCCGGGCGGTCCAGACCCGCGCGGTCATCACGTCGTAGAGGGCAAACGCGCTGGATGTGGTGACGTGGTGAGCCAGCCAGTCGAGGTGCTCAGCGGCGGCAGTCTCGTCGGCGTGGGCGACGGCGACCATCGCGAGCACTGAGTGGGAACTGGCCAGGCCTCGCCAGTCGTGGGTGGTCCGGGCCATCTCGATCACGCGCTCGGCGCGCAGAATCGCATCCGACCACCTGCCGAGGTGGAATTCGATCATGGCCTGGTCCGCCATCCCGCGCTGCGCGGCTGCGGGAACTACCTTCTTGTGGCGATGCGTCTCCGCGCGCTGGAGGTCATCCAGCGCGGCTGTGGTGTGGCCGGCGTAGAAATGCACCCGTCCACGGAGATACAACGCGTCGGTGTACTCAGCCGTGCCAGCCGCTTCGATCAGGAAGACGTCGAGCTTGCTGATGGCTTCGTCGACGGATCCGGTGTTCCACAATGCGTAGATCTCATGCATGGTCAGCACGCGACTCATGACCGCATCGATCTCGGTGGACAGTTCCACCTCGAGGCTGTGCGCCTCATCCACGGCATCCTTGGCCGCGTGCTCGTCGCCAGCGGCGATCTCTACGCTGGCGAGCACTATCAGCATGCGCCACCGAGTCAGGTCATCGAGTTCCTGGTCACCTCGCGGGCTGCGCAGCTGTTCATGGAGCAGGCTGCGGGCCTCTCCGAGCCTGCCGGTGAAGAACGCTACGCCGGCCTGGAAGAATGCCGTCAGCGGGACGCTTCCGATCAGTCCGATCTCCGCCGACAGCTCCAGTATTCCCGGCGGGTTCTCGGAGACTCCGATGATCAGCCCTGCTGAGATCAGGCGTCTGCGGCGGTCTTCTCCGCGGCTGAGCTTCATGGCGAGCGCCATATAGGAGGCGCTGGAGGAGTAGTCACCCGCTTCAAGGGCCTCATGGCTCTGCCGCTCGAGCTCCTCTGCCAAGTCGGGATCACCCTCGAGAGACGCCGCGCTGAGATGCCCGGCGCGCGCGAGACCCGTGGTGCGCTCCGCCAGTAGCCGGTGGAGCCTTCGCCGTCGAGCCGGCTCGATCAGCGCCACTGCGGTATCCCTCCAGGCACGATCATCGAGTCGGACCTCGTGGCCGTTGCCGGTGAGGATCGGATTCAGCGCGTCGATGAGCACCTCTGTGGGGAGAGGCTCAATCGTGGGGTCTGTCTCCGCGAGCGCTTCCACCGCGACCGCGGCGGCCTGCTCTGCACAAGCCTGTCCTGGATCGAGCGCCAGGACCTCGAGGAAGGTGCGAAGGCTCGGAGCCATCTGCTCGATCTCTGGTCGAAGGAACTCCCGCGACGCGGAGGAGCGGTCGGTGACGGTGGACGTGAGGCCCTTCCGGGCCAGGAGCAGCGCGATGCCCGGGTTGCCGGAGGAACGGGACTGGATGTCTGTCAGCAGCTCATCCGAGGGGCTGAATCCGTGCACCTCCAGGAGCTTCGCCAGGTCGGCTCGTTTCAGTCCGTCCAAGGTGATTCGAGTGCCTGAGCGTCCAGCCATCCGCGCCAGCCTTCGAGTCAAGGCGTCCGAGGAGGGCGAAGCAGCGGCCAAGATCAGCACGGCCGGGCCGGCGTTCATCGACAGCGGCCCTCGGTCGATGAGCTGTTCGAGGGCGGCACGGTCTGCACTCTTCGCGCGGTGGAGGTCGTCGACGACGAGGCAGAACGGTCCGGGGCCATGCTCCTTGAACGCGACGAAGACTCCGCCGCCCAGGGAGAGGTCATCGACTGAGATCATTGTCAGTCCGGCGGCCGCGGCTCGGGCACGTGCTTCCGCTGCGAGGGTGGATTTGCCGGAGCCGATGGTGCCCTCGAGCAGACAGACCACGCTCCGGCCCACCGAGGCGCCATAGATCGCGCTGAAGATCTTGGCGCGCTGCCGGTCTCGACCAATGGCTGTGTGAGCAGGTGTGGCCTGCATACGCTGGGACCCCTCGTGACGTCGATGCTCCATCGTGGACGGCGGTGCACACATCATAGGCGCAGGTCAGTCGGCGCGGCAGTGGAGGTGTCGTATTCGTGACGATTGCGCACCGGCGCTCTCCTCGGCAGCGCGCCGAGCGGCCGGCGCGAGCGTCCTGGGGGAGGACAGGGGGCTGGGGCGGTTCAGCCCAGCTGCAGGATCTTCTCCTGGACCACCTTGGCGCGGACGTTGGAGAAGCTGGACTCTTCACCGGTCTCGGTGAAGCCCAGGGACTCCAGGATCTTGAGCGTGCCGAGGTTGTCCACGACCACGCGGGCGGTGACCGGGCGCTCAGGGAACTCGGTGAGGAACTTCTGCACGGCCTCGGTGGTGATGCCCTGGCCCCAGAAGCGCTTCTCGATCCAGAAGGTGATCTCCCGGCTCTTCTCGTCCTCGAAGGCCGCGATCGAGCCCACGGCCTGACCGTCGCTCTCGATGGTGCGCACGATGATGTCATCGGAGTTCAGCAGCTCGCCCCAATGATGGTCGAAGACGCTGCGGTCTTTCGGGTTGGTCGAGGCGAATGCGGCCATATGGGCGGCGTCGGCATCCTGCTGGAACACGAAGAACTGGTCCAGGTCCTCGGTCTCCACTGCGCGCAGTGTGATCATCGGTGAGGCTCCTTCATCGGCTTGTGGCCGCATGGGTCTGCAACTGCTGTGCACCCAGCGTACTGTGCACGCCCATCACGGGCGACCTCGGTGCGCCATAATGGTGGCTATGGCTTCCCCTCAGCGCCGCGTGGCGATTCTCGGTTCCACCGGTTCCATCGGAACCCAGGCGCTGCGGGTCATCGCCGCGCATCCGGACCGGTTCGAGGTCGTCGGCCTGGCGGCCGGGTCCAACGCGGCCCTGCTGGCGGAGCAGGCCAACGCCACCGGCGCGCGCCTGGTCGGAATCGCCGACGACGCCGCGGCCAGCGAGCTGCGCGCCGCGCTCTCCGCCGGCGGATCAGGCTCCTCCGAGGCCCCCGGCACGTCCGGCGCCTCCGGCGCTCATCCCCGCCCCGAGATCCTGACCGGGGATCAGGCCGCCGAGCAGATCGCCGCAGAGTCCGGGGCCGACGTCGTGCTCAACGGGATGACCGGGTCCATCGGTCTGCGCCCGACCCTCGCCGCGCTGCGCTCCGGCGCCACCCTGGCGCTGGCGAACAAGGAATCCCTGGTGGTCGGCGGCGCGCTCGTGGCCGAAGCGCTGCAGCGCCCGGGACAGCTGGTCCCGGTCGACTCGGAGCACTCGGCACTGGCCCAGGCGCTGAGCTCCGGACGGCACCAACGCGGACTCTGCTCCGTGCCGGTGGATGGGAACTCCCAGCTCAGCGGCGCATCCGAGGTCTCCAGCTTGGTGGTCACCGCCTCCGGCGGACCCTTCCGCGGCTGGGACGCCGCCGCGCTCGCCGAGGTCACCCCCGCCCAGGCGCTGAAGCACCCGAACTACGCGATGGGCCGGGTGGTCACCACCAACTCCGCCACCATGGTGAACAAGGCGCTGGAGGTGATCGAGGCGCATCTGCTCTTCGACATCGAGCTGGCGGACATCCAGACCGTGGTGCACCCGCAGCAGTGGATCCATTCCATGGTCCAGTTCCAGGACGGCTCCACCATCGCGCAGGCCGGTCACCCGCGGATGCTCATCCCGATCGCCCTGGGACTCTCCTGGCCCGAGCGTCTCGAGCAGATCGACGCGCCCATCGACTGGAGCAAGGCGATGCAGTGGGACTTCGAGCCCCTGGATGAGCACGCGTTCCCTGCGGTGGCCCTGGCCAAGCAGGCCTGCGCCGCCTCGCCGACACACATGGCGGTCTACAACGCCGCCAACGAACAAGCCGTGGAAGCCTTCCATCAGGGGCGGCTCGGCTTCCCGGGCATCGTGGCCACGGTCGAGGCGGTGCTGGAGCGCTACCACCCCGCCAGCAGTCCCACCGCGCCTTCGCTGGAGGAGGTGCTCGGCGCAGAACGCTGGGCCCGGGCCGCCGCCGATGAGCGGATCGCCGCGGCGAAGGTCCAGGTGCGCGCATGATCGCGCTGCTGATGATCGCCGGCATCGCGATCGTCGCGCTGGGCATCGCGCTGTCCATCGCGCTGCACGAGATCGGGCACCTGCTGCCCGCCAAGCTCTTCAAGGTCCGCGTCACCCAGTACATGGTCGGCTTCGGCCCCACCCTGTGGTCGCGCCGCCGCGGCGAGACCGAGTACGGGGTCAAGGCGATCCCGCTGGGCGGCTATGTCGCGATGATCGGGATGTATCCGCCCCCGGATGAGACCGGGACCCTGAACCACCCATCTGAGCAGAACCACCCCGGCGAGGACCGCACGGCCGAGGATGCGGCCCGCGAGGATGCGGCGCGTCAGGATCCCTACCTGCGCGAGGTCGGTGCGCAGTACGGCGCGCCCGCCGCCGCGTCGGTCTCGGCGCCGGGCTCGGTCCCGACCAAGACCGTGCGCTCGCAGTCCACCGGGATCTTCCAGCAGCTCTCCACCGAGGCCCGCGAGGTCGCGGCGGAGGACCTGCGGCCCGGGGACGAGGAGCGGATGTTCTACCGGCTGCCCACCTGGAAGCGGATCATCATCATGCTCGGCGGCCCCGCCATGAACGGGCTGATCGCCCTGGCGCTGACCGCCGGGATCATCTCCTTCCACGGCACCGCGCAGCCCAACACCACCGTGGCCGAGGTCTTCGAATGCGTGGTCTCCGCCGACGCGGCCGACGCCGGGCAGAGCGAGTGCACCGACGCCGACCCCGCCGGCCCCGCCTACGAGGCCGGCCTGCGCCCCGGAGATCAGATCCTCGCCTTCAACGGAGAGTCGGTGGACACCTGGGACGAGCTGACCGCGCTGATCAGGGAATCGGCCGATGAATCCAGCGAGGTCACCTACGTCCGCGCCGGCACCGAGACCACCACCACGCTGACCCCGATCCTCACCGAGCGCCCGATCTCCGACGGGCTGGGCCGGGCCCAGCGCGACGACGACGGCGCGCTCATCACCGAACCGGTGGGCTTCATCGGAATGGGCGCCGACCAGGAGATGGTCCAGGAGCCCTTCTGGGAGGCCGGGCCGGTGGTGTGGGAGCAGTCCAAGGCGGTGGGCGCCGTCGTCGCGAACCTGCCGGTGCGGCTCTACGACGTCGCGGTGTCCACCTTCACCTCCGCCGAGCGGGACCCGGACGGGCCGCTCTCCGTGGTCGGTGTGGGCCGGATCGCCGGGGAGCTCTCCGCGCAGGAGGAGATCCCGCTGGAGTCCCGCTTCGCCTCACTGATCTCCCTGGTCGCAGGGGTCAACGTGGCGCTGATGGTCTTCAACCTGATCCCGCTGCTGCCGCTCGACGGCGGCCACGTCGCCGGTGCGCTGTACGAGAGTCTGCGCCGTCGACTCGCCAAGCTGCTGGGGCGTCCGGATCCAGGGCCCTTCGACATCTCCAAGCTGCTGCCGCTGACCTACGTGGTCGCCGGAATGTTGTTGGTCATGGGCGTGTTGTTGATCTATGCGGACATCGTGAACCCGATCCGTCTCTTCGAGTAGCTGGCTCCGCGCCGAGCGGTACCATGGGAGGGGGGGGGAACCCCCGCCGATGTCCGAAGAGGACGTACCAGAAACTGACGTCTGATCGACGTCAACGCCAAGATCCACCAGGAGAGTCTGTGCCCGCGATCAACCTCGGAATGCCCTCCGCTCCGCCGCCAGTGCTGGCGCCGCGCCGGAAGACGCGCAACTTCCATGTCGGTTCCGTTGGCGTGGGCAGTGATCATCGGGTCTCGGTCCAGTCGATGACGACCACCAAGACCCACGACATCAACGGCACTCTGCAGCAGATCGCGGAGCTGACCGCCTCCGGCTGTGACATCGTCCGCGTGGCCTGCCCCACGGACAAGGACGCCGAGGCGCTGAAGATCATCGCGATGAAGTCGCAGATCCCGGTCATCGCCGACATCCACTTCCAGCCGAAGTATGTGTTCGCGGCCATCGAGGCCGGCTGCGGCGCCGTGCGTGTGAACCCCGGCAACATCCGCCAGTTCGACGACAAGGTCGGCGAGATCGCCAAGGCCGCCAGCGACGCCGGCGTCTCGATCCGCATCGGCGTCAACGCCGGATCGCTGGACAAGCGGGTCATGGACAAATACGGCAAGGCCACGCCCGAGGCGCTGGTCGAGTCCGCCGTCTGGGAGGCCTCGCTGTTCGAAGAACACGGCTTCCACGACTTCAAGATCTCGGTCAAGCACAATGACCCGGTGATCATGGTCCAGGCCTACCAGATGCTCGCCGAGCGCGGCGACTGGCCCCTGCACCTGGGCGTCACCGAGGCCGGACCCGCCTTCCAGGGCACGATCAAGTCCTCCGTGGCCTTCGGTGCGCTGCTCGCCCAGGGCATCGGCGACACCATCCGCGTCTCGCTCTCCGCCCCGCCGGCCGAAGAGGTCAAGGTGGGCAACCAGCTGCTGGAGTCGCTGAACCTGCGCCCGCGCAAGCTCGAGATCGTCTCCTGCCCCTCCTGCGGACGCGCCCAGGTCGACGTCTACACCCTCGCCGACGATGTCACTGCCGGACTCGAAGGCATGACGGTGCCGCTGCGCGTGGCCGTCATGGGCTGCGTGGTCAACGGACCCGGCGAGGCCCGCGACGCGGACCTCGGCGTGGCCTCCGGCAACGGCAAGGGACAGATCTTCGTCAAGGGCGAGGTCATCAAGACCGTGCCCGAGGACCAGATCGTCGAGACCCTGATCGAAGAAGCCAACCGGCTGGCCGAAGAAATGGAACGCGAATCCGATGGAGATGCTCAGGCAGCGAGTGCCCCTGTGGTCTCCGTCAGCTGACGCCGCAGCCGCCCGCGTGCACCGCGCCACCCGTGGAGAGGTCCGTGTGCTCGGACACGGGGACACCCCCGCGCTCGAGAAGCTGCTCGCCACCGACCCGGTGGCGAACGTCTCGGTCACGGCGACCGTGCGGGCGCGCCGGTCCGCCGGGCCCGGCAAGGGCCGCAACGGCGCCGTGGTGCTCGGGATCGACGGCGAGAACGGTCTGCTCGCCGCCTGCTGGACCGGAAGCAACATCATCCCTGTGGCCGCCAGCGCGGCCCAGGGTGAGCTCTTCGGGCTGGTGGTCGGCGCGATGCGCCGCAGGGTGGCCTCGATCTACGGCGGCGCCGAGGCGTCGCTGGAGCTCTTCGACGCCACCGGCTGGACCGGGGCCCGAGATGTCCGGCCCGATCAGCCGCTGATGTCGATCACCGAGCCCTCAACGGTGGAGCCGCTGCCCGGGGCTCGGCTCTCGACGTCCGGGGACTTCCCTCGGGTGGAGCAGGCCAGTGCGGCCATGTTCACCGAAGAGCTGGGATTCTCGCCCTACGCCCAGGGTGCGAGCCAGTACCGAGAGCGCGTGCGCGGCCTCATCAATGCCGGCCATTCGATCATCGCGGTGGACCCGGAGTCCTCTGAGATCGTGTTCAAGGCCGAGTTCGGGGCGGTCAGTCCCGAGGTGGTCCAGGTCCAGGGCGTCTGGGTGCGGCCCAGCCACCGCGGACTCGGTCTCGCCGGGCCTGGGATGGCCGCCGTCGTCGAGCACGGACTCAAGCTGGCACCCACGGTGAGCCTCTACGTGAACAGCTACAACACGGCGGCGATTCGGACCTACGAGCGTGTTGGATTCACCCAGGTGGGGACCTTCGCGACCATACTGTTCTAGATGACTTCCTTCCCCTCCATTTCTGCTGCACGGCTGCGCCGCCGCTCCACCGCCGGGGCCGCGCTCGGGCTTCTCGGGATGCTGGTGCTCACCGGCTGTGAGACCTCTACGGCAGATCAGGCGGGGACCCCGGCGGCCGAGCCCGGCACCAGCAACCAGGGTGTCCAGCAGCAGGTCCCGGAGCCCTCCGGCAACCAGCTGACCCACGATGAGATGCGCGAGCAGCTCGCCTCCCGGTACCCGGACGCCGCGCTGAGCGACACCACCGACTACTGGGCGGGACTGCGCGACATCGAGACCGAGCTGCAGCGACTGGTGGTCGACCCGCCGGAGTGCAAGCAGTTCGTGGTGCGCTCGGCCGTGCCGGTGCCGGCGGGAGCGCTTGTCGCCTACGCGGACGGGCTCTCAGAGGGCGGGGCGGAGGATGCCGAGGGTAGTTCGGGGGGTGGTTCTGACGACGGCGCTGAGGGTTCTGCCGAGGCGCCCGAGGGCGATCCGGAAGCCGGAGCCCTCGACGGCCAGGCGCATGTCCAGCTGGCCAGCACCGAGGAAGAGGACTCCGAAGGCAGCGATGCCGAGAACAGCGACGCCGAGGGTGGCGACTCCGGGAACGGCGACTCCCAGAACAGCGACGCCGACGGCGGCGACTCTGAAGGCAGCGACGATGAGGAGCCGGAGCCGGTCACCGTCGACCTGCCGTCGCAGCGCCAGGCTCTGATCCTGAGCTTCCGGGACTGGCGCGCCGCCGATGCCCATCTTGCGGCGGAGCAGGACGGACTCGAGTCCTGTGACTCCTACACCGCCAGCCGCGGCGGGGAGGACTCGGTGGAGACCTCCACCTCGGTGGACCTCATCGACGTCTCCTCCACCGCCGACGACGCGCTCGGCACCTCATCGCGGATCACGTCCGACGGCGACCGGGAGGACGCCGTCGCGGTCACCCTGCGCAGCGGCTCGCACATCGTCACGGTGACTGCCCCGTTGAGCGAGGCCCTCGACGGGGACGAGGCGGAGGTCGCCGCCGAAGAGCTCCAGACCGAGGCGGCCGACCTCATCGAAAGCCTTGACTGAGGCCGACGCCTGAGGATCAGCCGAAGAAGTCGACCGTCACGTCATAGCCGAGCTTGAGGACCAGGGCGAAGACCACCGCCAGGAACACCATCCGGATGAACTTCGAGCCCTTCGCGATGGCCATCCGGGCACCGAGATAGCCGCCGGCCATGTTCGCCGCACCGAGCACCAGCCCGAGGCCGAGGAGCACATGTCCGGAGGGGAAGAAGTAGAGCAGCGCCCCCAGGTTGGTGGCGACGTTGACCACCTTGGCCTGCGCCGAGGAGTTCAAGAAGTTGTAGCCCAGCACGGTGACCAGGGCGATGACCAGGAAGGTGCCGGTGCCCGGGCCGAGCACGCCGTCGTAGAAGCCGATGATCAGTCCGATCGTCACCGCGCGGGCCAGGTGCCCCATTCCTGCGTAGCGCAGCTTCTCCAGCTGACCGACCTGCGGTTTCACGGCGGTGAACACACCCACGCCGATCAGTGCGAGCAGGATCAGCGGCAGGATGATCCGCTCCGGGAGCGAGGCGGCGACCACCGCACCGCCGTAGCTGGCCAGCAGGGCTGCCGCCGCCATCGGCAGCGCCGTGGTCATCGAGGGCTTGACCCGTCGCGCGTAGGTGATCGCCGACGTCGTCGTGCCGAAGATCGATCCGAGCTTATTGGTGGCCAGCGCCTGGACCGGGGTGATCCCCGGGACCATGAGCAGCGCCGGCAGCTGGAGCAGCCCGCCGCCGCCGACGACGGCGTCCACCCACCCTGCGGCGAAGCCCGCCGCGATCAGCAGCAGCAGGGTCACCCAGGTGATCTCGAGGCCGCCGCCGATGATCACATCGGTGACCGCCTCGAGGGCCTCGTTCAGCGGAGTCCCTTGACGTGTTCGAGCACCGCCGCTGCGGCGTCGGCCACCGGGACCTCAGAGGACTCGCCGGAGCGGCGATCCTTGAGCTCGATGGTGCCGTTCTTCAGGCCGCGGCCCACGGTCACCAGCATCGGGACCCCGAGCAGCTCGGCGTCGCCGAACTTCACACCGGGGGAGACCTTGGGGCGGTCATCGTAGATCGCGGTCAGGCCAGCGGCTTCGAGCTCGCTGATCAGCGCCTCGGCCGCGGCGTAGACCTCGTCGCCCTTGCCCGTCGCGACCAGGTGCACGTCGGCCGGGGCTATGGCTCGCGGCCAGATCAGGCCCTTGTCATCGTGGGTGGCCTCGGCGATCGCGGCCAGCGCGCGGGTGACGCCGAAGCCGTAGGAGCCCATGGTCACGGTGGCGAGCTTGCCGTTGACGTCGAGGACCTGCAGGCCCAGCGCCTCGGCGTAGCGGGTGCCCAGGTGGAAGATGTGGCCCATCTCGATGCCGCGACGGGTGCGCAGCGGTCCGGAGCCGTCCGGGGCCGGGTCGCCGGCCTCGACGACCACGGACTCGATGACGCCGTCCCAGCCGAAGTCACGCCCGGCCACGAGGCCGAACACGTGCTGATCGGTCTCGTTGGCGCCGGTGATCCAGCTGGTGCCGGACACCACGCGGGGATCCACCAGGTAGCTGATGCCGGTGCTGCCGGCTTCCCCGAGCACCGGGGCGTCCAGCGAGTTGCCGGGGCCGATATAGCCGCGCACGAGTCCGGGGTTCTTCTTCAGGTCCGCCTCGTTCGCAGCCTCCAGGGCGACCTCGCCGCCGACACCGATCAGGCTGCCGATGGTGGCCTCGGCGCGCTTGAGGTCGACCTCGCGGTTGCCGGGCACGCCGAGCACCACGATCCGGCGGGTGCCGTCGGGCAGCACCGCGGCGACGACGACGTTTTTGAGCGTGTCGGCTGCGGTCCATGCGCGGTCAGCCCGGGGCTGGTGGGTGTTCGCGGCGTCGACCAGGGTGGCGATGGTGTCGGTGCCGGGGGTGTGGTGGACCTCAGCTGCCGGAAGCTCGGAGTGGTCCAGCGGTTCGGGAGCCGGTGTCGTGACGGCCTCGACGTTGGCGCGGAACCCGCCGTCGGACTCCACGAAGGTGTCCTCGCCGATGTCACAGGGGAACAGGAACTCCTCGGAGGCCGAGCCGCCCATCGCACCGGACTGCGCGTTGACCGGGACCACGGGCAGGCCGAGCCGGTCGAAGATGCGCAGGTACGCCTCGCGGTGGGCGGCGTAGGCCGCGGCCTGGTCCTCCTCGGTCAGCGCGAAGGAGTAGGAGTCCTTCATGATGAATTCGCGGCCGCGGAGCAGCCCGGCCCGGGGCCGCGCCTCGTCGCGGTACTTGTTCTGGATCTGGTAGATCGAGAGCGGCAGGTCCTTATAGGAGCTGTAGAGGTCCTTCACCAGCAGGGTGAAGACCTCCTCGTGGGTGGGGGCGAGCAGGTAGTCCGCGTCCTTGCGGTCCTTGAGCCGGAAGATCCCGTCGCCGTAGTCGTCCCATCGGCCGGTCGCCTCGTAGGGCTCCTTGGGCAGCAGGGCCGGGAAGTGCACCTCCTGGGCCCCGATCCGGTCCATCTCCTCGCGGACGATCGCCTCGATCTTCCGCAGCACGCTCAGGCCCAGCGGCAGCCAGGTGTAGACGCCCGGCGCGGCGCGGCGGATGTAGCCGGCGCGGACCAGCAGCTGGTGGCTGGCGACCTCGGCGTCGGCCGGGTTGTCGCGCAGCGTGCGGAGGAACAGGTGAGACAGGCGGAGCGGCACAGGTGAACTCGTTTCCGGTGAGGGATCTTCTACCGGCCCAAGTCTAAGGGGCGCTCACCCCCTAGGCATTTTACCTCCCCTTGCGTGGATCACCTGCGAGACGGTCCCCTCGGTTTCTCACGCAAGCCCCGGTAAAAGGTGGGGTGGAGGGGTTGTCCACAGCCGGGCGGATCTGGTCCTGCTCGCCGAGCGTGCGGGTCAGGGTTCTGTCATGACGAATCAGAGGACTTCGCGACAGACCCCGCGGCCGTGCCCAACCCAGTCATCCCCCCCAAGGCTCCTGCGCGCCAAGGACCTCTGGGACTCTTCCGGATCTACAACGATCCTCGGTGCGGGTCAGTGGCTTGAGGTCGATGACATCGGTCGCAGACTCAGTGCCCTGGTGGACGCCGGAGCGCTGCTGCGCCTCCGCCGAGGTATCTACATCAATCCCGCAAGCTGGCTGCAGACGGCTCCCTGGGATCGCCATCTGATCGCAGCCGCCGCGGTGGCCCTGCCGGTGCCGCACACCCATTTCTGCAGGACCACTGCACTGGCCATGCATGGCTTCAATCTGCTGCGGCCTCCGGACGCGGTCACAGTGCGCACGGCGCGCAACGACGCCACCGGCCTCCATCCGGCACCACCATTGACCGGCCGGGCCTCCGCCGCTGCAGTGGAACGGCTGCTTAGGGCGCAGTCCGAAGCGCACGACGGAGGCCCTCGAAGTCGCGCAGCGCTGAGCTCGATCGGGACTCGCCACCACCAATACCCGCGCGCCTTCCGGGACCAACTGCGCGGAGGCCTCGGGCAGAGATGGACGCAGGCTTACGAATCAGCCCTGATTCACCAGGAGTTTCCCGTCCCGGAAGGCTTCGATCCATCCATCACTGCTGGGATGCGGATTCGGTTGGAGCCGCTGGGACTCGTGCTCGCCGATACCGTGCCGCGGATGAGCTTCGCCGAAGCAGTCGCGGTGCTTGATGCCTGCCGCGCCGGCCGTTTCGGCGCTCCGGCTGAGCCCGGCGGCACGCTCCCCGCCGTCGAACCCTGGCTCCGCCTGGTCGCGTCGGCGAGGGGTCGGACCCGCTGGGCGGCGGCCTGGGAGTTCGCCGACGCGGGCGCTGAGTCTGTGGGGGAGTCCTGGGCCCGGGTGCGCATCGCCGAACTTGGGTTCGCGGCGCCGGAGCTGCAGCGAAGCATCCTGCTTCCCGATGGTTCCACCTGTAGGACTGACTTCTACTGGGAAGGTCCAGGCGTCGTGGGGGAGTTCGATGGGCTGAAGAAGTACCTCAGGTCGGGGATGCTGTCTGGATCCAGCCCCGGGCAGGTCGTGGTCGCGGAGAAGCATCGCGAGGACGGGCTGCGCGCGCTCGGGCTCAAGGTGGTGCGTTTCACCTGGGCCGATCTGACGGACCCCATCCGCCTCCAACGCCTGCTCAGCGCCACAGGAATCCCCCTGTCGGGGCGCTCTACCGGCGCTGACGTGTTTTACCGGGACAACCGTCGGGCCGGTCGATCACGCAAGCCCCGGTAAAACGGGAGGGGCAGGTTCAGGCACAATGGAGACGCATCGAAGACCACCACCGATAGGACCGTCATGGCCACCGCCCCACGCCCCACCGGAGATCCGCGCTTCAAGGACGCCCGCGCCGCGAAGATCGCCGAGCTGATCACGCCTGCGATCACCGCGCAGGGGCTCCACCTCGAAGAGATCGAGCTTGCCGCCAACGGGCCCAGCACCACCCTGAAGGTCTCGGTGGACCTGCTCAGCGGCACCGAACAGGTGGACCTGGACACCATCGCCGAGCTCTCCCAGGCCATCTCGGCCCGCTTCGACGAGGACGACGTCCTTCCCGAGCTCGACACCTACGACCTGGAGGTCTCCACTCCCGGGGCCACCCGCCCGCTCACCGAGCCGCGGCATTTCGAGCGGAATCTGGGCCGGCTGCTGGAGATCACCCAGGCCGGTCACAGCCCGATCCTGGCCCGGCTGCAGGGCGTCAGCGAGCACGCGATCTCGGTGGTCGAGCAGAAGCCTGCCCCCAAGAAGGGGATGCCGGTGAAGTACGGTGAACCGGCGGAGATCGCTTTCGCGGCGATCACCCACGCACGAGTGCAGGTAGAGTTTTCCCACACGCAGTAGATACTGGCTTAACCGGAGGCACAAGTGGATATCGATATGAGCGCACTGCGCATGCTTGTCAAAGAGCGCGAGATCCCGCTGCAGCGGCTGATCCCCGCCATCGAACAGGCGCTGGTGCTGGCTTACCACAAATCGCCCGGCGCACTGCAGCACGCCCGGGCTGAGATCGATCAGTCCACGGGTCATGTCACGGTGTGGGCCAAGGAGCAGGACGAGGACGGCACCTTCATCGGTGAGTTCGACGACACCCCCCGGGACTTCGGGCGAGTGGCCGCCTCCACGGCGCGCCAGGTGATCATGCAGCGGATCCGCGACGCCGAGGACGATCAGGTCCTGGGACAGTTCAAGGGCCGCGAGGGAGAACTGATCTCCGGCACCATCCAGCAGGGGCGCAACCCCAACATGGTCCAGGTCGACCTGGGCAGCGTCGAGGCGCTGCTGCCCCCGCAGGAGCACGTCCCCGGCGAGGAATACGTCCACGGCCACCGGATCCGCGCCTTCGTCGTCGACGTCCACCGTGGCATGCGCGGACCCTCCATCACGCTCTCGCGCTCGCACCCGGGCCTGGTGAAGAAGCTCTTCGAACACGAGGTCCCCGAGATCGCCGACGGCTCGGTGGAGATCACCGCCATCGCCCGCGAAGCCGGACACCGCACCAAGATCGCGGTGCGCGCCCACCAGTCCGGGATCAACGCCAAGGGTGCCTGCATCGGCTCCATGGGCTCCCGCGTCCGGGCGGTCATGAACGAGCTCAACGACGAGAAGATCGACATCATCGATCACTCCGACGACGCCGCCGAGTTCATCGGCCACGCGCTCTCACCCTCGAAGGTGAAGTCGGTGACCATCCTGGATGAGGCCACCCGCAGCGCCCGCGTGGTCGTGCCGGACTACCAGCTCTCGCTGGCCATCGGCAAGGAGGGTCAGAACGCCCGGCTCGCCGCGAAGCTCACCGGCTGGCGGATCGACATCGTCTCCGACGCGACCCTCGCCGCATCCTGAGCCGGCACCGACTCCCACGTTTCTGCTCGACGCCGCCGGAAGGGGTAGACTGTCATGGTTCCAGTGCGTACCTGTATCGGCTGTCGCCGTGAGGTCGCTCAGGACAAGGCAATAAGGCTCGCACTCACCGCAGCCCAGAACGCCGAGCCTGCACCGCCGCTGGTGGTGTGGGACACCGACCGGGCCCTGCCCGGACGAGGCGCCTGGCTGCACCGGCAGCGCGAGTGCCTCGAGACCGCCCTCAAGCGCAAGGCCTTCAACCGGGCCTTCCGCCGGACCGTGGACCCGAGGACGCTCGAGCTGCACGACATTATTGGCACCGACGGCTGACGCCGCCTCCGCCGCAGCAATGCGACGGATCAGCGGGGGAGACCAGAAAGCGGGTTCAGAGAGATGGATCCCCGATGAAGACCGACGCATGAGTTCGCAGCGATGACCCATCACAGCGACTCCGTCACGGTTTCAGAACTGTTCAAACGGCCTTCGCCGATGAACCGCTGACATCAGCCCCGCTGGTGCCAGCGGGGAAGCGTGGGCCAGATTAAGGAGAAATGTGGCCAAGGCCCGCGTACACGAGCTCGCCAAAGAGCTCGGCATCACCTCGAAAGAAGCCCTCGCGACACTGCAGGGCATGGGCGAATTTGTGAAGTCGCCCTCCTCCACCGTGGAACCCCCGGTGGCGAAGAAGCTGCGCCAGGCATTCCCTGACGCCAAGCCCGCCGCCGACGCTCCTGCGTCCAACGGTGCTGCCCGCCCCGGTCCGAAGAAGTCCGACGGCGCCTCCGCGCCCGCCGCTGACAGCTCGACCTCGGCACAGCCCGCCTCCGCAGGCACCTCCGCGCCCCGCCCCGGCGGCTTCAAGCCCGGCCCCCGGCCCGGTCCGAAGCCCGCCGCCACGCCCGAGCCCGAAGCCCCCGCGGCCGCTGCCCCCGAGGCGCCGGCTCCGAAGGCCGACGCGCCCAAGGCTGAGGCCCCCAAGGCCAAAGCGAAGCCTGCCGCGAGCACCGAGGCCCCGGCTGAGAAGCCCGCCTCCCGGCCCGCAGGATCAGGCGCCAAGCCCGGCGGTCCCCGCCCGGGCAACAACCCCTACGCACCGAGTCAGGGCATGGGCGCCGAGCGCCAGGCCCCGCGTCCCGGCGGAACCGGCGGCCCCCGCCCCGGTCCCAAGCCAGCAGGACCACGTCCGGGCAACAACCCGTTCGCACCCCAGCAGGGCATGCGCAATGAGCGCAGCGGCGGACCTCGTCCCCGCGGCGGTCAGGGCGCACCCGGCGGAGCACCGCGTCCGGGCGCACCCCGCCCGGCAGGCGCTGCCGGTTCACGCCCCGGCGCTCCCGCAGCAGGCGGCGCAGCCCGCCCCGCAGCGGCACGTCCGGGTGGTCCCAAGCCATCGATGATGCCCAGCCAGACCCCGGCACCTGCCGGTGGTCGTCCGGGCGCTCCCGCCGGTGGTCCGCCACGCGGTGGTCGCGGCGGCGGTCCTCGCCGCGGTGGCGCGGCCGGTGCCTTCGGTCGCGGCGGCTCCAAGGCCAAGGCTCGCAAGTCGAAGCGCGCCAAGCGCCAGGAGATGGAGCAGCGTCAGTCCCGCGAGATCGGCGGCGTGCGCGTTCCCAAGGGCGACGGCACCACCACCGTGCGGCTGCGCCGCGGCTCCTCGCTGGGCGACTTCGCCGAGAAGATCAATGCCGAGCCGGCGGCGATGGTCACCGTGCTGATGAAGCTCGGCGAGATGGCCACCGCCAACCAGTCCCTCGACGAAGAGACCTTCCACCTGCTGGGCGAAGAGCTGGGCTACCCGGTCCAGATCGTCTCCCCGGAGGACGAGGATCGCGAGCTGCTGAACACCTTCGACATCAACATCGAAGATGAGCTGGCAGCCGAGGGCTCTGACGAGCTCTCCGCACGTGCCGCCGTCGTGACCGTCATGGGTCACGTCGACCACGGCAAGACCCGCCTGCTGGACTCCATCCGAAGCGCGAAGGTGACCGAAGGCGAAGCCGGCGGCATCACCCAGCACATCGGTGCCTACCAGGTCCACGTCGAGCACGAGGGCGTCGAGCGCGGCCTGACCTTCATCGATACTCCCGGTCACGAGGCGTTCACCGCCATGCGTGCTCGTGGTGCGAAGGTCACCGACATCGCGGTGCTGGTCGTGGCCGCCGATGACGGCGTCATGCCCCAGACCATCGAAGCGCTGAACCACGCGAAGGCCGCCAATGTGCCGGTCGTGGTCGCGGTCAACAAGATGGACAAGGAAGGCGCCTCCCCGGACAAGGTCCGCGGTCAGCTGGCCGAATACGGTCTGGTGCCCGAGGAGTACGGCGGCGACACCATGTTCGTCAACGTCTCCGCGCTGAAGCACCTGCACATCGACGAGCTCCTCGAGGCTGTGCTGCTCACCGCAGACGCAGCCCTGGAGCTCACCGCGAACCCGAACAAGGCAGCGCGCGGTGTGGCCATCGAAGCGAACCTGGACAAGGGTCGCGGCGCCGTGGCCACTGTGCTGGTCCAGTCGGGCACCCTGCGGGTGGGCGACAACATGGTCGCCGGCACCGCCCACGGCCGTGTCCGCGCCATGTTCGACGAGCACGGCGAGACCGTCAAGGAGGCCCTGCCCTCCCGTCCGGTGCAGGTCCTGGGCCTGTCCTCGGTGCCTCGCGCCGGTGACACCTTCCTGTCCACCTCCGATGACCGCACTGCACGTCAGATCGCTGAGAAGCGTGAAGCCGTGGAGCGCAACGCTCAGCTGGCCAAGCGCCGCAAGCGCATCAGCCTGGAAGACTTCGACCAGGCTGTGGCCGACGGCAAGATCGACACGCTCAACCTCATCCTCAAGGGCGACGTCTCCGGTGCCGTGGAGGCCCTGGAAGATGCACTGCTCAAGATCGATGTGGGTGCCGATGTGCAGCTGCGCGTCATCCACCGCGGCGTCGGTGCGATCACGCAGAACGACGTGAACCTGGCCACTGTGGACAATGCAGTGATCATCGGCTTCAACGTCCGTCCTGCGGAGCGCGTCAACGACCTTGCCGAGCGTGAAGGCGTGGACATGCGCTTCTACTCGGTCATATACGCCGCGATCGACGACATCGAGGCCGCCCTGAAGGGCATGCTGAAGCCCGAGTACGAAGAGGCTTCACTGGGCACCGCGGAGGTCCGCGAGGTCTTCCGCTCCTCGAAGTTCGGCAGCATCGCCGGTTCGATCGTCCGCTCCGGCATCATGCGCCGCAACGCCAAGGCGCGCCTGGTGCGCGATGGCAACGTGGTGGCCGACAACCTCACCATCGAGTCGCTCAAGCGGTTCAAGGACGACGCCACCGAGGTCCGCGAGGGCTTCGAGTGCGGCATCGGCCTCGGATCGTTCAACGACATCCGCGAAGGTGACAGCATCGAGACCTGGGAGATGCGCGAGATCCCGCGCTCCTGATCCAGCTCGCCGGTTTCGACCGGTGACAGCTCCGGGGACCCTGCCACAGGCGGGGTCCCCGGACCTGTCCGCAGACCATACCCACCTGACCCGCTCGACGCGGGGCCAGGCCGGGACCAGAATTTTTTGAGAGGAGCGCATCATGGCAGATCCAGCACGCGCCGCACGACTGGCGCAGCGCATCAAGGTGATCGTGGCCGAGGCGCTGCGTCGCCGGGTCAAGGATGAGCGCGCAGAGCTGATCACCGTCACCGACGCCCGCGTGACCAACGATCTCCAGCACTCCACGGTGTACTACACCGTCATGGCTCCGGACGAGGAGTCCCGCGCAGGTGCCGAGGCCGTCCTGGCCGCGAACCAGGGAACCCTGCGCCACGAGCTCGGCCGGCAGCTCAACATCCGGCTGACCCCGACCCTGGAGTTCGTCGCCGACGAGATCCCCGAGTCCGCCGCGCACATGGAGGACCTGCTCCGCAAGGCCCGCGAGCAGGACGAACAGGTCGCCGCCCTGCGCAAGGACGCCCAGCCCGCCTCTGAGGAGAAGCCCTACCGCTGGCAGGTCGAGGAAGAGTCTGACTCTTCCGACGAGGACTCGTCCGACGAGGCCTCCGACGACGCCGGCCGCTCCAGCGCCGCAGATCGCTGAACGCAGATAGGCCACGGCTGAATACCTATGGGGAAGAAGCAGAAGCCTGAAGAGCTGGAGGTCGGCTCCGGACTTGTCCTGGTGGACAAGCCGGCCGGCCTGACCAGCCATGACGTGGTCGGGAAGATCCGCAAGCTCGCCGGGACCCGCAAGGTGGGTCATGCCGGCACGCTGGATCCGATGGCCACAGGCGTCCTGGTGGTCGGGATCAACCGCGCCACCAGGCTGCTGACCCATATCGTCGGGGTGGACAAGACCTACACCGCCACCGTGCGGCTGGGCCAGTCCACCTCCACCGACGACGCCGAGGGCGAGATCCTGCAGACCCGCTTCGCCAGCGCGGTGACTCCGCAAGACATCACCGCCGAGATCGCAAAGCTCACCGGCGCGATCCAACAGGTCCCCGCCACCGTCTCAGCGATCAAGGTGGACGGCCAGCGCGCCCATGCCCGGGCGCGCGCCGGCGAAGAGGTCGCGCTGAAGTCCCGCAGCGTCACCGTGCACCACTTCGAGGTCTTCGACATCCGCCGGATCGACGGCGGCAAGCTCATCGACGTCGACATCGAGGTCCGGGTCTCTTCGGGCACCTATGTGCGGGCCCTGGCCCGGGATCTGGGCGAGGCGCTCGACGTCGGCGGTCACCTCACCGCGCTGCGCCGCACCGCCGTGGGCTCCTACAGCATCGACCAGACCCTGACCCTGGACCAGCTGGGTGAGGACTTCGGCTACATCGGCCTCGCCGAAGCCGCCGAGCACCTCTTCCCGAAGCGTCAGCTCACCGCCGAGGAGACCGAGAACCTCGGCTACGGCCGTCGGATCACCGCCTCCGGCACCGGAGCGGATCCTCAGCTCACCGCCGCCTTCGCTCCCGACGGCGAGCTGGTCGCGCTGCTGATCGACGTGCCCGCCAAGAAGGGCGCCTCCGCCTCACCGGACGCCGCCCACGCCGCGGACTCCGAATCCACCGACTACCAGGCCAAGCCCGAGCTGGTCTTCGCGATCACCACGCCCACCGGGTCGGCGCCCTCCGGGACGCAGGGCCCGAGTGACGGAACATCAGATGCCGGAACCTCAGGTGCAGGAACCTCACGTGCCGGAGCCTCAGGTGCAGGGACGGCAGAGGCCGGAGCGCCTGATCCCGGAACCGGCGTCACACAGCCCCCCGGAGCTGCCGGATGACGGTGATGTTCCTCATAGGCACCATCGTCTGTGGGCTCTCCGTGCTGGTCTGCTGGGTGATGACCGCAGCCCGGGATCACCCCGCGGATTCCTCGATCATCTCGCTGGCCGCCATCGAGCTCTACCTCCTCGCCTACGGCATCTACGCCGGGATCCGGCAGATCGGCGGAGCCTCGGTGGCCGGCGAGGCCTGGGAGTTCTGGGGTTATATTCTCACTGCACTCCTGCTTCCGGTGGGCGTGTTCATCTGGGCCATGATCGACAAGACCCGCTGGTCCAACCTGGTGATGAGCTTCGTCGGGCTCGTCGTGTTCGTGATGGTCTACCGCTTGGAGGAGATCTGGTGGGGAAGCGCATTATGACCCAGTCGCCGCAGGGTGCCCCGAGAAACGCCTCGCCGACCCCGCGCAACCGCGGGGTCGGGATGCTGATCATCACCGCCTACGGCATCTTCGCGGTCTCCTCCTTCGCCCGAGCGCTCTATCAGATCCTCACCGACTTCGACGCCTCCCCGGTGTCCTACTCGCTCAGCGCCTTCGCCGCCGGGGTCTACATCGTCGCGACCCTGGCCCTGGCCCGCATCGGCACCCGCGCCTGGCTCGTCGCGCTGATCGCCGTGCTGGTCGAGCTGACCGGAGTGCTCGGCGTCGGACTGTGGACCTACCTGGACCCCGAGCTGTTCAACGAGGCCACCGTCTGGTCCCACTTCGGTGAGGGCTACGGGTTCATCCCGCTGCTGCTGCCCTTCGTCGGCCTCTTCTGGCTGCTGCGGCACCGGCCCGGCACCGAGGCCGCACGAGGTCCCCAGGGATGAGCGATAGGCTGAGCGACGTGCAGTTCTGGAACGGTCTTGAAGAGGTCCCTCGCGGGCTCGGACCCACCGCAGTGACCATCGGCAACTTCGACGGCGTCCACCTGGGTCACCAGGAGGTCCTGACCCGCCTGGTCGCCGCCGCCCACGATCAGGCCGACGCCGACGCGCAGGCCGTGGCGATCACCTTCGACCCGCACCCGCTGCAGGTCCACCGCCCGGATGAGTCCCCGGTGATGCTCACCGGCACCGCGGAGAAGATCCAGCGCCTCGCCGAGACCGGCATCGACGCGCTGCTGGTGCTGCACTACAACCTCGACCTCGCCGGCCTCACCGCGGAGGAGTTCGTCAAGACCTATTTCGTGGACACGCTGAACGCCTCTGTGGTGGTCATCGGCCACGACGTGCGCTTCGGCCGCGGCAACTCCGGGAACTTCGAGACCATGGTCGAGCTGGGGCACCGCTACGGCTTCACCGTGCTCGGCGTGGACGACTTCGCCCTGAGCGGGCACTCGGTGGCCGAGACCGAACGCCGCTGCTCCTCGACCTGGGTGCGCGAAGCTCTGGACGCCGGAGATGTCGCCGCCGCCGCCGAGGTGCTCGGCCGGCCCCACGCCGTGCTCGGCGAGGTGGTCCACGGGGCAGCCCGCGGCCGCGACCTCGGCTTCCCGACCGCGAACCTGGGCAGCGACTCCGAGGGCATGATCCCCGCCGACGGCGTCTACGCCGGCTGGCTGGTCGACGCCGCCGGCGCCCGCTGGCCCGCGGCGATCTCCGTGGGTTCGAATCCCACGTTCCACGGCGTCGAGCGCGTGGTGGAGTCCCACGTGATCGACCGGCCCACCGAGGCGGTGGAGGACTTCGACCTCTACGGCCAGCATGTGCGGGTGGAGTTCATCGAGCGGCTGCGCGGCATGGTCGCCTATGAAGGCGTGGAGAAGCTGGTCGAGCAGATGTACCAGGACGTGGAGCAGACCCGCCAGGTCCTCGCCCGGCTGCCCGCCGAGTAGACCCGGGTCCGGCAGTGCCCTCCCGTCCCAAACACCGGCCCGCGCAGCAGGCGCTGATCAGCGACCCGGAACGACGACGCCGCCTGGCCGCCTCCTTCGCCGATGACACCTCGCTGGACGAGGCCTGGCGCTATGACGCCCTCCGGCCCCGCTATCCGCGCCCGGTGGTGGATCGGCTGCTGGACGCGGCGGCGACAGATCACCCCGTCATCGCCGACCTCGGCGCCGGCACCGGGATCCTCACCCGGGCGCTGCTGGCCCGCGGCGCGCACGTCCACGCGGTCGAGCCGTCTATGGCGATGACCGAGGTGCTGCGCGCACGCTGCACTGAGCAGGCCGCCGTCGATGAAAGCGGGCAGCCCGCCCGGCCGGAGACTCGGCAGGACGATGAGCACGCCCGGCTGCAGGTGCACCGCACCACGGCGGAGGCGACCGGGCTGGCCGAGGCGAGCTGCGACGTCGTCGTCGCCGCCCAGGCCTGGCACTGGTTCGATGACGCGCTGGTCCAAGGGGAGGTGCGCCGGATCCTGCGCGCCGGGGGAGTGCTCGCCGTGGTGGCGAACTATCTGGACACCTCGATGCCCTGGGTGCACCGGCTGACCCGGATCATGCGCGCCGGAGACGTCTACCGACCTGGCTGGACCCCACCGGTGAACCCGGTCCACTTCACCGCCTGGGAGACCACCCCACACCACTGGGAGCGGCAGGTCACCCCGGAGCAGATCCGGCAGCTCTCCACCACGCTGAGCTCCTGGCTCTCGGCCGAGGAGCCCGCACGGGCCCGCCGTCGGGCGAACCTCGACTGGTACCTCGATGAGCACCTCGGCCTGCCGCCGGGGGAGCCGGTCACGCTGCCGTACCTCACCGTGCTGCACACCAGCGTTTCCCGTGTGCCAGGGGCTCCTGTATCGTAGGAAGGTCGCTTCGGCGACATCGTCATGCTGCAGTCCGCGGTGGCTGACACTGGTCCCTGGCCCTCACGGGCAAAGCCCGGTCCTGTTCGCGGTACAACAATGAAGGAGCTCTTCCATGGCTTTAGATCCCGTTATCAAACAGGAGATCATCAAGGAGTACGCAACTTCCGAGGGTGACACTGGTTCACCCGAGGTTCAGGTTGCGGTTCTGACACGTCGGATCTCCGACCTCACCGAGCACCTGAAGGTGCACAAGCACGATCACCACACCCGTCGCGGTCTGATGATCCTGGTGGGTCGCCGTCGTCGTCTGCTGAAGTACCTTGCTGCTACGGACATCGAGCGCTACCGTTCGCTGATCAAGCGTCTCGGTATCCGCCGATGAGCTTCAGCGTCAAACGCTGATCACCAAGCAACGAACCAGGCGGCTCCTTACACGGTCTTCAAGACCGTAGGAGCCGCCTGCTTTGTATGCGAGACTAGTGGGTGGCGCACCCGCCAGTGAGAGGGATCGAACTCATATGTTCCGGTCCTCGGTAGTAGCCTCCGGGAGGCACGACACGTGCCAGGCCCGTGGGCTTCGATCGATGACCGACCATATGTACGCAGATCCTTTCCTCTCACTGGCTCGCCAGTAATGCACGCAACTGAGAGGAGACACCTGTAATGCAGGGTCCCGAGATTCACTACACCGAAGCCGTGATCGACAACGGATCATTCGGTACACGCACGATTTCCTTCGAGACCGGCCGCCTCGCCAAGCAGGCCGCCGGTTCCGTCCTGGTCACCATGGACGACGACACCACGCTGCTCTCGGCCACCACGGTGGGCAAGTCCCCCCGTGAAGGCTTCGACTTCTTCCCGCTGACGGTCGACGTCGAAGAGCGCATGTACGCCGCAGGTCGCATCCCCGGCAGCTTCTTCCGTCGCGAGGGTCGCCCCTCCACCGACGCGATCCTGGCCTGCCGCCTGATCGACCGCCCGCTGCGCCCCGCGTTCAAGAAGGGCATCCGCAACGAGGTTCAGGTCGTCGAGACCGTCCTCTCGATCAACCCGGATGACCTCTACGACGTGGTCGCCATCAACGGCGCCTCGATGTCCACCCAGCTCTCCGGTCTGCCGTTCTCCGGCCCGATCGGTGCAGTCCGCGTGGCGCTCATCGACAACGGCTCCGGCGCCCAGTGGGTCGCCTTCCCGAAGCACTCGCAGCTCAAGGACGCCGTGTTCAACATGGTCGTCGCCGGGCGCGTCGTAGGCGATGACATCGCCGTGCTGATGGTCGAGGCCGAAGCCACCGATGACTCCTGGAAGCTCATCAAGGAGCAGGGCCGCACCGCCCCGACCGAGGACATCGTGTCCGAGGGCCTCGAGGCTGCCAAGCCGTTCATCAAGGTCCTCTGCGACGCACAGGCAGACCTGGCAGCTCGCGCCGCCAAGCCCGCCATCGACATCCCGACCTTCGTGGACTACGAGGATGACGTGCTGGCAGCGGTGGAGTCCTCCGCCGCCGAGCGTCTGAGCGCGGTCTACCAGATCGCCGACAAGCAGGAGCGCGACGCTGCTGACGCCGAGCTCAAGGCCGAGGTCCGCGAGGAGCTCGCCGGCGAGGGCAAGCCGTTCGAGGGTCGCGGCGGCGAGGTCGCCAAGGCCTTCGGCGCAGTGACCAAGCAGGTCATCCGCCAGCGGATCCTGCGCGATCAGGTCCGCATCGACGGCCGCGGTCTGACGGACATCCGCCAGCTCACCGCCGAGGTCGAGGTCCTTCCCCGCGTGCACGGCTCGGCCATCTTCGAGCGCGGCGAGACCCAGATCATGGGTGTCACCACGCTGAACATGCTCAAGCTGGAGCAGAACATCGACTCGCTGTCGCCGGTGAAGACCAAGCGCTACATGCACAACTACAACTTCCCGCCGTATTCGGTCGGTGAGACCGGCCGCGTGGGTTCGCCCAAGCGCCGCGAGATCGGACATGGTGCTCTTGCTGAGCGCGCCATCACCCCGGTGCTGCCCTCCCGCGAGGAGTTCCCCTACGCGATCCGCCAGGTCTCTGAGGCCCTGGGCTCCAACGGCTCCACCTCGATGGGTTCGGTCTGCGCCTCGACGCTGTCCATGCTCAACGCCGGTGTGCCGCTGAAGGCTCCGGTCGCAGGCATCGCCATGGGCCTGGTCTCCGACCAGGTCGACGGTGAGACCCGCTACGCCGCACTGACCGACATCCTCGGCGCCGAAGATGCTTTCGGCGACATGGACTTCAAGGTCGCCGGCACCTCCGAGTTCGTCACAGCCATCCAGCTGGACACCAAGCTCGACGGCATCCCGGCTTCGGTGCTCTCCGCAGCGCTGAAGCAGGCCCGCGAGGCTCGCCTGCACATCCTGAGCGTCATGGCAGCTGCCATCGACGCCCCGGATGAGATGTCCGAGTTCGCACCGCGCATCATCTCGGTGATGGTCCCCGTGGACAAGATCGGCGAGGTCATCGGCCCGAAGGGCAAGATGATCAACCAGATCCAGGAGGACACCGGCACCGACATCTCGATCGAAGATGACGGCACCGTGCTGATCGGCGCGACCAACGGCGAAGCTGCTGAGGCAGCCCGCGCCGCGGTCAACGCGATCGCCAACCCGCAGGTCCCTGAGATCGGCGAGCGGTACCTGGGCACCGTGGTCAAGCTGACCACATTCGGCGCGTTCATCTCGCTGACCCCGGGCAAGGATGGCCTGCTGCACATCTCCGAGCTGCGCAAGCTCAACGAGGGCAAGCGCGTGGACGACGTCGAAGACGTCGTCAGCGTCGGCCAGCGCATCCAGGTCGAGATCTCCAAGGTCGATGACCGCGGAAAGCTCAGCCTGGCACCCGTCGTCGAAGGTGACGGCTCTTCGGAGTCGGACAACGCCGACGCGTGATCCGCTTCTAGCGTGAACGGCTCCAGCTGAGAGGCTGAGCCGCGAGGACGGCCGGTGAGGTTCCCTGTGGGGGATCTCGCCGGCCGTTCTTGTGCGTCCGGGAGCTGCGGGAGCTATGAGGTGGATGATCCGCACCGAAAGGGCAGTTTGTGGCGTTATGACGCGCCTGGAAGCGCCGCTGAGCGCCGCAAAGTGCCCAACGGATGGTGGATCGAGGGTGCAGGGTCGCGTTTCATGCGCGGCAGGATGAGGTCCATGCACCAGGGGCCATGCACCTGAGCCATGCACCAGGCACCAGGCAGCGGCATGGCTGTTCCTGATCCGTTGTCTATGCCTTCCTGCCGTGACTACTCTGGCCCTTTCATCGGCAGTCGACAGCTGCTGCGGAGAGCACTGCTGGACAGCATTCAGGAGCCCACCATGACTGAGTCCGTGAAGGCGCCCGAACCTGTCGCCTCATTCATCGATGTGGTGACCCGCCACGACCGGCCGGCTTTCCTGGAGGCCTGGACCGAGGCTCATCCGTCACGCTTCACGTCTCGCGCCGTGGGGGAGAAGCTGACACCGATGACCATCCGCGAGGGTTGAACGCGATGGCCGGGGCGCAGATGCGCCTCGGGCTCGCGCCGATGCGGCCGAGGGATCCCTCCGAGCAGCACCGCGGAGCGTCCCCGCTGGAGCTGTTCTTCGACCTGGTCTTCGTGGTCGCAGTGGCGCAGGCCTCGGGTGCGCTGCACCACGCCGAGTCTGAGCAGCGCATCGCCGACGGTGTGGGTGCGTATCTGATGGTGTTCTTCGCGATCTGGTGGGCGTGGATGAACTTCACCTGGTTCGCCACGGCGTTCGACACCGACGACTGGCTCTACCGGGTGCTGACCATCTTCCAGATGAGCGGGGCGCTCCTGCTGGCGGCGGGTGCGGAGACAGCGATGACCGAGGGTGACTATGTCCTGGTCACCTGGGGCTACGTGATCATGCGACTGCCGCTGGTCGCCCAATGGCTTCGAGCCTCTCGGGGGGAGCCGGAGCTGCGGCGAACCGCGCTGACCTACGCGACGGGGATTACCGTGGTGCAGCTGCTCTGGCTCGTCCGCCTCGCCCTGCCCGAGCACTGGGGTACCCCAGTGTTCCTGGTCCTGGTGCTCGCTGAGCTCTCTGTGCCGATTCTTGCTGAACGGTCCCGCTCCACACCCTGGCACCCGCATCACATCTCGGAACGCTACGGACTCTTCACCCTGATCCTGCTGGGCGAATCCATTCTCGCGTCCACCAACGCCGTCATCGATGCGGCTCAGGACACTGAACGGATGGGGTCGCTGATCATGATCGCCGTGTGTGGCCTGATGATCGCGGCCGGCATGTGGTGGATCTACTTCGCGCGGGGCCACCACAGCCACTTCCAGCGGCTCCGCAACACGCTGGTCTTCGGGTATGGCCACTATGCGATCTTCGCCGCCGCCGGTGCGTTCTCCGCGGGCATCGAGGTTGCCATCGACTACGACATCTCCGCGACGGGGCTCGCGGCAGCTGAAGCCGCCGCCACGCTCACGGTCCCGGTGGGTGTGTTCATCCTCGGCGTCTGGTTCCTCACGCTGCGCGACTCGCTCACCCCGGCCCAGAACCTGCTGATGCCGGTCCTGGCGGTCGGGATCGCGCTCAGCGCGTTCGCCCCGCAGAGCCTGCTGCTGACAACGGGAGCGGTGATCGGGCTCGTCGTCGCCCTGGAGCTGGGCACCCCGCCCGGTGCGGCTGCCGGAGCCGGGCCAGCCAGCGCTGAAACTTCCACCTCTTGAGACAGGAGCCGAGGCCCTGTCTCAGGAGGCCTGACTCCCGCCGCCTGGCTTCCTCGCTTCACCCTGCGCGGGCGTCCGCTCCATCGAGTGGGCGATATGAGGGATTTTCGTGCCCCGAACGTGCCGAAGAGGCGCCCAATTCGCCCACTGGATGACGGGCCGGCGGGCGGGCATCCCTCCGTCCGGCTCGGCCGGCAGTCGTTCGTCCCTGTCGCCCATCAGTGTGCGATTCGACCGCCGATTCGGCCGGTTGTCCCCGAAATTCCTGCACAGACTGCACACTCGATGGCTCAGAAGGGTTTGTGGGCACGATCTCGCGTGGCAGGGTGGATTCTATGGACCATGTAGTGGGATGGCTGTTCCTCGGCTTCTGGGTGGTGCTCGGCGTGGCGATCGTGGTCCGCCTGGTGCTGGCCCTCCGACGACGACGCCGCGGCTCCTCGCTGCGGGATTCGGTGCTGCGCCCGGTGCTCGCCGCGGGCACGGCCGGCGTCTTGCCCACCCTGGACACCCGCACCACCGAGCACCTCGAGCACGCGCATGGGGGAGCGGGACATCATGTCGGGACGTCGCTCGTGGAGCCCTGGCCGGGGGAGCCCGAGGAGCTTAGTGAGTCCGGGGAGACCCGCCAGCCGGAGAAGTCCCAGCCGGGCCAGCCCCGCGATCGACCTCAGGATCGACCCGAGGATCAGTCCCCGGAGTAGTCCCGGGCGTTGCTGACGCCCAGCGCGTTCGCCACGGCGGCGAGGATGATCAGCAACGCGGCGACCAGCGGCACCAGAGCGGCGATCTGCGTCCCGAAGCCTTCGGCGAGGTAGCCGGTGATCGCTGAGGATGAGGACTGTCCGATCACGATCGCCGTGGTCAGCAGCGACATGACCGTGGTGGACCGCCCGCGCGGACTGCGCTCGGCCACCAGGCTGAACTGGGTGACCAGGGTCGGGCCGATGCCCACGCCCATCACCAGCAGCACCAGCAGCAGGATCGGCAGCGCCGAGGCGAACTGTAGTCCGACGGTGCCCAGCAGCAGCACCCCGCCGAAGCTCAGCCAACGGGCCTCCAGGCTGAAGCTCGCTGGGAACAGGGCCGCAGCCAGGGCGAAGACCGCGGAGCCGATGCCCATCGCGCCATAGACCAGTCCGGCGCGTTCGGCGTAGCCGAGATCGGCCATGAAGGAGGTCAGCGTGGTCAGAGTGGATCCGAAGATCAGTCCGATGCCCAGCGCGCCAGCCATCAGCACCAGCAGCCGCGGCGCGAACAGTGACCGCACCGGGGCGGGCTCCTGGTCCGTGGCGGCGTTCTTGGGCACCGCGTCCGCGGTGCGGTGCAGCGCGAAGGTGATCAGGAAGCACAGGGTCAGGATCGCCGCGCCGATCATCGGCGCCGCCCCGCCGAGGGTGGCGGCGAGCAGGCCCACGATGACCGGGCCGAACACGAAGGTGATCTCATCGGCGGCGGACTCATACGCCATCGTGGAGTTCATGGTCTTCTGCTGCCGCGCGGGGGGCAGCTCACGGAAGATCACGCCCACCAGCCGGCTGCGCGACATCGGTGGCACCTGCGGGGCGGTGGCCCCGACGAAGAAGGCCGAGGTCAGCACGGCCCAGGTGCCGAACGGGCTGTAGACCACCCAGGCCATCGCCAGCAGCGAGAGGCTGCTGGCGGCACCGGCGATCAGCAGCACCCGGCGCTGGCCCCAGCGGTCCGCGGCGGCGCCGATGAGCGGGCCGAAGATCGCGGTGCCCAGCCCGACCATGGCCGAGGTCACCCCGCCGAGGCTGATCGAGTCGCGGGCGGCCACCACCAGGGTGAGCACCCCGACCACCATCATCGCGTAGGGGAAGCGGGCGAGCAGGGCCACCGGGAAGTAGTCGGGTCCGACGGCGCCGCGCAGGGTCACCTGCGACTCGGCGCCCGGAAAGCGCGCAGCGGATTCAGTCCTCGGTGCGGCGCTCGACGCGGCGTCTGGCTGGGTTCCAGGATCGGTTCCCGGGTGGGATTCAGGCGCAGCATCCGGCTCTGTGGCGGGCGGCTGGGCGTCGTCGTACTTCTTCGCGGGCATGCTGCGGGTCCTCCGGTGTCGGCTCTGGCGTGCTCAGTGCCGCCTTGACCCCGCATCAGCGCCTCGGGACGCGGCCGGAATCAGGTAGATACACACAAGTGCTGCTCGCGTCCGCACGCAGGCCGCCAGAAGCGGGCCCGGGGGAGGGCAGGACTCCAGCGTACCGGCTGATGTTTCTCCCGGGTTAACTTCGTCTCTCAACTCACACCCATCCCGGTCAAGGAGCCCCGAGAACCGGCCTCTAGGTCTCAGATTTGTATACCCCCTGGGGTATATGCGAGAGTATTGCTATACCCCCTGGGGTATCCACTGACTTTCAAGGAAGGGGAGCGATCTGATGCTTCTGGAACGGATCTACGACGAGGACCTGGCCCAGGCCAGCTACTTCATCGGCTGCCAGGCCAAGGGCGAGGCCATCGTCATCGACGCCCGCCGCGACATCAGCGAGTACCTCGAGCTCGCCGCCCGCCACGGCATGCGCATCACCGCCGTGGCCGAGACCCACATCCACGCCGACTACCTCTCCGGCACCCGGGAGCTGGCGGCGGCCGCGAACGCGGAGGCCTACGTCTCCGGCGAGGGCGGCGAGGACTGGCAGTACGGCTTCGACGCCACCCGACTGACCCACGGCGACACCATCACCCTGGGCAACATCACCCTCGAGGCCCGCCACACCCCCGGCCACACCCCGGAGCACCTGGTGTTCCTGGTTACCGACGGGGCCTTCAGCACCGAGCCCGGCTACCTGATCTCCGGCGACTTCGTCTTCGCCGGCGACCTGGGCCGCCCTGACCTGCTCGACGAGGCCGCCGGGGGAGTCGACACCCGATTCGCCGGCGCCCAGCAGCTCTTCACCAGCCTCAAGGAGCAGTTCCTCACGCTGCCCGACCACGTGCTGGTCTACCCGGGGCACGGCTCCGGCAGCGCCTGCGGCAAGGCTCTGGGCGCACTGCCCGCCACCACCGTCGGCTACGAGCGGAGCAACGCCTGGTGGTCCAAGCACCTGGCCGACGACGACGAACAGGGGTTCATCGGTGAGCTCCTCGACGGCCAGCCTGACGCCCACGCCTACTTCGGCCGGATGAAGCGCGAAAACCGCGACGGCCCGGCCGTGCTCGGACCGCTGAGCCCGCTCGAGGCGCTCACCTCGGACCAGGTGCGCAGCGCCCTGGAGGAGGACCGCGCGATCTTCGTCGACACCCGCGCCAACGACCAGGTCAAGCAGGGCACCGTCCTGGGTGCGCTCAACATCCCGGCCGGCGGCAAGTTCGCCAGCTTCGGCGCCTGGGCCTATGACCCGGAGACCGAGACGAAGCCGCTGATCCTGCTCGCCGACGGTCAGGACCAGGCCCACGTGATGCGAGATCACCTGATGCGGGTCGGCATCGACGCGGTCAAGGGCTACACGATCAGCCTCGCAGACCTCCCGCCGACCCAGCCGGCCACCATCACCCCCGCCGAGCTGGCAGACTTCGAGCCCGCGCTGCTGCTGGATGTGCGTAACAAGTCCGAGCACACAGAAGGCCACGTCCCGGGCTCCAAGCAGCTCAGCGCCGGACGCGTGCTCTGGCACCAGGACGAGCTGCCCACCTCCGGTCCGATCGTCACCTACTGCCAGTCCGGGGTCCGGAACTCCGTCGCCGCCAGCGCGCTGCGCCGGGCCGGTCACGACGTCCGGGAGCTCATCGGCAGCTACGCCGGATGGTCCGACTGGAACACATCCGACTGATCCGATTGTTCTGGTCAGACACGAACCACCTACTTCTCGAGAGGCACCACCAGCCCTATGGCACACCCCACCACCAGCACCAGCACCCGTCAGTACAGCAGCCCGAACATCAGCACCCCGACGACGGCGGCCGCGTCTCCGATGAGCCCCACCGAACTCGCCGAGAAGCTCAGCTCGGCGAGCGCACCGCTGCTGCTCGACGTGCGCACCCCCGCGGAGCACGAGTCGCTGCGGGTCCCCGGGTCCCACAACGTCCCACTGGATCTGCTGCAGAAGAACACCGAGACCCTGGCCGATCAGCTCACCGGTGAGATCGTGCTGATCTGCCAGACCGGCAACCGCGCCAACCAGGCCCTGCAGCACCTGCGCGCTGCAGGAGTGGACACCGCGCGGGTGCTCGACGGCGGCGTCGTCGCCCTGGAGGCCCAGCACAGCCAGCACACCCAGCGGGGTCAGCAGCGCTGGGCCATGGACCGTCAGGTCAGGATGGTCGCCGGCTCCCTGGTGCTCACCGGGTTCCTCGGCGGCAAGCTCATCTCCCCGAAGGTCGGCTACCTGGCCGGTGCGATCGGTGCCGGGCTGACCTTCTCGGCGCTGACCGATTCCTGCGCGATGGCCGCGGCGCTGAACAAGATGCCGTGGAACAAGGTCGAGGCTGACCCGACCGTGGAGAAGCTGCTGGCCGAGATCCCGCGCTCCACCGCGATCCAAGCAGCCCAGACTCAGGCAGCCCAGGCTCAGTCAGCCCAGGCTCAGGCCTCCCAGACCCCGGCGTCGCGGGGGTGAGCGGCGGCCTGATCCTGGCGATGATCCTCGCCGTCGGGATCGGCATCTCGCTGGGGCTGCTCGGTGGCGGGGGCACGATCCTGGCGGTCCCGCTGCTGACCTACGTGGCCGGGATGCCGCCGAAGGAGGCGATCGCTGCCTCGATGTTCATCATCGGGGTGACCTCCGCGGTCAGCGTGGTCGCCCACGCCGGGCGCGGCAACGTGCAGTGGCGCACCGGGTTCATCTTCGGCGCCGCCGCGATGGTCGGAGCCTTCGGCGGCGGGCTGTTGGGGAGTCGACTGCCCAGCGTGGTGCTGATGGTGGCCTTCGGCATCATGATGGTCGCCACTGCACTGGCCATGATCCTGGACCGCCGGGTGAAAGCCTCCGGCGCGCCTCGGAAGAAGCTCCCGCTGGCCAAGATCCTCATCGAAGGACTGGTGGTGGGACTGGTCACCGGCATGGTCGGCGCCGGCGGCGGATTCCTGGTGGTCCCGGCGCTGGTGCTGCTGGGCGGGCTCTCGATGCCCGCCGCGGTGGGCACCTCGCTGCTGATTATCTCGATGAAGTCCTTCACCGGGCTCGCCGGGTACCTGACGGAAGTGAGCATCGACTGGGGTCCGGTGCTGATCATCACCGCGATCACGGTGATCGGCGCGCTGCTCGGCACCGCGTTCGGCAAGCATGTGCCCGAGAAGGCGCTGAAGAAGGCCTTCGGGTATCTGGTGCTGGCCATGGGCGTCGTGGTGTTCCTCCAGGAGCTGCCCCTGGCCTACGGTGTCGGAGCCGCCGTGGTGATCCTCGCGCTGCTCGGCACCCTGATGTACCGCCGGCGCCGTGAGCAGCTGGCATCATAGAGACGAATCAGTGCGAGCAGCAGGGAGAGATTGATGAGAGAAGCCGATCCGGAGACACAGCGCAAGATCGTGAACCGCCTCAAGCGGGCTCGCGGGCAGCTGGACTCGGTGATCAACGCCGTGGAGAACGGCGGAAGCTGCCGCGATGTGGTCACCCAGCTCGCGGCCGTGTCCACCGCCCTGGACCGCGCCGGATTCAGCGTGGTCTCCTCGGCGATGCAGTTCTGCATCACCGACCCCGAAGCAGCCGCCGAGACCGAGGACGGGCTGACCGTGGAAGAGCTCGAGAAGCTCTTCCTTTCGCTCTCCTGAACCGGGCCGCGTACCTGACAGCGCGCACCTGACGCCGCAGACATGAGAGGACAGGCATGACGCTGCTGATCATGGGATCGGTGAACCGCGACATCACCGCGCAGCTGCCTGAGTTCCCGCAGCCCGGGGAGACGCTGCTGGCCACCGCGTCGGAGACCGCCACCGGCGGCAAGAGTGCGAACCAGGCCGTGGCCGCCGCGCTGGTCGGTGCCGAGGCGCACCTGATCGCCCGCTGCGGACCCGACGCCGCGGGAGCTGACGCCGTCTCCTCGTTACGTGACGCCGGGGTCCACATCGACGCGGTCACCCCGGGCCGCGGCGCGCAGGGGATGGCGTTCATCACCGTGCGCGCCGACGGGGAGAACACCATCGTGGTGGTCCCTGGCGCCAACGCGGAGCTGACAGCCCATGACTGCCCGCAGGAGCTGCTCGAGCGGGCGGACTGGATCCTGTTCAGCCTCGAGGTCCCGCTGGACACGGTCCTGGAGAGTTCGGCGCGGGCGCGCGCAGCAGGGGTCAAGGTCGCGCTGAACGCCTCACCGCTGACCGGGCAGCCGCTGGACCTGCGCGACGTGGACCTGGTGATCGCCAACGAAGGTGAGGCCGCCCAGCTGCTCAGCCACGCCACCCACGCCGGCGTGGACTCCGACAGTGCCGCCCAGGGCTCACGACCGGGGAAGCCGCCGCCCGGAGACTTCGCCGCGGCGCTGGGCCTCGAGACCCTGATCGTCACGCTCGGAGCGCAGGGGGCAAGTATCCATGAAGCAGGCCGGGACCCGGCCCGCGTCCCCAGCGTAGAGGTGGACGCGGTGGACACCAGCGGCGCCGGCGATGCCTTCGCGGGTGCGCTGCTCGGACGCCTGACCCGCGGGGACAGCCTGGAGACCGCGGCAGCGATCGCCTCCCGGTTCGCCGCCTCGGCGACCACCAGGGTGGGCGCCCAGGCCTCCTACCCGCGGGACTTCCGGCTCGGCGGTCCGGCGGGGGTCACAGTCGCGACAGGTTCGTGACCGCCGGCCCTTCCAGCAGCTCCCCATCGGCGGCGAAGCGTGAGCCGTGCAGCGGGCAGTCCCAGGACAGCGCCGCATCGTTCCACTTCAGCACCCCGCCCAGGTGAGGGCAGATCGCGGAGACCTTGCAGGTCTGACCCTCCACGGTGGAGACCCCTACGGGCCTGCCGTGATCGCGGCCCACAGCGCCCTCACCCTCGGCAGGAGTCTCCTCGGGCAGCGCGCGCAGCTCGGCGCCGACCCAGCCGGCCAGCATAGTGCCGCCCACCTCGAGGTTGTCCTTGATCCCGGTGACCACGTCCGCCGGGGTGACCATCCGCTTGCTCAGCGTCTCGGCCCAGGCCATGTGCCCGCCGAGGATCTGCGCGGCGACTGCCAGCGCGGAGGCCACCGCGTTGCTCATGCCCCATTTGTTGTACCCGGTGGCCAGGTAGATCCGCCCGCCGCCGCGGGGCAGCGTGCCGAAGAACGGGAGGTACTGGGCGGTCCGGTAGTCCTGGGCAGACCACACGTGGGTGCGCCTGGCGCCCGGGAAATGCTCCTGCGCCCAGGCTTCGAGGTCCTCCACGGCGGCGCGCTCCGAGGGGGACCGACCGACGACGTGGTCATTGCCGCCGATCAGCAGCAGCTCCTCGCCGTTGACCGGGACGGTGCGCAGGGTCCGGCCGGGGGTGTCGGCGCTGAGGTACATGCCGTGCGGGATGCTGCCCGGAGCACCGCGCACCCGGTAGGTCATCGCGTAGGAGCGGTTGGGCTTGAGCTTGGCGAAGTAGCCGCCGCGGTCGAGCACCGGGACCCCGGTGGCGAGCATCAGCCGCGCCGCGGTCACAGGGCCCTGGGAGGTGGCGATGGTCAGCGGAGCCTCATCCACCGCGGGGTCCAGCGGGGAGCCCTCGGTGTCGTCCTCCGCAGAAGCCCGAGGCGACGTCGAGGACGCGGATGCCGGGGCGGAACCGGCGGAACCGGCGGAGCCGGCGGAGCCGGCTGCCGTGGCGCCAGCGGCGGTGGCGCCGCCAGAAGCAGCGGCGCCTGGGTCAGCAGCGGCGGCATCGTCGGGTCCGGGGGAGCCGTGAGTGGTCGCTCCGGTGACCCGTACTCCCTCGATGAGTTCCCCGCCGCGGTGGCGCAGCTCGGCGGCCAGCGCGGCCAGGACCTCCATCGGGTGGAACTGGGTCTGCTTGGCCAGGGACACGGCTCCGAGAACCTCGAACGGCAGATCGGTCTGGTCGGTCCAGGTCACCGGCAGACCCGCTGTCTGGCAGGCCTCGAACTCCTGCTGCACGGAGGAGAGCCCGGACTCTGTGGTGGCGTAGGTGTAAGCGGTGCGCTGCTGATACGGCACCTTGTGTTCGTCCATATAGCGGAGAAGCCAGGAGGCGCCCTCGTGGTTGCCGTCCACGTAGGCCTGCAGCACCTCTTCGGAGTGGTGCTTGCGGACGCTGGAGAGGGTGGTGCCTTGGAGCAGCGAGAGCTTCGCGGTGGTGTTGCCGGTGGCGACGACGCCGACCGCGCGGGCCTCCAGCACCGCGACCTTGTGCCCCGCCCGGGCGAGCAGCACCGCGGTGGTCAGCCCGGTCAGTCCGGCTCCGGCGACGACCGTGTCATAGTGCGCGCCCTCGGTGAAGGAATCGGTGGGGATGGACTCCGGGGAGTAGGTGTCCAGCCAGACCGAGCGGTGGGTCTTGGAGGGCTCATGGGCAGTGTGCGGGCTCTGCGAGTTCACAGGTGGTCCTTCCAAGGGGTGCTGCCGGTGGCCGGGAGCGCCGTCCCGGCAATGGTTCTCATCCTGGTCGGTGGAGCTGGGAGTATCCAGCATTCACGCCCGTGCACACCCTCCGCGGCACCCCTGCCGGCAGAGTCATCCTCAGGCGCAGCGCCTGATCCAGAGCCAGTCTCAGCGCCAAGCTCAGCGCTGACTCAGCCGCGCATGCCCAGCGCGAAGGGCAGCACCTCCGCCGCCCCCGCGGAGCGCAGCTCGCGTGCCGCCACGGTGAGCGTCCAGCGTGAGACCACCTCGTCATCGACCAGCAGCACCGAGGCGCCGTTGATCTGCTCGGCAAGCTCGCGGGGCACCGCGAACTTCCCCAGCAGCCCGGCCAGCCGGAAGGCGCTGTTGGTGTCAGGGGTGCTGGTGGGGCCGCCGTCGACCCATTCCAGGGACCCGGCGTAGGGCAGCCGTCCGACCTCGGCCAGCGCCCGGGCGATGGAGTCCACCAGCACCGGGTGCTTCCGTGAGGGCATCGAGACGACGACGTCGGGTCGCCGAGCCCATCCCCATCCGCTGAGCACCCGGATCGCTCCGCGCACCAGCTGCTCGGTGACCTCGGCGTCCTGCCCCTGGAGCGCCTCGCGGACCGGGGTGCCCCAGCCCAGATCGCTCAGCCGAGCGAGGGCGCGGCCGGGCTGGGACTGCGCCTCGGCCGGAAGCTTGCCCTTGAGATCGATGCCCAGAGCGTTGAGCCCGGTGGGCCACTGCTTGCGCGGGGCGATCTCCAGACCGACCCGGTCGAGGCTGTCCTTGGCCTCGGCCAGCGCCGACTGAGAGACGTCGTGCGGGAACCAGGTCTCTGCGCAGGTGTCACAGCGGCCGCAGGGCTGGGCTTCGTCGTCGTCGAGGGCGTGGGCCAGGAAGACCATCCGGCAGACCCCGGCGGGGAGCCGCTCGTAGTCGATCATGAGCTGCTGCTCGGCCCGGCGCATCGCCAGGATGGTGTCGTAGCGCTCGGCGTCGTAGGTCCAGGGGCGTCCGGTGGAGAGCCATCCTCCGGAGACCCGGCGGACGCTGCCGTCGACCTCCAGGACCTTGAGCAGCAGCTCCAGCGGGGAGCGGCGGATCTCCACCATGGCCTCGAGCTTGGCCACCGAGAGCGTGGTCTCGGGGGAGAGGGCGCCGAGCACGGCGTCGGCGCGTTCCTGGGTGGGCATGGAGGCCTGGGCGAAGTACTCCCAGATCCGGACGTCCTCCTTGCCGGGCATCAGCAGGACGTCGGCGCTGTCCACGGCACGGCCGGCACGGCCGATCTGCTGGTAGTAGGAGACCGGGGAGGAAGGCGCGCCGAGGTGCACCACGAATCCGAGGTCGGGCTTGTCGAAGCCCATGCCCAGCGCGCTGGTCGCGATCAGCGCCTTCACGGTGTTGTCCTTGAGCGCCTGCTCGAGCTGCTGGCGCTCGTCCGGGTCGGTCTGACCGGTGTAGGCGGCGACCTTATAGCCGTGGGCGTTCAGGTGCGCGGCAAGATCGGTGGCCTGGGAGATGGTCAGCGCGTAGACGATCCCGCTGCCGGTGAGGTCCTGCAGATGCTGGGTCAGCCAGGCGATGCGCTGCTCAGAGTCGGGCAGCGAGAGGACGCCCAGGCGCAGGGATTCGCGGCTGAGCGTGCCGCGCAGCACCATGACTTCCTTCTCCGGCTGCTGGGCTTCGGCGGACCCCTCGGGGGATCGTCCGGCGGATTCCCCCGCGGGGGTCAGCTGGGCGGCGATGTCGTCGACCACCCGGGAGTTCGCGGTCGCGGTGGTGGCGAGCACCGGGACCTCGGCGGGGAGGTTGCGCACGATCTCGCCGATGCGGCGGTAGTCGGGCCGGAAGTCATGGCCCCAGTCGGAGATGCAGTGGGCCTCATCGACCACCAGCATGCCCATGCGCTGCAGCAGGCCGGGGAGCACCTCGTCGCGGAAGCGCGGGTTGGCCAGGCGTTCGGGGGAGATCAGCAGCACGTCGAGCTCATCGTTGCGCAGGGACTCCATGATGGAGTCCCATTCGTGGGCGTTCGCGGAGCTCACCGCCTGCGCGCGCACCCCGGCCCGGGTGGCGGCGGCGATCTGGTCACGCATCAGCGCGATCAGCGGGGACACGATCAGGCTGACCCCGCGTCCGCGGCTGCGCAGCAGGTGGGCGGCGAGGAAGTAGACCGCAGACTTGCCCCAGCCGGTCTTCTGCACCACCAGCACCCGGCGTCGATCCTGCACCAGCGCGGAGATCGCCTCGAACTGGCCCTCGCGGAAGTCCACCTCGGCTCCGGCCAGCGCGGCCAGGCGCTCGCGGGCCTCGGTGTAGAAGGCCGGATCGCGCTCGGCGGCGGAGGAGTCAGGGCTGGCGATGTTCGTGCTGGGGATGCTCACGTGACCACTCTGTCACAGGGCTGGGACACGAGTGCCAGCGCCCCATGACAGGGCTCCGAGCACGAGAGGTGATCAGCCCAACGCCGGGTCGTCGCCCGCGGCCACGTCGTCCGCGGCGGCATCCTCCGCGCGCAGCGCCCGGGTGATCTCGACCCACCGGCGCAGGAACGCAGGCTCGTCCATCCGCCGTCGTCGCATCCAGGAGGTGACCTCGTCATTGGATTTGCTCGCATTGCAGGAGGCGCAGGCCGGGACGACGTTCTCGATCGTGTAGCGGCCGCCGCGCGAGATCGGGGAGACGCAGTCCTTCTGCAGCGGAGCCCCCTCGGCACCGCAATACGCGCAGCAGGCCCAGGCCTCGAGGATGCGGAACCACTGGTCGTTCGTCAGGTCGCTTCCCGAGGCGGCGACGCGTCTGGTCCGCCGTCGGGCCGCGCGGGCGCGACGAGTGTTCTTCACCGGCATGGCCCGAGATTAGCACCGCGGACGCCGGGAGAAACTCCCAGACACCGGGCAGTGAGGCCTGGTAGCGTTCCGGCTAAGCTGCCGCGTCAGGTCTATCAGGAGGCACTATGCCGATCTTCGAGTACGAGACCCACCTGCCCTTTTCCCGTGAAGACGTCTTCGACTGGTACGCCCGCCCCGGGGCGCTGGTGCGGCTGCACCCGCCCTTCGCCGGCCGGGTGATCGAGGAGCCCAGCAACGGTCTGCAGGACGGGTCGGAATCGGTGCTCGGGATCAACATGCCCAGCTTCTTCGGCACAACGCTGTCCTCGCTCGCCGACATGGCCGGATCGGCCAGCTCGCTGCCGGTGCGCGGCTACACCAAGTGGCGCTCGCGGCACACGAACTTCCAGCCGGGCCACGGCTTCTCCGACGAGATGATCTCCGGACCCGCGAAGTCCTGGCGGCATGACCGCAGCTTCGAGGACGACGGCGCCGGGATGGTCCTGCGCGAAAAGGTCACCTACGAGCTGCCCCTGGTGGACAAGCTCCCCGCCGCCGCGCAGAAGCTGATCGCCAAGCAGTTCGAGGCCGAGCTGAACCGGATCTTCGCCTTCCGCGGCCGGCAGAGCAGCGACGACCTCGCCTTCCACCAGTCCCACGGCCGGCTGGCCTCCCAGCTGAACCAGGACCCCCACCACGTGCCCGAGGCCGCTCCGATCAAGGTCGTCGCGGTCAGCGGCGCCACCGGGCTGATCGGACGCCAGGTCTGCGCGCTGCTCGGCGGCGCCGGGATCGAGGTCCGCCGGATGGTCCGCGGCAGCGGGGACTCCGCCAGCGCAAAAGCCGGAGACATCACCTGGGACCCAGAGGCCGGAACGCTGGACGCCGAATCACTGCGCGACGTCGACGCGGTGATCCACCTGGCCGGACACCCGCTGGCCGCCCGGTTCACCGAGGAGCACAAGAAGAAGGTGCTGGACTCCCGAGTGGAGGGCACCTCGCTGATCGCCACTACGCTGGCCCACCTGGAGGAGTCCGACAAGCGCGGTCGGGTGCTGATCAGCAGCTCCGCCATCGGCTACTACGGCGCGACGCCGGAGGACCGGTCGCTGCGCAGCGCGATCCTCACCGAGGACTCACCGGCAGGCACCGACTACCTCGCCGAGGTCTGCAAGCAGTGGGAGGAGAGCACCAAGCCGGCGAAGCAGGCCGGCGTCCGGGTCGGGATCGTCCGCACCGGAATCGTGCAGACCCCCGCAGGCGGCGCGTTGTCCCAGCTGCTCCCGCTCTACACCGTCGGCGCCGGCGGACCTCTCGGAGACAAGGAGTGGCAGAGCTGGATCAGCATCGACGACATCGCCTCGCTCTTCGTGCACCTGGCGCTGAACCCGCACGCCGAAGGCCCGGTCAACGGTGTGGGACCCGAGCCCGTCACCGCCAAGCAGTACTCGAAGACCCTGGCTGCGGTCATGCGTCGGCCCTCGGCGATCCCGGTGCCGGCCTTCGGCCCGAAGCTGGTGCTCGGAGAGCAGGGGGCCAAGGAGATCGTCGGCGCGGATCAGCAGGTCACCTCGGTGAAGGCCCAGTCCCTGGGCTACGCGTTCCGCCACCACACCCTGCAGGAAGCCCTCGAACACGTGCTCGGCAGCTGAAGGAGACCCATTCGATGACAGAAGACACCACGACGGAGCAGACCAGGATCCGGATGTTCGGCGCCCAATGGTGCGGAGACTGCCGGCGCACCAAGGCCCAGCTCGACGCGATGGAGCTGGACTACGACTACATCGACCTGGAGCAGGACGTCGCCGCCGCGAAGGTCGCCGAGGAGATCTCCGGGCGCCAGCGGATCCCGGTTCTCGTCTACCCGGACGGCTCACATCAGGTGGAGCCCTCCAACGCCGATGTCGCCGCCAAGCTCCGGGAGCTTGAGCTCGTGGACTGACGCGGCGTCGTCGACCCCTGGACTGGACCTCTAGTTCATCAGCGCGATGTAGAAGTTCAGCGTGGACGCGTACAGGGTCCACGCCAGGTAGGGGAGCAGCAGCGCCGCGCCCAGCCGGGAGATCGGCCAGAACCGCCAGACGGTCAGGGTGATCGCGACGATGAGCACCACGATCAGCACCATCGCCGCCCATAGCGCCGCGGTGCCGAAGAGCGGGTAGCCGCCGAAGAACAGCGGGGACCAGATGCTGTTGAGCACCAGCTGACCCACGAAGAGTGCCAGGGCGGGGGTGGCGTTGACGCTGTGCCGACGGCGCCACACCAGCCACGCGCCGATGCCCATGAGCAGATAGAGCACGGTCCAGACCGGGCCGAAGACCGCATCCGGTGGGGTCCAGGCAGCCTTGTCCGCGTCGGCATACCAGCCGTCGGTCTGATCAGCGGTGAGCATGCTGCCCAGGAATCCCACCGCCTGCGGGATCCCGACGAAGAGGATCAGCGCGATGAGCTGCTTGAGCGTGGAGTCCGGAGTGCCATGAGGTTCCTGCATGGTGGTGTGCGTGCGCTGTGTCATCTCAATGGTCCTTCCGTACCCAAGTGGTGCACCCGACCCTACACTTGGGTCCATGACCTCCACAGCCTCTGAGCAACGCCAAGCCCTGGTCACTGCCCTGCGCAGTGTCTCCGCCGACGCCCCGACGCTCTGTGAAGGCTGGGCGGCGAAGGATCTCGCGCTGCACATCGTGATCCGCGACTCCCGCCCTGACCTGATGGTCGGCCCGTCGTTGCCGCTGGTGGGGGACCATGCGCGCAAGACCCTGGATAAGCTGCGCGACACCGGGTACGAGTCGCTGGTGAACCGGGCAGAGGCCGGGCCGCCGGTGTACTTCCCGCAGAATTTCCCTCCGCTGAACGACGCGATGAACACCGCCGAGTTCTATATCCACACCGAGGACGTGCTGCGCGCGCAGCCGGACTTCGACCCCAAGCACCCGCGCACCATTTCCGAGAAGCTGCGCCGGCGCCTCTGGCGACAGGGCGCGATGATGTTCCCGATGGCCGCACGCAAGGCGAAGCGACGGATCACCTTCATCAGCCCCGGCTACGGCGCGACGACTTCCGGCCCGTCCTCCGCCCCGCTGCGGGAGATCCAGGGCGCCCCCGAGGAGCTGCTGCTCTGGGCCTTCGGCCGCGAGGAGAAGGCCCAGGTCAGCATCAGCGACGCCTGACCTGCAGCAGTCACGACACATGACTCAGGCCTGGCCCCCGGTATCGGGTCCAGGCCTGAGTCATCGCTGCTGAGGGCCGCACTGCGCAGGAGCCGCACTGCGCAGGGGCCGCGTGAGGCGGCGCTCCGGCTAGAACGGGTAGGGCGCGATCTCGGACCGCACGGTGAGCCACTGGGTCTCGGTGAAGGACTCGATGTTCGCCGTCGGTCCGCCGACCCGTGAGCCGGTGCCGGAGTCGCCGACCCCGCCGAAGGGCGCGTTCGCCTCGTCGCCCACGGTCTGCTCGTTGATGTGGACCTTGCCGGAGTCGACCTGGTCCGCGATCTGCATGGCCAGCCCGACGTCGCCGAGCACGCCCACGGAGAGTCCGTATTCGCTGCTGTTGATGATCGCCACGGCTTCTTCGATGGTGGAGAACGAGATCACCGGGGCGACGGGTCCGAAGATCTCCTCGGTCCAGGCCGGGTTCTCGGTGGTGATCCCGGAGATCACGGTGGGGGAGTAGAAGAGGTCGGTGAACTCGCCGCCGGCCTCCACGGTGCCGCCCTTGGCGGTCGAGTCTTCCACGATCGAGTGGATCCGGTCGCGCTGCTTGGCGTCGATGATCGGACCGATGGCGATGCCGTCCTCCGCCGGGTTGCCCACCGGCAGGTTCTTCGCCTTCTGGCTGAGCTTTGCGATGTATTCGTCCTTCAGCGACTCGTGCACCAGGTGGCGGCCGGTGGTCATGCAGACCTGACCCTGGTGCAGGAAGGAGCCGAAGGCGCCAGCCGAGGCGGCCTTGTCGAGGTCCGCGCCGGGCAGGACCACCAGGGCGTTGTTGCCGCCGAGCTCCAGGTGGGCCCGCTTGAGCAGCTTGCCGGCGGTCTCACCGACCAGGCGTCCGGCCGCGGTGGAGCCGGTGAAGGAGATGATGCGCACCTCGGGGGCCTCGGTGAGTGCCTTGCCGACCTCGCCGCCGCCGGGCAGCAGGTGCAGCATGCCCGCGGGCAGGCCGGCCTCTTCGAAGATCCGGGCGATGGTCACGCCGCCGGAGACGGTGGTGCGCGGATCCGGCTTGAGCAGCACCGTGTTGCCCAGGGCGAGGGCCGGGGCCACCGAGCGGATGGAGAGGATCAGCGGGAAGTTGAACGGGGAGATCACCGACACGACGCCGGCCGGGCGGCGCCGCGAGAAGGACCAGCGCGGCTGATCGGTGGTGAGCACCTCACCGGCGGGGGCGGTGGAGAGTGCGGCGGCCTCGAAGCATTCGGCGGCGGCGACATGGGTCTCCAGGGCTGCCTTCGTCGGGACGCCTCCGGTCTCGCAGACGATCCAGGTCTCGATCTCCTTGGCGTGCTCCTCGAAGAGGGTGCCGGCGCGGCGCAGCACCGCGGCACGCTCCGAGGGCTTCATTGCGGCCCACTGCTTCTGTGCGGCGGCCGCGGCGGTGGCGGAGCGGTGCACGTCCTCGACGGAGGCGCCGCCGGCGGTGCCGAGGCTGTCTCCGGTGGCGGGCTCGGTGATCGCGATGGGCTCGCCGCCGCCGGCCTGCCACTGGCCGGTGAAGATGTTGCTGTCCCAGCGGGCGTCGTCAAGGAGGCTGGTCTTGTTCAGGGTGGAGGTGGTGGACATGAAGGGTGACCTCTCAGGAGGGGAAGACTGCACGTCAGTCTTGACTATCTCCATAGTGATACGCGACACAGATCTATTCAAGTGCCAGGTCTGAATATGTCAGCTCCGACGACGTGCATGTGCCCGGGCCTTCATGCGGTTGCCGCAGGTCGGTCCGCCGGTGCGCCACATCGTTGTCCTCGCCGCTGGTCTGTGATGGACTCGAGTCAGACAGGGCCCACCACATGAATGGAAGCTGATATGACCCGCATCGTCGTGCTGGCCACCGGAGGAACCATCTCCTCCCGGACGAGCGGGCAAGGCGGGTCACGCGCCAAAGACACCGCCGCGGACCTGATCAGCGCCCTGCGCGACCACGGACTAGACGACTTCAGCACGAGTGACTCGCCAGAAGGCATCGAGTTGGAGTCCGAGGACATTGCGGTGCAGAACTCCTTCAACTTCAGCTTCGAGGATCTCTCCCGGATCACGCACGCGGTCGCGCGGATCCTGAGCCGGGAAAACGTGGACGGCGTCGTCGTCACCCATGGCACCGACACGATGGAGGAGACCCTCGCGCTGCTCGGCTTCACCCACGACGATCCGCGTCCGGTGGTGCTCACCGGTGCCCAGCGCAGCCCCGATCATGCCGACAGCGACGGGCCGCGCAACCTGCATGACGCGCTCCGCACCGCCGCGGCCCCGGCCTCCCGGGACCAGGGGGTGCTGCTGGTCTTCGGGGGTGAGATCCATAGCGCGCTGGGTCTGCGCAAGCGCCACACCCTCGCGGCTCAGCCCTTCGGCCACCGCAGCGCCGGCGCGCTGGGCGCCGTCCTTGGCTCCGGACCCCGCTACTTCGCCCAGGCGCTGACCCCTGACCCGCTCCCGCCGCCCAACGCCGAGTTCGAGCAGCAGCGCGTAGACATGGTCCTGGGCTACCCCGGGGCCGACGCGGCCCTGATGCACGCCGCACTCGAGGCTGGGGCCTCCGGCGTCGTCGTGCTGGGTGCGGGCGCCGGCAACCCGGGTGTCGCGCTGACTGACGCCATCGCCCAGGCCACCGCCCAGGGCGTCTTAGTCGGGCTGGGCACGCGCACCGGTGCTGGACCGGTCGCGGTGATCTACGGCGGCGGGGGAGCGGTGGACGCCGTCGCCGCCGGGGCGGTCCCGCTGGGAGACCTGCCCGCCACCCAGGCCCGGATCCTGATGGCGCTGCTGCTGAGCACCCATACCCCCAGTCACGCCAGAGACCAGCTGCAGGTGCGAATGCGCCAGCAGACCTAGCGCCGGACGCGCATCGCACCACCGCACCGAACCCCGAACCGCACGACACGGAAGAGGTACAGACCATGGCCAAAGAGATCTACGTAGCACTGGGCATCGACGTCGACGCGGTCGGCGGCTGGCTCGGCTCCTACGGCGGCGAGGACTCCCCGGGTGACATCTCCCGCGGCATGTTTGCCGGCGAGGTCGGAGTGCCCCGGTTGAACAACCTGCTGGCCAAGTATGACCTGCCATCGACCTGGTTCTGGCCTGGTCACTCCATCGAGACCTTCCCGGAGCAGTTCGACCAGGTGGTCGCCGCCGGGCATGAGATCGGGGTGCACGGCTACAGCCACGAGAACCCGATCGCGATGACTCGGGAGCAGGAGAGCGAGATCCTGACCTACTGCATCGACCTGATCGAGAAGCGCGCCGGCCGCCGCCCCACCGGCTACGTCGCACCCTGGTGGGAGTTCTCCACGGTCACCAACGAGCTGCTGCTGGAACAGGGCATCAAGTACGACCACTCGCTGATGCACCTGGACTTCGAGCCCTACTACGTGCGCGTCGGGGACAGCTGGGAGCAGTCGAAGATCGACTACGACAAGCCGGCGAGCTCTTGGATGAAGCCGCTGGTCCGCGGCGAGGAGACCGACCTGGTCGAGATCCCAGCTTCCTGGTACCTCGACGATCTGCCGCCGATGATGTTCATCAAGTCCAGCCCCAACAGCCACGGCTTCGTGAACCCGCGCCAGCTCGAAGAGATGTGGCGCGACCAGTTCGACTGGGTCTACCGGGAGAGCGACTACGCGGTCTTCACCATCACCATCCACCCCGACGTCTCCGGACGCCCGCAGGTGCTGCTGATGCTGGAGCGGCTGATCGAACACATCAACTCCCACGAGGGGGTGAAGTGGGCGCAGTTCAACGACATCGCCGATGACTTCCTCCGTCGTTCGCCGCGCAAGGGCGCCTGACATACTGGCCCTCACACGTCCTGCCACCGCTGCACCTGCCACAAGGAGACACCGTGTCCAAGAAGGATCAGACCCCCGACCGGCTCGATGTCACGCTGGCCGGTGTCCGCGGACACAAGGGTGCGAAGAAGACCCCGTTCGACGGCGACCCCCGGTCGCTCTGGCGGGTGAACCAGTACCCGTCCCCGTTCACCCTCGAGGACGCCCCCACCCGGAAGAAGGTGGCGTTCAAGGGCAAGAAGGACGACGGCGAGGACGCGCTCGCCGAACGCGCCGAGATGCTCGCGGACCTGCAGGAGCTGATGTGGGCCCACGTGGTCTCCGCCTCCGAGGTCGACCAGCGTGAGGTGGCCAAGGCCATCGCTGCGCGGGTGCCGCGCCGGACTCCGCAGGAGAAGGCCCGCCGCGAGGAGCTGTTCTCACCTGCGGTGGAGGAGGCCCTGGGCAAGCTGGCCCGCGGTCCGCGGGTGCTGCTGGTGCTCCAAGGCATGGACGCCGCCGGCAAGGGCGGAGTGGTCAAGCAGGTGGTGACCTCCATGGACCCGATGGGTGTGGAGGTGGTCGGATTCGGCAAGCCCACCGCCGAGGAGAACCGGGAGCACTATCTGGAGCGGGTCATCCGCAAGCTCCCGCGGCCCGGCCATGTGGGGGTCTTCGACCGCTCCCACTACGAGGACGTCCTGGTGCCCACCATCACCGGCAGTGAGAGCGCCGAGGAGCTGGAGCGCCGGACCGAGGCGATCGTGCTCTTCGAGCGCGAACTGGTCCGGCTGGGCTTCGTCGTCATCAAGGTCATGCTCCATGTGTCCCAGGAGGAGCAGCTGGACCGGCTGGTCTCCCGGTTGGACCGCGAGGAGAAGCACTGGAAGTACGACCCCTCCGACGCCGACGCCCGGGCCGAGTTCTCCCGGTTCCAGGAGATCTATGCTCACCTTCTGGAAGCCACCGACGCCGACCACGCGCCCTGGCATGTCATCGGCGCAGACCGGAAGTGGTACTCCCGGCTCGCGGTCCAGGAGCTGCTGATTGCGGCGTTCTCGGATCTGAAGCTGCGCTGGCCTGCCGCGGACTATGACGTGGAGAAGGAACGCAAGCGGCTGCTGAAGTCCTGACCTGCGCCGTCCGCCACTCCGGTCAGAGCGCGTCCGCGATGACCGCGATCAGCGGAGGCGCTGCTTGTCCGAGGGCGCCGCTGATTCCGGCGCCCTTCGGTCTGCCCATCGCCCTCCGATCGGCGATGAACAGCACGACCCCGCAGAGGACCATGAACCAGCAGGTGTAGATCACCAGCGCGCGGCCGACGGACTCATCCCAAGCGGCCCATAGGGCGACGCCCAGGATCGTGCCCACGGCGAGGAACAGGTTGTAGAAGCCGACGCCGAAGGCCCACAGCCTGACCGCCGGGACGTTCGCGGTGGCGGTGAGAAAGATCCCCTGATGCACGGCCTTCCGCTCAAAGAGCAGCGCCTCGCAGACGAACACGGTGATGTGGATCAGCGCGGCGATCAGGGCGAAGGTCCAGACGATGCCGGTCATGGCTGGCCCTCCATGCTTACCGGGTGCCGACCCAGGACTGCCTGCAGTTCAGCGGCTGCGTCCTCCAGTGCTCGGCCCGGAGGGAGTGTGGCCGCGAGATCGGTGTGGAACCGGCCCATCGCCCCGGTCAGACTGATGACCAGCACCGTGACCGACGGGGTGAGCACCGTGAAGGTGTGTGGAGCGTCGGCGGGGATCGCGAGGGAACTCCCCGGACCCATGTCGTAGCCCGCATCGCCGACCTGGACGATCATCCGGCCTTGCAGCGCATAGTAGGTCTTGTCCCAGCCGGTGCGGTGCAGCGGAGTCGCGGGGCCCCGAGGTGCGGTCACCTCGAAGACCTCGTACTGATCATGAGTGGTCTCGGCGCTGACCTTGACGGTCAGCACCGCGTCCGGGGCGGCGATCTCTACGCCGTCTCCGGCCGGTGTGTACTGGACTGTGGTCTCCATACCTCCAACGGTAGAAGTGGCTGAATCCCACCGTCGATCCCAGAATTGTGGGGATGTGCGCGCGGTGTGGCAGGTGCCATACTTTTTGTGTGTGGGAGGAACGCGCATCCCGACTGCGCCGGGAGATCACCCAACTGGCTGCCGCTGGACTCGGTGTCAGCGAACTCCACTCCGCGGCGATCAAGCTGGTGGAACGAACCATCAGCACCGAGATGACCTGCTGGGCGAGCATCGACCCGGAGACCCAGGTGATCAGTTCGATGGTCAGCGGCGCGAATCGGATCCCTGCCGAGTACGAGCCGCGACTGGCAGAGGCCGAGTACTCCCTGGAGGAACCGCATACCTTCGCCGCCCTCGCCCGCCGGGGCGACACCCTCGCCAGACTCTCCGATCTCCCTGGCGAGGATCGGTGGCGCAGCACCAGGCTTCATGACATCTGGGAGCCCCTCGGGATCGACGAGGAGCTGCGGGTCATGTTCCGAGCCGGCGGCGTGTGCTGGGGCGGAGCCGGGATGGTCCGATCAGGCGTTGACTTCACGGCGCGGGAGCTGGAGTTTCTGGCGGCCATCGAGCCAGCCATCGGGTCCGCCACCCGGCTCGCGATGCGTTCGGAGGCGCAGGGCGGGACCGGACCGGGTCGGCCAGCCCTGGTGCTCATCGGCGCGGACGGCCAGCTGGTGGGAGTAACCCCCGACGCGCGGGAATGGCAGGAACGGCTGGACGCGATCGCCCCGGGTCGCTTCCAGGTGATGATGCAGATCATGGCTTCGGGCTCACACTCGGCGGAGACCGGATACTTCAGGGCCCGACTGCGGGACGCCGACGGCCGGTGGGCAGTGCTGCAGGCCAGCACGCTGATCGGCGGTGAGGAGGATCAGGTGGCGGTGTCCATCGAACCGGTCACCGGCGACCAGCTGATCGGGCTGCTGCTGCTCGCCTATGACCTCAGCGCCCGGGAACGCGAGATCTGCCGTGAGGTGATCGGCGGCCACTCCACAGCGGAGATCTCCCATCACCTGTTCATCTCGGCCCACACGGTGCAGGATCATCTCAAATCGGTCTTCGCCAAGGTGGGCGTGCGCAGCCGCGGCGAACTCGTCGCTCGGCTGCGACCGGAGAACTCCGACGCCCACATGGACGAGGTCGGGCGGTTCGCTCGACTCTGACGATCCTGCGGACGCTCAGGCCGAGGGTGGACCTGTCCCCGCCTGGGCGGGTCCCTCGACGTTTCCGGTGCCCTGGGTCAGGTCGAAGGTGCCCTGAACCGGATCGTAGGTCTGCAGATAGGGGATCGAGATCAGCCCGCCGATCACGGCCATGAAGAGCTGGATCCACCAGTACTCGCTGCGCGAGGCGTACCCCTTGAAGTGCGCGTACTTGCCGAAGAAGCGCCTGATCGCCTGACCAAGCGAGGCGCCGTAGAGCGGCTCGTTCAGCCGAGGATCCGAGGCTGTTCTGGTCTGTGAGAGACCGCTGTCGTAGGTGCTCACCGCTGCTCACCTCACTGTCAACGCAGTTACCGGGATACCTTCCACGGTACGACTCGAGGTCGGGATCCTGAAGACTCCAGAAGCCTCCATCATGGGAGCCGCAGCGCCGTGATCACGTCTCCACTCTCTCGAGCCCGCCGCCAGGATTCGAGGTCCTCGAAGAGGAGTCGGGAGGGTCCGGGAAAGAACGATCCCCGAACAGCACCTTCCGGGCCGCGGCCCTCCCGAAGGGCGTCCGCAGCACCTCAAAACCGGCGCTGGCCAACAGCGGATGCTTCACCTGGGCCAGGGCGTGGCGCATCATCAGCCGTCCGGTGAACTTCCGGCGCAGCGCGCCGCCGTCGTAGTCGCGCAGTGCTTCTCTCTTGCCGGTTCGCAGCGCTTCGTCCAGCGCGGCGGCCGCATAGTCGGAGAGCCGCAGACAGGGATCCAGGCCACCGGCGGTCAGCGGTGACACCGCACCGGCGGCGTCACCGACGAGCAGACCGTCGGGTGAGCTGATCCGGCGCAGCAGTCCGCCCACCGGGATGGGGCCGCCGCGGCGCTCCACCTCGGCGGGGGAGCGGTCGGCCTCGGTCAATCCTGGAGCGCGCGTCGCGAACTCGTCCAGGGTGCTGCGCACTCCGCCGGTGAAGCGCCGGGAGTACCCGGCGGTCCCCACATGGGCGTGGGTTCCGTCGTTGATCACCCACCCGATGTATCCGGGCGCCAGCCGGGGATCCAGCACGCAGTGGAAGGCGGGGGAGTCCACCGGCGCGGAGACGGTGAAGACACTCTCCGCGCCGACCAGCAGGTGGGTGTTGCGGTCCAGTCTCAGATCCCGGGCGACCCGCGACCGCGCTCCGTCTGCCCCGACCACGAAGCAGGCATGCACCGCGGTGGGTCCGTCAGGTCCGGTCACGTCGTATCGGCCATCCGAGCCACCCAGGTAGCGGGTGCCCAGCATCAGTTCAGCCCCGGCGCGGACTGCGGCCCGGGCCCCTGCGGCGTAGAGCGGACCCATCTCGCCGACGCGGTACTCATCGCGCTCGCTGACCAGCTCCACCGGATCCCGCAGGCTCGGCGGGTACAGCACCACCCGGCGGATCGCTGGACCCAGGAGGTGCTCGGGCAGGTTGTAGTCGTCCAGGGTGCGCCGGACGAAGATGCCGGTGGTCCTGATGGAGGTGGTCAGGTCCCGGCGCCGGTCGATGACCACCACCGAGTGCCCGCGCTCCGCCAGCAGGGTCGCGACGCGCAGCCCCGCGAGTCCGGCTCCGACGACGAGCACATCCGTCTGCAACACCCGGCCGCTCATTCCTCCACCCACTCGATGAGGTCGCCGGGCTGGCACTGCAGGACCTCGCACATGGCCTCCAGCGTGCTGAACCGGATCGCCTTGGCGCGTCCGTTCTTCAACACGGCCACATTCGCCGGGGTGATCCCGACCCGCTCGGCGAACTCCCCGACGCTCATCTTCCGCTTGGCCAGCTCCACATCGATCCGCACGATGATCGGCATCAGATCACGGCTTCCATGTCGGTGCGCAGCGTGGTCGCCTGCTTCAGCAGTGCCCGCATCACCACGACCACCAGGCCGACGACGGCGCCCACCGCCACCATCAACGCGAGCACGAGCGGGATCCCAGGATCGGTGGCGTTGATCCCGATGTAGAGGAAGACTCCGACCAGGACGAGCCAGGCGGCGCCGATCGCACCCAGTACGAGGTTGACCCAGCGCATCGAGGTGGAGCTGAAGATGCGGTCCTTTTGGACCAGGGTGAGCAGCTGCCAGATGCAGATGATGACCACCTGGACGCACAGCACCCAGAAGATGGTGATGATCGTTGCGGGCCAGCGCAGGAACGCCACGTCGGGAGATTCCTGCGCCATATAGGCGAACTGCCCTGGGAGAGACATCGTCTGGAAGAGCAGCAGGAGCCCGAAGAGCAGGACCAGCGATGCCTTGAGGGCGGCAACAACCCAACGTTGACCTGTCATGTGTTGATCATCGGCGATTATCTATCGATAGTCAATTGATTCGCGCGACTGGTTGGCGTTTCCCATCTCCCGCCTCGTCGGTGGTCGTCGCGGAGGAGGAGTGGCTGCCGACGTTTCGTTCGACGTCTATAGCGCATCTCTCAAGCTTTCTGTCGAAGCAATAATCATTTCAAAGGCCTCATTCGATCTGGTAAGGGGTCCGGCGGGTAGCGTGAGCGTATGTCCTCGAAAAACACTCAAGCCGCGCTGCGGGACTTCATGAGCCAGCGCGAATGGGGTCAGTTCCACAGTCCTGAGAATCTGATCAAGAGCATCTCCATTGAGTCCGGCGAATTGCTCGAGTGCGTCCAGTGGAATGAAGAGGCGGATCCGGCGAGGATCCGCGCCGAGCTCGCGGATGTGCTCACGTATTCGTATCTCTTGGCTGCTCGGATGGGTTGGGATCCGGAGGAACTCATCCTCGAGAAGTTGCGAGTGACCGAAGCGAAGTATCCGGTGGACAAAGCGAAAGGCACGAGCGCCAAGTATGACCAGCTATGACATCGAAGGGTTCATCTTCGACAAAGACGCTGTCTCAACTCAGGCGCGGACCGACGAGCGTTATTCCAATTGGCCCGCCGTCTACACGCTGCGCAATGACCAGTCCATCTACGTCGGAGAGTCTCGTAACGTCGCCTCCCGAATCCGCCAGCACCTCGCGTCGGGAACGAAGAACGACTTACAGCACGTACAGATCATCCTCGACCGGACGTTCAACAAGTCCGCCGCGTTGGATCTGGAGGCGTACCTGATCGAGCGTCTTGGTGGTGACGGCCGCTACTCGGTGCTCAACCGAAACAAGGGCATCGTCGACAGCGACTACTTCGACAGAAACGAGTACAGAAAGACGTTCGAGAGGATCTTCGGATCCCTGTATGACCGGGGTCTCTTTACACGCTCGCTCCCGGAGATCGAGAACGCTGATCTCTTCAAGCTGTCCCCGTTCAAGGCACTCACTCCCGAGCAGGCGATGGCTGTCGAGGACATTCTCCGCGACTTGTTGCACCGTTCCCCTGACAGCGGCAACGAGGTTCCCATAGTCGTCCAAGGGGACCCAGGCACCGGCAAGACTGTTGTCGCCATCTACCTGATGAAGCTGCTCGCAGACATCGCGACCGCCGAAGACACGGAACTCGACACCTCGCTTGACGACACCGATGCGCGCTTCACCGAGTTCTTCACGGCCGCCAACAGAGACCGTCTCAGTCCACTCGCGATCGGCTTCGTCGTTCCACAACAGTCCCTGCGTGCCTCCGTCGCCGAGGTCTTCAAGCGCACGCCGTACCTCGAGCGATCCATGGTGCTCGATCCATTCGCGGTAGGCGAGTCTGAGCAGCACTTTGATGTTCTGGTCGTTGACGAAGCGCACCGGCTGAACCAGCGCGCCAATCAGCCATCAGCCAGCCAGAACTCGCGCTTCACCGAGATCAACCGAAAGCTGTTCGGCGACGACGAGAGCCACTACACGCAGCTGGACTGGATCAAGCAGAAGAGTGAGCATCAGATCCTGTTCCTGGACGGCGCACAGAGCGTGAGGCCGGCAGATATCCCCCGTTCTACTTGGGAGTCGGTGTTGGAGACGGCGAGAACCGTCGACAGGCACCATGAACTGCACTCACAGATGCGAGTCCAGGCTGGGCGCGGCTATATCGACTACGTTCGCGCCGTGCTGCGCTCTGAGGCTCCGGCCCGCCAAGCGTTCGCTGACTACGAGATCCTCCTGTTTGAGGACTTCAAATCGATGCACGATCGGATTCGTGAACGGGACGCCGAGCACGGACTCGCTCGTCTGGTCGCCGGGTACGCGTGGGAGTGGAAGAGCAAGAAGGACAAGAGTCTTCCTGACATCGTGCTCGATGGCCACGGACTGCAGTGGAATCGGACTACCAAGGACTGGATCAACTCAAGGACATCACTCGATGAAGTGGGATCGATCCACACGGTTCAGGGGTACGACCTGAACTATGCGGGAGTCATCATCGGCCCAGACCTGAGCTTCGATCCCGAGCAACAGCGGATCGTCTTCAGTCGCGCGCACTATTTCGACAAGAAGGGAAAAGAGAACAACCCCCGCCTTGGGCTCGAGTTCAAAGACGAGGATCTACTTGAGTACGTCGTCAACATCTACGGTGTCTTGCTCACCCGAGGAATCAAGGGGACGTATGTGTACGTCTGTGACCCCGACCTTCGCAAACACCTTGCCCCGTACTTCACTCAGAGTGGGCGAGAATACTCGAGGTCAGATCTTGACGAAGCCCCACGCAGAGCCATTGACTCATCCACGCCCCTGGCTTCAGGCCTAGAAGCTCAGCCTCGGCGAGCAGCCCGGGAATGAGAAGGGGTGGGGAACCGAAGTTCCCCGCCCCTCATCGACACGTGGCTGTTTACAGCTCCACGCGGCCCTGGTCACCCATGTTCGGGGTCTCGGAGGACAGCGAAGCCTTCGCCATCTTCACGAGTGCGGCGGCCTTGCCGGGTCCCTCCCAGTACTGGGCGGTCTCTGGGGTGACCTCGATCAATACGGCGTTGGGATCCTCAGGACCACCCTCGAAGTAGGCCTTGGGACCGAGATCCCACAGCTCCTTCTTGCGTTCGAGGTCAGCGATCACCTGGGCGGAGCCTGCGATGGAGACCCAGGTGTGAGAGTCCACAAAGCCGAGGTTGACCTCGCCTTCACCGATGATGTCCTCGATCTTGTCCGAGTTCAGTGGGGTGAAGAACCAGAACTTGTGCTGGTCGTCGATCTCGGTGACACCCATCGGGCGGGAGACGATCCGGTGGTCCTGGTCCACGGTGGTGAACATGCAGGTGCCGATGCTGTTCAGCTTCTTGACGAGTTCGTTCGCAGTCATGTCAGTCATATTGTTCTCCTGTGTTGGGTATGAGCGTCTTGTTCGCAGTCTACGGAGCAGAGGTGCTGAGTACAGCGCGTCCGCGCTGGGCCGATTTCAGGGTCCGTTCTTTACCCGCACGCCCCGCCAGGTGGGGTGACGCAGCCGGTTGTCCCTGGTCACCCCGGAATGGCGAACCTCCGCGGACAGCTTGGGGGTGACCCAGGTGGCGTCCGGGGAGTCCTCCGCTGGGACGTCATCAACTGGGGCGGTCTTGCGGACCAGCTTCTCCAGCTGGGCGCGAAGATCGGTCAGTTCCACATCGCTGAAGCCGGTGCCGACCCGTCCGGCGTAGTGGAGCTCGCCGGCGTCGTCGGTCATGCCCAGCAGCAGCGAGCCGAAGGTCTTGGCGCGCCCGCCGTTACCCTGGCGCCAGCCGATGATCACGACATCCGCGTGGCTCTCGTGCTTGAGCTTCACCCAGTCCTCGGAGCGCCGCCCGGCGCGGTAGGGACTGTCGGCCCGCTTGGCAACGAGCCCCTCGATCTTGAGTTCCAAGCTGACCTCCATGGCTTCCTCGACGGAGTCACCCAGGTCACCTGGGACCTGCACGTGCTTGCCGCTGCCGGCCAGCTCCTCCAGGATTTCCCGGCGGCGTGCATATGGCTCGCGAGTGAGGTCGCCGTGTTCAGGGGTGTGCAGGACGTCGAAGAGCATCAAGTGCACCGGGATCTTCTTCGCGGTCTGCTCGATCTCCCGGGTCTTGGTCAGTTTGCCTCGTCCCTGCAGCAGACCGAAGTCTGGGCGGCTGCCGGAGTTCAAGGCGACGATCTCCCCGTCCACCACGGTGCCCGGCGGGACCAGGTCGGCGATCTCCGCGAGTTCCGGGAAGGTCTGAGTGAAGTCCTTGCCGTTGCGGCTGCGGATCTCCACCCGACTATCGGCGTGGACCCCCGCGATGGCGCGAAAGCCGTCCCATTTGCCCTCCAACACCCACCCTTTGCCGCGGATGTCGGTGGGCTTGCCGGGGGAGGCGAGCATGGGGGAGGGCAGCGGGTCAGGGAACTCAGACGTCTTGGATGATGCACCGCTCTTGTCAGAGCGTTTCGTGGACTTCGCCGGCGTCGATGTGGTCTTCGATGACTTCTGGGCCTTCGGCTGGTCCTTGGTCATCCGGATCAGCCAGTTCTTACCTGCCTCATCGGTCTGCACCAGTGCGTAGCGCCGCGGCACCCCGCCCAGTCCGCCGTCCGGTGCCCCGTGCAGGACGAAGACCACCTTGCCGGAACCCTCAGCCTGCTCCCACTTCTCGATCTCTACGGTGCCGGTATCCCAGATGGTCACCTCACCGCCGCCGTATTCGTCCTTCGGAATCGTGCCCTCGAACTCGGCGTATTCGATCGGGTGGTCCTCGGTCATGACCGCCAGCCGCTGCTGACCAGTCTCCAACGGGGGCCCCTTGGGCACGGCCCAGGAGACCAGCACCCCGTCGCGCTCCAGCCGGGTGTCATAGTGCAGCGCGGAGGCGTGGTGCTCTTGGACCACGAAGATCGGGTCCTCGGTCCGGGAGGCAGGGGAGCCGGAGGGAACCGGCTCGGGGGTCTTTGCGGCGTCGCGCATCGACCGGTAGGTGGAGAGCGCGTCCTTCATGTCCGGCAGGGCGTCCCCGGCGGCGTCGTCGGGGGTGAAGTCAGCCAAAGGATCTGTGCCCTCGGCGATGCGTGCCATCACCTGATGCATGTCCAGCTGCTCCAGCTTGGGATCCTCGAGCTCCTCCCAGGTCCGCGGGGCCGCGACATATGGGCCCTCGGCGGATCCGGGGCGGCCACGCAGCGAGTAGGGCGCGATGGTGGTCTTGTTGCGGTTGTTCTGCGACCAGTCGATCAGCACCTTGCCCTGGCGCAGCGACTTCTTCATATCGCTGACCACCTCATCCGGGTGATCGGCCTCCAGAGCCTTGGCCAGCTCATGGGCCACCTGGGAGACCTGCTCGGAGGTGTAGCTGCCGTTGAGCGCGGCATAGAGGTGGATGCCCTTGGACCCGGAGGTGACCGGGACCGAGGGCAGGTTCATCTCATCGAGGATCTCGCGGCACCAGCGGGCCACCTGTGCGCAGTCGGCAAGCTCTGCGCCGGGACCGGGGTCCAGGTCCAGGACCAACCGGTCCGGGTTCCGCGGTTCACCGTCTTTGCTGAACCGCCACTGCGGGACGTGGACCTCCAGGGCGCCGACCTGGCCGAACCAGGCCAGCACGGCTGGTTCATTCGCCAGCGGGTAGGTGTTGCTGTGATCAGAATGCTCCAGCTCCTGGCGCGGCACCCAGGCCGGCGCGGAGTCCTCGAGGTTCTTGCGGAAGAACGGCTCGTTCGGCTTGGCTTCGGTGCCGACGCCGTCGGGCCAGCGCTTCCGGGTGGCGGGGCGGTTCCTGGTGTGCGGGAGCATCGCGTCCGCGACGGTCTGGAAGTAGTGGACCACCTCACCCTTGGTGGTGCCCGAGGCGGGGAAGAGGACCTTGTCCAGGTTGGAGAGCCGGAGCTTGTGACCGCCCACGGTGACGGTCTGCTGCCGGTTGCTTGCCATGGGTCAACCCTGGTGGTGGAGGCTGGGCGTTGGCTGGGTGATGAGGGTTCGTGCCTTGCCATACGTCACGGTGGCGTGCCCCCACCCGCGAAGCGCCCACCACGGACTCTCATGGCGGTGAAGTGATTACTTGCGTTTGAAAAGTGCCAGTTCGATCTCGTCGGTTCTTACGGTCCGATTGACCTCAGGGCGCTCCGAAGCTTCGCTTGCCCAGCGGGCGAGTAGGTTGCAATACCGTTCATAGGTCTCGGGCCACCAGGCTGCGGTGGGACTTTCGGGCCAGGCGTCCCGCCGAAGATTGGTGGAAACCACCTTGTCGATAATGACGTGACGCGGTTCATTTGTGCTTCCCTCAGCGAAGTAGAGAAACTTGGTGGCGAACGCCGGACCAAGGCCCTTGATCTTCCCTGCACCTCCCTCAGTCATGAGCACTCTGTATGACGAAACTGGGGATTGACCTTCTCTGACGGAGCCCCAGGCCGCTGTGAGGAGACCCGGCGCGCTTTCCCGTTGGGTGGCGAGATCATCTAAGCGTCCAGTCATCCAGGAGCCAGTCAGCCCCAGTCCCCACGCCAGTGAGTAGTAGAGGAGCTGGAATGCATTGTCTGTTGAAATCTCTCGAGTCCCGAATTCGAACACTTCGCGGCGACTGAGAGTCGTGCGGTCCTCGCTTGAAAGTTTGCCCGCAATAGGAGGAAGACCCCTGGCGTCGATTTCGCGCCTCCACCTTGAACCGTCGACGGAGACAGAATGATTCATTACGCGCTCCGAACCGGACAGCGGGGCCAGGATGTCTTGGGGGAGGGGCGCATTTTCATTGAGCATTTCTTGACTCTAGCGTTGAGATAGCGAAATGGTCGGCACCCCTCGAAATTCGCGTGCACTTGTGTGCGGTGGGACCTCTCAGAAATTGGGGTTCGCCACGCCTGTCGGGCTGGTCGGTCCCCTTGCGGTCGAGCATTAGCCTGACGGGAGGACCCAGAAACTTCTCGATGCAGGATAAGTCGCGCGTCACCGCTTCGGAAGCACCACTAGTGGGTCATGGCATAGAGATTCAATGCCTGGGCGATCGGGGCCGAGCCCCAGGTTGGAGACTGAGATGGCTGAGGAGAGCGTTGAAGACAACGAGCCACGGTTCTGGGACTACATGTTGCCGGCACTTCGGGTGTTATCCGACGGGCGTAGCCGAACAAGCCAGGAGTTGCGTGAGGCTACATACGATTCGATGGGCCTCACGGATGAGCAGCGTGCATACACTCACGCGAAATCGGGCCAGCGTCGGGTGGATGTTCGAGCCAACTTTGCTATACATCACCTCCGCCGGGCCACGGCGATTGAAGGTGGTTACGGCGTCGCTCAGATCACTGAGTTGGGGCGTCAGCTACTCGCGGACCATCCTGATTCGTTGACCCGCGCTGACCTTGAGGAAATTCAGGCGTATCGCGAATACGTGCCCCAGCGTGAGACGCCGGCAGAGGCGGGCGCCGATGATGAAATCGGAGTCCAGTCTGCCCGGGAGATGACCGCATGGTTCGTCGGAGCTCGATTCGACGATCCAGGGTCAGCCACCCAGCGCGACCACTCTATGGATTTCATCGCGCAGGGCAGATGGGAGATACACCCAGACTCGTCGGCGAAGTTGAAGGCGCAGGTCATGGAAATGCGGGCTGGGGATCGCATCGCGATCAAGTCGGTCTACGTCCGCAGCCGACAGGCCGGCGTTCCGTTCAGGACTAATGGCCACCCGGTATCGGTAATGGCTATCAAAGCTGCGGGGACGATCATGAACAACCCCGGCACTGGGTTAGTCGTCGACGTGACGTGGGATCAGGACCTGACCGCCGAACCTCGCGAGTGGTTCCTCTACACATACCAAGGCACAATCTGGCGGGTCGTCCCGGACACCGACCGCGCTCGAAACCTAGTGGAATTCGCGTTTGAAGGCGCCGATCAAGACCTCGATACTCTGCGTAATCTGCCCTTCTGGCGGGACCGCTTCGGAGACGATGCCGCTCCGACGTCTGGGAATCCAGATCTCGAACACCTCGGCGACGATGAATCCACTGATGAGAGCAGCGGCGATTCGGCGGAACCCGTTTACACGGTTGAATCGATCATTGAGGACGGGTGCTTCCTGCGAGAGGACACTCTGGAAAATCTCTTGCGCACTCTCGCTCAGAAGAAGAACCTGATTCTCCAAGGACCGCCTGGAACCGGAAAGACTTGGTTGGCGAAGCGACTAGCCCGCGCCCTCGTCCAGCGCGACCATGCATCCCTGGTCACCGCAGTGCAGTTCCACCCGACCGTTTCCTACGAGGACTTCGTCCGAGGATGGCGTCCCTCTGGAGACGGACGGCTGGAGCTCGTGGACGGGACCCTGCTACAGATCGCTGAGCGAGCCGCGGCGACGCCCGATCAGGATCACGTCCTGGTCGTAGAGGAGATCAACCGTGGGAACCTAGCCCAGATCTTTGGCGAGATGCTGACTTTGTTGGAAGCGGACAAGCGAACAGCCGACCAAGCGATGCATCTGACTTACCGGCGGCCTCACGAAGCTCCGTTTCACCTTCCCGACAATCTGTACCTCATCGGCACGATGAACCTCGCTGACCGGTCACTAGCGATGGTCGATTTTGCCCTACGGCGGCGCTTCGGGTTTGCCGACCTTCAACCTGAGTTCAACCTGTCGTGGGCGACCTGGGTCACCGAGCGAGTGACTGGCGCCAGCCAAAAGGACGTGGAGCGAGTCGGGACAGCCGTGGAGGAGCTGAACAAGATCATCACCAAGGCCCCTGGGCTCGGTGAGCAGTATCGAATCGGGCACAGCTTCTTCACGCCGGCGAAGACGGCGCGCAACGTCCATTTCGTCAATTGGGCGACGACCGTCATCGGTCAAGAGATCAGACCATTGCTCCACGAGTATTGGTTCGATCAGCCAGAGCGCGTCGAGAACTACATCGCGGGCCTCATGGACGCGTTGCCGGTATCGGACTGACATCGTGAACGTTATCCAGACAGAGGCCGGACTTGATCCGGGGCGACTGCTTTTCAGCGGCAAGACGCACATACCGGTCCGAAACCTATGGCTACTGATGTTCTACGCCTCAGAACTCTTCGCCGAGGATGCCAGTGTCCGCGAGGCTGGGATGGAAGAGTCACCGGACGATCTCATTGATCTGATCTCTGAGGTGTTGGTGACCGCAGCTGAGCGCCGGCTTCACCGGCCGCTTTCCCGGCGTTATGTGGCACAGCAAGAGGACCTTTCCCGTGTCCGCGGGCGCATCGATCACCTCCAGACCTACGAGCGGAACCTGCAGACTCGCGGCAGGGTCGCGTGTTCGTTCGACGAGCTGTCAGTAGACCATCTGCTCAATCAAGTGATTACATCCGGACTGATCATCGCTGAGCGTGCGAGCCGGAACGCAGGGCTGCGGGAACGAGCCGCGACAGCCCGCAGGACATTTCACTGGTCGGGTGTCTCCCGCCAGTTCGTGTCTGCGGCAAAGGCGGAGTCTCTAACCCTGGGGCGCAATGACGAGGCGGAGCGACGGTGCGCGAGCGCCGCACGGCTGTTACTCCAGATGGGACTTCTCACCGAGGATATCGGGACGGACCGAGCGGTGACACCACGCCTGGACATTGACCGATGGCGCTTGATCTACGAGGCCGCGGTCCGTGGCTTCTTCCACGCGGTCTTGCAAGAACCATGGCGAGTGCGCCTGGCTCAGGAACAACATCGATGGCCGCTTCAAGACCCAAGTGCCGGTATGGCTAGGTTCATGCCCACCATGGAGACCGATGTGGTGCTGCGGCGCCCGGGCGAGCGCATTGTCATCGAGACTAAGTTCACGTCACCGATCTCGGTCCATTCGCAGTTCGGTGGCCAGACCTTCAAACGCGATCATCTGTTCCAGCTCCAGACCTACCTCACCACCATGGCGCGGGTACCGGGGGAGAGACTGACTGGTGTCTTGCTTTACCCGCAGGTGGAAGATGCTGTGGACATGACCGCCAAGGTGGGGGCGCACACCCTGCGGGTCAAGACGATCGATCTCACCGGGACCAGCGCTACGATTCGAGATGAGCTGCTGAGCGTCGTGGCCGGGGCGTGACATGACTGTGGCGGGCGCTTCCGTCGAGAAGCGCCCGCCACAGTGATGTCCCGAAAGGGGAGTGCCTTATGCCCGGCGGGTGACTGCCAGTTCGATCTCATCGGCGCGGACCGTGCGGTCCACCGAGGAGTCCTGGGAGGCCTCATCGGCCCATTCGGTCATCAGGGTGCAGTACTTGTCGTAGACCTCGGGGACCCAGACGTCGGTAGTGGCGTCGGGCCAGGCATCGCGGGCGAGGTTCACGGCGATGTCGCGGTCCAGGCTGATCAGCTTCGGCGCGGCGGCCGCGCCCTGGGCGAAGTAGAGGAACTTCGTGGAGAAGGCAGGTCCGAACCACGGGATCCGGCCGGCGCCGTCCTCGGTGGTCAGGATGCTGAAGGCGTCCTTCGCGAATTCTTCGCTGCGGGCTGCGTTCCATGCAGAGAGGAGCAGCTCCGAGGCCTCGTCGCGGTGGGAGGCGAAGTTGTCCAGGCGGTGGTGCAGACGCGGGACCTTGGGTCCGAGGCCCCAGGACAGCGAGTAGTAGAACAGCTGGAAGGCGTTGTCGGCGGTGCGCTCGCGGTCACCGATCTCGAACACGTCGCGGCGGGTCAGCGAGACCTTGTCGAGGCTGCGGAGCATGCCGGTGAGCTCGGGGAGGTTGCGCTTGGCGAGTTCGGCGCGCCAGCGGGCGGCGTCGACAGCGACACCGTGCTTCATCACCGCGTTGGAGCCGGGCAGTGAGTGCAGGATGTCCTGGGGCAGTCGTGCGTCTTCATTGATCATGGTCCAACCCTAATGCGCTCAGCCTGTTGTGGGCCCCACCTGCCGGACGCTGAGCCGGTTCAGAGGATTCTCGGGTGGGTTTCAGCGCTGTTTTACCACCGTCAGCAGGACGACGGCGTCTTCCACCGCGTCCAGCGAATGCAGTCCGTCCGGAATGGTCAACAGATCTCCGGGTGACCCGTTCCACGACGCCTCCCCGGACTTCAGCGTCACCCGTCCCTCCAGCACCTGCAGCGTGGCCTCTCCGGGGTTCTCGTGCTCGGAGAGCTCCTCACCGGCGCGCAGCGCGATGAGTGTCTGCCGAAGCTGGTGCTCATGGCCGCCGAAGACCGTCTTCGCGCTCCTGCCGCTGGAGGCCTCGCGGTCCTGCTCCAGTTCATGCCGTGCCAGTGCGATCAATGACGTCTTCTCCATGGTGATCGTCCGATCTCTTCGAGGTCACCGCGATCCTGATCTCGCGGCCGTTCCCCTGCGGTGTGTGGTTTGCCACACTGTATCTATGAAGCGCTTTGAAGCCTCGCTGACCCCGGACCTGGCCCGGGCAGCACGCGCCCTCACCCAGGTGTCGGTCGAAGAGATCGCGGAGGCCGCCTCGCTTGAGCCGCAGCTGGTGCGGAACTTCGAGCATCGCGGGTTCGCCCTGTCTCCCGACGCGAACAAGCGACTGCGCCGGGCGCTGGAAGAGTTCGGCGTCGTGTTCTTCGACGAGGACGATCAGGGCGGCTACGGCGTCCGGCGCAAATACAACGCCTCCAGGACCCGCCAGCTGACCCGCTGGGAGGACGAGGGCGGTCGCGCCTACGAGGACGACATCTGAGGCATGCTGGACCCGGAGGGTCGTGAACCCTCATGATCTCCAGCCTCAAGGATCGGAGCCGCGATGTTCACCGGCCTCAGCGCGTTCCCGCACACCCCGTTGCGTGACGACGCCTTCGACGAGGCGGCGTATGCCGGTCTCATCGAGCGCCTGGCAGCAGCGGGAGTCGACTCGATCACGGCGCTGGGATCCACCGGGTCCTATATGTACCTCGACCGCGAGGAACGCCGCCGCGCCGCGAAGACCACGGTGCAGCATGCTGGCGCTGTCCCGGTGATGGTCGGCATCGGGGCGCTGCGCACCGCCCAGGTGCACCGGCTCGCCGAGGACGCGCAGAACGCCGGTGCCAGCGCCGTGCTTCTGGCCCCGGTCACCTACCAGGGGCTCACCCAGGACGAGGTCTTCGGGCTCTTCGAGGACGTCACCGCCGAGCTGTCGGTGCCCCTGGTGGTCTATGACAATCCCCGCACCACCCACGTGCAATTCACCGATGAGCTCTACGCCCAGATCTCGGCCCTGCCCCGCGTGGCGTCGATCAAGATCCCCGGCGTCCCGGCCGAGCCCGACATCGCCGCCGAGCGCGTGAAAACCATCCGCACCCACATCCCCGACACCGTGACCGTCGGCGTTTCCGGCGACGACGCCGCAGCCCGCGGCCTCGTTGCCGGCTGCGACGCCTGGTACTCCGTCATCGGCGGCACGCTGCCGGGGCCCGCGCTGAAGATCACCCGGGCTGCGCTGTCCGGTGACCACGCGGGGGCGCTCGCCGAATCCGCGCGATTGGAGCCGCTCTGGGCGCTGTTCGCCGAGCACGGCAGCTACCGGGTCAGCGCGGCGATCATCGAACACCTGGGCCTGGCCGCTACCGACTGCCTGCCCCGACCGGTCCAAGGCCTCGTCAGGTCCGCACGGGCACGCCTCGTGCAGGTCCTTGAGGAGCTGGAGCTCACAGGGTGAGGGGCTCCTGTCTTCATGCCCGCATCGACTGGTCAGTTTCCGTGGGCCGTGCCCCCGACTTCCTCTGCAATTTGGGGTGCGATGTCGGCCGAATCCGCAATCCCCTCTGAGGAGTTGAGCGACAAGGCTGCACCATCAATGACGACGCAGATGCCACCAAGTGAGTTGCTGGCCTCTACCCATGCTGCCTGGGTCTCTTCGGTGGCAAAAACCTGAATCCCAGAACTTGATCCATTGACCGTCATGTCATAGGAGGCCGAGGACAGCCCCCCGGCTTCGACCCGTTCGGGTTCGCTGTATTCGATATCTAGGGCATCCAGCGCCTCGAGGAAGAGCTCGACGTATTGCTCGTTCTCCGAAGGTTCCTGTTCCGTGGGTTCAGGAGCCTCGGTAGATTCAATTGGCTCCGTGGGTTCGGGTGCTTCCGTGGATTCGGCCGACCCAGGCGACTGAGATTCCGTGCTGACCTCCGGAGTCTCAGTTTCGGTCTCGTTCTCACCCGGATCAGTGGAGCAGGCGGAGAGGCTTAGGGTGATGGCGGCGACGGCCAGAACGTACGGTTTCACGGTTGACTCATTCTCGTAGGGCAAGCTCTAAGGGGTTCAGGAGGGAGCGGGCGCGCACCGGCGACGACGCGACATCTCGAGGATGCCACGAGACGAAATGGGTGATCAGAATACCCGCTCAATGACTGATCTTGACGCTACCACGATGGATTGCCAGGCCATCTGAGTAGCATTGACACGGTGGCTTGAGGGGTTAGAAGAGACGGCAGACCAACATGAAGGTGCGCCCAGCTGAACAAGCGCTCGGACCCGTAAGCCTGGCCAGTCTTCTTGACGTCACGGGCCCGGCGGTGTCCCGCCGATGACGTTCAACGCCGCCCGAGGGCGACGCGTCAGGTCCTGCTGAGCAGTGGTTCTCCCATTTTCCTGACATAGAAATGTAGCGAGCCTGATATATATTAAGAATCAATGTTTGCCACGGCTTCTCATGGCGATATGTCCCGGCAGAGTGCATCACTAAGAGGCAACAGAAAGAACGAGATATGACGCAGCGCGACCCAGCGAGCTACCACGCCGAAGAACTCAGGGACCCGTCCCTCCACACAGACGTTCTCCGCCACATCGCTTACTCTCGCCCAGACCTCTGGGACGCGGTGCTTTACCATCCGAATTGTTACCCGGAATTGGCGAATTACATCAGCCAGCGACGTGGCGAGCAGCCCCAGACAATTCCGACTCACATCGAAGCGCAGCCACAGCGCGAGCCCAATCCGCACGCCCAACAGATGTCAACAGGGGCGAAGGCATTCGCTGCTGGCGCAAGAGGGTACTTCAGTGAGACGGTGCTTCCCGCGACCAGGAAGGCTGCCCAGACGACGAACCAGAGAATCGGCGACCACAGCGCCAAGCCAGGCGCCGCGCCACAGCCGGTGTGGCGACTCTGGGTCCAGATCGCGCTGGTGGTGCTGGCATTCTTTGGGACCATCGCCCTGTTTCTGCCCATCGCCTCAGTGTCAGTATTCGGCTTTAATGAGAGCTTCAACTACTTCCATGGCGAGGCCCCCAGCGGCGAGGGAGCCATCATGCTCACTGGCTTCATCCTGGTGATCCTGGCTGGAGTGGCAGCGGTCCTGCTCCGTGTGACCTGGGTCCGTATCACGGCCGCAGTGCTGGCCATCCTGGTTGGCCTGCTCAGCGCGATCAATGGCTTTGGCACGATGGCTGCACTGGGCAACGAACCGATGGTGTCGCTCGGTGCTGGCATCGTCCTCCTTGCCCTCCTGGGAGTTGCGCTGATTGCGGCAGCCGTGGTCACGTTGCTGCCCGCGAGGAAGAACGTCACCCCACCGGCGGTCGCGCAGTACTGAGCCACACATCGCAGGCTAGCGACCCCTGAGCCGAGACTCTCTGAGTCCTTGGGTCAAGGGCCGCCATTATGCTGGGGGCGTTGAGCACACCCGGATGAGGAGTCTTGTGGAGCAGTCATGGCAGCACCTCGAAGCCGCGGTCACGCGTCTCGCCGCGGACCAGCCCTTCGCGCTGTCCTGGGAGATCCGCGCGATCGGCACCGGTGAAGTCATCGGTCAGGACTCCACCCGTGCCGTCGCCTCCTTCAGCACCCGCAAGGTCAGCGTGCTCCTAGCCTGCCTGGCGCTGGTCGAGACCGGGGAGCTCAGCCTGGAGGACCGCTCGATCATCACCGAGGAGATGAAGGACGGCGTCCAGGCCGGAATCATGCGCAGTCTCTCCGCCGGGATCTCGCTGAGCCTGCGCGACTCGCTGCTGCAGATGATGAGCACCTCGGACAACATCTGCACCCAGCTGGTCTTCGCCGCGATCGGCTCGGTCCGTCCCGACCCGCTGCAATGGGTCAACGACTACTGCGCCTGGATGGGTCTCCACGCCACCCTGCACCGCGAGATCTTCCCCCGCACCGGCGATCTCACCTGGAGCCACTCCCTGGACACCCTCACCACGACGACGGCGCGGGATCAGTCCCACCTGCTGGAGCAGCTGGGCCGCGGGTGCATCGACGAAGGCGCCGCCGCGCAGCTGTTGCTCTCGAAGGAGCTGTGCGAGTTCGCGCGGGACGCGATGCTCGGACTCTTCACCCCCGCACTGGGCGTCGCCTGCACCCAGATCCGGTTCGCGGAGAAGAACGGGCGCGGACTGCGCAGCCTCTCCCAGGTCGGACTCGCACTCGCGACCTCGGGTGCACCGCTGGCCGCGGTCGCCGCCTATGCCGAGAACATCCCCACCGCGCTGCCCTCCGGGGTTCCCGGGCGAGTCGCGGTCTTTGATCTGTTCGCCGAGCTGGGACTGGCAGTCGAGGAGTGGGCCCGTGGTCGCTGAGCTGAAGATGTTGCGTCTTGAGGAATGCGTGTCTGCCTATCCTGAGCTGCGTTTCGCCGTGGGCGCCGCCGGATCGGCTGGGGAAACCGGGTCTGCGGGCTCTACCGGGGTGGTTACCGCATCCCATGCTGATGAGCCGCATGACCTCGCCGGGACGGGCAAGCTGCTGCTCGGCCTGACCCTGGCCCACCTGGGTGAGGGCGACGAGGGCCTTCTGGAGCGTCCGATCACCGTCACCGCGGAGCATCGCGCCGGAGCCCGCACGGGCACGCTGCGCCTGATGACCGGGGAGCTGACGCTCAGCGTGGATGACGCGGTGAACCTGGTCCTCTCCACCGGTGACGGCGCCTGCGTCCTTGCGCTGTTGGACTTCGCCGCCGCTGAGGGAGTCGACCTGCTCGCCGAAGCACAGAGCCTTATCGCCTCGCTGGGACTGCATGCGGTGCAGCTCTCCGGGTTGGAACGTGATGAGTCGTGGGGCGAGGGGCTCATCGGCACCACCACCCCCGCCGCGACCCTTCATCTGTTGCGCGCCCTCGGCACCGCCGACCACCCCGAGGGTCGCCCGGCCGAGCCCCCAGTCGTCTCTTCCGAGACCCGCCACCGGGTCCATGCCTGGATGGGCAAGGTCTTCGAACCCGCCGGCCTGGCCTCGGCCCTCCCGGGCTTTGGACCGAAACGAGTCCCGCATCAGACCCTGTCCGGCTGGGAGCTCACCGCGGCAGGCGCGCAGCGCGGCTACAGCTCCGCGCTGTCCCTGCCGAACCAGGGAGGGGAGTGGGTCCACGTGGCGGCCCACCTGCCGCCGTCGTCGGCTGGTGTGCTCTCTCCACGGGACGTCTCTGCCGTCCTGGGCACGCTGGGCTTAACGGCGTACCACTGGACCCGAGACTGACTCCTGCCAAGATCCGCGACCAGCTGAGGCACTCGCGGTGAGCTGACTACCATCTCCGGATCATGGATATCGCCATCGACAACGCCCAGCCACCTGACGTTCGGTGGCCGCCGGCCAGAGCGCGTCTCCGCGTCGGCAGCTTCTCATTCCAGCCTTCTGCGATCGCTGGCCTTCGACCCTCAGGCCCGACTCCGATCCCCGGCGCCGATCTCACACTCTGATCCGTGAGTGTCCCGAACGTCCCGGACCAAGCCCTCCGCAGCGGCTGCTGCTGACGGCCCCGCCATCGCAGCTGCTGACACTCGATGAACCGACGAACGCCTTCGATATCACCAGCGTGGCACAGCGGGTCGAGACGCCCGATACCTCCCGTGGTGCTGATCATCGTGAACCGCGCCAGCGGATTTCTGACCCGGTTGTATCTGGATTCGGTGATCGAGATCGACGAGGCCGATCGGCTTCGACAGCGATCGGCGCGCCAGCAGTTTCCACAAATTGTCGACCCCGGGGTCCCGGACCGGCGGGGAGTACGGAGCGTCTGCCAGGGCAATCACCATGAAGTCACCAGGCAACGCTCATAGGTTGGGGTCACGTGCCAAGTTCTTAAGGGTACTGACAGCGAATCTTTGTAAGGAGTCACATGCTGACGACACTGCATAACCTCGGCCTCCGTTCCGAGCACGCCTACAACGCTGCACTGGTCTCGGTGGGACTGTCCTTCGGGAGCTGGACCGTCTCCCGCTTCAAGAAGGACGATTCCAAGCCACAGGCCGACCGCTGGGGCATCTTCGTGGGCCACTGGGCCCCCACCTTCTTCGGTCTGGGCCTGGCGCTCTCGCAGTACGAGAACAAGGGCAAGAAGCGCTGAATCTGAGGTTTCCTGAGCGGGGTGCTGTCGATCGTCGGCAGCACCCCTCTGTGTGGATGGACTTTCCGCTCCTCGAGGTATGTCGCGGCGACGCCCTAACCCCGTCACGGATTCACGTTCTATTCTAGTCTTTACGTAATTACGATATCCCGATACGTTGTGGTCATGACTGACGACGCTGCCCTCCGAGACCTGACGACCCGCTTCGACCAGGTGGAAGCCAGACTTGCCGCCCTGGAGTCACCGCAGCCGCCGACGTCGGCCGCTGATCAGGACGAGATCTTCTGGGCATTGGAAGGGCTCAAGCAGCGCACTGCCGATTCGTCCGGAGCCGTGCTGATGACCGGTGCCGTCACGGTGCCGAAGGGGCATCACGCGCACTGGCAGATGCAGGGCTCGGTGCAGGAGATGTTCGCGACCGACTTCGCCTCGCGAGCGGAGTCGCTCTCCGCCCTGGCGCACCCGGTCCGTCTGCAGCTGATCCAGCGTCTGCTCACGGACGCCTCTACCGTCGAGGAGATCCGCGACGCCGGCGACTTCGGCACCACCGGGCAGGTCTACCACCACCTTCGGCAGCTCGTCGCTGCCGGATGGGTCACCACGCTGGGCTCGGGCCGCTACGAGGTGCCGCCAGCGAAAATCGTGCCGCTGCTGGTGATCCTGCTGGGAGTTGACCGCTGATGCGGCGCCGGATCTCGGGCCTTCGTCCACTCTGGCTCGTCACCGCGTTCGTCAGCATCGCCCTCATCAGCCTGCACTCACGGCTCGCACATCCTCTTCTGGACGCGGTGCCGCCCCTGGTGCTCTCCGCTGCGCTCTTCTTGAGCGGAGTCCTGTACATGATCAATCCGAAGACCCCTGAGCATGAAACTCACGTGATGTCGGCCCCGGTGCGGGGCCGCTGGGCTGCGCTGAACACACCGGGTCAGCAGCTGCCGAGCCATGGGACGCGATTCCTCGGGCAATACTCGGCGGTCGATATCCTGCTGCCCTCGACACCTGAGACCCCCGCGAAGGTCCGGCGTGCATGGCGGAACTCCAAGCCACAGGAGTACCTAAGTTTCGGTGAGCCCGTGTATGCAATGGCCGACGGCGTCGTCGTCCGCACGAAGTCGCGGGCTGCCGACCACCGGGCCCGGAACACCTGGCAGGGCCTGGCTTATCTCATGACCCTCGAGGGCATCATTCGATCGCTCGGTGCACCCGGCTCGCTCTTCGGGAACCACGTGCTCGTGGAGCATGACGATGGCGCGGTCGCTGCGTATGCCCACCTGCGGAAGGGGAGTCTGCTCGTGGAGGTCGGGCAGCGCGTGAGCGCGGGTAAGCAGCTCGGCGAGATCGGCAACAGTGGAAACTCCTCGGAGCCGCACCTGCACGTGCACCTCATGGATCGGGTCAACCCCCACGCAGCGGCTGGATTGACGATGACCTGGGACAACATCGCCGAGTCCGGGGGGATCGAACCCTCCCTGGCGGAGGTCGTGAAGGACCCTGCGCCGAACGCGATCCGCACGATGCCGCGCAATGGGGATATCTTCCACGCCTGACGCCGAACCTCGAGCCAGGACCAGCACAGGTGGAAACACCGCCGTCCGTCCCGGTGATTCACGCGGGGTGAGTCGCGCGGACGAGCGGCGGTGTCCACTCCGGCAAGCGGATGCGTCTGCCAGAGGTTGAAGTCGCTAGCTGATGCCTTCGACGAGGCTGATCTGCAGGGATGCCCCATGGATGCCCCCGCGGGTGTGCCCACGGCGTCCGCCAACATCGATGGCCACCCCACCGCGCCCGCCGCCCCGATCGACCCGCCCGTCGATCGTGATTCCCGAACGCGTCAACCGTTGCGGACCCCACTACTCAGAGTTACTTTGTACTGGTAGTCAACATCACTGAGTAGCGCGAAGGGGTGTCATGGGAAAGCAGGCGACGGAGATGCTCAAAGGCACTCTCGAGGGCATCGTCCTCGCGCTCCTGGCCGACCGCGCGGCCTACGGCTACGAGATCACCGCCTGGCTGCGCGACCAGGGTTTCACCGACATCGCCGAGGGCACCGTGTACGCGCTGCTCGTGAGGATCGAACAACGCCGCCTCGTGGACGTGGAGAAGGTCCCCTCCGCGAAGGGTCCGCCGCGCAAGGTGTACTCCATCAACGCGCAGGGCCGCGAATACCTCGACGAGTTCTGGAGGACCTGGAGCTTCCTGGCAGAACGTCTTGAACAGCTCCGCAAAGGGGAGAAGTAGACATGGCAGCACGTTGGATCGAGAAGGTCACCGGATCGCTGGAGGACAAGAAACGTTACCGGCAGTACAAGGCCCGCCGCGAACAGCTCCCGGGCAGCTACCGCACCGCCATCGAAGCGGTGGAGCGGTACCTGATGTATGCCGGGGCGATCGCCACCGGCGAGGTCCTGGTCCAGATGCTGGAGGACCTCGTAGACCTCTTCGAGCAGAGCGCCGCCGACGGCACGCCCGTCAGCGCGGTGGTGGGGGAGGATCCGGTGGAGTTCGCCGAGACCTTCCTGGCGAACTACTCCGACGGTCAATGGATCAACAAGGAGCGGGCACGCCTGGTGGCCGCCATCGAGCGCGCCGAGACGGAAGCCGCCGCCGAAGCCTCGCAGGAGGGTCGGGCGAACGGATCATGAGCATCGAGACGGCCTCCACGCCGACCATCCGCGTCCAGGGGCTCGAGAAGTCCTTCAAGGACCTGCACGTGCTGCGCGGAGTGGACTTCGAGGTCACCCGTGGCAGCATCTTCGCGATGCTGGGCTCCAATGGCGCCGGCAAGACCACTGTGATCAAGGCGCTCTCGACCCTGCTGGCACCCGATGCCGGCACCGCCACGGTCAACGGTTTCGACACCGCGACCCAGTCCGCACAGGTGCGCGAATCGATCAGCCTGACCGGTCAGTTCGCCGCCGTCGATGAGGTCCTCACCGGCCGAGAGAACCTGGTGCTCGTCGCCAAGCTCCGGCATCTCAAGCACCCGAAAGCCATTGCGGATGAACTCCTGGAACGCTTCGACCTCACCGAAGCCGGGGGACGCCGGGTGGCCACCTACTCCGGCGGCATGCGCCGCCGGCTGGACATCGCGATGAGCCTGATCGGGGATCCGCCGGTGATCTTCCTCGACGAGCCCACCACCGGCCTGGATCCCGAGGCCCGGCTGGAGGTCTGGCAGACCGTGCGGACGCTCGCCGCCGCCGGCACCACGGTGCTGCTGACCACGCAGCAGCTTGAAGAGGCCGAACAGCTCGCCGACCGGATCGCGATCCTGCACGGCGGGCGGATCCTCGTCGAAGGCACCCTCGCCGAACTCAAGCGGCTGCTCCCACCGACCGAGGTTCAGTACGTGGAGAAGCAGCCCGCGCTGGAGGACGTCTTCCTGGCCCTGGTCGGTAAGAACGGAGACCCTACGATCGACGGCGCCGACGCAGAAGGCGCCCACCCCGACGGCACGCACCCCAAGGACCTGCCATGACCGCCCAGCTGACCGGCGACACCGTCACGCTCACCGGACGATCCCTGCGCCATATCCTGCGCAGCCCCGACACGATCATCACCACCGCGGTGATGCCGATCGCGTTCATGCTGCTCTTCGTCTACGTCTTCGGCGGCGCCATCGAGACCGGGATCGCGACCGGCACCGACGCCGCCACCGGACCATACGTGAACTACCTGCTCCCCGGGATCCTGCTGATCACCATCGCCTCGGGCGTCGCCTACACCTCCTATCGGCTGTTCATGGACATGCAGGGCGGCATCTTCGAGCGCTTCCAGTCGATGCCGATCGCCCGATCCTCGGTGCTCTGGGGCCACGTGCTGACCTCGGTGATCGCGAACCTGATCTCATTGGTGATCGTGGTCGCGGTGCCACTGATCATGGGGTTCCGCTCCGGAGCCGGGCTGCTGGCCTGGCTCGCCGTGGCCGGGATCCTGATCCTCTTCACCCTGGCGCTGACCTGGATCGCGGTGATCGCCGGTCTCTCGGCGAAGACCGTGGACGGGGCCTTCGCCTATCCGCTGATCTTCCTGCCGCTGATCAGTTCTGCCTTCGTCCCGACCGAGACCATGCCGGGCCCGGTGCGGGCCTTCGCCGAGCACCAGCCGGTGACTCCGATCGTGAACACGATCCGCGACCTGCTCGCCCAGCAGCCTGTCGGCTCCGAGATCTGGATCGCCCTCGCCTGGTGCACCGGCCTGCTCATCGCGGCCTACCTGCTGGCCCAGCTCAGCTACCGCCGCCGCGTCTCCCAGCCGAGCCCGCGCCGTCGTCGTCGGCTGTCTTGTCCGCCGTGACCCAGGTGGCTGTGATGTCATGGGGCTACGGGTGTTCACGATCAACTACAGGAGTGACCCATGCGGGCGATCTGGTCTGGCGAAGTGTCTTTCGGGTTGGTGACGGTGCCGATCAAGCTGTATTCGGCCACGCAGAGCCATGATCTGTCTCTGCATCAGGTCCATGAGGACGACGGCGGCCGGATCCGCTACGAGCGCCACTGCGAGGTCTGCGGCGAGAAGGTCGACTACAAGGACATCGACAAGGCCTATGACTCTGGGGAGTCCTCGGTGATCCTGACCAAGCAGGAGCTCGGCGAGCTGCCCGCAGATGACTCCAAGGAGATCGCGGTGGAGCAGTTCGTGCCCGAGGAGCAGATCGACTCCATGGTGCTGGACAAGTCCTACTACCTGGAGCCCTCGGGCAAGTCCGCGAAGGCCTACGTGCTGCTGCGCAAGACCCTGGAGGAGTCCTCCCGGGTCGCGATCGTGACGTTCACGCTGCGCAGCAAGACCCGGCTCGGCGTGCTGCGAGTCCGCAACGACGTGATCGTGCTGCAGGGGCTGCGCTGGGCCGATGAGCTGCGCGAACCCGAGTTCGAGGTACCGAAGTCGCGGCTGACCAAGAAGGAACAGGAGATGGCCACCTCGCTGGTGGACTCCTACGCCGAGGACTTCGACCCGGAGCGGTTCAAGGACGAATACCAGGACCAGCTGCACACCCTGGTGGAGGAGAAGCTCGCCCACGGCGAGGACATCGACACCGACGCGACCTTCGGGAATCTCGAAGACGAGGACGACGGCGACGGCAACGTCATCGACCTCATGGAGGCGCTGAAGCAGTCGGTAGATTCGCGGCGGAAGAGTTCGGGCAAGGGCGCGGGGGAGTCCGGGTCGAAGGGGTCATCGAAGGGTGGAGGATCGAAGAAGCAGTCGGGTGCCTCGAAGGGTGATTCCAGCGATAAAGGTTCAGGTGAGAAGAAGAAGGCCAGTTAGGTGATATCTCTATCGAACCAGAATGATCGCTTGGCGCTACTTGGCGCGGCGACGTAGCATTAATTACGTATGGTACGTTGTAATCATCTCTCCCTAGAGGTGCATTATGCCCCACCTGTTGCTAGCGCAGGTGGGGCATATTTGCGTGCCGGTGGTTATAGCCGTTTTAGAACTTCCTCCACAATTCTGCGTTGCAGTCTGAGCTGATAGAAGCCCTGGAGCGTCTCAAGCAGATAGCCCGCATTGCGCTCTACCAGATCTTCTTCCCATTTGTTCAGTTCGATGCTCTCGGTTTCCAGGCTTTCGTTGGTGGCCTGAGATCTCGACCGTGGGAATGGCTTACCGAAGTTCATTTGCGCTTGAATATCCGCAGGGGTCGGTGAGGGGGTTGAAGCACGGGATGAGGCAGTGATGGTCAATTCGTCATCAAGGCCTCCAAACCCGGGATCGGGTTCCGTTTCCTCAACGTCTTCGTACTCTTCCAGCTCCGGCTCATCGATGACAGTGACGTGCTTGAAGGCGTCCCCGATGATTGCGGGAATCTCGCCGGAAGGAGCGATCACATCCAGTCGACTGGTCGTGCGAGTCAGGGCGATGTACAGCAGACGGGCCCCATTGTCTTGCTCCAAAATCGTTTGTGGTGCCACGACGACAACCGCATCGAACTCCAGCCCCTTGGACGACTCTGGCGTGACGAGGTTTATAGATCTCCCCAATCCGCCGGTCGATGAATCGGTCCATTGGAGCTCCAGTCCGTCGAATGCCGCAGTGATGGCGTCCCACTGCTCGGCAGGAGCAATGACACCCACGAACCTGCCCTTGGCACTGTGGTGACTGGCCACTTGTGCGACCTCGTTGGCAACTTGCGTGTGGGCCACGACGAAGAGTTCCGGTTCCGCCTGTGCTTCACGAACGATCGTTGGTGCCTTGATGTCGGGGGCCGCCTGAGGGAGTAGCTCCTGTGCGATCGCATAGACCTCCCGTGGGACTCTGTACCCGTGTTCGAGGGTGGCCTCGTGAACGGGGGCATTCATGCGGATGCCATCGATGATGTCGCTCCAGCTGTTCCGTGCGAAGGGCCCAGTTGACTGCGCGATGTCACCGACCAGTGTCATTGACCCATTCTTCGAGCGCCGTCGAAGGGCAAAGATCTGCATGGGAGAAAGGTCCTGCGCCTCATCCACGACGATGTGCTCCCATTCGTCTTGGCGGGGGTTGATGTTCGAGGCGGCTTCATCGATCAGACCGAGGTCTGCCACGGTCCATGGTTCGTCCGATATTCTTTCCGCCACAGGTCGGTAAAGCGCTTCAATGGAGGATGCGTCAAGGTGTTTTCCTCCAGCACTCGTCAGCCGAATCTTGGATCCAAACAGTTCTCGAACGTACTGAGTGGCTGAAAGCTGCGGCCAGAGCTTGTTGACCTCAGAGTCCACAGAGCGGGGATCGACAATGAGAGCGGCGTCGCCTCTGACACCTGCCAGCTCGGCTGCACAGTGTTCAATGATTCGTTCCTTGAGCTTCTCGCGACCGATGCCGTAGTACTCACCGCGCAGGGACTCAATATCCTCCGTCACAGTCTCGGGGAGAAGGTTGATGGTGGATGCCGAATTGCGCCGTCGAATGCGGAGTGGTCCGGTGGGCCGTTTGATGCGGTCATTAAGTCCTTCGGCGATCACGTCTGCCATTTCTGCGGAGCCTTTGAGGCGGGCGACGTAGTCCGTCTCTATGCCGCGAACTTTCAAGTCCCGCTGAAGCATCTGCTGAATCGATGTTTGCACGACGTGCTGATCGCCGAGGCCCGGAAGCACGTCCTTGATGTACTTCGTAAAGGCCGGGTTGGGACCAACGACCATGAGTTCTTCTGGACGGAGTGAGTCCTGGTACTGGTAGAGCAGCCAAGAGGCTCGATGGAGTGCGACGGCGGTCTTGCCTGTACCGGGGCCGCCCTGAACGACGAGAAGCGTGTCCTTATCGGTGCGGAGGATTTTGTTCTGTGCTGCTTGAATTGTCCTGACAATGTCGCGCATGGTCCCGTCGCGGGAGGAGGACAGGCTGTTCAACAACGCGTCGTCGACGTGCACCTTGCCAGGAAGCTTCTCGATCTTCTCCCTGAGTTCAGCGAGAAGCGTGTCTTGAAGTGACTCGATTCTGTTTCCCCGAGTATCGAACGCGCGCTTCCAGCTGACGCTCATGGGATCTTCGGGAGATGACTCGTAGTATCTGCTCGCAACTCTTGTGCGCCAATTGATCACAAGGATCTCTTGGTTGTCACTGATCAGGGTGTTGCCGATGTAGTGCGTGCGTCCGTCCTCGAGGGTCATTCGCGCGAACGCGACAGCCGAATCCTCTCCGAGTGGGGTGAGCTTGTCGTACCCGGTCTTGAGTGCCCTCCGATCGGCGGCAGTGGCGACAGAACCGTAGCTTCCATCTCGATGCTCGATTTTGGCTCGGTGGACGTCCATCGCATTGTCGAAGTAGTCCTGTTCTAACTGGATATCCTCGACATTTTTTCCAACAGCCATATTGCGATCCCTCTAATCGGTGTCTATCGGTGTGACCGGGCTCATTCTAAGAGGTGACACTGACATGGTGAGTTGCATTCGTGGAATGTCCAGGGATCGGATCATAACGAAGTCGATTGTCGCGTTAAATTGTGCACTTGGTTAGTCGGAGTCTCAGCAGGTATTGGGAAGATCGCCTTCGGTCAAGAGACTATGCATCAGACTCGTCGGATAGTTGTTCGAGGGGTCGTTGATCCGATCCAGGGCAAGACAAGTCCGTTGTGGTGTCTTCAGACCCTGGCGTCGGCGCGACCCATGTGGCTCTTGAGCCTGGCGTCTGGACGGCTTACCCCAAGAGGGCAACCATCGAAAGTGCTGTCCAGGCTGGCTCGCACATCGATTGGCTCGCGTCGGTCGATAAATTCATCTCTGAGTATCGCAACGGTGAGCCTGCCATCATGAGTTGCTGGTAGGCGCTTCCGCACAGCGCGAATGCCGTTCGAGAGGTTCTGCTAGTTCTGCGTGGGCCGAGCCCGATTCTAGATAGCACCGGTCGTCGTTCAGCCCTTGCTGAGGTGCCCCTCCAGCACGTTGAGCGCGCTGTCCCAGCCGTCGTAGATGCCGTCGTCCCCCCGTGCGCCTTCAGCTCCGCGCAGTTCGAAGGTCAGTTCCGTGCCGTCCGCGGTGGGGGTCAGCGTCACCGTGATCAGTGGAGATCCTTGGGGATCGCTGCCCGGGTCGTCCCAGGTGAAGACCAGGCGTTCGAAGGGTGAGACCTCGCGGTAGACGCCGCCGGTGGGGTATTCGTCGCCGTCAGCCTCATTGACCATCGTGTAGGTGTAGCGACCGCCCACACGGAGGTCCATGTGGACTGAATCGCGCGGGGTCGAGAGACCCTCTGGGTGGAACCACTGCGCGATTTCATCGGGGTTCGTCCACGCGGACCAGATCTGCTCCGGAGTCGCCGGGAACGTCCTGACCAGGGTGAATCCTGTGGTGGTGGTGTCGCTCATTGTTCTTCGCCTTCCTGTGACGATGTTTCTGGGGGTGGGTTGGTGGGTGGGTCTTCGGCTGGTTCTGAAGGTGCATTCGCGGGTGGGTGCGCGGCGCTGAGGTAGTCCTGGAGGCGATCCAGCCGCTCGTTCCATGCGGCGCGCTGCTGTTCGATCCACTGGGCGGCCTCATCCAGCGATGCCGGGGTGATGGAGCAGTCGATCCACTGCCCGCGTCGGTTGCGGCGCACCAGCTCGGCGCGTTCCAGGACCGAGAGGTGCTGGGAGACCGCGGCGCGGCTCATCGGGTAGTGCTGGGCGAGATCGCTCACGGTGAGCGGCTGACGTCGGAGCCTGTTCAGGATGTCCCGGCGGGTGGGATCGGCCAGGGCGCTGAAGGTGACGCTCAACGGGTCCTTGGGTGGCAAGAGCACCTCCAATGCGTAAGGAGTTGCTTACACGCTAGGACTCTGGCGAGAAGCGGTCAAGGGTTCTCTGCCCACCGTTCGAGCCCGCGTCCGAGCCGCTCATCCACGTGCCCGGATGGGGCCCCGGCACCAAGACCGTGCCCCATCCGGGCTTGCAGCGACGGTTCACCCAGCGGTCGGTGTCGCGACGTCGATCACCCAGGTCACACCAAATCGATCGGTCAGCATTCCGAACCCCAGTGTCCACGCGGAGGCGGCGAGCGGCTCGACGATGACCGCGTCGGCAGCGAGCCGCTCCCAGCACGAGGTGACTTCCTCCAAGGTCTCGCCCCGAACGCTGAGGAAGAAGGATCGGTCGGTGATCGTGATCCCGTTCTCGCGACGGGTTGATCCCGCGGTGTGGTCGATCTCGGGGGAATCTTCGCCGGGGATGTCATAGGCCATCACGCGGAAACCAGGTGCACTCTCGAGCTGACCGAAGACGACTTTGTCTGCTCCCGGGGCGTCCTGCGGCATGCCGAGGCTGCCGTAGGTGACCACGGTGAGGTGGCCGCCGAAGATGCTCTGATAGAACTCCAAGGCCGTGCGTGCGGTGCCGCGGAAGTTCAGGTGGGGCGTGGTCTGGATGCTCATGGAATGGTCCCTTCCTTCATGCTCTTGGACGAACAGGTCGTCCGTCTGAGGCCCAGAATCACACCAGTAAAGGTCAGTTTGTGTCCTCTACTCGGTGGATAATCGATCGCATGACAGGCAGTACTTCCCGGAGGCTGACGTTGCTCTCGCTGCTGCAGGCCCGGCGCGACTGGTCAGGTCAGCTGCTCGCCGAGCGTCTGGAGGTCTCGTCGCGAACGGTGCGCCGCGACGTCGAGCGGCTGCGTGAACTCGGCTACGAGATCAAGGCGTACAAGGGGCCCGACGGAGGGTACCGACTGGTACCGGGGTCTGAACTGCCGCCGCTGCGATTCGACGACGATCAGGCCGTGGCGATCGCGGTGGCCCTGCAGAGCGCCGCGGGTTCGGGGGTGGACATCGAGGAGGCAGCCGATCGGGCACTGGCGACGGTGAGGCAGGTGATGCCTTCGCGACTGCGCCATCGAGTCGACGGCATCCGCTTCTCAGTGCCCCGCGCGGCGAGTCCATTGGACCCCACCGTGCTGGAGTCAGTCAGCGCGGCGGTGAGGGAACACCGAGTGCTGCGCTTCGACTACCGGGAGAGCGTGCCGCGCCAGACGGAGCCACATGCCCTGGTGGCTCGACACGGCCTCTGGTACCTCATCGGGTGGGACCTCGTCCGGGACGACTGGCGGATCTATCGGGTGGACCGGATGACCCCTCGCGTCCCGGCGGGCCCGCTGTTCACCCCGCGGTCGCTGCCTGCTGAAGACGCATCCGCCTTCCTCTCGGCCCGATTCAAGGGATCCAGCGGTGAGGACCGGTGGCCGTGTATCGGCGAGGTCGTCGTCGAACGACCTGTCAGCGAGCTGGCGCACTGGGTCGGCGATGGGCAGATTGAGGAGCTTACGGCGACCTCATGTCGTCTCACCCTCGGTTCCTGGTCCTGGCCGGGAGTGGTCGCGCTGATCGCCCGTTTTGATGCGCCCTTCACGATCCTCGGCCCGGAGGAGCTCTCCGAAGGGGCAACGACCTTCGCGAGTCAACTCGCAGGTGGCATCCCGCGAGGGTGAGGCGCTGCGTCGACGTTCTAGGGGGCGATGCCCCGCGGGTGATCAGCCCAGGGTGCACGCGCTTCACGCAGCTGCCCGGCACCGGTCCGGATCGCGTGCAGCGCGAGGATGCCGGTCACCGCGCTGGGGTTGTGGATCTGACCGGTGAGCACCGCCTGTACCGCGTCAGTCAGCGGCACCCAGGCCTTCTGGATCTCGGCCTCCTCACCCTGTCGAGCATGCTGATCATGCTCCGGGGTCTCGGTGATGCCGGAGGCGAGGTAGATCCGGATGGCCTCATTGGAGGCGCCGGGGCTGGTGTGGAAGTCCGCCAGGGTGTGCCAGGTCTCGGCGCTGATGTCGGCTTCCTCGTGGAGCTCCCGCGCGGCGGCGTCGAGCATCGGCTCACCCTCGGCGTCGAGCAGTCCGGCCGGGATCTCCCACATGTTCTGCCGCAGCGGGTGCCGGTACTGCCGGATCAGCAGCACCTGGTCGTGCTCGTCGATCGCGAGGACGGCCACAGCGCTGAGGTGCTTCAGGAACGCGCGGGTCAGCGTCTGGCCGTCGTTGCCGAAGCTGAAGGTCTCTTCGACCAGGTCATAGATCGGCGTCGACTGCAGGGACCTGGCCTCGAGGATGGGGTGCTCAGCAGGGGAGTCATGGATCGGCATGGGGTCAGCCTACGTGGGGTCCGGGCGCTGGCTGCGGAGCTGGAAGCGGCGCCGCCGTCGTCCTCGGCGTGACCCGTCCCATAGGCGAGCGCCTCGCAGAGTCCTAGACTGCCGTCATACGCGCCGTGGCCTGTGCGCAGGCGGCGGCGACCCTGAAGGGAAGGACTGCTATGCCGACAGTCGCACGGAACATTGTTGATACCTTGCACGCCAGCGGAGTCCAGCGGATCTACGGAATCTCCGGAGATTCGCTCAACGGCCTGACCGATGCGCTGCGCGCCGCGGGGACCATCGAGTGGGTCCCGACCCGGCATGAGGAGGCCGCCGCCTTCGCCGCCAGCGCGGAGTCCCAGATCACCGGGGAGATCGCGGTCTGCGCGGGAAGCTGCGGACCGGGCAACCTGCACCTGATCAACGGGCTGTTCGACGCGCAGCGCTCGCGCACCCCGGTGCTCGCGATCGCCGCGCACATCCCCAGCGAGGAGATCGGGTCCACCTACTTCCAGGAGACCCACCCCCAGGAGCTCTTCCGTGAGTGCAGCGTCTACGTGGAGCATGTCTCCCACGCGGACCAGATGCCGCGGCTGCTGCGGGTCGCCATGCGCGAAGCCATCGAGAAGCGCGGCGTCGCGGTGCTGGTGATCCCCGGGGATGTGGCGCTCGCCGACGTTCAGGCCGAGGCGGAGACCATCCGCCCGATGCAGTCCCGGGTCATTCCCGGTGATACCGACCTGGACCGGGCCGCGGAGCTGCTCAACACCTGTGAGCGCGTGACGATCCTCGCCGGTGCCGGCACTGCCGGGGCTCACCCGGAGCTGCTGGCGATCGCCGAGCGGCTGCAGGCGCCGATCGTGCACGCGCTGCGGGGCAAGGAGCACGTGGAGTGGGACAACCCCTACGACGTCGGCATGACCGGGCTGCTCGGCTTCTCCTCCGGATACCGGGCGATGGCGGCCTGCGAGACGCTGCTGGTGCTCGGCTCGGACCTGCCGTATCAGCAGTTCTATCCCGAGGACGCGAAGGTGGTGCAGGTCGATATCCGCGGGTCCCAGATCGGACGGCGCACCCCGGTGGATGTGGGGCTGGTCGGTTCGGTCAAGGACACCGTGGAGGCGCTGCTGCCGAAGCTCGATGTGCACACGGACTCGCGGCACCTGGACGGGGCGACGAAGCACTACGCCAAGACCCGCAAGGATCTCGATGCGCTGGCCACACCGTCCAAGCGGACGATCCACCCGCAGTACCTGACCAAGCTGATCAACGACGCAGCCGACGACGACGCGATCTTCCTGCCCGACGTCGGCTCACCGGTGGTCTGGGCCTGCCGGTATCTGACGATGAACGGACGACGCCGGCTGATCGGGTCGTTCAGCCACGGGTCCATGGCGAACGCGATCTCGCAGGGGATCGGTGTGCAGATGGCCGAGCCGGAGAAGCAGGTGATCGCGCTCGCGGGTGACGGCGGTCTGGCGATGCTGATGGGGGAGCTGCTGACCATCACGCAGAACGAGCTGCCGGTGAAGACCGTGGTCTACAACAACTCCTCGCTGAACTTCGTCGAGGTGGAGATGAAGGCCGCCGGCTTCGTCAATTACGCGACTGACCTGAAGAATCCCAACTTCGCCAAAGTGGCCGAAGCGATGGATATCAAGGGGATCCGGGTAGAGAAATCTGAAGATCTTCCGGCGGCCGTCGAGGAGTTCCTCGCCCACGACGGGCCGGCGCTGCTCGATGTGGTCACCGAGCGCCAGGAGCTCTCCATGCCGCCGAACATCACCGCTGAGCAGGCAAAAGGGTTCACGCTCTACGCTGTGCGCACTGTGCTCAGCGGCCGTGGCGATGAGCTGATCGACCTCGCGAAGACGAACTTCCGCCAGCTGTTCTGATTCTGCGCTCTTCCACAGAACCGCCCCGGCCCCTGTTGCGCCGGGGCGGTTCTGTTTAGTCTGTTGCTCCAGTGGCGGTGACGGATTGAACGGATCAGGTTCATGAACACTTCGGCGGGTCGGCTTGGTGTGGTGAGTGTTGCGGCGGTTCTCGGGTTGGTGCTGAGTTCTTGTGGAGGTGACGATGCTGGGGCTGAACCTGCTGGGGCGGAGGGTGCACCGAGTGCGGAGCAGCCCTCACCGGACGGTGAAGTTTCGGAGCCGGAGCCGGAGCAGTCGAGTGGTGACGGGGGCGAGACCGAGGAGCCGGAATCATCGCCGACGCCGGTCCCTGCGTCTTCGGATGGACCCGCGCAGAACTGGCCGGAGCCTGAGGTTCCGGATGAGATCTACGAGGAGACCGAAGAGGGGGCGCTGGCGGCGCTGAGGTATTGGTTTGAGGCTTCCACTTACCTTCAGCTCACCGGTCAATCCCAGCCTCTCGAGGAACTGTCGGGATCGGAATGTGTGATGTGCGCCCAGAGAGCTCTCCAAGCTGAGCAAGTCTACGAAGAAGACGAAGGCTGGTTTGCGACCAGTGGGGTGGATGTTGTTGATCCGATCGTCAGCGCTATCACTCAAGAACAAGAAGCGTCAGTGTTGTTCACGCTGAACGAAGGAGCCACGCAACGCTTCAACTCCGACGGAACCATAGCGGCCGAAGTCGAGGAGGCTGCAGTTCCTGGGATGGAAGCAGTTTTGGTGTTCGGGGATGCTCATTGGGAAGTTGCCGAGGTGTACCTGCCTGAAGCTCGGGGTGAATAGGCATGCGGCCCGAACGTTTCATAGCGGCGACGACCGTCATCGTATATCTCGTTGTAGGGCTTACGGTTTCCCCTCAGCACGTTGCCCGGGCCTTTGCGTCCTCGGGGACGGGCACCTGCGATGTTCGCGACTCCTTCTGGCAAGACCAGGGTCCGACCGTTGACTTGGAGTGCACGATACCCAGGCTTCGTGAGGAGAGGAGTGGTCCCCCCAACTCTCCGGCTAGGGAACGCGGAGGCAGTTCCGTGGATCCGCCTGCTAGGGATGCAGGGGAAGGTGGCGGCTCTGTAGCGTTCGATCCGCGACCGGAACGACCAAGGACTGGGCAGTTCATATACTGCCAAGGGGCTGCCGGCAACTTTGAGGCAGACTGTCGAGAACAGATCGTCCAATACTGCGATTTCGACGCCCAAGCTACGAATTTGATCGATGCAGGAGACGGAGAACTGGGCTACGGGTGCCAGTACGAGCCCGAGATCGAAGAGATTGCGGAGATCGAAGATCCGGAGATCGCAGCTCAGGACGACTTAGCCGACATCCTCGAGCTACTTCCCGGGGAAGTTCAACGAGCATTCACCACCCTGCCCATCGCCGGTGGCTCCGTCGAGTTCGAACCCGACCTCCTGGGCTTTGGCTACAGGAACCGGCACACCCACATGTTCGCCGATGTCGGGACCCAGACCCTGAACCAGACCCTTCTCGGCATCCCCGTGGAGATCCGGGTGAACCCTCAGAGCTTCCTATGGAACTACGGCGACGGCACCAGCCGGGTCACCTACGACCCAGGCGAACCGATGCCCGACAGCTGGCAGGGGGAGGCGGTGGTCAAAACCGACCAGGAGACGCCCACCAGCCACGTCTACTCCGAGACCGGCCGCTTCCCGGTCGGTCTGACCACCACGTTCGTGGGCGAATACCGGGTCGGCGGTGGACCCTGGATCGTCATCCCCGGCTCCGTGGACGTCCAGGCGTCACCTGGCGAAGCCGACATCTGGAGAGTCGCTGCGCGCAACGTCTCCGGCTCCTGCCGCAACACCGTGGACTGGGGCTGCAACGGTCCGGTCACCCTCGAGCCGGGTGACACCCCGCCGAAGATCTTCGCCGACCAGTACGACGCCAACGGCAACTGGCTGGGGGACTGAACCCCAGCCTCCCCCCAGCTCTCGAGCAGGGGGTGACCGAGCGCCGTCGTCGTCTTCTTCCCGCCGCTCATCCTGGGCAGTTGAGTTCTCCGGTCCATACGTAGCTACCGGAGACTGCAACTGCCCAGGAAGGGGTTAGCGGAGGGGGAGGTGGTTCCCGGCGATCATGCAGCGCACGGACCCGCCGGCCGCCTCCAGCGTGGACACATCCACCGGGACCAGCGCGCAGTGTGCCGAGATGGTCTCGCGCTGCTGCGCCGTCAGGCTTGCTTCGGCCGTCGTGGACAGCACCAGGTGGCGCCCCTGGGTCCCGGCGAGTTCCAGGCAGTTGCCGGCGAAGCTGCCCACTTGGGATTCGCTGAGCTCCACCACCGTTCTGCCGGAGTCGCGCAGGACGCCGAGGACGTGCTCGCGCTGGGCCTGGTCGCGGATCACCTCGCTGCTGATCAGCGCCAGATCGGTGCCCACGGACATCATGACGTTGGTGTGATAGACCGGCACCCCCTCGCCGTCGGTGGCGTTGAAGAGCACCGGCGCATAGCCGAAGTCCCGGCAGAACTCAGTGAACAGCCCGGCCGACAACCGGCGGGACCGGCACGCGTAGGCGAGCCGAGCGCGGTGATCCAACACCATCGAGCCGGTGCCTTCGAGATACTCCCCGAAGCGCTCCGCCGAGGAGTAGTCCACCACTCTGCGCACCCGGCAGGTCTCCTGCAGATGCGCCAGGATGTCCCCGCGCCGCTCGGCCCGCCGGTTCTCGGCATACATCGGGTAGAGCGTGACGGTGCCGTCGGGGTGGGTGCTGAACCAGTTGTTCGGGAACACGCTGTCCGGGGTCTCCGTGGAGGGGTCATCGAAGATGTCCACGCCGATCCCGAGCCGCTCCAGGGTCCGACCGAGCTCGGTGACCTCGGCGTAGGCGGCTGCCGCGACCTGGCGGGCCGACTCCCGGGCCGCCGAGGGCAGCAGCGCCTCCAGGATCCGCTGCTGGAAGCTGTTGTCCGCGGCGGTCTGGGGGTTGGGCGTGAACTGGTGTGGTCGCACCAGCACCACCCGGGACGGAGCTTGCTCGGTCAGCCCACCGGCGGGGGAGACCCGCGCTTCGCCGTCGGGTCCCAGGGCGAACCGCCCGACCGGGGCATCGAGCACCTCAGTCATCCAGTTCACCCCACCGGCTTCAGCGAGCTGACCAGCGAGAACAGGTCCTTCGGGTCCTCGGGGTCGGCGACGAGGTCCAGCGCGGTCTGCAGGTCGGTGCCGGCGGTGGCGTCGCGGACGAAGCGCAGCGCGGAGAGATCGGCGATCGCGAAGCCCACCGAATCAAAGATCGTGATCTGCTCGGCAGACTGCCGTCCGGCCGCAGCGCCGGTGAGCACCTGCCAGAACTCGACCACCGGGAAGTCGGGCTCCATCTGCTGGATCTCGCCCTCGACCCGGGTCTGCTCCGGGTACTCCACGAAGACCCGGCCGCGGCGCAGGATCTCCGCGTCGAGCTCGGTCTTGCCCGGGCAGTCGCCGCCCACCGCGTTGATGTGCACGCCGGGGGAGGTCTGCGCGGAGCTCAGAATCGTGTTCTGCGCCTTGTCCGCGGTGCAGGTGGTGATGATGTCGGCTCCGGCCACGGCCTCATCGGTGGAGGAAGCGAGGGTCACCCGGAAGCCGAGCGGCCCCAGGTTCCGGCGCAGCTTCTCCATCGCGGCGGGGTCCACATCGAAGACCTGCAGGTCCTCGATGCCCAGGGCGGAGCGGATCGCCAGGGCCTGGAACTCGGCCTGGGAGCCGGCGCCGATCAGCGCCATCCGCCGCGAGTCCGGGCGGGCGAGCGCCTTCGCGGTCATCGCCGAGGTCGCGGCGGTGCGAAGCGCGGTGAGCAGGGTCATCTCCGCCAGGAAGGTGGGGTAGCCGTTGTCCACATCGGCGAGCATGCCGAAGGCGGTGACGGTCTGGAACCCGCGAGAGGGGTTCAGCGGGTGCCCGTTGACGTACTTGAAGGCGTAGGTCTCCAGGTCCGAGGTCGGCATCAGCTCGATCACGCCGAACGGCGTGTGGCTGGCGATGCGTGGGATCTTGTCGAAGCTCTCCCAGCGGCGGAAGTCGTCCTCGAGGTAGGCGATCATCTCGGTCATCAGGTGCTCGACACCCTCGCGCTGGATCCAGCGGGCCATATTGCCGACGTCGACGAACTGCGTCATGAGGAACTCCTTACAAATGGTGGTGCGGGAATCGTGCCAGGTTGATGAGGATCAGCCTAGGGATCTCGATGTGTACATGTAAGAGCAGTTCTGCTGAATTTCGGGGCAATCAGGTGGCAGTTTGTCAGGGTGCAGTTAGCATAATGCACATGCCTCGTCTCACCGACCTCGATCGCCGCCTCATCTCCGCGCTGCGCAAGGACGGCCGCGCCCCGGTCGCGGCGCTCGCCGAGCAGCTCGGGGTCGCCCGGGCAACGGTCACCAGCCGGATCGAGAAGCTCAAGGCCCAAGGCGTCATCGTGGGCTTCAGCGTGCGCGTCCATGACCACAACGAGACCGGCGAGGTCCGCGCGATCTCCTTCATCGAGGTCGTCGGGCGCACCACCGACCATGTGATCGCCGAGCTGCGCGGCTTTCCCGAGATCATGGCGCTGCACACCACCAACGGCGGCTGGGACCTGGTCGCGGAGATCTCGTGCGAGAACCTGCGCGACTTCGACGAGGTGCTGCGCCGGGTCCGCGGGATCAAGGGCGTGGTCAACAGCGAGACCAGCCTGCTGCTCAGCTCGGTGGTCCGCTGAGCCGGGGGTGAGCGCTGGGTGCGGCGAGGGAGCCGGCCCTGCCACTGGGAGGCGAGCGGCGCCGTCGTCGTGCTCCTGGCGTTCCTCCTGGCTGGTTGCGTTCTCCGGTTGATACGTAGGTGCCGGATTCTGCAACTGGCCGGGTAACCTGGGGGCCTATGCGCGTCACCATTGATCCTCACACCGAAGGCGTCCTGAACGACGACGCCGGCTCCACCGTCCGCCGCTCCGTGCTCCCCGCCGGGGTGCGGGTGCTCACCGAGGAGATGCGGGGCCAGCGCTCGGTCACCCTGGGCTTCTGGATCGGGGTGGGCTCGCGCGACGAGGCCGCCCACCAGCACGGATCCACCCACTTCCTGGAGCACCTGCTCTTCAAGGGCACCAAGACCCGCTCCTCCCTGGAGATCGCGTCCGCCTTCGACAGCGTGGGCGGTGAGTCCAACGCGCTGACCGGCAAAGAGCACACCTGCTACTACGCCCGGGTGCTCGACACCGACCTGCCGATGGCCGTGGAGGTGCTCACCGACATCGTCACCTCGGCGCTCCTGGACCCGGCCGAGATGGAGATCGAGCGCGGGGTCATCCTCGAAGAGCTCGCCATGGCCGAGGACGACCCCGAAGACGTGGTCCACGAGCGCTTCGGCTCCCAGGTCCTCGACGGGCACCCGCTGGGCCGGCCCATCGGCGGCACTCCCGAGGAGATCAACGCGGCCAGCCGCGAGGACGTCTTCAATCACTACCAGCGCTGGTACCGACCCGATGAGCTGGTCATCACCGCCGCCGGCGGGCTCGACCACGACCACGTGGTCTCGCTGATCGCCGAGGCGCTGGACAAGTCCTCCTGGGACATGACCGTGCCCGGCTCACCGGCCGAGCGTCGGGTCGGTCGCGAGACCGAGATCCCGGTCCGCGCCGGCACCGAGACCATCATCAAGCCCGTGGAGCAGTCCCAGGTGATCCTCGGCGGACGCGGCATGGCCGCCTCCGACGACGACCGGTTCGCGCTCTCGGTGATGCACGCGGTGCTCGGCGGCGGGATGTCCTCCCGGCTCTTCCAGGAGGTCCGCGAACGCCGCGGACTGGCGTACTCCACCTACTCCTTCTCCTCGGCGATGACCGACGCCGGCTACTTCGGCCTCTACGCCGGATGCCTGCCGAACAAGGTCGGGAAGGTCACCCAGGTCATGGCCGCCGAGCTCGACCGGATCGCCACCGAGCACGTCAGTGGAGAGGAACTCACCCGCGCGAAGGGTCAGCTGCGCGGCGGCACCGTGCTGGGCATGGAGGAGACCTCCTCGCGGATGTCCCGGCTGGGACGCGCGGAGCTGGTACGCGGAGAGTTCGTGGACATCTCCGACACGCTGCACCAGATCGACGCCATCACCGTCGAGGATGTCCGCAAGGTCGCCGCCAGGCTTGCCAGCTCACCACGGGCTGTCACGGTGGTCGGACCCGCCTAGACTTGGCAGTGACACTGCAGGTGGACCGAGGGGGTCTCATGCGTCGCAGCCAAGATCTCGGCCGACGTCGGACGTCGAGCTGGGCTCCCGATGCCGTCCGCGCCGCCAGCGCCGCATTCATGTTGCTCGGCCTCGGCATCCTGACCTCCTGTGTCGGCGACTCAGGCCCCATGGGTGGAGAGGGTCCTGACGATCAGTCCACCAGCGCCCCGGCCGCGACCTCCCCGGCGGAGGGCCCGAATCCCGGCGACGCGACCCCCGACGGTGGCGGCGGCGGGGGCGGAGTCGCCGACGGCGGCGCGGGTGTCGACGGCGCGGGGCATGACATCGCGCCCGACATGATCCCCACGCCGGTCCAGGAGAACCAGAAGCTGGTGGCAGAGCACCTCTCCAGCTGGCAGGAATACAGCACCTCCTCGGAGACGGAGCTGCAGCTCGCCTTCTACAGCGGGAACCCGGCCTGCTATGGGGTGCGGTCGGTGGTGCAGGAGGACGAGGCGGAGGTCCGGGTGGCCACGATCTCCGGCACGCTCCCGGACGCGGTGGATTCGGCCTGCACCCAGGAGGCTCGCTACGTCTCGGTGGTCGTCGAGCTCGAGGCGCCGCTGGGGGAGCGCGACGTCGTGCCGCTGACCGAGGTCGACCTCGCTGACTGACTCCGCTGAGTCTCGCTCGGTGGGCGAGTCACAGCTGCCGGCTCGTCCGCCGTTCACTGACCCTGGACTCGACGCCGCCGAAGTAGACCTCGATCTCCGTGATCTGTCCGTTGACCACCGTCATGATCTCCACGTTGCTGAACGGCTCCTCACCCCGCAGCTGCGCGATATAGCGCAGCATGACCAGACCGGGTTCGATCTCCACCGCGTTGACCAGCTCCTGCCGGAGGAACCGTTCCGCAGTAGGAAAGCAGGTGTCCAGGAACGTCACCTTGTCCACATGGTCATCTTGTGGCGAGGTGAAGGTCATGTCGTCGCTGAGCAACAGCCGTGCCGCGCGGCGGTCACCGACTCGGTAGGCTGCGAACTGCGCCAGCACCGTCTCCATCGGCGTCCTGATCATGCTCGGGAATCTACTCGCAGCTTCGCCTGCCTGTCAGCGCCTCGCGGCCACCTGTGATCTTGTTATCCGCCGGCGAACGGCGGCAGCACGTCGAGTTGGTCTCCGGGGTGCAGCCGGGCGCTCTCCGCCCGGGCCCTGACTCCGTTGACCAGGAAGGAGCTGCGCGCGCAGACCCGCTCCAGACTGGGGGCGGACGCGGCGTCGTCGTCGGGCCCGCCAGCGGAGCCGTCTGCCGCGGATCCACGCTCGCGCACCAGCCGGGGCAGCTCGGTCAGGAAGTCGACGACGGCGACGCCCTCAGTCGGAACCGGCAGCCGCAGCTCCTCAGCCCCGGCCGCCTCGGCGGCAGCGGCGAAGAACCGCACGGTGATCGGCGCACCCGGGATCTCGGGCCGCGGGGACGCCTCGGGTGCGGCGGAGCGCTCGGTCATCTTCTTCAGCCTCCGATGGCGGACATCGAGCGGTCAGGGCGGTGGAAGCTGGCCAGGTCGAAGCCCGGGCGGTCGGTGCCATGGGCTGCGGGCTTGAGCCACATCGCTTCGGCCCAGGCCTGGGCGATCTGCGCGTCGGTGGTCGCTGGGTTGCGCAGCAGATGCATCAGATCGAACTCTTCATTGGAGAACAGGCAGCTCATCACCCGGCCCTCGGCGGTGAGTCGGGTGCGCCGACAGTCGGCGCAGAAGGGCTCGGTCACCGAGGCGATCACCCCGACCCGTCCCAGCGGCGGTCCCTGCCGTCCGTGGCGGATCTCCTCCGCGCTGGTGCCTAGCGGGTAGACGTCGAAGCGTTCGGCCGGGGCGCCGTCGCGGTTCTCCGGGGTCGGGGTCAGCACGAAGCGCTCGGAGAGCAGCTCGCGGGTCTCGGCGGCGGAGATCGTGCCCTCCTTGTTCCACTGCTGATCCCCGTCCAGCGGCATCTGCTCGATGAAGCGCAGCTCGAAGCCCCGAGTCACCGACCATTCCAGCAGGTCAGCGGCGTGGGCGTCATTGATCCCGCGCATCAGCACCGCATTGATCTTCAGCGGGGTCAGACCCGCGGCGGCGGCCGCCTCGACCCCGATCAGCACCTTGTCCAGGGAGTCGCGGCGGGTCAGCTGGGCGAAGGTCTCTCGGTGCACCGAGTCCAGCGAGATGTTGACCCGGGTCAGTCCGGCCTCCGCCAGGGCGGCGGCCTTGCGCTCCAGCCCGATGGCGTTGGTGGTCATCGCGATGGGCAGGTCTGGATGATCGGCGCGCAGAGCCGCGATGATCTCCACCAGATCGGCGCGGACCAGGGGCTCGCCGCCGGTCAGCCGCAGCTCACGGACACCCAGCGTGTTGACCCCGATGTCCACCAGACGGCGGATCTCCGCGGCGGAGAGCAATTGATCCTTGCTCAGCCAGGGGAGCCCCTCCGCGGGCATGCAGTAGGTGCAGCGCAGATTGCACTTGTCGATCAGTGAGATCCGCAGGTCGGTGGCGCGGCGACCGAAGGAGTCCATCAGCCCGCGGGATGGGTCAGGGCCCGTGGTGTCGGGCCCGCCCGCAACGCTGGATCGGGAAGGGATCTGCGAGGGCAGCGTGGGCATGCCCAGCTGGACCCGGCTGGGTGCGACCGGACCGGTGGCGCTCGGGCTCACCGGGGCCGTGCTCGGATGACCTGGAGCGGTGGCGTGGTCAGCTGGAAGCTGCTGCATCTGGCCATCGTATCCCCGCGGCCTGTCTCGAGGAGATGTCAGAGCCACTGCGTAGACTGGAGCCCATGTCAGAGACCTCCGTGCGCGTACCCGTTGAAGAGCACATCAGCCGCCTGAAAGAGGTGCTCGGCGCCGCTCTCGGCGCCCGTGCCAGCGAAACCGTGGAGATCTCCTCCGGGAAGGTCGCCGGCCGGATCGTCGCGGAACGGCTGGTCTCCGAGGTGCCCCTGCCCGGGTTCGACAACTCCCAGATGGACGGCTTCGCGCTGCGCGCCGCGGACCTCACGGTGACCGCCGGGGACGCGACCCTGCCGGTGGCCGGCACCACCGCTGCTGGCCAGGAGCCGGCCCTGCTGCCGCTGGGTGCCGCCTTCGAGGTGATGACCGGCGCCCCGATCCCGGCCGGCGCCGATCTGGTCATCCCGGTGGAGTTCACGCAGGGCTTCGGCGCCAAGGAGGTGCACTTCAGCGGCCTCACCCCCGCAGACGTCGCCCGCGGCCGCTACATCCGGGAGATCGGCTCCGACATCAGCGCCGGCACGCTGCTGGCCGAACCCGGCGATGTGATCAGCCCCGCCCAGCTCGCCGTGCTCGCCGCCTGCGGGTATGCCGAGATCAGCGTCCTGGAACCGATCCGGACCCTGGTGGTCTCCACCGGTGACGAGATCCGCCGCCCCGGTTCCGAGCTGCGCCCCGGACAGCTCTACGACGCCGACACCCCGCTGCTCGGCGCCGTGCTGGAGACCTTCGGGCACCAGGTGGAGACCTCGCGCATCGGCACCGATGACCCGGCCTGGTTCCTCGATGCGCTCGACGCGCTGGTCGCCGTGCATCACCCCCACCTGATCATCACCGCCGGCGGCATCAGCAAGGGCGCCTACGAGGTGGTTCGCCAGGGCCTCGGAGGCCGCGGCATCTCCTTCGGCGTCGTCGCCCAGCAGCCCGGCGGTCCGCAGGGCTGGGGTCTGCTCGAAGGCGACCTCGAGGGCCGAGGGCTGCTGCACTGGCGCTCCCAGCAGGAGGACGCCCGCGCCCCGATCGCCGTCATCTCGCTTCCCGGCAATCCGGTGTCCTCCGCGGTGAGCATGGAGACCCTGGTCCGTCCCGCCCTGGCGGCGGTGGATCCCAACTGCGCCCCGCCGCGCCAGATCACCGTGCGCACCGCCGAGGAGATCAGCTCCCCGCAGGGCGTCCGGCAGTTCCGCCGGGTCCGGATCCTCGACGACGCCGCGGCCGAGGCCGGAGCCGTGCCCACCGTGGCGCTGGAGGGCGGCCCCGGCTCCCATCTGCTGGGCCACCTTGCCCGAGCCGACGCGCTGCTGGTGCTGCCCGAGGACGACGTCGAGATCCCGGCCGGCTCCGAGCGGCAGGCCGTGCTGATCACCGGTCGCGGGGTGGGCACCCGATGAGCGAACAGCCTGTTGATCACCAGACCGAGGCGGCTCCTCGGCCGAAGCTGACCCACGTCCGCGGCGACGGCAGCGCCCACATGGTCGACGTCTCCGGCAAGGAGGTCACCCAGCGGGTGGCTCGGGCCCAGGCCGTGGTCAACACCACCACCGAGGTCACCGCCCTGCTCGCCGGCGACGGACTGCCCAAGGGCGACGCCCTGGCCACCGCACGGATCGCCGGCATCATGGCCGCCAAGAAGACCCCCGAGCTCATCCCGCTCTGCCACCCGCTTCCCGTCGCGAAGGTCACCGTGGACCTGGCGGTCGACGCGCCGGCTCCCGGCTCGGTGCTCATCACCACCGAGGTGAAGACCACCTCCCGCACCGGCGTGGAGATCGAGGCATTGACGGCGGCCACCGTCGCGGCGTTGACTCTGTACGACATGATCAAAGCCGTGGACAAGGGTGCCGTGATCACCGACCAGATGGTCCTGTTCAAGACCGGCGGCGCCAGCGGAGAATGGTCCAGGACCGAGACGGAGACCCGATGACCGACACCCCGCACACCACCCCGCCCGAGCAGACACCGCCCGAGAACACCTCGCCCGAGAACGGCGCCGCCGGCGAGGCCGAGGTGCCGGACCTGGGCGAGACCGACGACTCCGACGCCGAGACCGCGCGGATGATCGCACCGGTGATCGTCTCCACCCGGGCCGCCACCGGCGTCACCGAGGACCGCTCGGCCCCGGTCATCGCCGAGTACGCGGAGAAGATCGGCTTCTTCGCCCGGCCCCCGGTGCTGATCCCCGACGGCGAGGGAGTCCTCGCCGCCCTCTCCGAGCTCCTGGTCCAGATCGAACCCGCCGTGATCATCACCTCCGGCGGCACCGGACTGACCCCCGATGACATGACCCCGGAGTTCACCAAACCGATCCTGGACAAAGAGATCCCCGGCATCATGGAGGCTGTGCGCGCGCACGGCCGGACCAAGAACCCGCTGGCCTCGCTCAGCCGCGGAGTCGCCGGGGTCACCGGCAAGACCGTCATCGTGAACCTTCCCGGCTCGCCGAAGGCCGTCCGCGAGGGCATGGAGGTGCTCATCGAGCTGCTCCCGCACCTCTGTGACCAGGTCGCCGACATCCGCGACCACGAGGCCTGGGGCAACGGGGAATGAGCTCCGACGCACCCCAGGAGCTGAACCAGGCCGGCTTCGCCGCCGACGAGCCCTTCGAGTTCCCGCAGGAGCGGGTGATCCTGGCTCAGCTCAGCGACCAGCCGCTGGCCCCGGCCCAGGCAGAGTCAGAGGTCTGGGCGGAGCGGGCCGGCGCCGTCGTCGGCTTCTCCGGGATCGTGCGCAACCATGACCAGGGCCAACCGGTGCACCGGCTCAGCTATACCGCGCACCCCTCCGCGGCCGAGGCGATCGCCCAGGTCGCCGTCGACGTCGCCGCGCGATTCCCCACCGTGCGGGTCTGGGTGGCGCACCGAGTCGGAGAGCTGGCGATCGGTGACCATGCGCTGGTCGCCGCAGTCGCCTCCGCGCACCGCGCGGAGGCGTTCCAGGCCTGCGCGGAGCTGGTCGAGCAGACCAAGGAACAGGTGCCGATCTGGAAAGAGCAGTTCTTCGCCGACGGCAGCAAGGAGTGGGTCGGGCTCTAGCCCTGTGCGGAGACGGTCACCTAAACGCATCACCGCAGTAATCGCCTTGTAACCCTCGGCAACCAGAGGGAAACACTGTCCTTCTAGCGTTGTCAGCATGTATACAGATGCGTCGACAGACCCGAATACGGAGGCCGCTGCGCTGCCGGCCACCGACCGGGTCTATGCCGCCCTCCGGACGGCGATCCGAGCCGGACACGTTTCCCCGTGGGACCGGCTGACCGAGAAATCCGTCGCCTCGGAGTTCGGGGTGTCTCGAACCCCGGTGCGCGAGAGCATCGCACGCCTGGTGGCTGAAGGTCTGCTGCAGAAGCACACCAACGGCTTCGGACTCGTGCTGCCCTCCCCGGATGTGCTCGGCGGACTCTACGAGGCCCGACTGGCCCTGGAGCTGCAGGGAATCCGACGCGTGGCCCACGGCCCGGCGGAATACGACGCCGCCATGCTCTGCGCGCTCTCCACGCAGTGGGAGCAGCTGCGCGCCGACATGCCCGAGCCCGCGCCCCACATGGTCGCCCTCGATGAAGCCTTCCACTGCAGCGTCCTGGAGGCCGCCGGAGAACCCGCGCTGGTCTCGGTCCTGGTCCACGTCAACGACCGGATCCGCGCCCTGCGCATGTACGGCTACATGACCTCCGACCGGCTGGCCATCGCCGCCGAGCAGCACCTGACGATCCTGGACCTGCTCGCCCTGCAGGACTTCGACGCCGCAGAGGCCGCCATGACCGACCACATCACCAGCTCCCGCCACGCCGCGCTGGCCCGGGCCCTGCACAAGAAGCCCGCCCACGGATTCACCGGCACCGTCCCGACCGACACGTTCACCCGCTGACCACCCGACCCACCCGGCCGACCTGAGCCCGCCCGCCTGACTCCACTCATCCGACCAATCCTGCTCACTCGCACCCCACCACTCACCTGAGGAGAACACCGTGAAGAAGAACGCGCACCTTGTCATCGGCACCCTGGCCATCAGCACCCTGGCGCTGAGCTCCTGCGGAGACACCGCCGAAGCCGGCGCCGCCGAAGAGGGATTCCCACCGCCCCGGTCGAAATGGTCATTCCCTACCCGCCGGGCGGCGGTTCCGACGTCCTGTTCCGGCTCATGGCCGAATATGCCGAGGACGAGCTCGGACAGAACATCGTTCCGGTCAACGTCGAGGGCGCCTCGGCCACCGTGGGCTCCCGCCAGGTCAAGGACTCCCAGGCCGACGGCTACACGATCCTGGGCACCCACCAGGTGACCGCCGCCGCGTTCCACACCAACATCGTCGACTACGGCTTTGACGCCTTCGAGCCCATCGCCCTGGGCACCGCGACCCCGCACCTGCCCTCGGTGAGCTCCGACTTCGCCGAAGAGCACGGGATCGAGGATCTCGCGGGCTTCCTCGATCATGTCGAAGCCAACCCGGGCGAGGTGACCTGGGCCTTCACCACCGGCTCCGAGGATCACTACACGATCGCCGCGATCCTCGACGCCGCCGGCATCGACCCCACCTCGCTGAACTACGTGAACTACAACGGCACCGGCCCGCAGTACGCCGCGCTGATCTCCGGTGAGGTCGACGGCATGACCGGCGACTACGCCTCCGGTGAGGGCTACATCGAAGACGGATCCCTGGTCCCGCTCGGCGTCGTCAACGACGAACGGGACCCGCAGCTGCCGGACCTCCCCACCGTCGCGGAGCAGGGCATCGACTTCTCGCTCACCGTGGACCGCGGCTTCCTGGCCCCGGAGGGCACCCCCGCCGAGCACATCGAGGTCCTGCAGGACGCCTTCGAGGCGGCCTTCGAGAATGAGGAGTTCCAGGAGCGCGTCGAGGAGCTCGGGTCCTACCCGAACTTCATGAACTCCGAGGACTACCAGAGCCACATCGACGAGCTGGACTCCTCGATGGAGCAGCTGGCCGACCAGATGCAGGACTTCTGAGCATGAGGTCTCCCGCTCTGCGGAGGTGCCCTCATGGCTGACCGTCTCTTCTGCCTGGCCCTGGTGGTCCTCGCCGGCGCCTTCTGGTCCCAGACCACCGAGCTGCCCGGCCCCACCGGCGGCGCGGCGCTGGTCCGGCCTTCTTCCCACGGGTGATCCTCGGACTGATCTTCGGACTCACCGCGATCCTGCTGGTCCGCAGCTTCGTCGCCGCGGACCAGGCGGTGAGCTTCAAAGGACTGGACACCTTCCTCAAGGTGCACTGGCGGGTGCCCGCGATGGTCGCGATGCTCTCCGTCTACGTGGCGCTCCTGGGACTCGCAGGCTTCGTGCTCAGCTCCATGATCTTCCTGCTCGGCGGATTCGCCCTCTTGATCAGGGAGTACTCCAAGCCGGTCCTCATCGCCAGCCTGGCGCTGGCCACGCTGCTGCCCTTCACCCTCAACTGGGTGTTCGAGAACGTCCTGCGCACAGTGCTGCCGTAGGGGAACAGGACTCACTCACATGATGGAACTAGGTCTGGTCGCGGCCGCCGGCGAGGTCGCCGCGCCACTGACTCTGCTCACGATCCTGATCGGCGTCTTCGTCGGCATCATCGCCGGGGCCATCCCCGGCTTCACCTTCACCATGGCGCTGGTGCTCGCGTTCCCGTTCACCTTCGCCATGGGACCGGTCCAGGGCCTCGCCCTGATGATCGGCATCTATATCGGTGGACTCTCCGGAGGGCTGATCGCTGGAATCCTGCTCGGCATCCCCGGGACCCCGTCCTCGGTGGTGACCATCTATGACGGATACCCCATGGCCAAGGCCGGGGAGCCCGCCCGGGCGCTGGGGATCGGCATCGCCTCCTCGGTGATCGGCACGCTGATCGGGGCCGCCGTGCTGTTTTTGGTGGGACCGATCATCGGGCGCTTCACCCTGAACTTCGGTCCCTGGGAGATCTTCTCGCTGGTGCTCTTCGCACTGACCCTCGTGGCCGGACTCAGCGGCAAACACCTGGTGAAGGGACTGATCGCCGCCTGTCTGGGGCTCTTGATCAGCACGATCGGGGTCGCCCCGGCGGGTCAGATGCGGTTCAACTTCGACAATCCCCAGCTCTCTGGGGGACTCAGCGCGATTCCGGTGTTGATCGGGCTCTTCGCGGTCTCCCAGCTGCTGGTCAACGTGGAAGAGTCCCGGCTGGACACCCGGCCCAGCGGCGGCACCGGGGCGCCGAAAATCCGCGTCCCCTATCGCCAGGTGATGCGCGACATGTGGCACGAGAAGCGCAACGTCCTGCGGTCCTCCATGGTGGGCACGTTCATCGGCACCCTCCCGGCCGCCGGCGCCGAATCGGCGGACTTCATCAGCTACGACCGGGCCAAGAAGGCCGAGAAGCGTGACCCGGAGAACTACGGCAAGGGCCACCCGGGTGGGATCGTCGCCTCCGAGACTTCGAACAACGCCGTGGCCGGCGGTGCGTTCATCCCCACCATCACCCTGGGCATCCCCGGAGACGTGGCGCAGGCCGTGATGATGGGTGCGCTGATCCTGCACGGGATCGCACCCGGCCCGGGGCTCTTCGAGCGTCAACCGGTGCTGGTGAACTCGATCTACCTCTCGATCGTGGTCGCGGCGCTGTGCGTGCTGGTCGTCCAGACCCTGCTGCTGCCGTTCCTGGCTCGCGTCACACTGGTCCCGAAGGCGATCCTGGTGCCGTGCATCCTGGTGCTGACCGCGGTCGGCTCCTTCGCGATGAACAATCGGATCTTCGACATCTGGGTCGTCGTCGCCTTCGGCATCATCGGGTTCCTGCTCGTGAAGCTGAGTGTGCCGCTGGGTCCGATGATCCTGGGGCTGATCCTCGGCGCCACCCTGGAGGAGGAGCTGCTGCGCGCGCTGCAGCTGAGCGACACGCTGAGCACCTTCGTCACCCGACCGATCTCGCTGACCTTCCTGATCCTCGCGGTCGGCTCGATCGGGTTCAGCCTCTACAAGGCTCACCGGGCGCGGAAGACCGCCAGCGCGCCCAGGGAGTCGGTAGCTGTCTAGACCACCACGACCTCAGAGACCTGGGCCGGTTCCGTGACGGGAGCCGGCCCAGGGAGTCTGCCGTGACTACTTCTTCGAGCGGGCGGCCTTCTCCATGGTGATCGCCTTGCGCATGTTCTTCCGGGCGCGGGTGCGGTCCCCGGCGATGTCATACGCGATGGAGAGCCGGAACCAGGAGCGCCAGTCCTCGGGTGCGGCCTCGGCCTCCGCGGCGTAGATCTTGAACTGCTCATCGGCCTGGGCGCGGTTCGCCCGGCCCCCGGCGGAGCGTTCCACGGTGTCCTCGGGCAGGCCGCCCTCGGTCTCGAGCTGACGGCCCAGCTTCTCGGTGCCGATGCCGAAGAGCAGCTCACGGCCCAGCACCCAGGCACCGAGGATCACGATGGCCATCGCGCCGACCCCGATCAGCTGGGCATAGATGTCATCCACGCGCAGGAAGCGCCAGGCGGAGGCCCCGGCGCCGACGAGCATGATGGCGAGCAGGACGATGACCAGTCCGGTCCAGAATTTAGTCTTCACGCGGGCTACAGTCCCAGGTCCAGGTAGCCGTCGAGTCCGTGGGTCAGTCCGGGCCGTGAACCGACGGTGCGCAGGCCCAGCAGCACGCCGGGCATGAAGGAGGCGCGGTCGAAGGAGTCATGCCGGATGGTCAGCTGCTCCCCGGGGGAGCCCAGCAGGACCTCCTGGTGGGCGACGAGTCCGCGCAGCCGGACCGAGTGCACGTGGATCCCGGCCACCTCAGCCCCGCGGGCGCCGTCCAGAGCAGTCTCGGTGGCATCGGGGGAGGGGTCGACGCCGGCCGCATCGCGCGCCTGGCCCATCAGCTCTGCGGTGCGCACCGCGGTTCCAGAGGGGGCGTCGACCTTCTTCGGGTGGTGCAGCTCGATGATCTCGGCTGACTCGAAGTACTGCGCGGCCTTCGCGGCGAAGGCGGTGGCAAGCACCGAGCCCAGGGCGAAGTTCGGGGCGATCAGCACGCCGGCGGAGCTGTGCTCGGCGAGCAGCTGCTCAAGCGCGTGCAGCCTGGCGGTGTCCCAGCCGGTGGTGCCGACCACGGCGTGGAGGCCGTTCTCCACGGCGAAGCGGACGTTGGCCTCGGTGGACTCCGGAACGGTCAGATCCACCACGTGGGTGGCGCCGGCGGAGAGGATCTCGCTGAGCTGGTCGTGCCGGCCCTGTGCGGCGACGAGCTCCATGTCGGGTGCGTCCTGGACGGCTTTCACTGCCTCGGTGCCCATGCGGCCGCCTGCGCCGAGGACGGCGACTCGAATCTGTGCTGTGCTCATCCCCCCAGCCTATCGCCCACCCGGATCCGCCCGAGAGGTGTTGGAAAGTGTTGAACTATGTTTGAATGTGATCGACACGACCATGAGCGGAGAGGGGATCCCATGCTGGCAGCACAGCGTCGCGCCGGGATCGTCTCGATGCTCGACACCGCCGGGGCCGTGAGCGTCAACGAGCTCGCCGGACACTTCGAGGTCTCGGACATGACCATCCGCAGGGACCTCGACAACCTCGCCGCCCAGGGGCTCATCGACAAGGTCCACGGGGGAGCGGTCACCCCGACCAGGACCGGCTCCCACCCTCGACGCACCGAGGAGCCGGGCTTCCAGGCCAAGTCCGCACAGCGCCGCGCCGAGAAGCAGGCCATCGCCGCCGAGGCCGCGGCGCTGGTGCAGCCGGGGATGTCCGTCGGGCTCTCCGCCGGCACCACCACCTGGACGCTGGCCCACCGGCTGCTGGAGATCCCCGAGCTCACTGTGGTCACCAACTCCCCGCGGATCGCTGAGATCTTCCATCGCTCCGCCGAGCCGGCGCCGGCCGGGCACGACGCCGCGCCACGGACCGTGATCCTCACCGGGGGAGTGCGCACGCCCTCCGACGCGCTGGTCGGACCCATCGCGAACCAGGCGCTGCGCTCGCTGCATCTGGACCTGGTGTTCCTCGGAGCCCACGGATTCGCCCTGGACGCCGGGTTGACCACCCCGAACCTCCAGGAGGCCGAGACCAACCGGAGCTGGCTGGACACCGCGCCGCGCGCCGTCGTGCTGGCCGATCACAGCAAATGGAACACCACCGCCCTGGGCACCTTCGCCGAGCTGGCGCAGATCCACGCACTGATCACCGACACCGGGATCGACGCCGCCGCCGCTGCCGCCCTGCGCGAACGGCTGGACTCACTGGTCCTCGCCGAACCCACCGAGACCAGGAGTCCCCGATGACCACGCCCGCCAGCGATTCCCCCCGATCCGCGCCGGAGCCGGGCCTGCCGGCCGCGCAGCGCACCCGCGCCCAGCTCGCCGACGGCCGCGAGATCATCTTCTTCGACGACGAGCCTCGCCGGCGCACCGTCCAGGACCGACGCGAGATCTCCCGACCGGTGGGCGGCAACGAGATGCGCTACGACCCGCTGCTGCGCGAGTGGGTCGCCATCGCGGCCGCCCGGCAGAACCGCACCCACCTGCCCTCCACCGACCAGTGTCCGCTGTGCCCCTCCACGCCCGAGCGCGCCACCGAGGTTCCGCAGGGCCAGTATGACGTCGTCGTCTTCGAGAACCGGTTCCCCTCCTTCCGCGGCGACGTCCCGATCCCGGGAGACCTGCTCAGCACGACGACGGCGGCGCAGGAGTCCGCCGGGCTGCGCCAGCCCGGCTCCGGCCGGTGCGAGGTGGTCTGCTTCACCGATCAGCACACCTCCCAGCTCGGAGCGGTCAGCCTCCGGCGGATGCGCACCGTGGTGGACGCCTGGGCGGACCGCACGGCCGCGATGCTCGCCGAGCCCGGCGTCGAACAGGTGTACTGCTTCGAGAACCGCGGTGAGGAGATCGGGGTGACCCTGAACCACCCGCACGGGCAGATCTACGGCTACCCGTTCATCACCCCGCGCACCCGCACCCTGCTGGACTCCGCCGCGGACTACCGCGCCCGCCGCGACGCCGATGTGTTCAGCGACATCCTGGCCAGCGAGGTGGCCGACGGACGCCGGATCGTCGCGCGCACCGAGCACTGGACCGCCTTCATCCCCGCCTGGGCGCGCTGGCCGGTGGAGCTGCACATCTACCCCCACCGCGCGGTGGAGCGGCTGCCTGAGCTCACCGACGCCGAACGCGATGACTTCTCCGCGCTCTACCTGGACCTGCTGCGCCGCGGCGACCTGCTCTTCGACGCGCCGCTGCCTTACATCTCCGGCTGGCAGCAGGCGCCGGCCTCTGCGGAGCCCGGGCTGATGCGACTGCACCTGCAGCTGTTCTCGATCCGCCGGGCGGAGAACAAGCTGAAATACCTGGCCGGCTCCGAATCCGGGATGGGCGTGTTCATCAACGACATCGCTCCGGAGGAGACGGCACGGCGACTGGTGGCGATCGGGCCGCAGGCGGCAGAATCAGACACGGCACAATCGACGAGCACAACACCTACAGCAACACCCACCGACTCAGAGGAGACACCATGAAGCTGCTGGTCACCGGCGGTGCCGGGTATATCGGATCAGTGGTGGTGCAGCGGCTGCTCGCCGAGGGTCACACCGTGGAGGTCCTGGACAACCTGAGCACCGGCCATGCCGACTCGCTCCTGGAGGGCGCGCGCTGGCACCAGACCGAGCTGCTGAAGGTCGGTGAGATCCTCGACTCCAGCTTCGACGGCGTCATCCACCTCGCCGCCCGCTCCCTCGTGGGGGAGTCGGTGAGCCACCCGGAGCGCTACTGGCACGGCAACATCGTCGCCACCCTCGCCCTGCTCGACGCGATGCGCTCCGCCGGGGTCCGCAGGCTGGTGTTCTCCTCCACCGCCGCGGTCTACGGCGAACCCGCCGGGTCCAGCATCGCCGAATCGGACCCGACCATGCCGACCAACCCCTACGGGGCGTCGAAGCTGGCCATCGATCACATGCTCACCGCCGAGGCGCACGCCCACGGGCTGGCCGCGATCAGCCTGCGCTACTTCAACGTGGCCGGCGCATCCGGGACGCTGCGCGAACGGCACGACCCAGAGACCCACCTGATCCCGAACCTGCTCAAGGTCGCCGCGGGGGAGAAGGAGTCCGCCAGCATCTTCGGCACGGACTACCCCACCGAGGACGGCACGGCGGTGCGCGACTACATCCACGTGCTCGACCTGGCCGAGGCGCACCTGCGCGCCCTCGCCGCCGCCGAGCCCTCGACCCACGAGATCTACAACCTGGGCACCGGCACCGGCACCTCGGTGCGGCAGGTCATCGAGGCCGTCCGCGCGGTCACCGGAGCCGCAGTGCCCGCCGTGGAGGAACCGCGCCGCGCGGGAGACCCGGCGGTGCTGGTCGCCTCCGGAGCCCGCGCGCTGGAGCGGCTCGGCTGGGCCCCGACCCGTCAGGTGCACGAGATGGTCGCCGACGCCTGGTCCGCGCTGGGCCACGAGGTCAAGACCCCGAACTCCGGAGTCACCGCATGAGCGCCGAGCACCTCGCGCTGGCCGAGAAGTTCCAGGCCGGGTACGGCCGTCCCTGCACCGGGATCTGGGCCGCGCCCGGCCGGGTCAACCTGATCGGGGAACACACCGACTACAACGGTGGCTTCGTGCTGCCCTTCGCCCTGCCCCAGGTCAGCCAGGTGGCCGCCGCGGCCCGTGAGGACCGGATGGTCCACGTGCGCTCGCTGCTCAACAGCGAGACCGCGGAGTTCAGCCTGGACGGACTGGCTCCCGGCGTCGTCGAGGGCTGGGCGGCCTATGCCGCCGGGATGCTCTGGTCCCTGGAGCAGGCCGGGCACATGCTCCCCGGATTCGATCTGCTCATCGACTCCACGGTGCCCATCGGTGCGGGACTCTCCTCCTCGGCGGCCCTGGAGTGCTCGGTGGGGCTCGCCGCCACCGAGCTGGCCGGCGTCGTGCTGCCCGCCGCGGAGCTGGCCCGGCTGGCCCAGCACGCGGAGAACGACTTCGTGGGGATGCCCTGCGGGATCATGGACCAGATGGCCTCGGTCGCCGCCGAGGCCGAGCACGCGCTGCTGCTGGACACCCGAAGCATGAGCACCGAACAGGTCCCCTTCACCCTGGTCGAGGACGGCCTCGCGCTGCTGGTCATCGACTCCCTCGCCGAGCACCGGCTGGTCGACGGCGAGTACGCCGCCCGCCGCGCCCAGTGTGAGGCCGGTGCCCGGATGCTGCGGGTGGCGAGCCTGCGCGAGCTCAACGACGACGGCGTCACGCCCGAGGACCTGCCCGCGCGGCTCAGCGACGAGGTCACCCTGCGACGGGTCCGGCACGTGCTCACCGAGAACGCGCGGGTGCTCGCCGCGCGAGAGGCCCTGCGCACCGGCGCCTACGCCCAGCTCGGTGAGATCCTCACCGCCTCCCACGCCTCGCAGCGCGACGACTTCGAGATCACCGTGCCGGAGACCGACACGCTGGTGGAGACCCTGCTCTCGGCTCCGCCCTCGGTCGAGGTGCAGCCCGCGCTGGGCGCGCGCCAGGTCGGCGGCGGGTTCGGCGGCTGCGTGATCGCGCTGATCCACGCCGACTCCTTCGACGGACTGCTCGCCGCGGTCCAGGACAACGCCCGCCGGCACGGATTCACCGAGCCCACCGGGTTCCTGGCGCATCCTTCCGCCGGCGCCCGCCGCCTCGCCTGAGCGGGCTGCCGAGGGGTCAGCGGGCGGGGGTCAGCGACCGGATCAGCGACCGGCGGGTCAGCGGTTAGGTGATCAGCGGCCGGCGGCGGCGTTGCCGGCGGCGTGGGTGAACGCCTCCAACGGTCCGCGGCGGCGCAGCACGAAGCGCAGCAGCCCCGCACCGAGCGCGCCGACGATCAGGATCAGCGTCATCTGCATCGGCGAATACTCGGTGAGGAAGGTCAGGAAGTCCGGCACCGGGGTGCCGCGCCAGAAGTGGAGCACCACCAGGTGGGCCACGTAGAGGGTCAGCGGCATCGCGCCCGCCCCGATCAGCGGAGCCAGCACCCAGCGCAGCTTCTCCGCGATCAGCAGGCACAGTCCCAGCACCAGCATCGACGTGCCGATCGTGTGGATCAGATCCATCGTCGAGCCCTGATGCGGCGTCGCCAGCAGGAACCAGAGGTCCTCGGTGACCAGCGGGACCTGGAAGGTCCCGACCATCAGCTCGGCACGCATCTCGGCGTTGGACCAGCCGTAGCGGGCGGCCAGCTCAGGCACCAGCGGGGACTGCCAGAGCATCCACAGGTGCACCCCGTAGCTCACCGCTGCCAGTCCGAGTCCGACGCCGGCCAGCTTCAATGCCGTGGCCGTGCGCTGCAGCTGCAGCCGACCGATGGCCATCCCGGTGAAGAGGTACGCCGGCCAGAGCAGCAACGGGTAATACCCGGTCAGCGCGAGATCCATGCCGAGCAAGGATGGGGTGAAGAGGTCCGCGACACCGGGGGAGTGCCACAGCCGCCACATGTCAGGGAAACCCTCCCAGGAGCTGCGCAGATCATTGTGCAGCCACCAGTACGCCACGGGCGTCGCGGCGACCCACGCGCCGGCCAGCGCGAACAGCGGCACCGCGCCCAGACTCAGGAAGGGCAGCGCCAGCAGGAAGAGCAGCCCGTAGTGCACCAGGATGATCGCCACCCCGGAGTTTAAGGAGGCGATGACGAGACCGATCAGCACCACGATCACCGCGCGCATCGCGATCGCCTTGCGGTCACCAGCGAGCTGCGCGCCGGAATGGCCCCGACCGGCACCACCGCTGAGCAGCGAGAGTCCCACGCCGGCCAGCATCGCGAACAATGCCGAGGGCCGGCCGGTGAACAGCAGTCCGGCCCAGCTGGCGTCCTGACCCGACTCAGAGATCGTGGGCAGCACGTGGACGGTCATCATGCCCAGAAGTGCGAGGCCGCGAGCAGCGTCGACTCCGGAGATGCGCCGGGTACGGACGGAGGTGGTGCCGGCTGTGTTCACAGCACGTACGTTACTGCCTCCGCGGTGCCCGCCGAGGCGAAGACTCCTCGTGGGAGCGCCTCAGACTCCCGCAGCGGGCGTCGAGGAGTCCTGACACGGGCTCGCGAGAAAAAAGTTCCGCACCCGGTGCAACCTTTTTGACGCTCCGACGGTAGTTCTGTTGTGAGCACAAAAAGTGATCACCATCACTGCCTTCAGGCACCCTGAAAGGACATCGCCATGCGCAAGTCACTTCCACTCGCCACCACCGCTCTGGTCGGTATGGCCATCGCCGCCTCTGCGGCCCCCGCCTACGCCGACGAGCACGATGCCTCGGCCCACCTCTCCGTGCTGCATGCCGTGCCGGATCTCCCCGTGGACGTCTACGTCAACGGCGAGCTGACTCTCGATGACTTCAACCCGGGTGACCTGGCCGGTCCGCTCGAGCTGCCAGGCGGTGACTACTCGGTGGCCATCACCGCCGCCGACGCCGCAGATGATTCAGATCCGGTGCTCGGTCCGGTCGATGTCTCCCTCGAGGCTGGCGGCAACTACACCGCAGCCGCTCACCTGGACGCTGACGGAAACCCGACCGTGACCCCGTTCGTGAACGACACCTCGGAGCTGGCAGCCGGTGAGGGTCGCCTGACCGTGCGCCACGTCGCCGCCGCGCCCGAGGTCGACATCTGGGCCAACGGCGAGGTCGCCGTCGAGGCGCTGGCCAACCCGGATGAGGCATCCTTGGATCTGCCCGCCGGCACGCTGGAGGCCGCAGTGTCGCTGACCGGTGAGTCTGATCCGGTCCTCGGCCCGGCCGACGTCGACGTCGCCGAGGGCGTCAACACGATCGTCTACGCCTGGGGCTCCGCGGAGGACGGCAACCTGGCCCTGGCCACCCAGACCGTCGACGCGCACCACTCGGCGCCGGACGGTGTGCCCACCGGCAACTTCGAAGTCGCGGCTGGCCAGTCCACCGCCGGCTGGGTCGCCGGCATCGGCGTGCTGGCCCTGATGGGGGTCGGCGCCGTGGCCATGGGCGCTCGCGCCAAGAGCCGCGCCTGAGATGAACAACCACCGTCGTCGCCGGCCGGCGGGTCACTCCCTCGGCCTGGCCCTCGTGCTCACCGCTTCTCTGGCCGCAACAGGGTGCGCCATGGGATCTGTGGAGAGCTCCGAGGGTCCGGCGGCGACGGTCTCGGCCTCCGGAGAACCCCAGGAGCCTTCGGCGTCATCCCCTTCGCCGGAGGCCCCTGGATCTCCGGAGGCCGCCCCCTCCGCGCTGAGCCCGGGGTCCGTGCCGGTGCAGTCCGCCGATCAGGGGCAACGGGAGCCCACCCCTGAGCCGGTCCAGGTGCTCTATCCGGAGATCGATGCGGATATCCCGGTCGAGCCGCGCGGCGTCGCCAGTGATGGTCAGATGGACATCCCCGACGACGCCGCGCAGGCTGCCTGGTATGAATACGGCAAGGCGCCGGCCGATGAGGTCGGCACCACGGTCATCTCGGCCCATGCCGGGTCTGTGGAGACCCCGGTCGGTCCCCTTTACGCCTTGAAAGACTCCCGCCCCGGCGAGGAGGTGACCGTCCTTGACGAAGCCGGTGCTGCCCACCACTATGAAGTCACACAGGTGGAACAGCTCGGCAAGGACGGTCTGGACTTCGCTCCGTATTTCGAGCGGACCGGTCAGCACCGTCTCGTGCTGATCACCTGCGGGGGTCAGTGGATCGATGAACGCGGCAGCTATGCGGACAACGTCATCGTGGTCGCCGAGCCCCTCGACTGAGCAGGCGACGCCCCTGGTCTCGCCGACCCTGACCCTGCCCCCCGACCGAGGAGACGCTCTGGATCAGCAGCACCTTGCGATGCGCTTCGCGGCCGGGGAGCCCGCAGCGATGCAGGACCTCTACCGGCAGCATTCGGCATTCGTGTTCTCCCTGTGCATGGCCGCGCTTCGGCATCGGCAGGATGCCGAAGACGCCACCCAGCAGGTGTTCACGCGTGCCTGGCGCTCGCGGGACACCTATGACGTCACCCAGCCCACCGGCGCCTGGCTCACCGGGATCACCCGCCGGGTGATCGCGGACGTCTTCGCCCGACGCGAACGAGACCACCAGGCCGCCGAAGCCGGCGCCGACGCTGCCGCGCGCAACGGTTCGCCGCAGCCCACCGACGCCGTGGTCGACCGGGTGGTGGTCCAACAGAGCCTGAATCAGCTGGGACCACCGCAGGATGAGATAATTCGCCTGGCCTACACCGAGGACCTTCCGCTCCGCACCATCGCGGAACGCCTGGAGATGCCGCTCGGCACCGTGAAATCCCATGTCCACCGGGGCTTGGCACGCATGAGACAGAGTCTGGAGGTGCACAGTGACTGAACAGCCTTCACCACGCGACGGCTTCGCCGCCAATGGGCACCTGACAGACGAGCACCTCGCCATCCTCGCGGACCCTCGACTCTCCGCGCCGGGTGGTGCCGACGCCGATCCTGCCGACGCCGATCCTGCCCACCCCGAGATCGCCACTGATCCACTGGGAACCGCCCAGCGTGAGCACCTCGCGCTCTGCGCCCCCTGCCGCGCGGCCTTCGAAGCCACCGAGCGCGCCCTTCAGGCCCTGCGAGATCCTGCCGAGATCCTCGAGCCACCCGCGGAGCTCTGGGACCGGATCGCCGCCGAGATCGCCGCGTCCCCCGACCAGGCCCCCGATCAGACCCGAGATCAGACATCCGAGCGTCGCCGCGGCGAGGCAACGGTCACATCGCTGAACCCTCAGGACCGCCGCCGGGACCGCCGCCGGGACCGCCGCAGCGACTCGCGACGGGGGAGCACCCATGGCCAGCAACGTTCGCGCAGTCGGCTCTGGATCCCGCTCGCGGCGGCCGCCGCCGGCGCGGTGCTGGGCGGCGCTGCGGTTGCGGCCCTGCTGGGCCAGGAGGACGCAACCCAGGCCGAGCCTCCGGTCGCGGAGCCCACGGTGCTCGGCGACGCCACCCTGGAACCGGTGGCGGCCGAGGACTTCACCGGCCGCGCCGAGATGATCGAGACCGAGGCGGGCGATCTGGAGCTGACCATCGAGATCTCGGCCGCCCCGGATCCGGAGGCCGGCTACTTCGAGGTGTGGCTGCGGGACGAAGACGGCACCCAGCTGATCTCGCTCGGCGCCGCCACCGCCGGGTCCACCACCTTGACCGTCCCTGCGGGCATCGACCTGAGCCAGTACCCGGTGGTCGACGTCTCGCACGAACACTTCGACGGCGACCCCAGCCACAGCGGCACCACCCTGGCCGCGGGTCCGATGCAGGACCTCGAGAGCTGACCCTGCCGCGGGGTCCCGGCCAGGTCCGGCTCGGGTTCCCGCCCGTCGCTGGCCCGGCGGAGGGGCCCAGGCGGTAGGCTGTTGCCCATGGCAAGCGACAACGAGCCCACACACGAATTCGATCCGCACCTCACGGAGGGGCAGGTCCAGCACCCGGATCAGACCGACCCGTACTTCGGGCATCTGATCACGGCGATGGTGACCCCGTTCACCCCGGATGACAAGATCGACTTCGACGCCTTCGAGGCACTCGCCGTGCGTCTCGTCGAGGAGGGCAACGACTCCCTGGTGGTCTCGGGCACCACCGGTGAGACCTCCACGCTGGAGGACCACGAGAAGGAATCTCTGGTCCGCGCCGCCAAGTCCGCCGTCGGGGACCGGGCCAAGGTCATCGCCGGCACCGCCACCAACCACACCGACCACGACCTGCTCATGGCCAAGCGCGCCGAGCGGGCCGGAGCCGACGGTCAGCTGGTGGTCACCCCGTATTACAACAAGCCCAGCCAGGACGGCGTGTTCGCGCACTTCACCGCGGTGGCCAATGCCGCGGACCTGCCGCTGATGGTCTACGACATCCCCGGCCGCACCGGCATCCCGATCGCCACCGAGACGATCCTGAAGCTTGCCGAGCACCCGCACATCATGTCGCTCAAGGATGCGAAGAACGACATCACCGCCACCACCGAGGTGCTCACCAAGACCGACCTCGAGGTCTACTCCGGTGATGACCAGAACGTGCTCGCCTGGATGGCCATGGGCGCCGCCGGCGTCGTCTCGGTCACCGCCCACGTGGCATCCCCGACCTTCCGCCGGATGATCGACGCGGTGCTCAACTACGAGCTGCGCGAGGCCCGCATCGCCCACGGCGAGCTCGGCCCCGTCATCCGCGCCATGATGACCCGCGTCCAGGGCGCGGTCTCCTGCAAGCAGGTGCTCAACTGGCTCGGCACCGGCATGCATCCCGGCGTCCGCCTGCCCCTGGTCCAGGCCAACGAACTCGAGAAACAGCTGATCATCGCCGACCTGCGCGAGGCAGGCTGGCAGCTCTGAGCGAGGCGTCCGCACCGGACGCCGCGCCAGGGCAGACATCGCAACCACAACATAATGGAGGTCCCCACCGGGATCTCTCGAGGAGGAAACTCACCTTGGCAGCACAGCGCCTCATCACTCCACCAAAACTCCGCCGCGGCACTCTGCGCACCGTCGCCCTGGGCGGCCTGGGGGAGGTCGGGCGCAACATGACGGTCTTCGAGATCGGCGGCAAGCTGCTGATCGTCGACTGCGGCGTCCTCTTCCCCGAAGAGGAACAGCCCGGCGTGGACCTGATCCTTCCTGACTTCAGCTATATCGAGAACCGGCTCGACGACGTCGTCGGCCTGGTCCTCACCCACGGTCACGAGGACCACATCGGCGCCGTCCCGTACCTGTTGCGCAAGAAGCCCGACATCCCCCTGATCGGTTCCACGCTGACCCTGGCCTTCATCGAGGCCAAGCTCGCCGAGCACCGGATCAAGCCCTACACCCTGGAGGTCCAAGAGGGCGACGTCGAGGACTTCGGTCCCTTCCAGTGCGAGTTCGTCGCGGTCAACCACTCCATCCCGGACGCGCTGGCAGTGTTCATCCGCACCGAGGCCGGCACCGTGCTGCACACCGGCGACTTCAAGATGGACCAGCTCCCCCTGGACGGCCGGATCACCGACCTGCGCCACTTCGCCAAGCTCGGCGAAGAGGGCGTGGACCTGTTCCTCACCGACTCCACCAATGCCGACGTCCCCGGCTTCACCACCCCGGAGAAGGAGATCGGCCCGACCCTGGACCAGCTCTTCGGCACCTCCAACCGGCGGATCATCGTCGCGTCCTTCTCCTCCCACGTGCACCGCGTGCAGCAGGTGCTCAACGCGGCCCACGCGCACAACCGCAAGGTGGCCTTCGTCGGCCGCTCAATGGTGCGCAACATGGGCATCGCCTCGAAGCTGGGCTTCCTCGACGTTCCCGAGGGCATCCTGGTGGACATGAAGAAGGTGGACAACTACCCCGACTCCGAGGTGGTCCTGATGTCCACCGGTTCCCAGGGCGAGCCGATGGCCGCGCTCTCGCGGATGGCCAACGGCGACCACCCGATCCAGGTGGGCGAGGGCGACACCGTCATCCTGGCCTCCTCGCTGATCCCGGGCAACGAGAACGCGGTCTTCCGCGTGATCAACGGTCTGCTCAAGCTCGGCACCGACGTGATCCACAAGGGCACCGCGAAGGTCCACGTCTCCGGACACGCCTCCGCCGGTGAGCTGCTCTACTGCTACAACATCGTCGAGCCCAAGAACGTGATGCCGGTCCACGGCGAGACCCGCCACCTGATCGCCAACGGCAAGCTCGCCGAGGAGACCGGGGTCCCCAGCGACCGCGTCATCCTGGCCGACGACGGCACCGTGGTCGATCTGCACAACGGCGTCGCGCAGATCGTGGGCCAGGTCGAGTGCGGCTACGTCTACGTGGACGGCTCCTCCATCGGTGAGATCACCGACAACGACCTCAAGGACCGCCGCGTGCTGGGCGAAGAGGGCTTCATCTCCGTGGTCGTGGTGGTCAACCGGCAGACCGGCAAGATCATCTCCGGACCCGACATCCATGCCCGCGGCGTCGCCGAGGAGGATCAGGTCTTCAAGGACATCAAGCCGAAGATCTCCCGCGCGCTGACCGAGGCGATCCAGGACAACAAGGAGCACACCACGCATCAGCTGCAGCAGATCGTGCGCCGCACCATGGGCTCCTGGGTGGCGCGCAAGCTGCGCCGCAAGCCGATGATCGTCCCGGTGGTCGTCGAGACCTGATCCCGGCCGGAACACCGTCACACCGCTGGGCCTCGCATCGCGCGGGGCCCAGCGGCGTATCCGGCACCCGCTGGACCACACGGCTGTGACGAAGCCCAAAGGTGTGCCGATCGGTGACCTGACCCGGCATCGAGGGTAGGTTAGCCGGTATGGCGACACGTACTTCCCCCTCGCGAGCCGCCAGCACCAAAGGAAGCAAGACCTCCAAGAGTGCTGCCGGTCGCGCGACGACGTCGAAGAATCCCTCCGTTCCACCAGCAGACGCCCCTCGCGGGAACCTGCTGGCCTCCGCCGCGCGCGGCTTCTGGCTGGCCCTGGCCACGCCGGTGGCCTCCGCAGTGCGCGGAATCGGGCGGCAGGTGAAGGTCCACCCCGACGATCGCCGCGACGGCGCCGGACTGGTGTTCTTCCTGCTCGCGCTGCTCACCGCGGTGGTCGACTGGTGGGGAGCCCGCGCGCTGGACCACTGGGCGCTGAACCTGGTGCACACCTCCACGGCGGGGACCTTCGGCTGGGCCTCGGTGATCCTGCCGCTGATCCTGTTCATCGCCGCCGTGCGCTACTTCCGCGCCCCGCAGGACCATGCCGGCAACGCCCGGATCGCCGCGGGCAGCGCCATCATCCTGGTCGCCTCCGCCGGCATCGTGCACCTGGCCAACGGGCTGCCCACGATCAACGAGGCCTTCACCATCGGCGACGACGGCACCTTCACGGCGCTGCTGAACTCCGGAGGAGTCATCGGCTACCTGGTCAGCGTGCCGCTGGCCTCCCTGGTGACCCCCTATCCGGTCTGGGCGCTGCTGATCATCGCGCTGCTCTCAGGACTTCTGGTCATCACCGACACCCCGCTGCGCCGAGTGCCCGACCGCGTGGCGGTCGCCAAGGGCTTCATCGTCGGAGAGCGCCGCGAACCCCTCGAAGACCCGAACCTGCCCTCCGGCGGCGCCGCCCAGCGGCAGGCCCCGGCGCAGAAGCCGAAGCGCCAGTCCGCCGCCGCAGCCCCAGCGGCGTCCTACGACGACGACGCCCCGGCCCGCCCGCGCCGTGCCGCACGCCACGCCGAGGCCTCCGATGAGAGCCACCCGAAGAAGTCTCTGCTGTCCAAGATCATGGGCTCCAAGCAGGACGGCGAAGACTCCGACGCTGAGTCCTCGGACAGCGAGTCCTTCGGCCACGAGGATCACGAGGCCAGGCGCGCCACCGAGGGCGCCTATGAGGATCCGGTCTTCGACGAGTCCGAGGAGGACTCCTTCGGCTCCCCGGCAGTGCCTGCCGGAGTGCGCCGCCCCACCGCCCAGGAGCGCGCGATCCAGCGCGCCCGGGACAAGGCCGACTCCGCCGCAGCCCAGGCGGCACCCGCCGCGGCGGCAGCGGCTGCCGTGCCGCCGTCGGGCGTTCCGTCCTCTGCCGGTCTCAAGCGGAACCCCAACCCCGAGGCGCCCGCCCCGGCCGCGGCGATGCCGGTGCGCTCCGAGCAGCTCACCCTCGGCGGAGACGTCACCTACACGCTTCCGGAACAGGGTCTGCTGCCCTCCGGCCCGCCGGCCAAGGAGCACACCGCCGCCAATGACGAGATCGTCCACGCGCTGAACCAGACCTTCCAGCAGTTCAAGGTCGACGCCCAGGTCACCGGGTTCTCCCGGGGCCCCACCGTCACCCGCTACGAGGTCGAGCTGGTCCCCGGCACCAAGGTGGAGAAGGTCACCGGGCTGGAGAAGAACATCTCCCTGGCCGTGGCCTCCAACGAGGTCCGGATCCTCTCGCCGATCCCGGGCAAGTCAGCCATCGGCATCGAGATCCCGAACAAGGACAAGGAAGTCGTCGCCCTGGGCGACGTGCTGCGCTCCAACGCCGCACGCAAGACCGATCACCCGATGGTGATGGGCGTGGGCAAGGACGTGGAGGGCGGATTCGTCGTCGCCAACCTCGCGAAGATGCCGCACCTGCTCGTCGCCGGCGCGACCGGCGCCGGCAAGTCGGCGTTCGTGAACTCCATGGTCACCTCGATCCTGATGCGCGCCACCCCTGACGAGGTGCGCCTGGTCATGGTGGACCCCAAACGGGTGGAGCTCACCGCCTACGAAGGCGTCCCGCACCTGGTCACCCCGATCATCACCGACGCCAAGAAGGCCGCGGAGGCGCTGCAGTGGGTGGTCAAGGAGATGGACAACCGCTACGACGATCTCGCCCACTTCGGCTATAAGCACGTGGACGACTTCAACAAGGCCGTGCGCAACGGCGCGATCCAGCTCCCGCCGGACTCCAAGCGTGACCTGCGCCCGTACCCGTACCTGCTGGTCATCGTCGATGAGCTCGCGGACCTGATGATGGTCGCCCCGCGCGACGTCGAGGACTCGATCGTGCGCATCACCCAGCTCGCCCGCGCCGCCGGCATCCACCTGGTGCTGGCCACCCAGCGCCCCTCGGTCAATGTCGTCACCGGCCTGATCAAGGCGAACATCCCCTCCCGGATGGCTTTCGCGACCTCGTCCTCCACCGACTCCCGCGTGGTGCTGGACTCCGTGGGCGCCGAGAAGCTGCTCGGTCAGGGCGACGCCCTGTTCCTGCCCGCCGGCCGGCCCAACCCGATGCGCGTGCAGGGCGCCTGGGTCAACGACTCTGAGGTCCACGCCGTGGTCGAGCATGTGAAGTCCCAGCTCAAGGCGCAGTACCGCGAAGACGTGGTGCCGGAGAAGGTCTCCAAGAAGATCGACGAGGACATCGGCGACGATCTCGACGTGCTCCTGCAGGCCACCGAGCTGGTGGTCACCACCCAGTTCGGCTCCACCTCCATGCTGCAGCGCAAGCTGCGCGTCGGCTTCGCCAAGGCCGGACGCCTGATGGACCTGATGGAGTCTCGCGGCGTGGTCAGCGCCTCGGAGGGCTCCAAGGCCCGCGACGTGCTGGTCACCCCGGAGGAGCTTCCCGGACTGCTGGCGATGATGCGTGGTGAGGGCCCGCGCGCCGCGGCGCCGAGCGAGGCCGCCCCGGAGGCGTACGACGACACCGGGATCGAGTACGAGCCCGCCCAGTCGGTCCAGACCGGCCCCAGCGGCGTCCTCGGCGCGGGGGAGCCGGCGCAGCGTCCAGCACCGACCGCGGGCTACGCCGGGTCTGCCTATTCGGCAGCCTCCGCAGCCTCGGGCCACTCCGCGGCCTCGGTGCCCTCTGCCGTGTCTGCACACTCGGCCCCCTCGGGTCATTCGGTGGGCTCAGCGGTCTCGGCCGCCTCGGCCCCGGATCCCGCTGGCTACCCGAGCACCCAGCCCACCCAGGTCCAGCCGCTCCAGCCGCGCGAGGGCAGCGACTACGCCGCCCGCGGCGAGGAGGAGCCCACCCAGACCGCCCCCACCCATGCTGTCGGGCAGCGCCAGGTCAGCCGGGCGTCGCTCTCCAGCGCCGACCTGATCGCCCGTGATCTCGCCGAACGCACCGCGGCCCTGCCGCAGGCGAAGGACTATCATGACGGGCACGACTCCACGTCCGGCGAGGACATGTGGGAACTGACGGGACGCTGAGAGGCTCATGACTGATACACCGCGCGAACGAGCCGCAGAGACCGGGCAGCGGACCGAACCCCCGCTGCTCAACATCGCCAACGTCCTGACCATGGTGCGCATCGCACTGGTCCCGGTCTTCATCTGGTTCCTGGTGCTCGACACCCAGGGCCAGGTGTTCGGACCAGGCTCGGTCGAGGCCAGCAACGGCGGGTGGCGCTGGGCCGCAGCCGGGGTCTTCGCCCTGGCGGTGCTCACCGACAAGATCGACGGCGATCTCGCCCGATCCCGCAACCTGGTCACCGACTTCGGCAAGATCGCCGACCCGATCGCCGACAAGCTGCTGATCGGCGCCGGGCTGGTCATGCTCTCGCTGCTCGGCGAGCTGCCCTGGTGGGTGACCATCGTGATCCTGGCCCGCGAGCTCGGGGTCACCGTGCTGCGCATGGTGGTGATCCGCTACGGGGTCATGCCGGCCTCCCGCGGTGGCAAGCTCAAGACCGTGCTGCAGTCCGCCGGTCTGCTGCTGATGCTGCTGCCGCTGGTGGTCTTCGCCAGCTGGCTGGCCGACGTCGCCTTCTGGATCATGATCCTCGCGCTCGTCGTCACCGTGGTCACCGGATTCGACTACCTGTTCTCCGCGATCAGGATGCGCCGCCGGGTCCGGAAGGAGCGCGCGGGCTCAGCCGATCCTGGCAGGGATCCCGACCATGACTGACATCTCCGGGGAGCTGGGCGCGATGTCCGGCGACGCCGGGGAGGTCGCCCGCGCCGCCGAGCTTCACACCGAGCCGCGCACCCTGATCCAGAGCCTGGGCCACCGCGGACTCACCCTGGCCACTGCCGAATCGCTGACCGCCGGGGGACTCTCCTCGCGGATCGCGGAGGTCCCGGGCACCTCGGTGGCGCTGCTGGGCGGCGTCGTCGCCTATTCCAGCGCAGTGAAACGTAATGTTCTCGACGTGGACGCGGAGCTGCTCAGCGACCGCGGCGCCGTGGATCCCGACGTCGCGGCCGCGATGGCCCGCGGCGTGGCGTTCTGCACCGGAGCCGATATCGGCATCGCCACGACCGGCGTGGCCGGACCGGAGCCGCACGAGGGCAAGGACGTCGGCACCGTCTACCTGGGCCTGGCCTGCAGGAAGAGCGAGGCCGAGCGGCTCGGACTGCGGCTTCCCGACGGCTGTGAGCCTGCCTCCGCCGGCCTTGGCCCAGAGACCGCCGAGACCTGGATCTCCGGCTCGCTGCTGCTGGACCTGACCGGGGACCGCGCCGAGATCCGAGCCGCCTCGGTGGAGGGCGCCTTGAAACTCGTCGAAGACTTCTTGCTCACCGAGCCTCACGGCATCGGGATCGCGACTAGAGTAGAGACACATTAGGACCTTCAGCCACACCGGGAAGAAAACACCTGCGAAGACCGTTGACCACAGGTGGAACATACCGAAAGAGGAGTGAGTCCATGGTGAGACAACCAGTCACCGTCAACGGCGTGACCCGATGGAAAGATATGGACGTCGACGGCGTTGCCACGACCCAGCCCCGAGAGTCCAAGGGAGTGGTCCTGCGCCAGGAGATCGGTGACGTTTTGCGCAGCATCCGCCAGGCGGAGGGCCGCACCCTCCGAGACGTCTCCCACGACGCGCGAGTGTCCCTGGGCTACCTCTCCGAGGTCGAACGCGGTCAGAAGGAAGCCTCTTCGGAGCTGCTGGCCTCGATCTGCTCGGCCCTGGAAGTGCCGCTCTCCACGATGCTGTCCCAGGTCGCGGAGCGGATCGCGACTGCCGAGGGACTCCACGTCCCCGACACCGTACCCACCGAGTTCCAGCGCGAATTCGGCGGCGGGGTCGTTCCGGACCGCGTGCCCGACGCGCTGACCCGCGAAGAGCTGGCCCGCAGCGGGTCCTGAAGTCGCAGGGTCCGCAGGCTTGGACCCGCAAGGTCGGACCTGGAGGCACCGCCGGGTCGTCCGCCGAAACAGCAGAGATCTCGGCCGGAGACCAGCACCACAACCTGTGCCTGAGAAGTCATAGATTCAGCTTGGGAGGGCGCCCTATGGGCGGCCCTCCTTTGCTGTTCTAGACTGTTGCCCATGGAAAGTTTCGATCGACGCGCCAAAGTCCACGAGCTGGAGCAGGAATTCAACCGACTCTTCGTCCGGCGTCGATTCAACGCCCTGCAGCTGGCGCGTCAGATCGACTCGGAGATCGAACCGGCGTCCTACTCCGTGCTCGCCACGCTGCAGCAGATGGGCCCACAGCGGATGACCGCGATCGCTCGACACCTCGGGATCGGCAAGCCCACCCTGTCGCGTCAGCTCAGCACCCTGGAGAACCGCGGATTCATCGAGAAGGCCACAGATCCGGCCGACGGCCGCGCGCAGATGGTCTCGCTCACCGAGGAGGGCCGCGCCCGATTGGAATCCGCCCAGGGGGATCGCGCCGAGCGGTACCTGCAGATGCTCACCCCATGGCAGGAGCAGGAGATCGAGACGCTGTCCCAGCTCCTGGCCAAGCTCAACCAGTCCTATACCGAATTCGACGCCGAGCACGATCCAGCGCTCGCTCAGGGGTCCACCGTCCCCGGAGCTGTGAACGTCGCAGAAGACAAGAGGGTTTCGTGAGAGAAAGCCGTTTCTGGTTCCTCATGGAGGGCGAGTTCGGACCGAACTATGCCCACGTGCTGGCCGATTCGCTGGTGCTCAGCCAGTACCAGCTCACCGTGAAGTCCTCCCTGGAAGCCGGGGTGAGTCCGCGCGACGTCTGGGATGCCGTCTGCGAGCAGCAGGACGTTCCCGCAGACCGTCGGCTCGGCCGAGACATCGCGCCCAAGGCCTGAGCCGCTTCGGCTGGCGTCGCCGCCTGACCGTCGCGTGCTGGCCCAGGCGGTCGCTCGCCAGCCCAGGCAGTCCCTCGCTGAGCCGCTCGTGGCTGCGCCTCATGCTCCTGGTTCGTACCCCGGCCTCCCGCAGCTGATGCTCCCGCGCGGCGGGTGGAGAAGGTAGACACGCCGAGGGCGGCAGTCGAAGATATGTTCGACTCGATGCGCTAGAGTTTTCCCCAGAAGGCCCGTACCGCGGAGTGGATTCGATCAGATGCACATCGTCTGCCCGTGCACGTGGGCATGTCAGAGGGTCCGCCTAGTCTGGCACCACATACATACAACGAGTCATCGAGGTGAATCATGGCAGTCAGCAAAGATCGTGAGAAGGCGCTTGAAGCAGCGCTTGCACAGATCGACAAGCAGTACGGCAAAGGTTCGGTCATGCGCCTGGGTGATGAGACCCGGGCGCCGATCGAGACCATCCCCACGTCGTCGATCGCCATGGACGCCGCACTTGGCATCGGCGGCTTCCCGCGCGGCCGCGTCGTGGAGATCTACGGCCCGGAGTCCTCCGGCAAGACCACCGTGGCGCTGCACGCCGTGGCCAACGCGCAGAAGATGGGCGGCATCGCCGCCTTCATCGACGCCGAGCACGCCCTGGATCCCGTGTACGCCCAGAAGCTGGGCGTCGATACCGACGCCCTGCTGGTCTCCCAGCCGGACACCGGTGAGCAGGCGCTGGAGATCATGGACATGCTGGTCTCCTCCGGCTCCATCGACATCGTCGTGATCGACTCCGTCGCAGCCCTGGTGCCCCGCGCCGAGATCGAAGGCGAGATGGGCGATTCCCACGTCGGACTCCAGGCACGCCTGATGTCACAGGCGCTGCGCAAGATCGCCGGTCGGCTCTCCCAGACCAAGACCACCGCGATCTTCATCAACCAGCTGCGCGAGAAGATCGGTGTCTTCTTCGGCTCCCCGGAGACCACCTCCGGCGGCAAGGCGCTGAAGTTCTACGCCTCGGTCCGCGTCGACGTGCGTCGCATCGAGACCCTCAAGGAGGGCACCAACGCGGTGGGCAACCGGACCCGTGCCAAGATCGTGAAGAACAAGATGGCCCCGCCGTTCAAGCAGGCCGAGTTCGACATCATCTACGGCGAAGGCATCTCCCGCGAGGGCGGCCTCATCGACGTTGGAGTCGAGAACGGACTCGTGAAGAAGTCCGGCGCCTGGTTCACCTATGACGGGGACCAGCTCGGCCAGGGCAAGGAGAAGGCCCGCACCTTCCTCAAGGACAACCCCGACCTTGCCGATGAGATCGAGCGGCGCATCCGGGAGAAGCTCGGCCTGATCGCACCGATGGAAGAAGAAGGCGGACCGGCACTCAAGGCCGTCGACGGCTGATAGGAGGTCGCCATGGGTGATCAGCAGCAGAAGATCGAAGCTCTGCGGGCCGCCATGACGAGCATCCAGGAGCGGGACCCGGATGCACCGGTTCCTGACTTCCTGGTCGTCGATACCTCGGTGCCCGAGAAGCCACTCGAGACCACCGCAACAGGCCCGGCAGCTGCCGCCGGCGCCAGCAAATCCTCCTCCTCGGGTCACGAGGAGGAGGACGACGCAGAGGAGGATGCTGAGGGGGAAGACCCGGAAGCTTCCGAGGTCGAGATGTCCGCGCCAGGTGACATCGGATTCGGCGAGCCGGGGTCCGAGGAGCTCGACGACGGACCTCTGCGGTTCGGCAACTCTCCCGAGGCGCGCCCCCTGGTGGACCCGAACCTGGTTCCCGACCCCGCCGACGTCGACACCGCCGGCGTCAGCCCGGTCGGCGCGGACACCGTCGACGCCGACCCCGTCGCCACTGTCGACCCCGTCGCCACTGTCGACCTCACCGCGGACCTCGAGACTCCCGGCCAGGACACCTCCCAGCGGGCCGCGTCCGCTCGTCGTGAGATCGAGGACGATGACGAGGAGGACGATGTCCCTGCGGGTGCGATGGCCGGCGTAAGCCCCGAGGAGCAGTATGAGAAGGCCCGAGCCGTGGTGCTGCGCAGACTCACCGGCTCCCCGAAGTCCCGGCATCAGCTCGCCGTGGCGTTGAAGGAGAAGGACTTCAACCCCGAGGTCATCACCCGGGTGCTTGATCGGATGGAGGAGGTCCACCTGATCAACGACGTCGAGTTCGCCGAGACCTGGGTGAGGGGCCGGCACGAGCTCAAGAACCTGGGCAAGTCCGCTCTGCGCCGGGAGCTCCGCGAGAAGGGCATCAGCGAGCAGGTGGCAGCGGATGCGCTGGAGCAGATCAGCGCCGAAGACGAGAGCGAGGCGGCGCGCGAGCTGGTGCGCCGGAAGCTGCAGGGCAAGACCGTGCCCACCGGTCCCAGCCCCGAAGAGCGTGCCGAGCGGGACAAGGCCACCCGTCGGCTGGTCTCGATGCTGGCCCGCCGCGGTCACTCCCCGGGCGCGGCTTTTCAGATCGTGCGCGAAGTGATCGAGGATCACGCGGACGCGTAGAATCCTCTGCAATGAGTGATGCATTGATGGACCGCGCCGAGACCACCGCACCGGACCGCCCGCGAGCGGAGGACGGTGACGCCGTCGTCGACCCGTCGAGCGCGCGTGCGCGCACCTACGAGGTGCGGACCTTCGGCTGCCAGATGAACGTCCACGACTCCGAGCGGATGTCCGGGCTCCTCGAAGAGGCCGGCTACGGACCTGCCGAGGCGGGCACCACCCCCGATCTCGTGGTCTTCAACACCTGCGCCGTCCGGGAGAACGCCGACAACAAGCTCTACGGTCACCTGGGAATGCTTCGACAGACCAAGGCCGAGCACGAGGGCATGCAGATCGCCGTCGGCGGCTGTCTGGCGCAGAAGGACCAGGAGACGGTTCAGAAGAAGGCCCCTTGGGTGGACGTCGTCTTCGGCACCCACAACATCGGGTCCCTGCCCACCTTGCTCGAGCGCTCCCGCCATAACGCCGAGGCCGAGATCGAGATTCTCGAAGCCCTGGAGACCTTCCCCTCGACGCTGCCGACCAAACGCGAGTCCATGCACTCCGGGTGGGTCTCCATCTCGGTGGGCTGCAACAACACCTGCACCTTCTGCATCGTGTCCTCGCTGCGCGGCAAGGAACGCGACCGCCGCCCGGGAGAGATCCTCGCCGAAGTCCGAGCCCTGGTCGCCGACGGCGCCGTGGAGGTCACCCTGCTGGGGCAGAACGTGAACACCTACGGCGTGGAGTTCGGCGACCGCGGAGCGTTCGCCAAGCTGCTGCGCGCCTGCGGACAGATCGACGGACTCGAACGCGTCCGGTTCACCAGCCCCCACCCGGCGTCTTTCACCGACGACGTCATCCACGCAATGGCCGAGACCCCCAATGTCATGCCGCAGCTGCACATGCCGCTGCAGTCCGGATCCGACAAGGTGCTCAAAGACATGCGCCGGTCCTACCGCTCCAAGAAGTTCCTCGGGATCCTGGAGAAGGTCCGCGAGGCGATGCCACACGCCGCCGTCACGACCGACATCATCGTGGGGTTCCCCGGAGAGACCGAGGAAGACTTCGCGGACACCATGCGGGTCGTCGAAGCGTCGCGCTTCTCCTCCGCCTTCACCTTCCAATATTCACCCCGTCCCGGCACCCCGGCCGCGACCATGGAGCAACAGGTCCCCAAGGCGATCGTCCAGGAACGCTTCGAACGCCTGTGCGCGCTGCAGGATCGCATCGGCGCCGAGGAGAATGCCAAGCTCGTGGGCACCTCCCAGGAGCTTCTGGTCACCGCGAGCTCCGGCGCCAAATCCTCCGAGACCGGTCGGCTCAGCGGGCGGGCCCGGGACAACCGACTCGTGCACTTCGCCGTGCCCCCCGGAGCCCCCACCCCACGCCCCGGGGACTTCGTGACCGTCTCCATCACCCAGGCAGCAGGATTCCACCTGCTGGCGGACCCGCGCGAACCAGCCGAGTACCAGCTTCGCCGCTCTCCGGCAGGGGACGCCTGGGACCGCTGGCAGGCAGACTCCTGTGGCGTGGGCACCACCCAGGTGACCGGCTCCAGCCCGACCGCAGTCTCGCTCGGCATGCCCACACGACGCCCCGTCGTCTGATGCGCCCCGATCCAGACGCAGGCCAGGTCTCGGCCGCGGAGCTGAGCTCGTCGTCATCATCGTCATCGTCATCGTCGCCGACGCCGCTGATCGTGCTGGTGGGCCCCACCGCCTCGGGCAAATCGTCGCTGGGCATCGACCTCGCCCAGCGCCTCGACGGGGAGATCATCAACGCCGACTCCATGCAGCTCTACCGCGGGATGGACATCGGCACGGCCAAAGTCAGCGCGGCAGAGGCCCGCGGCATCCCGCACCACCTTCTCGACGTCCTCGACGTCACCGAAGAGTCCTCGGTCGCGGATTTCCAGGACCAGGCCCGCCGGATCATCGGCGAGATCAGAGACCGCGGCAAGACCCCCATCATGGTCGGCGGCTCCGGGCTCTACGTCCGCGCCGTGATCGACGTGATCGAGTTCCCGCCCACCAACCCGGAGCTGCGCAGCCGACTGACCCTGCGGCTTGACGACGAGGGGGCCGCACCGCTGCGCCAGGAGCTGCGCGAGCTGGACCCCGAATCCGCAGCCGTGATCAAGGATGACCGACGCCTGATCCGCGCCCTGGAAGTCGTGCTGCTCACGGGCCGGACGTTCTCCTCCTATATGCCTCAGCGAGTCCATGAACCAAGCCTGGAACCGGTGGTGCAGATCGGGCTCGACGTGGACCGCTCCCTGCTCTACCAGCGCATCGCGCAGCGCGTGGCGCGCATGGAGGACCGGGGCCTGCTCGACGAGGTGCGCACCCTCGACTCCGCCGGCCTGCGCCGCGGACGCACCGCCTCCCGCGCCATCGGGTACCAGCAGTTCCTCCAGGTCCTCGACGGCGAACTCACCCGCAAGGACGCGATCGAGGCCACCACGGTGGCCACCCGAAAGTTCGCCCGCAGACAAGAGACCTGGTTCCGCGCCGATCCGCGCGTCACCTGGCTTCCCGCACCCGCAGAGGACCTGGTCCAGCAGGCGCAGGAAGCGATCACCCGCGTCCGGCGTTGAACACCACGACGAATGATGTACCCGCCCACACGAGCGATGATCTCAGCAGCACCGCATCCAGACCGACGAATCCCGGCAACGAACCCCAGCACCAACGAAGGAGACCCGCGTGGCCCATCACCTCACCGGCCTGGAGGCCCTCACCGGCACCGCAGTCACCAAGGCCCACGCCACCGGCAATGACTTCGTCATGCTTGCAGACCCCACGGGGGAGCAGTCCCTCGAGGCGCACCAGGTGGTCGCGCTCTGCGACCGGCACCTGGGGATCGGCGCCGACGGAGTCATCCGCGCGGTCCCGGCGCATCTGGTGATCGGTGACGCCGTGGTGTCCCGGCTGCTCGCCGAGACGCCGGAGCTGAGCAGCACCGACGACGCCCCGCTGTGGTTCATGGACTACCGGAACTCCGACGGCTCGGTCTCAGAGATGTGCGGCAACGGCGTGCGCGCCTTCGCCCACTTCCTGATCGCGGAGGATCTCGTGCAGCTCAGCGACGGGCAGGAGCTTCCCGTCCTGACCCGGGCCGGCCTGCGCACGGTGCGCAAGGTCCCCGAGGGCTACGCGATCGGCATGGGAGTGTGGTCCTTCCTGGACCCCGAACAGGCGGCCTCCAACGCCTCGGACGCGCTGGTCATCGCCGCCGGGCTCGATGAACCGCGTCCCGCGCTGAGCATCTCCATGGGCAACCCGCATACCGTCGTCGCCCTCGGGGACGAGGCGACGCTGCATGACCTGAACCTCCACGAGGCACCGAAGGTGGACCCGGAGCCGCCGGCAGGGACGAACGTCGAGTTCGTCGTGCCCGCCGAGCCGCTGGTCACATCGGATGAGGACGGCCGGCCCGTGGGTCGGGTGCGGATGCGCGTGCACGAACGCGGCGTCGGGGAGACCATGTCATGCGGGACCGGCGCCTGCGCCGCCGCCGCCGCGGTGCGCGTCTGGGCCGCCGATGACAGCGTCAACCTCTGGAGGGTCGATGTCCCCGGCGGACAGGTCACCGTGCGGTTCACCGCCCGCGAGGACGGCGCCGAAGACGTGGAACTGTCGGGTCCTGCAGAGCTGGTGCTCACCGGGACGCTCGCCTGAGCCGCTGAGCGTCGCCGGCCTGCGGTCCCGCGGCAGATTTCTGGTCAGTCGCGGCTGATCCGCAGCAGCCGGAACCCCTTCGCGGTCTCGGCGCGGCCGCTGGTGAACGTCCCCGCAGCGCCGGCGAGCATCGTGGTGATCCAGGCCAGCAGCGAGTCGGCCCCGAGGTTCTTCTGCACGACCAGCCAGGCGGTGCCTTCCGGGCTGAGCCGGGGGAGCCAGTGCTCCAGGAGTCCATGCAGCACCTCCTTGCCGACACGGATCGGAGGATTGGACCAGATCGTGTCGAACTCGATCTCCGCGGGCACATCCTCCGGAGCCATCACGCGCACATTGCTCAGCCCCAGCGCCGCCGCGTTCTCGGCACACAAGATGCGGGAGCGTTCGTTGACGTCCACCGCCCAGACCGTGGCCTCGGGGGAGCGCATCGCCAGGGTCAGCGCCAGGGGCCCCCAGCCGCAGCCGATGTCGAGCAGATCGCCGTGGCTCGCCGGATCCGGAGCGTGCTTGAGCAGCACCGCCGTGCCCTTGTCCACGCCGTCGGGGGAGAAGATCCCCCCAGCGGTGGCCACAGAGACCTCGCGGCCGTCCAGGCTGACGCTGACGCGTCGGCGGGTGAAGGGCCCCTCGGGGGAGGCGGAGAAATAATGCTGGGAGTTCACAGGGTGAATCGTAGTAGACTCCTCCCCATGTGGATTCACCTGACGTACTCCCGCCCGCGCGGTTGAGTCACCCCTGCACCACCTGGCCGGCCCTCTGAGCCGGCAGTGTCGTTCGCCCGCGACCGGCGTCCTCCCCGGAGGAGCGCGCCGCCGCGACCCTCCAGCGGATCCGCAGGGACGGTCGAACACCCTTCATCCACACCCCTCGAACAAGCCCCGGCTGATCTCCACAGCGGACCTGCACACTTAACCGTGTCCGTGGTCGAACGTAGGATGGAGATCCACGGCGGGCAGGGCCAGGCCGAAAACTGGTCCTAAGGAGATCATGACCAAGCAGAATCACACGCCCGAAGCTTCCGGCGAGACCCCCGAGGACTCCACGGCGTCAGCCGCAGAGCAGTCCTCCGTCGATGCGACCATCGAGCGGATCCTCGCCGCTGACCGCGCCCGCGAGGGCGCACCAGCGCGGACCACCCGATTCGAGGCCGAACCCAGCTTCAGACGCAGCGGCATCCTGGGCGAACAGGCTCGCGAGATCGCTGGTGAGACGGCGCACTCCGAGTCCGACGGAGACCAGTTCGAACGCTTGGAGCGCCGTTCGCTGCGCCGCGTCGATGGGCTCTCCACCGAACTCGAAGACGTCTCCGAGGTCGAATACCGACAACTGCGCCTCGAGCGCGTCGTCCTCGCCGGGCTCTGGGGCGAGGGCACCGTGGCGGAGGCCGAGTATTCCCTGCGCGAGCTCTCCGCGCTGGCCGAGACCGCCGGTTCCACGGTGCTCGACGGCTTCCTGCAGCGCCGCGCCAAGCCGGACCCCGGCACCTTCTTCGGCTCCGGCAAGGCCGAAGAGATCCGCATCGCCGTGGCTGAGCTCGGCGCCGACACCGTCGTGGTCGACTCCGAACTCGCGCCCTCCCAGCGCCGTGGCCTCGAAGACATCGTGAAGGTCAAGGTCATCGACCGCACCGGCCTGATCCTTGACATCTTCGCCCAGCACGCGAAGTCCCGCGAGGGCAAGGCCCAGGTGGAGCTCGCCCAGATGGAATACATGCTCCCGCGCCTGCGCGGCTGGGGCGAGTCGCTCTCCCGCCAGGCCGGCGGCCAGGTGGGCGGCGCGAGTGCCGGCATCGGCTCGCGCGGACCCGGTGAGACCAAGATCGAGCTGGATCGCCGACGGATCAATGCCCGCATGGCCAAGCTGCGCAGGGACATCGCGGCGATGAAGCCGGCCCGCGACGCCAAGCGGGCCAACCGCAAGCGCAACGCCGTGCCCTCGGTGGCGATCGCCGGGTATACCAACGCCGGCAAGTCCTCGCTGCTCAACCGGCTCACCGACGCCGGAGTGCTGGTGGAGAACGCGCTGTTCGCCACCCTGGACCCCACCACCCGCAAGGCGGTCACCCCGGACGGGATCGGCTACACGCTCTCCGACACCGTCGGCTTCGTCCGCCAGCTGCCCACGCAGCTGATCGAGGCCTTCCGCTCCACCCTGGAAGAGGTGGCCGACGCCGACCTCATCCTGCACGTGGTCGACGCCTCCCACCCCGAGCCCGAGGGCCAGATCAGCGCGGTCCGCACCGTGCTGGCCGAGGTGGACGCCCATGAGGTGGACGAGATCATCGTGCTGAACAAGGCCGACGTCGCCGACTGGGACGTGGTGGAACGGATCCGCCGTCGTGAGCCGCACACCATCGTGGTCTCGGCCCACTCGGGAGAGGGGATCGAGGAGCTGCGTGAACTGATCAGCAGCTCCATCCCGCGCCCGAGCGTGCCGCTGGACCTGATGGTGCCCTACGCGCAGGGCGACATCGTCTCGAGGCTCCACGCCGAGGACGCCGAGATCCTCTCCACCGAGTACCTGGAGGAGGGCACGCTGTTGAAGGTGCTGGTCCGCCGGGACCTCGCCGGAGACCTCGCCGAGTTCCAGGTCCAGGCAGAGCCGACGCCTTGAGCGTGAGCACCAACCGGTCCACGGGATACCGGGAGACCACCGACCTGCTCGAGCGCGCCGTCACCGCCATGGGCGGGGTCAAGCGCGAGGGGCAGGTGACCATGGCCGAGCATGTGGCCATGGCGCTGCGCAAGCGCCGCCACCTGCTGGTCCAGGCGGGCACCGGTACGGGCAAGTCGCTCGCCTACCTGGTGCCCGCCGTGGTCCACGCCCTGGAAGCCGAGAAGCCGGTGCTGATCTCCACCGCGACGCTGGCGCTGCAGGCCCAGATCATGGGTCGCGACCTGCCCCGGCTGCTGGAGAACATCGCCGAACACGTCGAACGTCCGGTGGACGTCGCCCTGGTAAAGGGGCGCGCGAACTACGCCTGCAAGCACAAGATGGACGGCGGCTTCCCCGAAGACGACGACGAACAGGCGCTCTTCGCCTTCGCGGATGAGCCCACCGGCGGGGTCACCGCCTTCGAACCCGGCTCCCAGCTGGGCAAGGAGATCGTGGCGCTGCGGGAATGGGCCCAGGTCACCGAGACCGGTGACCGCGACGACCTTCCCAGCGGGGTGACCGACCGGGCTTGGCGCCAGGTCTCGGTCAACGCAGTGGACTGCATCGGCCCACGCAAGTGCCCGATGGCCGCAGAGTGCTTCTCCGAACGCGCCCGGGAGAAGGCCAAGGACGCCGACCTGGTGATCACCAACCACGCCATGCTCGCCATCGACGCCTTCGAAGGCCTCGACGTGCTCCCTGACCACGACGCCGTGATCGTCGATGAGGCCCACGAGCTCGCTGACCGCGTGACCTCTGCAGTCACCGCCCAGCTCTCCGCGCCGATGATCAAGGCCGCGGCCTCCTCGGCCCGGCGGCACACCGCTATCAACGTCGAGGCGCTGCAGAGCTCCGCCGTCGCCGTCGAGGCGGCCTTCCACCGGGTCGACTCAGGGCTTCTCGCCCGAGGGTTGAACCCGCAGCAGCGCGAGGCCGTCGAGCTGGCCCGCAACGCCGCACGGACCGCGCTCTCGGACTCCAAGCCCACCGGCGACGCCGAGGCCGACGCCGGGCGCAGCACCGCCAGGTCACGGATGCAGGCTGTGCTCGACACGGCCAACCGGATCCTGGAGTCCCCGGACACTCCCGACGTGGTCTGGCTGAACCGGCCCGGTGCCTTCGTGCCGGGACGCGGCTATCAGGAAGCGGACCTGGACGAATCTCCGCTCATCTACGTCGCCCCGACCTCGGTGGCCGGACGGCTGCGCGAGGGGCTCTTCGGCGATCGGACGGTGGTGCTGACCTCCGCGACGCTGACCATCGGCGACAGCTTCGACCCCGTCGCCGGGTCCCTGGGCCTGGCGGGGGAGAAGGCCCCGGCCTGGGACGCCGTGGACGTGGGCAGCCCCTTCGACTACCCCAAGCAGGGGGTGCTCTACGTGGCCAAGCACCTGCCGCCGCCGTCGATGAAGACCGCCCAGGCCCAGCGTGATGAGCTGGCCGGGCTCATCGAGGCGTCCAAGGGCGCCACCCTGGCGCTGTTCTCCTCCCGGCGCGCCGCCGAGGAGGCTGCTGAGGATCTGCGGCAGCGCCTGGACATTCCGATCCTCTGCCAGGGCGACTCGACCATGTCCTCGCTGGTCCGCGCCTTCGCCGAGGATGAGGAGACCTGCTTGTTCGGGACCATGAGCCTCTGGCAGGGCGTGGACGTCCCCGGGCGGTCCTGCCGGCTGGTCGCGATCGACCGGATTCCGTTCCCCCGTCCGGATGACCCGCTGGTGAGTGCCCGCAGCCAAGAGGTCACCAAGCACGGCGGCAACGGGTTCATGCAGGTCGCCGCGACCCACGCCGCCACCCGGCTCGCTCAGGGCGCGGGCCGGCTGATCCGGACCGCGGAGGACAAGGGTGTGCTGGCCATCCTGGACTCACGCCTGGCCACGGCGCGCTACGGCGGGTTCCTGAAGCAGTCGATGCCGGACTTCTGGCCGACCGTCAACGGGGATCTCGCTCGCGGGGCGCTGGCACGGCTGGCCGACAAGGACAGCTGATATGTAGTTGCAGTTTGTCAAGAGGCAGGATGAGGCGCCCGTCCCCGTGGA
>NZ_PVTY01000007.1 GCF_003003175.1 Nesterenkonia sandarakina | reverse complement strand
TGGCCACCGGTATGCCGATCTACTTCTGTGACCCGCACTCGCCCTGGCAGCGGGGCACCAACGAGAACACCAACGGGCTCTTACGACAGTACTTCCCGAAGGGCACTGACCTGTCGTTCCATGGACCAGGGATCCTTGAGAACGTCGCTGCGGAATTGAACAGCCGGCCCCGAAAGCGCCACGGCTACCGAACTCCGGCAGAGGTCCTCGACGGGATACTCTCAGGTCCAGAGAATCAAACCGGTGTTGCGCTCACCGCATGAATTCGCCGGTGTTCGATGGGCACTAGCCCGAGACAAAAGAAGATCAGGGAAGAACGAGGGCTCATGTTCTCGCCAGGACGCCCCAGCATCGCCTGGCGTCAGGACAGAGTCCGCTTCTGGGAAGCTATCGCGGCCGGCGCGAAGACTCGAGAAGCCGCGGTCGCCGCTGGGGTTTCAGAGCCGGTAGCTCACCGCTGGTTCAAGCATGCTGGTGGTGTGAATCCACGACTGGCACCCACCACCTCCGGACGATACCTCTCCTCCGCGGAGCGTGAGGACATCGCGCTATGGCGAGCCCAACAGGTCGGAGTCCGGGACATCGCGAAGCGGCTGGGCCGCAGCCCGTCGACCATCTCTCGGGAGCTGCGCCGCAACGCCTCCACTCGCACCTACCGACTGGAGTACAAGGCATCAACGGCTCAGTGGCACGCAGAACGCCGGGCAAAGCGGCCCAAGACCGCGAAGATGGTCACCCACCACCAGTTGCGCCAGTATGTCCAGGACAAGCTCAGCGGTGAGATCCTCACCGCCGATGGTGAGATCGTCGGCCCCGTCGGGCCGGTCTGGGGAGGTAAGAACAAACCTCACCGCGGTGACCGAGAATGGGTCACGGGCTGGAGCCCACAGCAGATCGCTCAGCGCCTTCGCCTCGACTTTCCCGAGGATGAATCGATGCGCATCTCTCATGAGGCGATCTACCAGGCGTTATACGTCGAGGGCCGCGGCGGCCTTGAGCGCAAGCAGTCCTGGCATCTGCGCCGAGGCCGGGCTAAGCGGACGCCGCGGGCGAGAACCCGGCAACAAGCCTGGGCTCACGTCACCGAGGAAACGGTGTTGAACAAGCGCCCTGCGGAGGTCGAAGACCGCAAGATCGCCGGGCATTGGGAAGGGGACCTGATCATCGGGTTGAAGCGTTCAGCGGTCGCCACGTTGATCGAGCGCACCACCCGCTACGCGATGCTGGTTCATTTACCGCGCCAGACCGGATACGGGATGATCCGTCCGACGAAGAACGGCCCGGCACTGGCGGGCTACGGCGCACTGACCATGAAGGACGCGCTGGCGAGATCGATCACGCCGCTGCCCGAGCAGTTGCGCCGTTCTCTGACTTGGGACCGGGGAAAAGAACTCTCTGCTCATGCGCTGCTGACAAGAGAGACTGGACTGCCCGTCTACTTCGCCGACGCGAAGAGTCCCTGGCAGCGTGGCTCCAACGAACACCTCAATGGTCTCCTGCGGCAGTACTTCCCGAAAGGTACTGATCTCTCCAGATGGAACGCCGATGAGATCGCAGCCATCGCCACGGCCCTGAACAATAGGCCTCGCGGCATACTGGGGTGGCGCACCCCAGCTGAGGCCTTCGCCGATCAACTACGCTCAGTGCAACAACAGACTGTTGCGACGATCGGTTGAATACGGCCAGTACACCTCGGTGCGTTTCACCGAGCATCTAGAGATCGAAGGCATTCGTCCTTCGATCGGCACCGTCGGTGATGCCTATGACAACAGCCTGATGGAGTCCATCATCGGGTTGTTCAAGACTGAGTGCATCCGCACCGATGTCTTCCATGAAGGGCCCTATCGGCAGTTGGCAGACGTCGAGTTCGCCACTGCTGGCTGGGTCGATTGGTGGAACAACCGTCGCCTCCACGGGGCGAGGGGAAACCTGACCCCGGTAGAGTACGAGCGCGCTTACTACGCAGCTAATGTGAGTGAGCCGCAGCCCGTGTAACAGCGGCAGAGAACCTGGGACGCTTCATTGCTAGACACTGGTGGCTTCAGACCGCTACTACACCCTCATCTGCGATGAGCCGGTATAGCTTGACCCCGGTAGCGGACGAGTACGCTGGCTAGCGTCTAGGTCCCAGGTGGAACTCCTGTGCTCAGGATCTACAGAATCTGTGAAATTCCAACTCGTTAAGAGCGGGGGTTGACCATCGGAAACTCAGACGTTTGTAGACGACAAATACGCTTTGAGCATTTCAAACTGGCCGATTGGGGTGAATCCAGTGGCCAAGAGCTTTGCGAGGTCCATGACGCTGTTAGTTGGTCGCGGCGCCACGCCGTGTTTGCCTGCGAAGAATTCTGCGCTGCTGACTGGCGTCACGCGTTCGGCACTATGGCCGGTGAGCTCGAAGACTCTCTTAGCGACTTCGGACCAACTGACAGTCTTTCCGGAGTTAGTGACGTTGTAGGTTCCATACCGGGCTCGGACACCGAGAAGATGGTTTATTGCACGTGCTATCTCGGAGGCGAAGCTAAGTCTCCCGAACTGGTCAGCAACCACGGATGGGCGGACGCCCCGGTCCGCCAGGGACTCCATCGTCTTCACGAAGTTGTTGCCGTCGCCGATTACCCACGATGTGCGCAGAATGTAATGTTTTTTCGTGGTGCCCACGGAGTAGTCGCCTGCAGCCTTCGACTGACCGTAGACGCCCAGTGGAGTGAAAGGTTCTTCTTCAGTGTGCGAGGTCTCAGTCCCATCAAAGACGTAGTCCGTGGAGACATGCACTAGCGTCAGGTTGTGTTCCGATGCGATCCGAGCTAGACGTGCTGGCCCAGCTGCGTTGACCGCCCATGCCTGAGCGCGCCCGCTGGTGGTTTCTGCCTCGTCTACTGCGGTATAGGCAGCCGCGTTTACAATGGTGCTGTAGGTCGACCACTTGATGGCTGCGAGGGTCTCCGGGTGGGCTAGGTCAATGATGTCGCGTCCCACGATGTCTACGTCTTCCCGGTCGGCCCATAATTCGGTCAAGGCGCGACCGAGCTGACCGGTCGCGCCGATCACGAGTGTCTTGAGCGGCTTCATGGGGGTGACGTCCTCAAGCCTCGGATGGGCGAGGTCCTTCTGCGAGAGCTCGACATTTTCTAGGCCAAGCGGCCACGGAATGGAGGCCGTGTCGTCCGCGACGTTCAGGAAGGTGTAGTTACTCTGTGCCTCGGCCGACCAATGGTCGTTGACCAGGTAGGTATATGCCGTGTTCTCATCCAGTGCCTGAAAAGCGTTGCCAACGCCTCGCGGAACGAAAACCGCCACGGAGGGGTCGATCTCACACCAGTACGTCGCTCCAAAGGATTTACCTTCGCGCAGGTCCACCCAGGCTCCGAAGACACGGCCGGTGGCCACTGAGACGTACTTGTCCCATGGTTCAGCGTGAATGCCACGGGTAACTCCGGGCGAGGCATTGAAAGAGATGTTGTTCTGCACCGGGCCAAAGTCCGGAAGACCCAGGTCGGTCATCTTCTGGCGTTGCCAGTTCTCTTTGAACCAACCACGGTTGTCTCCGTGGACGGGCAGGTCAATCACCTTGAACCCAGGGATCGGTGTATCCCTCACGGACAGAGTCTTGCGAGTGGGTACTTCAGTCATGTCGTGGCCGCCTTCTATTCAACTCTGTCTTGGTCAGTGCCCTGTATTCGCGTACTTAGCCTCTGCCGCTGCCTTTTGTTCTCGCCACCAATCCTCATTCTTGCGATACCACTCGATGGTGTCTCTGAGGCCTGCTTCAAAGTCTGTGAACTCGGGCGTCCATCCGAGCTCATCCCGGAGCTTGCTTGCGTCGATCGCGTACCGGAGGTCGTGTCCTGGGCGATCTGCGACATGGTCGTATGCCGAGGGGTCTTGCCCCATTTCCGTCAGGATTGCTCGGATCACTTCCATGTTGTTCTTCTCGCCGTCCGCACCGATCAGGTAAGTCTCGCCTGGTCGTCCGTGCTCGAGGATGCGAAGCACCGCTGAGGAATGGTCATCAGCGTGTATCCAATCGCGAACATTCTCACCCTTGCCGTAAAGGCGAGGGCGCACACCGTCGATGACGTTGGTGATCTGACGGGGAATGAACTTCTCGACGTGCTGCCGTGGTCCGTAGTTGTTCGAGCAGTTCGAGATGGTCGCTTCGAGTCCGAATGACCTCACCCAGGCACGCACCAACAGGTCTGAGCCGGCCTTGGTGGAGGAATAGGGTGAGGATGGGTTATACGGCGTGTCCGCCGTGAACTTCGCGGGATCGTCCAGCGGGAGGTCTCCGTAGACCTCGTCTGTCGAAATGTGGTGGAAGCGAGTTCCATGTAGCCGCGCCGCTTCGAGGAGCGTGTATGTTCCCACGATGTTGGTCTGCACGAATGGAGCAGGATCGACCAACGAGTTGTCGTTGTGGGTCTCCGCCGCGTAGTGGACTACTGCGTCTGCCGTCCGTGCAAGATCCCCCACGAGCGCGGCATCTGAGATATCCCCGACTACCAGTTCTACTCTGTCGGCAGGAAGACCCTGGAGTGCAGACCCTGAACTCGCGTACGTGAGCGCGTCGAGGACGACGACTCGGTGACTGGTGTGACTCAGAACATAGTGGACGAAGTTTGAGCCGATAAAACCGGCCCCGCCGGTGACCAAAAGTGTGCTCATGGACCCACTCTATTGGTCCAACGGTGGATCTGAGGTTCAACACTTCGACGGGCGTCCGAAGTAGTATGTGAACTGTTGATGCTCACGTCGATTCTTGGGGGACGTAAAACGATATGGCACGCAAGGGCATAATTCTCGCCGGGGGCTCCGGGACCAGGCTGCATCCAGTTACGAGGGGTGTATCGAAGCAGCTTCTACCGGTCTACGACAAGCCCATGATCTACCACCCAGTATCAGTTCTCATGCTTGCTGGTATTCAGGAAATCTTGATCATTTCCACACCGGAAGATTTACCGCAGTATCGTAAGCTTCTCGGGACCGGCGAGGATTTCGGGATCCGCTTCGAGTACGCCGAGCAGCCCAAGCCGGAAGGCCTGGCGCAGGCGTTTCTCATTGGCGAAGATTTCATCGGGAGTGACCCCGTTTGCCTCGTTCTTGGGGACAACATCTTTCACGGACAGCACTTCTCAGAACAGCTACACAGAGCTTCGTCCCGTGAAGTTGGGGCTACCGTGTTCGGATACCTAGTGAAGGACCCAGAACGCTTCGGCGTGATCGAGTTCGACGATCAGGGTCGCGCGTTGTCAATCGAGGAGAAGCCGAAATCGCCCAAGTCGCCCTATGCAGTGACAGGCCTCTACTTCTACGACAACGAGGTAATCGAGATCGCGAAGCAAGTTGTTCCCTCTCCGCGGGGGGAACTGGAGATCACTAGTGTCAACAACGCATATCTGGAACGCGGCACCCTTACCGTGGAACGCCTCGGGCGCGGTTTTGCGTGGCTTGATACAGGCACGCATGACAGCCTCATCGAAGCTGGACAGTACGTCCAAACGGTTGAACATCGGCAGGGACTCAAGATTGCGTGCCTGGAAGAGATCGGCTGGCAACAGGGATGGCTTACTAGGGATCAACTGATGGCTGCGGGGAAGGCCCTCAAGAAGACTGACTACGGTCAGTACCTCATGGACCGGGCCAAGGGTCCCGCGTTCTGAGGCTGAGCGCGGTATGAGCAGTCTTCGCGGAATGTGAGGGTCCACATGCAGAAGACTTGTGGCACGCCGACCCGACGTCCCGTCTTGATGCTCAGTCGAAGGTTTTGAAGCAGCGGTTCGACCGAGTTGGTTCGGTGTATCATCATCCAAGCGTGGGGGAGTATCCCTAACACTGTGGTCGTCAGCACGCGAGGCAACGTCGCCTCGCCGGACACAGAGGCCTGGACTCAGGCGGAGAGACTCGCGATGTCAGGGTTGTACCCATCTTCGCGAAAGGCTCCTTCATGGAGATCTCCCCATTGGTCTGGACCGTCACGCTTGCGCTGATCATCGGTCTGCTGCTCTTCGACTTCGTCTTCCACGTGCGCAAGGCGCACACCCCCACCATCAAAGAGGCCGCCCTCTGGTCCGCCTTCTACGTGGGCGTGGCCCTGCTCTTCGGCCTCGGCTTCTTCGCCCTGGGCTACCCAGAGATGGCCACCGAGTACTACGCCGGCTATGTCACCGAGAAGGCGCTCTCGGTGGACAACCTCTTCGTCTTCCTGGTCATCATGGGCAGCTTCAACGTCCCCCGGGAGTACCAGCAGAAGGTGCTGCTCTTCGGCATCGTCTTCGCGCTGATCGCGCGAAGCGGGTTCATCTTCATCGGCGCCGGGCTGATCAGCCTCTGGAGCGACGTCTTCTACCTCTTCGGCATCATCCTGCTGATGACCGCCGGACAGCTGCTCAAGAAGGAGCTCGCCGGGGACTCCGGGGGAGACGAGGCGGATAACTTCATCATCCGCTTCGCCCGCCGGCACCTGAACACCACCGATGACTTCCACGGCGACAAGCTGACCACCCGCATCGACGGCAAGCGCATGTTCACCCCGATGCTGCTGGTGATGCTCGCCATCGGCGGCACCGACCTGCTCTTCGCCGTGGACTCGATCCCGGCCATCTACGGGCTCACCCAGGAGCCCTTCATCGTCTTCGCCGCTACAGCTTTCTCCCTGATGGGTCTACGTCAGCTCTACTTCCTGATCGACGGTCTGCTGGACCGGCTCATCTACCTCTCCTACGGCCTGGCACTCATCCTGGGCTTCATCGGCGTCAAGCTGATGATCCACGCGCTGCACGACAACAACCTGCCGTTCATCAACAACGGTGAGGACGTCTCCGTCGTGGAGATCACCACCGGGCTCTCGCTGCTGGTCATCGTGGGCGTCTTGATCATCACCGTGGTCGCCTCGCTGCTGGCACCGAAGGGTCGCGCTCTGCGCGCCATCCAGAACGCCGAGAAGTACAGCCAGCGCTACGTGGACCTCTCCGAGAAGGCGCCCGAGGACCGCGAGTTCAGCCTGATCAAGACCGCCGAGAAGTCCGACTACTGGTCCGCGAAGGTCGCGAACGTCCCCGAGAAGTACCAGGCCGACCTGATCGAACATCGCGGCAACTACGTCGCGCTGCTGGAAAAGGCCCGCGGGCTGCGCACCGGAGTCAAGTGAGCCGGATCAGATGAGCCTCAGGTGCGTTTCAGCAGCTCACCAAAGACCCGGGCGCCGTCGTCGCCCAGCCCGTCGTGGTGGAACTCGCTGGTCTCCCAGACGCTGATCCCGCCGACCAGGTCCGCGGTCTCCCAGGAGAGCTCTCGAGCCACATAGACGTCATCGGTGTAGAGCGCCGCGGCGGTGGGCACCCGGTTGCGGCGCAGCTGCTCGAGGTCATAGAGCGGCTCCCAGTCCTCTACGCCGGCCAGCAGATCCGCGGCGTCCACCAGCGGGGTGAGGGCAGGGTCCAGGAGCAGGTGTTCGCGCAGGATCATCTCGCCCAGCAGCAGCGGAGAGGCGCCCGCCGCGTCGAACTCCGGGAACTCGGCGGCCACCCGCTGGGCGGCCCAGCCGGTGGCCGCGCGGCCGTCGGTGCGCCCGGCGGGCTGGCCGTAGATGGATTCATGCATCACCGCGTACATCGGGTTCGCGGCAAAGGACAGCTGCTGGCCCACCGCGGCCAGGAAGGTGTCAGACAGCTGGGTCTGATCAGGCCCGGTGAACGCCTCTTCGAGCAGGTAGTGCAGCGAATCGGCCCGGGTATTGCCGCCCAGCAGCATCCCGACCAGCTGAAACCGGGCCGGGGTCAGCGCGGAGCCGTCGAGCAGCTGCACCCGGTGCGTGCGCAGGTGCGCGAAGACCGCGTCGAGGATCTCCCGGTCCTGCGGGAACCGGCCGAAGTGCTCATAGTTCCGGGTGCGCATCTTGGCGTAGGTGGCGCGGTAGACCCGGTCCGCGTGGCCGGAGAGCGGGGCCAAACCGCCAGTGATGAGCGCGCGGTCCAGGGACTCCGGCGCGAAGGAGAGGTAGCTCAGCGTGCAGAACCCGCCGAAGCTCTGGCCCAGCACGCTCCAGGACGTCAGGCCCAGTGCGCGGCGGAACGCTTCGGCGTCGGCCACGATCGAATCTGCCCGGAAGTGCCGCATATACGCGGCCTGGGTGGCGGCGTCGCCCCTCAGCTCAAGCGAGTGCCGAGTCAGGGGAGTGGAGAGTCCGGTGCCGCGCTGGTCCAGCATCAGAATCCGGAACCTCGCTCCAGCCTCGGCCATCCAGCCTCCCAGCTTCGCCGGCCGGCTGCCCTTCCCGCCGGGCCCGCCCTGCAGATACAGCAGCCAGGGGAGCGACTCCACATGCTCCCGGCCCTGCGCGGCCGCCTCTGCGGCGACGAACTCGCGGGCGTAGATCCGGATCGCCTCGCCGTCGCGCGCTTGGGGGTTCATCACTGCTGAGTGAACCAGCGGGACCTCCAACCAGTGGTCGGTGATCAGGGTGCCGTCGATCAGCGTGGAGGTCACTCCGGCGGTGCTGGGCCCGGCTGCCATCATCCCAGTTCGCCGACCCGGTCCATGATCACCACGGGTGCCCCGGTCTCATCGGAGGCGGTGAGGTCGATCCAGGCGTGGATGCCCCAGTCGTGATTCGATTCCGGGTCATCCAGGACCTGCACGGCCCGCCAGAAGCGGCGTTCCGGATCCGGGGTGTCCTTCGGGGAGACGTCGATCCGGACCAGGGACGGCCCGCGGGACTGGGCGTCGATGTAGACCTCTTCGTAGATCTCGAAGTAGGCGTCCAGCGCCTGACCCCAGCGGTCCTTGTCCCAGCCGTGCTCAGCGTCGAGCTCGGCGAGCTTCGCCTCCTTCTCCTCGGCGAAGAGCTCCGCGCGCAGGAACAATGCGTTGCGCACCATCACCTTGAACGCCCGGGTGTTGGCGGTGACCCGGTCCGGGTGATCCAGCGCGGAGATGTCCGCCTCCATGGCGGCCAGCTCGGCCAGCTTCTCCGGGGCATCCCCGGCCTGGAGCCGCTCCCATTCCTCCAGCAGCGAGCTGTCGGTCTGCCGGACCACCTCGCCGAGCCAGGCGAGCAGGTCCTCGAGCTCCTCGGTGAGCCGGTTCTCCGGGACCGTCTGCTTCAGCGCCTTATAGGCGTCGCTGAGGTAGCGCAGCAGCACGCCCTCGGAGCGGGCGATCTGGTAGTGGTTGACCATAGTGGTGAAGTCGAAGGCGCGCTCGAGCATGTCGCGGACCACCGATTTCGGCTGCAGCGCATGGTCGGACACCCAGGGGGCGCCGGTGCGGTAGATCTCGAACTGCTGGGTGAGCAGCTCGGCCAGCGGCATCGGGTGGGTGAGCTCATCGAGGATCCGCATCCGGTCCACATACTCCACCCCCTCGGCCTTGAGCTCGCCGATCTTCTCCGCCTTCAGCTGCTTCACCTGGGCGCCGGTGATCTGGTGCGGGGTCTCCAGGATGGATTCGATCACGCTGATCACATCGTGGGCGTAGGACTCAGACTCGACGTCGAGCAGCTCCACCGCGGCCACCGCGAAGGGCGCCAGCGGCTGGTTCAGCGCGAAGTTGTCCTGCAGGTCCAGGGTCAGGTCCACGGTACGGCCGTCCTCGTCCGGCCGCTCCAGGCGCTCGAGCACACCGGCGGTGAGCAGCTCGCGCAGGATCTGCAGCGCCTGACGCTGCAGCTGGGCCTTCCGGGCCGGGGTCTCATCGGCGGCGAGGATCATCCGGCGCATCGCCCGGATCGGGTCCTCGGGCCGCTCCAGCAGGTGCAGCACCATCGAGTAGCTGACCTTCATCCGGGAGACCATCGGTTCCGGGGTGGCGGTGATGATCCGCTCGAAGGTCTTATCGGACCAGGAGACGAACCCGTCGCGCGGCTTCTTCTTCCCGGCCGAGCGGATCGCCTGGGAGACCTTCTTCTCATCGTCGCCGTGCTTGGCGCGGGCCTTCTCGATCGAGGCGTTGTTCTCGATCACATGCTCTGGCGCCTGAACCACCACGGTGCCGTGGGTGTCGAACCCGGCCCGGCCGGCGCGACCGGCGATCTGGTGGAACTCGCGGGCATTGAGCTGCCGGGTGCGGGTGCCGTCGTATTTGCTCAGCGCGGTCAGCAGCACCGTGCGGATCGGCACGTTGATCCCGACCCCGAGGGTGTCGGTGCCGCAGATGACCTTCAGCAGGCCCTGCTGGGCGAGCTGCTCGACCAGCCGGCGGTATTTGGGCAGCATGCCGGCGTGGTGCACGCCGATCCCGGCGCGGAGCAGCCGGTTCAGCGTCTTGCCGAAGCCTGCCGCGAACCGGAAGGTCTCCAGCTTCACCCGGATCAGCTCACGCTCCTCCTTGGAGACCACGTTGAGCGAGGCCAGGCCGACGGCGCGCTCGGCCGCCTCACGCTGGGAGAAGTGCACCACGTAGACCGGGGCCTGGTGCGTGCTGACCAGCTCCTCGAGCTTGGTCTGCAGCGCGGTGACGGAGTACTCGTAGCTCAGCGGCACCGGACGCTCGGCGCTGGAGACCGTGACGACGTCGCGCCCGGTCCCTTCGCTCAGCCGGGCCTCGAACCGGGAGGTGTCGCCCAGGGTGGCGGACATCAGCAGGAACTGCGCCCGGCTGCCGGAGGCGCCGTGTCCGGGGGTGCCGGGCTCGGCGCGACCGGTGAGCTCCAGCAGCGGGACCTGCCAGGCCCAGCCGCGCTGCGGATCGGCGTAGAAGTGGAACTCGTCCATGATCACCGGGCCCACATTGGCGTCACGGCCGTCGCGCAGCGCCTCATTGGCGAGGATCTCCGCGGTGCAGCAGACGATCGGGGCGCCGGCGTTGACCGAGGAGTCACCGGTGACCATCCCGACGTTCTCGGCGCCGAAGATCTCCACCAGGGAGAAGAACTTCTCCGAGACCAGCGCCTTGATCGGGGCGGTGTAGACGCTGCGTTCGCCGCGGGAGAGCGCGAAGAAGTGCGCCGCGGTGGCGACCAGGGACTTGCCGGACCCGGTGGGGGTGGCCATGATGACGTGCTGGCCGTCGGCGAGCTCCAGGATGGCGTCCTGCTGCGCGGGGTAGAGCGTGATCCCCTGGGTCTGGGTCCAGGCCTCGAAGGCCGCGTAGAGCTCCTCCGGTCCGGCGGGGCCGTCTGTTCCCTCGGCGGGTTCGAGCTTGTGCAGTCGTTTGGATGCTGTGGCAGCACTCACCGGGCTCACCAGCCGCGTTCCCGCCATGCGGGGAGCTGGGCGCGTTCGGCGCCCAACGTCGTGGGGTCGCCGTGGCCGGGGTGGATGATCGTGTCATCCTCGTAGACCTCGAAGAGTCGGGCCTCGACGTCATCGAGCAGGGTGGTGAAGTCTTCGGCTGCCCAGGTCTTGCCGACGCCGCCGGGGAAGAGCGAGTCGCCGGTGAAGATGTGGGTGGGGCCGTCCTCCACCCGGTAGACGAAGGCCATGGACCCGGGGGTGTGGCCGCGCAGGTGGATCACGGCCAGGTCGATGCCGTCATAGGAGAGGCTCTCGCCGTGGCTGAGCCGCCGGTCGATGCTGACGTTCTTCTCGGCCTCGATGGCGGGCGCGTCCTCGGCGCCGGCGGCGGACTCCGGGCGGGCGGCGGCTGCTGCGCCGGTTCCCACACCGCCGGCGGGGGAGCTGAGCAGCTCTTCGAGCGCCCGGATGTGATCCCAGTGCGAGTGCGTGGTGAGCACCGCGGTCAGCTCCAGCGGGCAGGGAGTGTCCTGGGCGGCGGATGCGAGCAGACCCCGGATGGCCCCGGCGTCGTCGGCGGCATCGATCAGCACCTGGACCCCCGACTTCTTCGCGGTGAGCAGATACACGTTGTTGTTCATCTCGGAGACCGAGATGCGGCGCAGCGTGATTGCGGGGAGATCGTAGAGCAGAGAACTGTCAGAGGCCATAAGGGTCAGTCTAAGGTGCGGCGACCCTGCGGAACCACGAAACGGACGTACCCCGGCGCATAGGCCGGCTGCTTGACCGGGACCAGGATCCCGGCGGAGACCAGCGCCTCCTCGAGGCGTTCGGCGGTGCTCACGATCGGGCGCGCGCCGGCCTGCTCCAGCTCACCAGCCGGCGCGTAGCCCCAGCGCACCCCGATGCAGGACAGTCCGTGGGCGGCGGCGCCGTCCACGTCGAAGATCCGGTCACCGACCATGACCACCTTGGCCTGCGGTGAGGTCTCCGCGAGCGGGCCGTCTGCGGGCTCCAGGCCGATCGCCTCCAGCGCGGCCCCGAGGATCGGGCCCTTGCCGGCGTGCGGGATCGACTCGTCCTCCGGAGACCCTGCCACCGCAGCGAAGTGGTCGCGGATGCCTTGGATGCTCAGCAGCCGCTCGGCCAGACCGGTGGGCTTCGAGGTGGCCACCGCGCAGACCACGCCGGCGGCGTTGAGCGTGCGCAGCAGGTCCTCGATGCCCGGGTAGACCCGGCTGGCCTGCATGCCCTCGGCCAGGTAGCGCTGCCGGTACTCCTCCACGATCGAGGGGATCATCGCCTCGGTGACCCCGGGCAGGCTGGCCAGCGAGGTGGCCAGCGGCGGGCCGACGAAGGAGTCCAGCACCTCCTGGTCCGGGATCTCGATCCCGTGCACGTTCAGCGCGTGGACGATGCCCAGCGTGATCGCCCCGGCCGGGTCCACCAGGGTGCCGTCGAGGTCGAAGAGGACCGCCCGGATATCGGGAGCGGTGACGACCACATCGTCGGAGCGGACGGCGGCGGAGGCGGTGAGAGAGTCAGAGATCACGGGGCCATTCTCACATGGTCGCATTGTGCGGAGTCCCCAGCGTGATCAAGAACACCTCTTTTGAGGGGCGGAATGTTCGAATACCTGGGCATGAAATCCGTAGCAGGTACTCGGGGAATCCGCCCCTCAACGGGGGCCTCACCGGGAGGCCGGATCACTGGGAGTCAGCGTCACCGGGGAGCGGCGGCCGGCGTCGTCGTCTGCTGGGTGCTCTGTGCTCCGGCAGTGGCCTGTCCGCGCATCACCAGCCAGTGGAATAGTCCGCCCAGGGCCGCGCCGATGATCCACGCGAACCCGGCCAGGCCGGCCAGCGCCGGGACCCAGACCGTGAGCACCGCGAAGATCGCCGCGACGCCGAAGGCCGCGATCGCGCGCAGGTTCCAGCCGCGGGTGTAGTAGTACGGTCCGGCCGGATCCATGCTGAACAGGTCCGGTGTGGAGATCTGGCTGCGCCGGATGATGTAGTAGTCCACGATCAGCACCCCATAGAGCGGGGCCAGCAGCGCGCCGAGCGTGTCCACGAAGGTGGGCAGCCCGATCTGTTCGATCACCGCGACCCAGAGCGCGCCGATGATGAACCCGATGACCGCGGTGATGTAGCCGCCGGTGCGGAAGCTGATCTTCTGCGGGGCCAGGTTCGCTAGGTCATAGGCCGGCGGGATGAAGTTGGCGACCAGGTTGATGCCCACGGTGGGGATGAAGTTGGCGACCAGGTTGATGCCCACGGTGGCCAGCAGGAAGGTGATCGCCGCGACGATCGCCAGGATCACGGACTCGGTCTGCGCGACGATGTCGGTCGGGTTGTCCAGCGGTTCCCCGGTGCCGCCCTGGAACACCACATAGGCGCCGGCGGTGATGAACAGTGACAGGAACGTGAAGAAGGCCAGCGAGATCGGCAGTCCGGTGAAGTTGCCGATCCGCATGGAGCGTTCGGTCTTGGAGAAGCGGGAGAAGTCGCCGAAGTTGATGATCACCGCGGCGAAGTAGGCCACCATGGTGCCGACCACCCCGACGAAGGCCGAGATCGCGGCCCAGCCGGTGACGTCCTGGTTGCTGAAGATCGTGCCCACCGCCGGGAGCAGGTCGGACCCGGCGCGGACCCAGATCACGATCAGCAGCACCGTCATCACCACGTAGACCGCGGGCCCGGCGAAGTTCAGGAACTTGGCGATGGTGCCGATCCCGCGGGTGAACAGCCAGACCTGGATCAGCGCGACGATCACATAGGAGACCCAGCCGATCGCGTCCAGGCCCAGGAAGCTGCCGGTCTGCGGGCTGCCCAGCGCGGCGTTGAACGCCAGGGCCACCGCGGTGGAGGCGAAGTAGGTCTGCGCGCCGTACCAGAAGATCGCCACCACGCCGCGGACCATCGCGGGGAACCGGGCGCCCAGCACGCCCCTCGAGGGCCGGGCCATCACCGCATAGGGCACGCCGTGCCGGACGCTCGGGGGTGCCGGAGAGGTTGACCAGCCAGTTCACGAAGACCCCGGCGAGGATGATCGCGGCGAAGACGTACCAGCCGTTGATCCCGGCGCCGATGAACAGCGAGGCTGCCAGGGTGTACCCGGCCAGGGACTGCACGTCATTGGTCCAGACGTTGGAGATCTCGAACCAGCCCCAGCGCTTCTCATCCGGGCCGACGGGTCCGAGGTCCTTGTTGTGCAGGGCGGGGTGCGGTGCCGTGCGCTGCGCAGGGGGAGACTGGTGGGTGGTGTGGGCGGTCTGAGTCACTGTGATCTCCGGGGTGAGCGTGGCGCGGGGGAGGGGTGGATGCACAGCGAGACTAGCCTCGGTGAAACGTTCGGCATCACCGTTTAGGGACTCCTGCAACGAATGAAACACACCCGCGGCCCCCACCCCGCCCTCGCTTCGAACGTTTGTTCGAGCGCGTCAGGGGTTCTACACTGAACGACGTGTCAGAGCGAGCAGCAGAAACAGCGATCATCGAATCCGTGGACGACTATTACGCCGAGGGTGCGCGACGAAAATCCGCCACCAACGGCACGATCGGTCGTGCCGAGGCGGACCGGATCGTGGTCCAGGGTGCCCGCGAGCACAACCTCAAGGACGTCACCGTCGAGTTGCCGCGCAACTCGTTCATCGTCTTCACCGGCCTCTCCGGCTCCGGCAAGTCCTCGCTCGCCTTCGACACCATCTTCGCCGAGGGCCAGCGCCGCTACGTCGAGTCGCTCTCCGCCTACGCCCGGCAGTTCCTGGGCCGGGTGGACAAGCCCGACATCGACTTCATCGAGGGCCTCTCCCCAGCGGTCTCCATCGACCAGAAGTCCACCTCGAAGAACCCCCGCTCCACCGTGGGCACGGTCACCGAGATCCACGACTACCTGCGCCTGCTCTGGGCCCGGATCGGGGTCCCGCACTGCCCCACCTGCGGGGAGAAGATCGAACGCCAGACCCCGCAGCAGATCGTCGACCAGGTCCTCGGCTTCCCCGAGAAGACCCGCTTCCAGGTGCTGGCCCCCGTGGTCCGTGGCCGCAAGGGCGAGTTCAAGGACCTGTTCCGCGATCTCGCCAGTGAGGGCTTCTCCCGCGCCATCGTCGACGGGGAGATCATCCAGCTCAGCGAGCCGCCCACGCTGGAGAAGACCTATAAGCACCAGATCGAGGTGGTCATCGACCGCCTGGTGATCCGCGAAGGCATGCGTCAGCGGCTCACCGACTCGGTGGAGACCGCGCTGAAGCTCGCCGACGGACGCCTGGTCATCGACCTTGTCGACCTCGACGACGACGGCGAACCCACCAACGACCGGGTCCCCGAAGGCCTGAAGGGCCCGAAGCAGCGGCCGTTCTCCGAGAACCTGGCCTGCCCGAACGAGCACCCGCTGCAGCTCGACGAGATCGAGCCGCGCTCCTTCTCCTTCAACAACCCCTTCGGCGCCTGCGAGGTCTGCTCCGGCATCGGCTCCAGCCTCGAGGTCGACATCGACCTGGTCATCCCGGATGACACGCTCTCGCTCGAGGACGGCGCCATCGCCCCCTGGGCGCTGGGCAAGGCCTCCAAGGACTACTGGCTCCGGCTGATCACCGCGCTGTCCAAGGAGCTGGACTTCTCGGTGCGCACCCCCTGGAAGGACCTGCCCAAGAAGGCGCAGAAGGCGCTGCTGCACGGCCGCAACCACAAGGTCGTCGTGCAGTACCGCAACCGCTTCGGCCGCGAACGCACCTACTCCACCGGCTTCGAAGGCGTGCTCTCCTACATCTCGCGCAAGCACCTCGAGGTGGAGTCCGACAACGCCAGGGACCGCTACGCGCAGTACATGCGCCAGGTCCCCTGCCCGGCCTGCAACGGGCAGCGGCTGAACCCCGCCGCCCTCGCGGTCACCGTGCAGGGCGCCTCGATCGCCGAGATCGCCCGGCTCCCGCTGGACAAGTGCGCCGAGTTCTTCACCACCGTGGAGCTCTCCGCCCGCGACGCCGCCATCGCCGACCAGGTGCTCAAAGAGATCCTGGCCCGGCTGAACTTCCTGCTCGACGTCGGCCTGAGCTACCTCAACCTGGAACGCGCCGCCGGCACGCTCTCCGGCGGTGAGGCCCAGCGCATCCGGCTCGCCACCCAGATCGGCTCCGGCCTGGTCGGCGTGCTCTACGTCCTGGACGAGCCCTCCATCGGGCTGCACCAGCGCGACAACGCCCGGCTGATCCAGACGCTCACCCGGCTGCGCGACCTCGGCAACACCCTGATCGTGGTGGAGCACGACGAGGACACCATCGCCGAGGCCGACTGGATCGTGGACATCGGCCCGGGCGCCGGTGAGCGCGGCGGCGAGATCGTGCATTCCGGCTCCGTGCAGGGGTTGCGCGAGAACACCCACTCGATCACCGGCGACTACCTCTCCGGCCGGCGCAGCATCCCGGTGCCGGCCACCCGCCGCCCGGTGGACAAGACCCGGATGCTCAAGGTCGTCGAGGCCCAGGAGAATAACCTGGACAAGGTCTCGGTGGAGATCCCGCTGGGGATCTTCCTCTCGGTCACCGGCGTCTCCGGCTCCGGCAAGTCCACGCTGATCAACGAGATCCTCTACAAGTCTTTGGCGAACAAGCTCAACGGCGCCAAGCAGGTTCCCGGCCGGCACCGCCGGATCGACGGGATCGACGATCACCTGGACAAGGTGATCCACGTGGACCAGTCACCGATCGGGCGCACCCCGCGCTCCAACCCGGCCACCTACACCGGGGTCTTCGACCACGTCCGCAAGCTCTTCGCCCAGGCGCCGGAGTCCAAGACCCGCGGCTACCAGCCCGGCCGGTTCTCCTTCAACATCAAGGGCGGCCGCTGCGAGGCCTGTTCCGGCGACGGCACGCTGAAGATCGAGATGAACTTCCTGCCGGATGTCTACGTGCCCTGCGAGGTCTGCCACGGCGCCCGGTACAACCGCGAGACCCTCGAGGTGAAGTACAAGAACAAGAACATCGCCGAGGTGCTCGACATGCCGATCGAGGAGGCCGCGGAGTTCTTCGCCGCCTTCGCCCCGATCGCCCGGCACCTGAACACCCTGGTCGAGGTCGGGCTGGGCTACGTGCGGCTCGGCCAGTCCGCCACCACGCTCTCCGGCGGCGAGGCCCAGCGGGTGAAGCTCGCCTCGGAGCTGCAGCGCCGCTCCAACGGGCGCAGCGTCTACGTGCTGGACGAACCCACCACAGGTCTGCACTTCGAGGACATCCGCAAGCTGCTCCAGGTGCTGCAGGGACTGGTCGAGAAGGGCAACAGCGTGATCACCATCGAGCACAACCTCGATGTGATCAAGTCCTCCGACTGGGTCATCGACCTCGGCCCCGAAGGGGGCAGCGGCGGCGGGCTCGTCGTCGCCCAGGGCACCCCGGAGAAGGTCGCCTCCACCGCGGAGAAGACCGGCTCGCACACGGGCGCATTCCTTGCCGCACTGCTAAAGTGAGTGGGCCAGTTCACAGACCGGCACCCATTCCACACAGCAGGACGACGTCGCTGATCAGCGAGTAAGCGGAGGCACCAGGTGAGCACCACCCCCGAGGCGCAGGAGTCGCAGCGCGTCGCCACCAACGATGCGGTCCGCAAGACCTTCGAGATCGCGGTGAAGCTGTCCTGCCGGCCGGTCATCACCGGACTGGAGAACACCCCGGACACCGGCGGGTTCATCGTCGCGTCCAACCACCTCTCCTTCCTGGACTCGGTGCTGATCCAGGCGCTGTTCCCGCGCACCGTGAGCTTCTTCGCCAAGGCGGAGTACTTCAACCAGACCGGGGTCAAGGGCCGCGCGATGAAGCTGTTCTTCGAATCCGTCGGCTCGGTCCCGGTGGAGCGGCAGCGTCAGTCCGCCTCGGTGGAGGCGCTCTTCGAGCTCGGCGCCATCGCCGAGGCCGGCCACGGCGTCGGGATTTACCCCGAGGGCACCCGCAGCCGCGACGGCCGGCTCTACCGGGGCAAGAACGGCGTCGGCTGGCTCGCCGTGGCCACCGGGCTGCCCATCGTCCCTGTCGGGCTGCGCGGCACCGAGGCGCTGCAGAAGCCGGACTCCCGGATGATCCGGCCCACCAAGTTCGAGATGCACGTGGGGGAGCCGCTGCAGTTCGAGAAGCTGGGCAGGAAGCACCCGCTGCCCGCCCGCCGGGCCGCCACCGAAGCGATCATGGACTCGATCGCTGCGCTGAGCGGCCAGGAGCGGGTCGAGAAGTACAACGCGCCCCCCGCCGAGGACCATGGCTGATCCCTCCTCCTACCGTCCGAAGACCGGGGAGATCCCCACCACCCCCGGGGTCTACCGCTTCATCGATCCGCACGGCCGGGTGGTCTACGTGGGCAAGGCCAAGAACCTGCGCTCCCGGCTGAACTCCTACTTCGCCCGGGTCAACACGCTGCACCCTAAGACCTACGCCATGGTCCACGCCGCGGCCAGCGTGGAATGGACCGTGGTCGGCTCCGAGCTCGAAGCGATCCAGCTCGAATACACCTGGATCAAGCAGCACGCCCCGCGGTTCAACATCATGTACCGCGACGACAAGTCCTACCCCTACCTCGCGGTCACCATGAACGAGAAGTACCCGCGGGTCCAGGTGATGCGCGGGGACAAGAAGCCCGGCGTGAAGTACTTCGGTCCCTTCTACCCGGCCAAGGCGATCCGCGAGACCGTGGACACCATGCTCCGGGTCTTCCCGGTCCGCTCCTGCTCCGCCGGGGTGTTCAAGCGCGCCAAGGCCTCCGGCCGGCCGTGCCTGCTGGGCTACATCGGCAAATGCGCCGCGCCCTGCGTGGGGCAGATCAGCGAAGAAGACCACCGCAAGCTCGCCGAGGAGTTCTGCGAGGTGATGGCCGGACGCCCCGGCCCCCACGTGAAGCGGATCGAGAACCAGATGAAGGCCGCCGTGGCCGAGCTGCGCTACGAGGACGCCGGCCGGCACCGCGACGACCTCGAGGCCATCCGCCGGGTCTTCGAACGCAACGCCGTGGTGCTCTCCGAGGACACCGAGGCCGACATCTTCGCCTTCGCCGAGGACGAGCTCGAGGCTGCCGCCCAGGTCTTCCATGTCCGGCAGGGCCGGATCCGCGGCCAGCGCGGCTGGGTCGTGGAGAAGGTCGAGGAGACCGACGCCGGCGCGATGGTCGAGCAGCTGCTGATGCAGGTCTACGGCTCCATGGCCGACACCGAACGGATCCCGCCCGAGGTGCTGGTCCCGGCGCTGCCGGACAACGCCGAGGAGATGACCGCCTGGCTGCGCCAGCTGCGCAGCGACTCGGGCGAGGGCAGGGCGCAGATCAGCCTGCGCGTGCCGCAGCGCGGGGACAAGGCCGCCCTGCTGGGCACCGTGCAGGAGAACGCCGCCCAGGCGCTGGCGCTGCACAAGTCCCGGCGCAACTCCGACATCACCACCCGCTCCGCCGCGCTGCGCGACCTGCAGGAGGCGCTGGGCGCCGCCGAGCCGCTGCTGCGCATCGAATGCTTCGACATCTCCCACACCTCCGGCACCAACGTGGTCGCCTCGATGGTGGTGCTCGAGGACGGACTCTCCAAGAAGCGCGACTACCGGCGCTTCGCGATCAAGGGCGACGCCGCGCGGGATGACACCTCCGCGATGTACGACGTGATCACTCGCCGGTTCGCCCGGCACCTGAAGGACCAGGCCCAGTCGGAGGCCGCGGTGGAGGTTGCTGACTCATCTGACCCGGCCGAAGCTGCTGCGGGGGAGCCTGCTGCGGGGGAGTCTGCCGCAGACGGCGCTTCCACGGTCGGCACCAAGGACTCCACCGTGGTGGAGCGCGAGGCCGAGCGCTTCGCGTATCCGCCCAGCCTGGTCGTCGTCGACGGCGGCCAGCCGCAGGTCAACGTGGCCCGGCAGGCGCTGGATGACCTCGGGATCACCGACCTGCCCGTCGTCGGCCTGGCCAAGCGCCTCGAAGAGGTCTGGCTGCCCGGGGACGACTTCCCGCTGGTGCTCCCGCGCTCCTCCGAGGCGCTCTACATGCTGCAGCGGATCCGCGACGAGGCCCACCGCTTCGCCATCGCCTACCACCGGTCCAAGCGGTCCAAGGCGATGACCGCCTCGGCGCTCGACGACGTGCCGGGCCTGGGGTCGAGCCGCCGCGCCGCCGTCGTCGCGCACTTCGGCTCGGTGGCGAACCTGAAGAAGGCCAGCCTGGAGGAGATCATCGAGGTTCCCGGCATGGGCCGCGGCACCGCGCAGAAGATCCTCGACCACCTGCATGCGGAGACGCCTGCCGCTGAGGTCTGACCTGGGCCTAAACCAGGGCCTGAACCGGGGGTTCACCCTTGTCATACCCGGCAGATAGGCTTTGAGCATGGATGTTGGTCTGACCCCGGTGAAGCCGCCCGAGAACGAACTGTTGATCGTCACCGGCATGTCCGGTGCCGGCCGCACCACCGCTGCCCACGCCCTGGAGGACCTGGGCTGGTACGTGGTCGAGGGGCTCCCGCCGGAGCTCATCACCACCATGATCGACATCATCTCCCGGCACCCCGGGTCCATGGAGAAGCTGGCCGTCGTGATCGACGTGCGCACCCGCGCGCTGTTCTCCGACATGCTCGGTGCCCTGGAGCAGCTCAAGGCCACCGGGGTGACCTACCGGATGCTCTTCCTGGACTCCTCCGACGCGCTGCTGGTCCGCCGCTTCGAACAGGGCCGCCGGCCGCACCCGCTGCAGGGCTCCGGCCGGATCCTCGACGGCATCACCGCCGAGCGTGACCTGCTCAAGGAGGTCAAGGCCGCCGCGGAGATCGTGCTCGACACCACCGACCTCAACGTCCACGGGCTGGCCCGCGAGATCACCGAGATCTTCAACGAGGACGGCCCGGTCCAGCTCCGGCTCAACGTGATGAGCTTCGGCTTCAAATACGGGGTCCCTGCCGACGCCAACTTCATCGCCGATATGCGCTTCATCCCCAACCCGCACTGGGTGCCCGAGCTGCGCGCACACACCGGCCTGGACCCCGAAGTCAGCGAGTACGTGCTCGGCAACGAGGGCACCGGGGACTTCCTGGACAACTACGTGGAATCGCTGCGCCCGGTCATCGAGGGCTACCGCCGCGAGAACAAGCACTACGCCAACATCTCCGTCGGCTGCACCGGCGGCAAGCACCGCTCCGTCGCCGTCTCCGAAGAGCTCGCCCGCCGCCTGAGCCAGCTGCCCAACGTCACGGTGAACACCATCCACCGTGATCTGGGACGTGAGTAAGGCGTGAGCCAGAACGCCCAGCCCCAGCCACGCAGCTCCGCCCGCGGCTCCTTCCGGGTCTCCGCCCTCGGCGGGGGACACGGGCTCTCCGCCACGCTCTCGGCGCTGCGCGTAATCGCGGCGGAGCACCTCACCGCGATCGTCACCGTGGCCGACGACGGCGGCTCCTCCGGCCGGCTCCGCGAGGACATGGACGTGCTGCCCCCCGGAGACCTCCGGATGGCGCTGGCCGCGCTGTGCGACGACACCGAATGGGGCCGCACCTGGGCCCAGGTCATGCAGCACCGGTTCCGCTCCCGCGAGGGCGTCACCGGCAGCCTGGACGACCACGCCATGGGCAACCTGCTCATCGTCGCGCTCTGGGAGCTCATCGGTGACTCCGTGGAGGGGCTGCGCTGGGCCGGGACCCTGCTCGGCGCCCGCGGCCAGGTGCTGCCCATGTCCCGGCAGCCGCTGACCATGTCCGGCGTCGTGGAGCCGCTCGAGGGCCAGTCCGGTCTCGAGGCGCCGTTCAACAACGGGGACCGGCTCTCCTCCCAGGTCGCCCTGGCCACCGCCGGCAGCCTGGGCCGGCTCCGCGATGTGCAGCTGCACCCGGCCGAGGCCTCGGCCTGCGCCGAGGCGCTCACCGCCATCGAGCTCAGTGACTGGGTGGTGTTAGGACCTGGCTCCTGGTACACCTCGGTGCTGCCGCATCTGCTGCTGCCCGAGCTCCGGGACGCTCTCTATGAGACCGAGGCCCGGCGGTGTATCGTGATGAACCTCACACCGCACACCGACGAGACCGCCGGGATGAGCCCCGCCGAACATCTGCGAGTCCTTCATCACTATGCCCCCGGACTGCGTGTGCACCGCATCATCGCGGATCCCGCATCAGTCCCAGGTCAGGAGCGCGAAGAGTTCGCGGAGGCGGCCGGGCTGCTCGGCGCCGAGGTGCGGTATCACGACGTCGCCAAGGCAGGTCAGCCGGATGTGCACGACCCGCTGCGGCTGGCCATCGCGTTCAGCGAGGTCTTCGGGGGCTGAGCGGCACCGCGCTCAGGGGCATTGGGTACGATGACGGATCAGCATCACACGAAGACCAGAGGACAACACATATGGCGCTGACCGAGTCGGTCAAAGAAGAGCTCTCCCGCCAACACGTCAAGACCACCTCCGAGCGGAAGGCCGAGGTTTCGGCCATGCTCCGCTTCGCCGGGGGACTGCACATCATCTCTGGTCGGATCGTGATCGAGGCCGAGCTGGACCACGCGGCCACCGCGCGGCGGCTCAAGACCACCATCACCGAGGTCTATGGGCACAACCCTGAGGTGATCGTGGTCTCCGGCAACGGGCTCAAGCGCGGCTCCCGCTTTGTGGTCCGCGTCGTCCGCGACGGCGAGGCGCTAGCCCGGCAGACCGGTCTGCTCGACGCCCGCGGCCGCCCCGTGCGCGGCCTGCCCTCGGTGGTCGTCAACGGGTCCATGGCCGACGCCGTCTCCGCCTGGCGCGGCGCGTTCCTGGCCCACGGCTCGCTCACCGAACCCGGACGCTCCTCCTCGCTGGAGGTCACCTGCCCCGGCCCCGAGGCCGCCCTGGCCCTGGTCGGCTCCGCCCGCCGGCTCGGCATCCCGGCCAAGGCCCGCGAGGTGCGCAGCGTGGACCGCGTCGTGATCCGCGACGGCGACTCCATCGCGAAGCTGCTCACCCTCATGGGCGCCCACCAGACCCTGCTGGTCTGGGAGGAGCGCCGGATGCGCAAAGAGGTCCGCGCCACCGCCAACCGACTGGCCAACTTCGACGACGCCAACCTGCGCCGCTCCGCCCAGGCCGCCGTCGCCGCCGGCGCCCGCGTCCAGCGCGCCCTCGAGATCCTCGGCGACGACGCCCCGTACCACCTCAAATACGCCGGCGAGCTCCGGCTGGCGCATAAGCAGGCCTCCCTGGACGAGCTCGGCCGGCTCGCCGATCCACCGATGACCAAGGACGCGATCGCCGGACGGATCCGCCGGCTGCTGGCCATGGCGGACAAGCAGGCCTCCGAGCTGAAGATCCCCGGCACCGAATCCAGCGTCACCCCGGACATGCTCGACGGCTGAGGCTGGGTTCTGCAGGGTTGAGGCTGGGTTCCGCGAGGCCTGAGGCTGGTCTCCCCGGGCCTGAGGCCCACCTCACACGGCAGTTACTCCGGTGGTGAACACCGCAGGTCATAGGCGTCAATCCTCTTTATGGCGATGCCCTCACGGCATAGGATGAGAACCGAGTTGGGGTGCAGCTGGCCTCGACGAACCCCTGTGTCTAGGAGGACATTTTGACTGACTTCACGCTTCCTGAATTGGACTACGACTACTCTGCGCTCGAGCCGCACATCTCGGCTCGCATCATGGAGCTCCACCACTCCAAGCACCACCAGACCTACGTCACCGGCGCCAACACCGCGCTGGAGAAGCTGGCCGAAGCCCGCGAGAAGGGCGACTACGCCACCACCCCGAAGCTGCTCAAGGACCTGCAGTTCAACCTCGGCGGCCACACCAACCACTCGATCTTCTGGAAGAACCTCTCCCCAGAGGGCCAGGAGCGCCCCGAGGGTGAGCTGGCAGCAGCCATCGACGAGTACTTCGGCTCCTTCGAGGCCTTCCAGCAGCAGTTCACCTCTGCCGCGCTGACCATCCAGGGCTCCGGCTGGGCGATCCTCGCCTACGAGCCCGTCGGCGGCAACGTGGTCATCGAGCAGTTCTATGACCAGCAGAACGGCGTGCCCGTGGGCACCATCCCGCTGCTGATGCTGGACATGTGGGAGCACGCCTTCTACCTGGACTACCAGAACGTCAAGCCTGACTACGTGAAGGCCTTCTGGAACATCATCAACTGGTCCGACGTCGCCGCGCGCCTCGAAGCCGCTCGCTCGGGCGCCTCCAAGCTGATCACTCCCTGATCATCTCCACCCGGACGATGTAGCTGTCCGGACCGGACAGCTACACGGTCCGGTCCGGACGGTGACGCTGTCCGACCAGGGAGACTCGGCCCCACGATGTTGGGGCCAGCCATGGCGACATGATTGAATGATGTACGAGAAAACTGAAAATCACGTTCTGCAGACAGCCTGATGGACAACGATGTTGTTGGGGGTCAGCGGTTCGACTACGGTCGAGCTGCTGATCCCCAACGTGTGTCTAAGGGCCTTTTCCCCTTCCGGGAAGGCCCTCGCGCTGCCTCTGCCAGAACGGCCCCAAGGCCCGCAGGAACTGCGGTCCCATGCTCAAGAGAGGAACCTCATGGCGACGAAAATCGCGATCAATGGTTTTGGACGTATCGGCCGCAACGTGCTGCGCGTGCTGGAGAACACCGGCCGCACCGACCTGGAACTCGTGGCGATCAACGACCTCACCGACCCCGCCCAGCTGGTGAACCTGACCAAGTACGACTCCGTCATGGGCCGCTACCCGGCAGATGTCTCCCTGGACGGCGACACCCTCGTCGCCGGTGACCGCCGGATCAAGCTCCTCTCCGACAAGGACCCGGCGAACCTGCCCTGGGGCGAGCTCGGCGTGGACGTCGTGCTCGAGTGCACCGGCTTCTTCACCACCAAGGAGTCCGCCGGCAAGCACCTCGAGGCCGGCGCCAAGAAGGTCATCGTCTCGGCACCGGGCAAGGGCGTCGACGCGACCCTGGTCATGGGCATCAACGAGAACACCTATGACCCGGAGAACCACACTGTGGTCTCCAACGCATCCTGCACCACCAACTGCCTGGCTCCGCTGGTCAAGGTGCTCAACGACGAGTTCGGTCTGGTCGAGGGTCTGATGACCACCGTCCACGCCTACACCGGTGACCAGCGCCTGCACGACGCGCCGCACGGCGATGCCCGCCGTGCCCGCGCCGCCGGCGTGAACATGGTCCCGACCTCCACCGGTGCGGCCGCCGCCATCGGTCACGTCATCCCCGAGGTCGACGGCAAGCTTGACGGCTACGCCATCCGCGTCCCGGTCATCACCGGCTCCGGCACCGACCTCACCGTCGCCATCGAGAAGGAGGGTGTCACGGCCGAGCAGGTCAACGCCGCCTTCAAGAAGGCCGCCGAGGGACCGCTCAAGGGCATCCTGGCCTACAACGAGGACCCGCTGGTCTCCTCCGACATCGTCGGCGACTCGCACTCCTCGATCTTCGATGCACCGCTGACCAAGGTCATCGGCAAGACCGTCAAGGTCTTCGCCTGGTACGACAACGAGTACGGCTACTCCTCCCGCCTGGTGGACATGACCGCACACGTCGGCCGCTGATCCAGCTCGCCTGACCGCAAGGGCCCCGGCTCGACGAATCCTCGTCGGGACCGGGGCCTCTGCCGTGCGGCACCGGCGCGTCGTCGTCGTTGTTGTTCTGGCCGGTCCTGATCTGTTCTGGCCTGAACCGGCCGTGACGCGGCGCCCGCCCTCCGGCCCCCAGCTCCCTGTCTCTCCCTTCCAGCGATTGGTACCCTGATCACATGACTGCAGCCACCCTTGACGCCCTGCTCTCCGAAGGCCTGGACGGGCGCCGCGTGCTCGTCCGCTCCGACCTCAACGTGCCGCTGAAGGATGGTGTCGTCACCGACGACGGCCGCATCCGCGCCTCGCTGCCGGTGCTCGAGAAGCTCGCCGCCGCCGGCGCCCGGGTGCTGGTCACCGCGCACCTGGGCCGCCCCAAGGGCGAGCCCGACCCGCAGTACTCGCTGGCCCCCGTGGCCGCCCGGATGGCCGAGCTCAGCAAGGTCGACGTGCTGCGCGCCGATGACCTCGTCGGCCCCAGCGCCCAGGAGAAGGCCGCCGCGCTGGAGCCCGGTCAGATCCTGCTGCTGGAGAACGTCCGCTTCGACCCGCGCGAGACCTCCAAGGACGACGCCGAGCGGGCCAGCCTGGCCGCCGAGCTCGCCGCCCTGACCGGCACCGACGGCGCCTACGTCAACGACGCCTTCGGCGCCGTGCACCGCGCCCACGCCTCGGTCGCCGACATCACCACGAAGCTCCCCGCCTACCAGGGCGACCTGGTCCGCGACGAGCTGCTGGTGCTCCAGCGCCTCACCGAGACCCCGGAGCGGCCCTACACCGTGGTCCTCGGCGGGTCCAAGGTCTCCGACAAGCTCGCCGTCATCGAGAACCTGATGAGCCGCGCCGACACGCTCCTGGTGGGCGGCGGCATGGTGTTCACCTTCCTCAAGGCCCAGGGCCACGGCATCGGCAAGTCGCTGGTGGAGAACGACAAGCTCGACACGGTCAAGGGCTTCCTGGAGGCCGCCGAACGGCAGAACTGCCGGATCGTGCTGCCCACCGACATCGTGATGGCCTCGGCCTTCGCCGCCGACGCCGACGTCGAGGTGCTCCCGGTGGACGCCCTGGAGTCCGGGGCCGCCGGCGCCGAGGCGCTCGGCCTGGACATCGGACCCGAGACCTCCCAGGCCTTCGCCGCCGAGATCGCCCAGGCCAAGACGGTCTTCTGGAACGGGCCCATGGGCGTGTTCGAGATGGAGGCCTTCGCCAAGGGCACCGCCGCGGTCGCCGAGGCGCTGACCACCACCGAAGCCTTCACCGTGGTCGGCGGCGGCGACTCCGCAGCCGCCGTGCGCGCGCTGGGCTTCGACGAGGACAGCTTCGGCCACATCTCCACCGGCGGCGGCGCCAGCCTGGAATACCTCGAAGGCAAGTCGCTGCCCGGCATCGACGCACTCGAAGGCTGAGCTCGCGCTCCCGCCGACCTGCTGATCTCACCACTGTTGAAAGGGAATCCCTCTCCATGACTACTCAGAAGAATGGCGTCTTCGTGCGTCGCCCGCTGATCGCTGGCAACTGGAAGATGAACATCGACCACATGGAGGCGATCGCGCTGGTCCAGAAGCTCGCCTGGACGCTGAACGACGCCGGCCACGACTACGACCGCGTGCAGGTCTCGGTGTTCCCGCCGTTCACCGATCTGCGCGGCGTCCAGACCCTGGTCACCGGGGACAAGCTGAGCATCGACTACGGCGCTCAGGACCTCTCCGACCAGGACTCCGGCGCCTACACCGGGGACATCTCCGGGGCCTTCCTGAAGAAGCTCGGCTGCACCCAGGTGCTCATCGGGCACTCCGAGCGCCGCGAGGTCCACGGCGAGACCGACGAGCTGCTCAACGCCAAGCTCGTCGCCGCGCTGCGCCACGGGCTGACCCCGGTGCTCTGCGTCGGTGAGGGCCTGGACGTCCGCGAGGCGGGCAACCACGTGGCCCACACCCTGGCCCAGCTCGAGGGCGCCCTGGCCGGTCGCAGCGCCGAGGAGCTCACCGAGCTCGTCGTCGCCTACGAGCCCGTCTGGGCCATCGGCACCGGCAAGGTCGCCGGCCCCGAGGACGCGCAGGAGATGTCGGCTGCGATCCGCGCCAAGCTCGCCGAGCTGTACTCCCAGGAGTTCGCCGACACCGTCCGGGTGCTCTACGGCGGTTCGGTGAAGTCCAAGAACGTCGCCTCGATCCTGGCCGGCGCCGACGTGGACGGCGCCCTGGTCGGCGGCGCGAGCCTGGACACCGACGAGTTCAGCAAGATCATCTCCTTCGAGAAGCACACCGACACCGGGGTGCAGGGCTGAGCTGGCTCCGGAAGCCAGGATTCGGTCCCATCCGGGCTATCCTGGTAGCTGATTCGCTCCCGTTCCATCACGAAAGGTCGCTGTGTCTGCGCTGACCATCACACTTCAGGTCGTCCTTGCCCTGATCAGCCTGCTGCTGATCCTGCTCATCCTGCTGCACAAGGGCCGCGGCGGCGGCATGTCTGACATGTTCGGCGGCGGCGTGACCTCATCCCTGGGGTCCTCCGGCGTGGCGGAGCGGAACCTGAACCGGCTGACCATCACCCTGGCGGTGACCTGGGGACTGATCATCGTGGCCCTGGCCCTGATCGTCCCCCTGGGCGCCGATATCTGACGCCCCACCCCGGCACGAGAAAAGCCCAGCTCGACCATCCGGTCGGACTGGGCTTTCTCGTTTCCTGGGTGGTTGCGTTTTCCGGCGGTTACGAAGTAGCCGGAAAACGCAACCACCCAGGAAGGGGTTAGCGGAGTTTCGTGGCGGCTGCCTGATCCAGGTGCCAGATGGTCTCCCGGGCGCCGCGGGCGTTGACCGCCGGGATCTCGGTGAGCTCGGTGCCCTGGGTCAGCGCCTTCGAGGCGGCCTCGGCCTTGTCCGCGCCGGCCACGACCATCCAGACCCGCTCGGCGGTGTGGATCGCCGGGAAGGTCAGGGTGATCCGCTGCAGCGGGGGCTTCGGGGACTGGTCCTCGCTGGTCGTGGTCTGCTCGGTGACGTGCAGCGAGTCCTTGCCCGGGAACAGGCTGGCCACGTGGCCGTCGGGGCCGACGCCGAGCAGCAGCACGTCGAAGCGGGGGAGGGCCAGCCCGTTGCGGCCGCCCTCGACCGTGTGACCGGCCAGCTCGGAGGCATACATCTCCGCGCCGATCGGCGGGGCCTCGGCCTCCTCCGAGGTGGCCATCCGGTGGACGTTCTCCTCCGGCAGCCCGTGCTGGATCAGCAGATGATCGAGCAGCGCCTCATGAGCCTGCTGGGCGTTGCGCTCCGGGTCGTCGCTGGGCAGCAGCCGCTCGTCGCCCCACCAGAAGTGGACCTTGCTCCACGGCGGGGTCTCCACGCCGGGCTTCGCGACCAGCTCCGCGACCTGGGAGAGCACGGCGATGCCGGCGCTTCCGCCGGTGAGCACCGCGTGGGCGTCACCGTGCTGACGTGCCGCGTCGACCAGGACCGCGAGCAGCCGCTCCGCGACCACGGTGACCAGCTGGTCCTTGTCGGCGTAGATCTCGGTGCGGGGAGCCGCCAGGGTGGTCTGGGGGGAATCGGTCATGAGGGTGCATCCTTCCGCAGCATCGTCACTGATGCTGCGAGCCTAGTGGGTCGGTCGGGGATGAGTCAGCTGATCGTCTGGGTGGCGCCGGAGAGGTCCGTGGCGGGCAGCGCCCGGGTGAGCACCTCGCCGAAGACCTCGTCGGAGTCCAGCCGGCGCAGCTCCTCGGCCAGGCACACCTCCAGGGTGCGCACCGGCAGCGGCACGCCCTGGACCAGGCCGTCCGCGGAGCGCAGCTCGGCGATCTCCTCGCCGCGCGGCCGGGACAGGCTCACGTCGCCGCTGGGGCGGTGGAAGGTGACCGCGGTCAGGGTCAGCGGCAGCGGAGAGTCGGCGGGAGCCTCCGTGGACGCCAGGGTCACCGGGATCTGCAGCGCCTGCTGCAGCCAGGCGGCGAGCAGCGCCGCGCTGGGCAGGTCCGCGGCGGCCTCCACGGTCACCGAGGTCAGGTCTGCCGGGTCCAGGGTGTCCAGGACGCTGGCCAGCTGGATCCGCCAATGGGTCAGCCGGGTCCAGGCCAGATCGGTGTCGCCGTCGGCGTAGTGCGCGGAGATCCGCTGCAGCGCCTGCAGCGGCCGCGGGTCCATCGCGGAGTCGGTGATCCGGCGGTGCGCGATCCGCCCGATCGGGGTGCGGCTGACGTTTTCCGGCAGCTCATCGGCCCACCAGGCCACGATCGGCGCGTCGGGCAGCAGCAGCGCGGAGACCATCGCCTCGTTCTGCTGGGCGAGCTCGCCGGAGGCCTCCAGCACGATCACCTCGGAGGCGCCGGCGTCCCCGCCCACCCGGATCTGGGCGTCCAGCCGGGTCTCGTCCGCGGACCGGCCGGTGGCCAGCACGATGATCCGGCAGGGGTGCTCCCGGGAGGCCAGGTTCGCCGCGGCGATGGCGGGCTCGGCGTTGTCCTTGGAGGTCAGGATGACCAGGGTCAGCACCCGGGTCAGCGCGACGACGCCGCCGTCCTCGCGCAGCTCACGCAGCTTCTTGGAGACCTTGGAGGTGGTGGTGTTCTCGATATCGACGATCACTGGGAGTTCTCCTTTATGGCCTGCGCCAGGTGCGGCCGTCGCGGGCCAGCAGGTCATGGGCGGACTGGGGTCCCCAGCCGCCCGGGGCATAGGGCTCGGGCTGGACCTGCTGGGCGGCCCAGTGCTCCTCGAAGGGATCCAGGATCTTCCAGGAGAGCTCGACCTCCTCCTGCCGCGGGAACAGCGGCGGCTCGCCGAGCAGCACGTCGAGGATCAGCCGCTCATAGGCCTCGGGGCTGTCCTCGGTGAAGGCATGCCCGTAGCCGAAGTCCATGGTGACGTCGCGGACCTCCATCTGGGTGCCCGGGACCTTGGAGGTGAACCGGATGGTCGCACCCTCATCGGGCTGGACCCGGATGACGACGGCGTTCTGACCGAACTCGTGGTCGTCGTGGTCCTGGAAGAGCAGGTTCGGGGCGCGCTTGAAGATCACCGCGATCTCGGTGACCCGGCGGCCCAGCCGCTTCCCGGCGCGCAGGTAGAACGGGGCGCCGGCCCAGCGGCGGGTGTTGATGTCGAGCTTCAGCGCGGCGAAGGTCTCGGTGATCGAGTCGGGGTTGAAGCCCTCTTCGTCCAGGAACCCGACGACCTTCTCGCCGCCCTGCCAGCCGGAGGTGTACTGGCCCCGGGCCGAGGCGGCGCCGAGGTCCTCGGGCAGCCGGACGGCGGCGAGCACCTTCTCCTTCTCGGCGCGCAGGTGATCCGCGTCGAAGGAGATCGGCTCCTCCATCGCGGTCAGCGCGAGCAGCTGGAGCAGGTGGTTCTGGATCACGTCGCGGGCGGCGCCGACGCCGTCGTAGTAGCTGGCGCGCCCCCCGATGCCGATGTCCTCGGCCATGGTGATCTGCACGTGGTCCACGTACTGGGCGTTCCAGAGCGGCTCGAAGAGCTGGTTCGCGAAGCGCAGCGCCAGCAGGTTCTGCACCGTCTCCTTGCCCAGGTAGTGATCGATCCGGAAGACCGCATCCGGCGGGAACACCGACTCGACGACGGCGTTGAGCTCGCGCGCCGAGTCGAGGTCATGGCCGAAGGGCTTCTCGATGACCACCCGGCTCCACGGGTCCTCCAGGGTGTCCTGCGGGGCGGCGAGCCCGTGCGAGGAGAGCTTGTGGCAGACGATCTCGAAGGAGTTCGGCGGGATCGAGAGGTAGTAGGCGTGGTTGCCGCGGGTCCCGCGGGACTCCTTGAGCTCCTCGAGGGTCTCGCCGAGGCGGGCATAGGCGTCGTCGTCGTCGAACCCGGAGGCGGTCACGAAGCGCAGCCCGGCCGAGAGCTGGTCCCAGACCTGCTGATCGAACGGGGTGCGCGCAGAGGCCTTGACCTGCTCGAGCACCTCCCCGGCGAACTGCTCGTGGGTCCAGTCGCGCCGGCCGAAGCCGACCAGCGAGAAGCTCGGCGGCAGCAGCCCGCGGTTGGCCAGGTCGTAGATGGCCGGGAGCAGCTTCTTGCGCGCGAGGTCGCCGGTGACGCCGAACATCACCATCGCCGAGGGGCCGGCGATCCGGTTCAGCCGGCGGTCACGCGGATCCCGCAGCGGGTTGCTGGACTTGCTCGGCTTGCTGCGCGATCCCGCGCCGCTGCGCTTGGCAGACTCGCTCACAGGGCGTCCACGGTCTCGATGACCTGGGTCAGACCGGCGGTGCGGTCGTTCAGGTGCACCTGCAGCACCGGCATGTCATGCCCGGCCAGGACCTGGGCGTCGCCCTCGGCCTGGGCGGCGATCAGCTTGGCCAGCGTGAAGGGCCGGTCCGGGACCTCCACGTCGCTCGCCGAGCTGGTGGTCAGCTGCAGGAACGCGCCCACGTGGGGGCCGCCCTTGTGGAACTGTCCGGTGGAGTGCAGGAACCGCGGGCCCCAGCCGAAGGTCACCGGACGTCCGGCGAGCGAGGAGAGCTGCGCGCGGATCGCCTCGAGCTGGGTCTCGGTGGTGCGGTCCAGGTAGGCGGTCACGGCGAGGTAGCCGTCCGCCGGCACGGATTTCACCAGCGCCTGCAGCGCCTCGCTCAGCGTCGAGGGGTCAGCCTCGGTCAGGGCGGAGCCGCCGATGGTGCGGAACGCGACCGCGCCGTCGGTCACGGAGTCTCCGGCCTCAGGGGCGGGGGCGTCGAGCAGGCCGCGGGCCGCGGTCTTGGCGGACTCCACGTCGGGCTGGTCGAAGGGGTTGATGCCCAGCAGCGCGCCGGCGACCACGGTGGCGACCTCCCAGAGCATGAACTGGGCGCCGAGGCTGCCGCCGGTGCGGACCTTGTGCGAGCTGACCACCAGGTCGGCGTCGTCGTTGTCCACCGAGGCGCCGTCTTCGACCTCGACGTCGATGATCTGCACGATGAGCACGTCGTCCTCGTCGCGGTGCAGCTCGGGCTCGCCGTCGGCGACGATCACCGGCAGCAGGCCGGTGCCGTTCTTGCCGGTGGACTCGGCGATCAGCTGTTCGATCCAGTTGCCCAGCCCGATCAGCGGGGACCCGTCGTCGACGATCACGAGCTTGTTGCGCAGCGGGACGGTGCCGCCGATCGCGGAGCCCAGGCGCAGACCCGGGTTGTCGGCGTCGTCCTCGGAGAGGATCGCGAGGGTCTCCTCGGCGTCGTCGAGCAGCGACTCGAGGTCGGCGCCGGCCAGACCGGAGGGGACCAGGCCGAAGGCGGTGAGCGCGGAGTAGCGGCCCCCCACGGTGGGGTCGGCCTCGAAGATCGCGCGGACCCCGGCCTCGGTGGAGGATTCGCTCAGCGGGGAGCCGGGATCGGTGACGATCACGGTGCGGGACACGGCGTCGATGCCGGCCTCGGTCATCGCCTGCTGCACGATCCGGCGCTGTGAGTCGGTCTCCACGGTGGAGCCGGACTTCGAGGAGACCACGAGCACGGTCTTGTCGATGTCGGCGCCGATGACGGCGGCCACATGCTGCGGGTCGGTGGAGTCCAGCACGGTGAGCTCCACCCCGGCGGTGGCGCAGATGACCTCAGGGGCGAGGGAGGAGCCGCCCATGCCGGCGAGCACCACCCGGGTCACGCCCTCGGCGGCGAGCTCCTCGCGCAGCGCGGCGATCTTCGGCAGCAGCGCCCGGGAGTCCTCGAAGAGCGAGACCCAGCCGAGCCGCTTGCTGGCCTCGTCCTCGGCGTCCACGCCCCAGAGGGTGTGGTCCTTCGCGACCAGCCGGGAGGCGAATTCGTGGTCGAGCAGACCGGGAACCTGGTGCTCAGCGGCCTCACGGGCCGCTCCGGTCAATGTCAGGGAGAGTGAGCTCATGACGTGCTTCCTTTCTCAGCCGAACGCCTCGGTTCAGCCTGGCCAGCATCTGCGCTTATAGGGGGCCGGTGGGATTCACATGGCTGTTGACCCTGATCGATGCCCGGTCGGGGGAGTCATAGGCTCCAGTCCTGCTGGGGCCTGCGACGCCGCCCGAGCCGGGCACCGTACGGAGTGAACAGTCGCCGGTCAGCTCAGCGGGTGAGCCGACCGGAGATCAGGTCAGCTGTTGCGCTTGAGCCCATCATCGATGGTGCCCAGCAGGCCAGTCCAGGAGACCTCGAACTTCTGCAGACCCTCGGTCTCCAGGGTGTCGACGACCTCGCGGTAGCGGATCCCGGCGGCGGAGATGCCGTCGAGGACCCGGTTGGCCTCCACGTAGGTGCCGGTGAGCGTGTCCTTCTCGACGACGCCGTGGTCGGCCAGGGCCAGCAGGGTCTTCTCCGGCATGGTGTTGACCACGTCGGTCCCGGCCAGCTCGGTCACATACAACGTGTCCGAGAGGTTCGGGTCCTTGGTGCCGGTGGAGGCCAGCAGCAGGCGCTGCGGGCGTCCGCCGCGCTCGGCCAGCAGCTGCCAGCGCTCGGAGGAGAAGGTCTCCACCGCGATCTGGTGCGCCAGGCGGGCGTTGGCCACCGCGGCCTGGGACTTCAGCTTCTCGGTGCCGGGCTTGCCCTCTTCGGCGGCGAGCTCCAGGCGCTTGTCGATCTCGGCGTCCACGCGGGAGACGAAGAAGGAGGCCACCGAGTGGATCTTCGAGATGTCGATCCCGTCCGAGTGGGCCTTCTCCAGGCCGAGCATGAACGCGTTGATGACCGCGCGGTAGCGCTCGAGCGAGAACACCAGGGTCACGTTGACACTGATGCCCTCGGCGACCACGGCGGCGATCGCTTCGATGCCCTCGACGGTGGCGGGGATCTTGATCAGCACGTTCTCCCGGTCCACCGCCTTGTAGAGCTCGCGGGCCTGGGCGATGGTGCCGGCGGCGTCGCGGGCCAGCCGGGGGTCGACCTCGATCGAGACCCGGCCGTCGACGCCGTCGGTGGCGGCGTAGACCCCGGCGAACACGTCGCAGGCCTCGCGCACATCGGCGGTGGTGATGTCGAAGACGGCCTTCTCGGCGTCGGCTCCGGCGGCGGCCAGCTCGGCCAGCTGCGCCTCGTAGGCCTCGCCGTCCTTCAGCGCGGACTCGAAGATCGTCGGGTTGGTGGTGACGCCGACGACGTTGTGCGAGTCGATCAGCTTCGCGAGCGAGCCGGAGTTCAGCCGTTCGCGGGAGAGGTCATCGAGCCAGATCGAGACGCCGAGGTCTGAGAGCGCCTGGGTGTTCTTGTTTGCAGTCATGTTGTTCTCCTGATGCCAGGGTGTGGATGAGTCTGATGCGCCGGGTGCCTGGGGGCTGAGCCGGTCGGAGGCTCAGCCTCCAGGCGGTGCCGGGTGAGAGCGGTGCCGCTCGACAGGACGTGCCAGTCGAGCGACGCTGCTCCTAGGAGGCGGCGGCGATGGATTCCTGGGCTGCCTCGGTGACAGCGGCGGTGGTGATCCCGAACTTCTCGTAGAGCACCTTGTAGTCGGCGGAGGCGCCGAAGTGGTCCAGACCGATGATCCGGCCGGCGTCACCGACGATGTCCCGCCAGCCCATGGAGGACGCGGCCTCCACGGAGACGCGTGCCTTCACCGCGGCCGGGATGACGCTCTCGCGGTAGTCGGCGTCCTGCTCGAAGAACCATTCGCGGCAGGTCATCGACACCACGCGGGCGGCGATGTTCTGCTGGCTGAGGGCCTCGCGGGCCTCCACGGCCAGCTGGACCTCGGAGCCGGTGCCGATGAGCACGACGTCGGGGGTGACCACGGCGCCGTCGCGGACCGCCTCGGCGAGCACGTAGGCTCCCTTGGCCGCGCCCTCGACCGCACCGAACTCGGTGGCGGTGGCCACACCGGTGCCGCGGGCGTAGGTGGGGATGTTCTGGCGGGTCAGCGCCAGACCGGCGGGCCGGTCGTTGCGGCGCAGCACCTCGCGCCAGGCGATCGCGACCTCATTGGCGTCACCGGGGCGGATCACATCCAGGTTCGGGATGGCCCGGAGGCTGGCGAGCTGCTCCACCGGCTGGTGGGTCGGGCCGTCCTCGCCCAGGCCGATCGAGTCATGGGTCCAGACGAAGATCGACCCGGTCCCCATGAGCGCGGCGAGCCGGATGGCGGGGCGCTGATAGTCCGAGAAGATCAGGAACGTGCCGTTGTAGGTCCGCAGCGGGGTGGACAGCGAGATGCCGTTGGTGATCGACGCGGCGGCGTGCTCCCGGATGCCGAAGTGCAGGTTGCGCCCGTAGGGGTTGCCGGCAAACTTCTCGGTGGAGCGGGACTCCGGGACGAAGGAGTCGTAGCCGGAGAGCAGCGTGTTGTTCGAGCCGGCGAGGTCGGCGGAGCCGCCCCACAGCTCGGGCAGCACCTCGGCGATGCCGTTGAGCACCTTGCCGGAGGCGGCGCGGGTGGCGACCTCTTCACCGGCCGGGAACTCGGGCAGCTTCGATTCCCAGCCCTCGGGCAGCTCGCCGGCGGTGAGCCGGTCCAGCAGCTTCGCGGCATCGGGGTTGGCGTCGCGCCAGGAGCCGAACTTCTTGTCCCATTCCTGGCGGGTCTCGACGCTGCGCTCGAGGATCTTGCGGGCGTGGGTCAGGACCTCGCCCTCCACGGCGAAGTGCGCCTCGGTGTCGAAGCCGAGCAGCTCCTTGAGCGCGACGAGCTCGTCGTTGCCGAGCTTCGAACCGTGGATGCCGCCGGTGTTCTGCTTCTTCGGGGAGGGGTAGCCGATCACGGTGCGCAGCGCGATCAGGGAGGGCTTGGAGGTCTCGGCCTTGGCCGCCTCCAGTGCGCGGTGCAGCTCCTCGATGTCCTCGTCGTAGTCGCCGGACTTCTTCCAGTCCACGCGCTGCACGTGCCAGCCGTAGGCCTCGTAGCGGGCGGCGACGTCCTCGGTGAAGGCGATGTCGGTGTCGTCTTCGATGGAGATCTTGTTGTCATCCCAGACCACGACGAGGTTGCCGAGCTCCTGGTGGCCGGCCAGCGAGGAGGCCTCGGAGGTCACGCCCTCCTGGAGGTCGCCGTCAGAGGCGATGACCCAGATGGTGTGGTCGAAGGGGGACTCGCCGGCAGGTGCGTCGGGGTCCATCAGGCCGCGCATCCGGCGCTGGCCGTAGGCGAAGCCGACCGAGGAGGCCAGACCCTGGCCCAGCGGGCCGGTGGTCATCTCCACGCCGGCGGTGTGGCCGTACTCGGGGTGACCCGGAGTCAGCGAGTCCCAGGTGCGCAGCGCGGCCAGGTCCTCGACCTCGAGGCCGTAGCCGGAGAAGTAGAGCTGGAGGTACAGGGTCAGAGAGGTGTGACCGGGGGAGAGGATGAAGCGGTCGCGGCCGATCCACTTGGGATCAGTGGGGTCATGCTTCATCATCTTCTGGAAGATCAGGTAAGCGGCTGGGGCCAGCGACATCGCGGTGCCGGGGTGGCCTGAGCCGACCTTTTCCACGGAGTCGGCTGCGAGCACGCGCAGCGTATCGACTGCCCGCTTGTCCAGATCGGTGAATACGGCATTATCGGTCACTAGGTTTCCTCCAGATGGTGAGGGACGGTGGACAACGAGGGCCGCGCACATCGTTGTGCCGCGCAGGTTCAACCCTACCGGGGTAGAGGCTATTCCTGGCGGATCATCAGAGCATTGCTGAATGCTCACGAGCGATGATCGCGAGTATGAAATCTTGGAGCCGCTATCGTCTTCGCAGCGGCTGCCGATGTTCTGCGACGGTGCAGGCCGGTGTTTCTCCTGTTCGAGCCGGTCGGCTCAGCTCATCCCCAGGGCCAGCGAGATGAGCTCGAAGGAGCGGTGGTCGATCACCAGGTCCGCCTGCTCACGCAGGGCGGGCTTCGCGCAGAAGGCGATTCCCACTCCGGCGGCGGTGATCATGTCCAGGTCATTGGCGCCATCGCCCACGGCGACCACGTTGCGGGGGAGCAGACCCTGTGACGCCGACCACTGTTCAAGATACTCTCTCTTGGCTTCCCGGTCGACGACGGCGCCCCGGACGGTGCCCTCGAGAATCCCCTGCGGCGAGATCGACAGGTCATTCGCGTGATAGCCGGTGAGGCCCAGATCCGCGGCCAGCGGGGCCAGCACCTGCAGGAATCCGCCGGAGACGGCGTAGCTGGGCCAGCTGCGTCGGCGCAGCTCCGCGAGCAGCTCCCGGGCGCCCTGGGTGGGGGTGATCGCGGCGAGGGTGGAGTCGATGACGCTCTCGGGCAGGCCGGTGAGCGCCTGCACCCGCTGGTGCAGCGAGGCGGCGAAGTCGATCTCCCCGCGCATCGCGCGCTCGGTGACCTCGGCGACCTCGGCCTCCCGGCCGGCGTCGCGGGCCAGGAGCTCGATGACCTCCTGGTCGATCAGCGTGGAGTCCACATCCATGAGCAGCATCAGCCGGCCGTCGGGCGCGTGCAGCTGCGCCCGGCGCGGGGCCGGGAGCACCGTCTGGGTGACCGGGCCCTGAAGCTGGTACGCGGCGTCCTCGAGCAGCGAGACCGCCAGCTGCGAGCCGTAGGAGTCGTCGGAGTCATCCAGCGTCACAGACCAGCGCACCGCCGAGACCTCGGTGCCGTCGGCCAGCGGGACCTGGCGCAGTTCCACACTGTGGACAACGCCGCGTCGAGAGAACTCGTGGGTCAGGGAACGGATGAGTGGTCCGTCCAGTTCAGCGGCCGCCAACATGGCCACCGTGCCGGCGGGGAGATCAGGATCAGGGTGCGCAGTCATAGCGTGTTCAGCCTATAGCGCCTGATCGGGTTCGATAGTGTTGGGCCCATGAGCCCTGTCCTCGATATCCAGAATGTCAGCGTGCGCCGAGGGCGCAAGAATCTCCTCCATGACGTCTCCTGGACGGTGAACGAGGACGAGCGCTGGGTGATTCTGGGACCGAACGGGGCAGGCAAGACCACCCTGCTGCAGATCGCCGCCGCCCGGCTGTTCCCGACCACCGGCACGGCGAAGATCCTCGACGAGCAGCTCGGCGCCGTCGACGTCTTCGAGCTCCGCCCGCTGATCGGGTTCAGCTCCAACTCGCTGACCACCACGGTCCCGATGCAGGAGACGGCGCTGAACGTCGTCGTCACCGCCGCCTACGGGGTCACCGGTCGCTGGCGCGAGGAGTACGAGCAGCTCGATGAGCGCCGCGCCTTCGCGCTGCTCAACGAGTGGGGCGTGGGCACGGTCTTCGACCGCCCGTTCAGCACGCTCTCCGAGGGGGAGCGCAAGCGGGTGCAGATCGCCCGGGCGCTGATGACCGACCCCGAGCTGCTGCTCCTCGACGAGCCCGGCGCCGGACTCGACCTGGGCGGACGCGAGGCGCTCGTGGAGCGGACCAGCGAGCTGGTCACCAGCGAGGAGGCGCCGACGACGGTGCTCGTCACCCACCACCTCGAAGAGATCCCGCCCGGATTCACCCACGTGCTGCTGCTGCGCGACGGCACGACCGTCGCCGCGGGACCGATCGAGGAGACCATGACCTCGGCGAACCTCTCGAAGACCTTTGACACCGAGCTGGAGCTGATCCACCGGGACGGACGCTTCTCCGCGTTCAAGAAGCCGGCTGCGGCTGTGGCGGCGTCGTCGGCCGGCTCCGCGTCCTCGCAGGCTCGTGGCTGATGGAGGCGCTCGCTGACTTCTTCCTCGATGACCTGAGCGTCGCGCAGCTGCTGCTGATCCTGGTGGCAGGGATCTGGGCCGGCGCGATCAACACCGTCGTGGGCTCCGGCACGCTGGTGACCTTCCCGGTGCTGGTCGCCATGGGCGTCCCGCCGGTCTCCGCGACGATCTCCAACGCGATGGGACTCATCGCCGGCAACTTCACCGGCGCCTGGGGCTACCGGCGCGAGATCCGGCAGGTGAAGTCGGTGCTGGTGAAGCTGATCCCGGCCTCGGTGCTGGGCGGCGTGATCGGCGCGGTGCTGCTGATCACCCTGCCCGAAGAGGTCTTCGGCCGGGTCGCGCCGATCCTGATCGTGGTCTCGCTCGGCTTCGTCATCGCCCAGCCCCGGCTCTCCGCCTGGGTGCGGGCCCGGGCCGCGGCTCGGGAGAAGGACGCCGATCCCGCGACGGATGCTTCCACCACTGACGCCGACGCCGCCTCTGCCGCCGGGACGGAGGGCGCCGCGAAGTCTTCTAAGCCCTCGATGCCCACGGTGAGCCTGGTGCTGATGCTGCTGGTCTTCGCCGCCGGCATCTACGGCGGCTACTTCGTCGCCGCGCAGGGGATCCTGCTGATGGGCATCCTCGGAATCTTCCTGATGGCCAACATCCAGCAGGCCAACGGCGTGAAGAACCTGCTGGTCGCCGTCGTGAACCTGACCGCCGCGATCAGCTACCTGTTCGTGGACTACGTGCTGCGCGAGGCCGATGACCGGGTGATCCTCTGGGAGATCGTGGTGGTCATCGCGGTGGGCTCCATGCTCGGCGGACTCATCGGCGCCTGGGTCGGCCGCCGGCTCTCCCCGCTGGTGCTGCGCCTGATCATCGTCACCCTGGGCCTGGTCGCGCTGTTCGTGATGCTGCGCAACCTCTTCCTGGGTGGTTGAGTTTTCCGGCTACTACGTAACCGCCGGAAAACTCAACCACCCAGGACACACAACCACCCAGGACAGCGGGGTGTCCGGCAGGTGCGGGGTCGGTTTGATATAGTGCTGTGTTGGTCCAAACTCGGCCCACCCTCAGTTCCACGCTTCTGGCAAAATCCAGCGGCAGATGAAAAGGACACACTTCATGAAGTCTGATATCCACCCCAAGTACGAGCCGGTCATCTTCAACGACCTGGCCTCCGGTGAGAAGATCCTCACCCGCTCCACCACCTCCTCGAAGAAGACCATGGAGTGGGAAGACGGCAACACCTACCCGGTCATCGACGTCGAGATCTCCGCAGCCTCGCACCCGTTCTACACGGGCAAGCAGCGCATCATGGACTCCGAGGGTCGCGTCGAGCGCTTCAACGCACGCTTCAAGGGCTTCGGCGGCAAGAAGTAAGCACTTCGCTTCTTTCGCTCCAAGCACCTCCAGCAGGGCCACAGTCATCTTCGACTGTGGCCCTGCTGCTGTTTTGCGAGCCTGTTGGGCTGGAACCCGGCCAGCCGCGCGAGTCTGCCGCTGGTGAGTTCACCGCTCAGACCAGAGCCGGCTTGAACTCGGTGCCCACCGTGCTGCTGGGCTCCACGCGGCGCCAGGCGTCGGCGAGGATCTCCACGGCGAGGCTGGTCTCCTCCGCGGGGTAGCTGAACGGGAAGCGCAGGAACCGCTCGAAGGCTCCGCCGAGTCCGAACCTCGGGCCCGCGCCGATCGGGAGGCCGCCGTCGCGCGCGGCCAGCGCCAGCTGGGAACTGACGGGTTCCCCGATGTTGACCCAGGTGCACAGCCCCCCGGCGACGTGCGGGACATCCCACTGCGGGAAGTTCGCGCGCAGCAGGTGCTCCACATGGTCGCGCCCCTCGGTGAGCTGCACCGTCCGGAAGCGCAGGATCTCGTCGTACTGTCCGAGCAGCTCCAGGGCGATGAGCTGCTCCAAGATGGGCGTGCCCAGGTCCTGCGCGTAGCGGGCCTGTTCGAGTCGCCTGATCTTGTCGGGCTGCGCGCGGATCCACCCGAGCCTCAGTCCGCCCCAGACGGTCTTGCCCATGGACCCGACCAGGATCGCCGGCCCATAAGCGGCCAGCGGGGCTCCCGCAGCGCCGTCGATGTGCAGGTCCGCCGTCGTCTCATCGGCGACCACCAACGTGTCGTGGCGTCGGGCCAGATCCATGAGCAGCTCGCGCTGACTCGCCGGCATGACGGCACCCGTGGGGTTGTGGAAGTCCGGCATCACGTAGGCCAGGCCCGGTCTCGCCCCGCGGAAGGCCTGCACCAGCCCGTTGTCGTCCCAGCCTCGGCGGGGGTCCACGGTGACGGTCACCAGCCTGCGAGCCTTCAGGCCCAAGGCGTCGTAGGCGTGGGGGTAGCTGGGGGCCTCCACCAGGGCGGTGTCGGCCCGAGACAGGAACGTCTTGGTGATCAGTGAGATGGCATGCTGCGCCCCGAGGGTCACCATGATGTTCTCGGGCTCGGTCGGCACACCTTTGGCCGTGTACCGGTCGGCCAGAGCCTGGCGGAGTCGAGGCAGCCCGAGCAGGTCATAGCCGGTGCCGCCCAGGTAGGCCGGCAGCGCGTGCGCGGCTCGCAGGGCGGCCTCGGCGACCTGCGGGGCAGCGGGAGGTGCCGCCTTGCTGAAGTCGAGAGTGGTGGTGGTCCGCGCCTCGATGTCCGGCACCGGGCTGTCACGTCCCGGTATCGAGACCACGCTGCCGGATCCGCGGGTGCTGTGCAGGTAGCCGGCCTCGCGAAGCCGCGCATAGGCGGCCGCGACGGTCGTGCGACTCACGCCCAGCTCGGAGGCGAGTTCCCGTTCCGCCGGGAGCCGGGTGCCGAGCGGGATCCGACCATCGAGGGTGAGGAGGCGGATACGATCGGCGAGAGCACTGTAGGCAGGCCCCGCCACGCGCCACGCGCCGAGTTCCGAGGCCAGCCGGCGGGCAGTGAGAACCATCATCAGTCCACCATGCCACAATTGGACTCTTGTTGTAATGCCAATCAGCTGGTGAACTTCTCTCATGAGTCTTCGTGATGTGTGGCGCAGTGCCCAGCTGATGGTCGGATTGTTCCTCTATGGGTTCTCGCTCGCCATGATGATCAGAGCCACGCTTGGTGTCTCCCCGTGGGACGTCCTGGGCCAAGGCTCAGCGCTGCAGACCGGACTCCCGTTTGGAGTGATGACCAACATCATCGGACTCATCGTGCTCCTGCTGTGGATCCCGCTCCGGCAGAAGCCCGGAGTGGGCACGGTCCTCAACGTGCTGCTGGTGGGGCCGAGCGCGGAGGTCGGCCTGGCGGTCCTCGGCGAACCCGAGGCGCTGTGGGCGCGCATCCTGCTGTTCGCCGGCGGCTTGGTCCTCCTCGCAGTCGCCACGGGGCTCTATATCGGAGCCCAATACGGACCCGGCCCCCGGGATGGGCTCATGACCGGAGTGCATCGTCGCTTCGGCTTACCCATCTGGCTGGTTCGCACAGGTATCGAGGGAACGGTGCTTGTTCTGGGGTGGCTGCTCGGCGGTCCTGTGGGCCTTGGGACGGTGGCGGTCGCCTTGCTCATCGGCCCGTTGGTCCACCTGGCGCTGCCGATCTTCCTCATCCCGCTGCCCGAGCAACGCCCGCAGCCTCCCGGGCCGTCGACGCTCCACGGCTACACATAGACGCAGAGCGTCGCGATCACCGGCCAGACCCATCAACTCAAGGGACCATGATGCTGTCACTGTTGTCTGTCGTGCTCTTCACCGTTGCTGTCATTGCATATGTCGGGCGGGCGTCGATGCCTGCCCGGGAGCGCCTCCCCGTGACCAGCTGGAGCTCTCAAGACCTGTGGCGAAATGCCCGGCGCGGGATCGATGTGTGCGCCGCGCGCACGCCGCTGCAGCGGGTTCTGGATCAGCCCACCGACAAGACCCCGCCCAAAGGACAGTGAGGTGTCGCGGAGCCTCGCGGGGGGACCTGCTCGCGCCATTCGGCCGGCGGTCGCTGGGCTGAGGTTCCGAGACCGGACCCTGTCTGAGCCCCCGCCCCGGAAACTAGAATGAGCTATGGCTCAGACCGGCCGGACCACCGCCGCGGCGGTGCTGCTGGTCCTCGCGGCGGCAGTGGCGCTGCTGGGGGTGCTGCTCCACCACGGGTTCCTGGTCGAGTACGGCATCATCACCGACAATGCCCTTGAGGGCCTGGTCTGGGGGCTGACTGCCGGCGTCTCCGGCGTCGCACTCGTTCTGGTCCTCGTCATCGCCGGGATCGTCCTGGTGCTCTCTCGCCGAACCTGGATCCGGTGGACCGCCGTCGCCATCCCGGTCATCATGCTGCTCACGATGCTCGCCCTCACGCCCTTGGCGCTCAGGCAGAAGATCGAGGCCCAGTACGACTCCGTCCCGCGATGCGTGAGCGAGGACTCGGGGGAGCCCGCCGCCACCGCGGAGCGTCAGTCCCAGGAAGCGTTCGACTCCCTCGAGCACATCGGATCCTTCAACCGAGGCGGGACCAGCGGCGTCGGCGGCTGTGACCGGAGCCTGGAGGTCTCGGAGGAGGTCGATGTGCTCGGGCACTACCGGGGCGCGCTGCCAGAGACCGGCTGGGACGTGGTCGACGACGACGAGAACCACCTCCGTGCCCAACGGGACGGCATGGCGTTCGAAGTGACGCTCTGTCCCGGAGGTGCGGTCGTCTGGGCCGGGAACGACGACGACGTCAGCCCGCCGTGCCAGGAACCATGATGCACCTGAAGTGGGGGCGCTCAGTCATGGGTGTCCCTGGGCTGAACCGCGCCCCAACATCGAATCCATTCCTATTCACCTCAGAAACACCTGTCTTTTCGGCCCAAATGAACATAGGTTGTCATCACCTGAACTCAGAGGAGTTGACGTGAACCTGTACACCGTTGAGCGGGCTCAGAATGACCTGCTGATGCGAGTCCGTTCCCGCCTGAACAGCCGGATCGCCGCGAAAGTGCTCAAGTCCATCGAAGCCGCCAAGGGCCCGCTTCCAGGGCATCTCAAGGCACAGGCCGATGCCTACGCGGCCGATGTCCTCGGCTCCAAGAGCTATGCGCCGTGGCTGTACGTCTACAGCGCGATCGCCGGTGAGTTCCGAGAGGGGTGGATCCCCGACAACTACTACATGTCGGTGGTCCTTCCTGCGATCGAAGGTCGGTACGGCGGGCTCTCTGATATGCGGTCGATGACGGCGCGCGTCTTCGGCCACGGAAAAGAGATCCCCGACCGGGGATACGTGGTCAAGGGCCGGCTGTACGACGCGTCACTTGAACCGGTCTCGTCGTTCGAGGAGTTCACGAACCACATCTTCTCCGGGGTTGAGAAGGTGGCCTTCAAGGCCGACGCGAGTGATCGCGGACGCGGCGTGAAGATCCTTGATCGAGACAGGTTCATGCAGACGGCGGTGGGTCTTCCCGACGGCGTGATCCAGCCCTTCATCGACCAGCACGAGGCCTTTGCGCAGGTCGCGTCCCGCTCGGTCGGCACGCTGCGCATGACGACTGTGATCGAGCCAGACGGGCAGATCACCACCAGAGATGCCTATATGCGGTTCGGCCGGGACACCGACGACCATGTCTTCTCCGAGTCCAATATCCGCGTGCTGCTGGACACTGCCACCGGTGTCTTCAGTCCGATCGGCTACTCGGTGGACTGGCTCGAGATCGACCGGCATCCTGACTCCGGCTTCGTGTTCGCGGGGAACCAGGTGCCGAACTATGCAGCGTGCCTCGAGGCGGTAGAACGGCTGCATCGGCGCATCCCCATGGTCCCGTCCATCGGCTGGGATCTCACGGTTGACCAGGACGGTTCGGTGCAGGTGCTGGAGTGGAACAGCGGCCACAACGACATCAAGTTCTCCGAAGCGACCTCTGGTCCGTGCTTCACAGGCCTGGGCTGGGAGCACCTCGGCCGAAGCCGTGCCGAGGTCCCGGTCACCGGGTGACCGCGGGCGGCCGCACCGCCAGCACCCATAGGATTGCCCCATGACGGATACGCATCAGCATCACGGGGAGTACAAGGTCGTGGGCGGCAAGCTCGTCGTCGTCGACCTCCACACTGACCTCGACCCCCGCAGCCACCCGCGGGACGCCACCATCACCGCCGCCTCGGTCAACGGGGACTTCTTCCTCGAGCCCGATGAGGCGCTGGACTCGCTCAACGCCGCGCTGATCGGACTGCCGACCCGTGCCACCCGGGAGGAGATCGCCGAGTCGGTGCGTGCCCAGCTGCCGGCGGAGGCGCACATGTTCGGCTTCGACGAATACGCCATCGCCACCGCGGTGCGCCGCGCCCTCGGTCATGCCACCCGCTGGGAGGACCACGACTGGGAGGTCATGCCCGCGCTGCAGCTGCCCGTGGAGATGCACGTGGCGCTGGACCAGGTGCTCACCGAGGAGGTGGGTCGCGGCAACCGGCCCCCGCTGATGCGGATGTGGGACTACTCCGGCCGCGCCGTGGTGATCGGCTCCTTCCAGTCCCTGGCCAACGAGGTGGACTCCGAGGCAGCCCAGCGGCTCGGCGCCACCGTGGTCAGACGGATCACCGGTGGGGGAGCGATGTACATGGACGAAGGCAGCTTCGTCACCTACTCGCTCTCGGTCCCGCAGTCTCTGGTGGACGGGCTCAGCTTCGCCGATTCCTACCCGTTCCTCGATGCCTGGGCGATGGAGGCGCTGACCTCGATCGGGATCACCGCCTCGTACAAGCCGCTCAACGACATCGTCTCCACTGAGGGCAAGATAGGCGGCGCGGCGCAGAAGCGCCTGGCCAGCGGCGGCATGGTGCACCACGTGACCATGAGCTACGACATGAACGCCGACGACATGCTCCAGGTGCTGCGCATCGGGCGGGAGAAGATCTCCGACAAGGGGATCACCTCCGCCGCGAAGCGGGTGGACCCGCTGCGCAGCCAGACCGGGCTGGCCCGTCAGGAGATCCTCGACGCCTTCGTGGAGACCTTCGCGACCAAGTATGGCGCGCGGATCGCTGAGATCCGCCCCGAGGAGCTGGCCCGCGCCGAGCAGCTCGTCCAGGAGAAGTTCAGCACCGACGAATGGACCGCACGAGTCCCCTGAGCTGGGTCGACACAGCGTCCGACGGCGGGTGGTGACGTGCCCGATTCGCCCTCCCGTTCAGGGCCGTGCTAATGTTTCTTGTCGTTGCCTTTGAGGCAAAAACAAGATGCGCGGGTGGCGGAATAGGTAGACGCGCTAGCTTGAGGTGCTAGTCCTCGTATAAGAGGGTAGGGGTTCAAGTCCCCTTCCGCGCACATCTGAGAACGAAGCAAAGACCCCGGTCTGACATGGAGCAATCCAGTCGGCCGGGGTCTTTTGTTTCGTCCTGCCGGGCCCCCTGCGTTGAGGGGCGGATGCGGCGGGCATCTCATGCGGTTTATCCGCCCAACTGGTCGTACATTCCGCCCGTCAACGCAGAAAGGGCCAGATCCGCTTCTGACGCCGGGGATGGGTCTCAGTGGGCAGAGTCTCCGAAGGAGGCGACTGCGCCACGGACGGGCACGGTGAAGGCGTAGCAACTGTTCGCCTCGACGATCCGGGGACTGCGGTACATCAGGTCCCAGCCCGTGCCTTGGCCGTAGTCGGACTGGAAAGACTGGCCTCCGCCCAGACCCATGTACAAGGTCCGGGCCTGCTGGGGCTCAGACGCATGGCAGATGGCGCTGATCGTCCGAAAGTAGGGATCGACAACACCTCCGGATTCCTGGAAACAGGTTGGATCCTGTTCCGTGTCGAAACTGAGCCAGAGGTGCTGACGCCCGTCTCCGCACGCTGCCTCTGATTACTGATCTCGGAGAATGTCCTCGCGCCGCTCAGGCCAAGGGATGTTGGTGAGCTCTTCAATCACAGGAGTCAGGCTGATAGCCCCTTCGCTGTGTTCGTCCTCATACAACGGCGTTGCGTCGCCGGGATTGATCACTCCGTCGATCGTGAAGGTAGTGCCATCGATGTCGAGTTCCCAGAGAGCCTCGTCCAGCTCGATCAGGCCGGTCTCGTCTGGATCTGCACCTTGTGCTTGGGCCTCAGCGAAGGCGGTCGAGGTGAGTTCGTGGTCGAAGGGGTTTTCCGGCGTCGGCACCTCGTCGTAAGCGGCGATCGGCGGGGAGTCCTCGGCGGGAGGCAGCGGCGGGGCGTACATGTCGCTTGCGTCGGCATCTTCAGCCTGGGCAGCCTCCCATTCCAAGTAGTCAGGGTCGACGCCGTCGGGCACCTCGTCGGCCTCCACTGCGTCTGACGAACCCGCAGCATCGAGTGAGCCGTCGTCGGCCGCCGCAACATCAGCGGGAGCAGGGTTCTCGGCGCAGGAAGAGACCAAGAGAGCGACACCCACGATCGAGGCGGCAGGCCACCACTTGCGTATGTTCATATCGCGACTCTACAAAAACGAGGGTCTCTAGGCGAGAGAAAATTATGCACCACGCACTGAGGGGCGGATTCTGCCACCGGTTCAAGCCCGTCTCGGGTCAAACCAGGCGCAGAATCCGCCCCTCAACGTGGAAAGGGTCGAGCAGGGTCAGCGCGGGGCGGTGCCTGCGCCGGGGTTGCCGGGGTTGCGGCCGGAGCGGCTGCGTACCATACGGAAGACTTTGCGGCCGAGCCACATGAGAACTGTTCTGATGATCATGTTCGGAGTATAGCCGAGGACACACCTAAAGAGTGCATGCAACCTGTACAGAGCCTGGGAGGAGGAGACTCGATAGGCTGGGGGCAGAAGATTCCCCTACCCCAGGAGACGCACTGTGAGCATCGCCCCCGGCACGAATCCCGCAGATCCCGCAGCCGCCGCTGAGACCGAGGTCATCGACTTCTGCCGGGACCTGATCCGCTTCGACACCTCCAACTGGGGCGAGGGCAAGTCCAACGGGGAGCGCGAGGCCGCCGAGTACTGTGCCGCGATCATGCGCCAGGCCGGGCTTGAACCGGAGATCTACGAATCCGCACCCGGACGCACCTCCGTGGTGGCCCGGATGAAGGGCGCGGACCCGGAGCTGGGCGCGCTGGTCGTGCACGGGCACCTCGACGTCGTCCCCGCCCAGGCCGAGGACTGGCAGGTCGATCCCTTCGCCGCGGAGATCCGTGACGGGATGATCTGGGGCCGAGGGGCGGTGGACATGAAGGACATGAACGCGATGATCCTCGCCGCGCTGTTGCGGATGCACCGCGAGGGCCACCAGCCCCAGCGCGACCTGATCTTCGCCTTCTTCGCGGATGAAGAGGACAACGGCAGCTTCGGCGCCAAGTGGATGGTCGAGCACCACCCCGAGGCGTTCGCCGGCGCCACCGAGGCGATCAGCGAGGTCGGCGGGTTCTCCACCGACGTCGCCGGGCAGCGCGCCTACCTGATCCAGACCGGGGAGAAGGGCCTGCACTGGACCAAGATGACCGCCTCCGGCACCGCCGGGCACGGCTCCGCGATCCACAGCGACAACCCGGTGGTGCGGCTCGGCGCCGCCGTGGCCGCCATCGGCGAATACGAGTGGCCGCTGGACTACACCAAGACCACCCGGGCGCTGATGGAACAGCTCTCCGAGCTCACCGGGATCCCCTTCGACGAGAAGGACCCCTCCGAGCTCCTCGAAGCCACCGGCAGCGCCTCGAAGTTCATCTCCGCCACCCTGCGCAACACCTCCAACCCGACCCTGCTCGAGGGCGGCTATAAGCACAACGTGGTCCCCGGCTCCGCGTCGGCGCTGGTCGATGCGCGCACCCTCCCGGAGCAGGACGAGCAGGTCGCCGCGAAGCTCAAGGAGCTCGCCGGCGAGAAGGTCAGCTTCGAGCTGCTCAACGGCGGCCCCTCGCTGGAGGTCCCGTTCTCCGGGCTGCTCGTCGAACAGATGGTCGCCTCGCTCAAGGCCGAGGATCCCGAGGCCGTGGTGCTTCCCTACATGCTCGGCGGCGGCACCGACAACAAGCACCTGTCCTCGCTGGGGATCTCCGGCTACGGCTTCGCCCCGCTGCAGCTGCCCGCCGAACTGGACTTCACCGGCATGTTCCACGGCGTGGACGAGCGCGTCCCCACCGAGGCGCTGACCTTCGGCGTCCGGGTGCTGCACCGCTTCCTCGCCGCCCAGTAAGCCCCGCCCCCCGGCAGGCACACCGCAGGACAGCCCCGCCCCCGAGACCGCCCACCCGACAGTCAGTCCCCACCGCAGGAGCGCACCATGGACCCCGTCACCGCCGTGCTGAGCCCGGAGCTGCTGGCGCGCATCGCCGCCCGCGCCCCCGGATACGACGCCCGCAACGAGTTCTGCCACGAGGACCTCGCCGAGCTCACCGAGGCCGGGTACCTGCGCGCCATGGTCCCGACCGAGCTGGGCGGGCTCGGCTGGGACCTGCCGACCCTGGTCTCCGCGCAGCGCCGCCTCGCGGCCGCCGCCCCGGCCACCGCGCTCGCGGTGAACATGCACCACATCTGGGTGTCCGTGGCGCGCAGCATGGTCGCCGGCGGGCACACCGCCTTCGAGCAGGTGCTGCGCGAGGCGTCGAGCGGGGAGATCTTCGCCTTCGGGATCTCCGAGGCCGGCAACGACGCGGTGCTCTTCGACTCCACCACCCAGGCCGAGGTCGACGACGACGGCGCGGTCACCTTCACCGGCACCAAGATCTTCACCACCTTGGCCCCGGTCTGGACCCGGCTCGGCCTCTTCGGCAAGGACACCGCGGCCACCGGTGAGGCGGGGGAGACCCCGCTGATCTTCGGGTTCCTGGAACGCGAGGCCACCGGCTGGCGCACCATCGAGAACTGGGACACCCTCGGGATGCGCGCCACCCAGTCCCACGCCACAGCGCTGGAGGGCGCACGCGTGCCGCCGGAACGGATCGTGCGACGCCTCCCGGTGGGACCGAACCCGGACCCGCTGGTGTTCGCGATCTTCTCCTCGTTCCTGACCCTGCTCGCCGCGGTCTACACCGGCATCGGGGACCGGGCGCTGGCGCTGGGCGCGGAGCTGGTGGCCAAACGCACCTCGCTGCTGAGCGGGGAGACGATGGACCGGGATCCCGATGCCCGGTACAAGCTGGCCGAGGCGCAGCTGGCCCAGCTGTCTCTGGACTCCCAGCTGCGCGGGCTCGCTGCGGAGATCGAAGCCGGCGTCGACCATGGCGCCTCCTGGTCACCCCGGCTCGCGGCGCTGCGCACCAATGCCACCCGGACCGCACGCAAGGTCCTGGACCTGGTCCTGGGCGTCAGCGGGGGAGCGCAGTATCACCGTAAGTCCGAGCTCAGTCGGCTCTACCGGGACGCCCTGGCCGGGATCCATCACCCCTCCGACGACGAATCAGCCCACCGGACCCTGGCGAACTACACCCTCGGCCCGCTCTGAGGGACAAGTCTTGACCAGCACGTCCCAAGCAGCCCGCTGAAGATCACCCGGGAACGCGTAGCAGCGCTCGACGCGCGGCTCCGCTGCTACAGCGTGCGCTGGACCCGCATCACGCGGCGGCGCAGCCAATAGCGGCGCAGCCCGCCGGTGTAGATCATGGAGCGGCGGAGCTCCCATTTGCCGTACTCCGCGTGGTCGGTGACCCGACGGCGCACCTCTTTCAAGGACTCCTGCGGCTGGCAGGTGATGACCATGTATTCCCAGGTGGGACCGGCGTCGTCGGTCGTGGTGTAGAGCTCGGCCATGGGCTGGGACCACCAGTTCTGCTGGGTCATCAGAGGTTCACCTTCACTTTCGTGGGGAAGCTTCAGCCTACGTGGAACTTGAGTCTCAATCCGAGATCACAACCAGGACTTACCGAAGTGGTGTCTCGTTGGTACGGTGAGCTTATGACTATGGATCCTCGCGTGGCACTCAACGCGCTGACAAACGCTCTTGAAGAGCACCTCTCCGCCTCGTTGAACCGCCGTGGAGATGAGGATCCTTCGGTGGAGTCTGCGTTCTACAACATCTCCGACGCCTTCGAAGCCTATGAGGACGCCCTCTTCGCCGCCAGCGGCGAGGTCACCCCGCTGGACCTCTATGACGAGGACGACAACGACAGCGATGATGACGATGATGACGACGACGATCTCGACGAAGACGACGACGACGACGAGAACGACGAAGACTCCGACGGTGAGGACGAGATCTACGAGGACGAGGACGACGAGGAGCGCTGAGCGCCCCGCGCCGGTCCAGCTGAACCCCAGGTCACTCGCAGGGCTCTAGCAGGGCACTTCCAGCGCGCTCACAGCCCTGGGTGATCTTCACCACCGTGGTGGGTCCCGGGCATCCAGGCTCCGATGCTCTAAGCTCGGCCTGTGCAGTGGATAGAAGCGATCATTCTTGGCCTGGTGCAAGGCCTGACAGAGTTCCTCCCCGTCTCATCATCCGCACATCTGCGGATCGTGGGGGAGTTCCTGCCCGGCGCCGCTGACCCCGGCGCGGCCTTCACCGCGATCACCCAGCTCGGCACCGAGTTCGCCGTGCTGGTCTACTTCTGGCGCGACATCGTGCGCATCGTCAAGGCCTGGTTCGCCGCCCTGATGGGCAAGCTGCCGCATTCCGACGCCGACGTGCGGATGGGCTGGCTCATCATCGTCGGCAGCATCCCGATCGTGGTGCTCGGACTGCTGCTCGAGGACATGATCGAATCGGTCTTCCGCACGCTCTGGCTCACCGCCACCATGCTGGTGGTCTTCGGCGTGCTGCTGGCCTTCGCGGACGCCTACGGCAAGCAGCGCAAACCGCTGGACCAGCTCAGCATCCGCGACGGCATCATCTTCGGCTTCGCCCAGGCCATGGCCCTGATCCCCGGGGTCTCCCGCTCCGGCGGCACCATCACCGCAGGACTGTTGATGGGCTACACCCGCGAGGCCGCGGCCCGGTACTCCTTCCTGCTGGCGATCCCGGCGGTCTTCGGCTCGGGCTTCTACAAGCTCTTCGGCTCGCTGGGGGAGCAGACCGGCCCCTACACGATGGGCCAGACCCTGCTGGCCACCCTGGTCGGGTTCTTCGTGGCATATCTGATCATCGGCTGGTTCCTCAAATATGTCTCCACGAACTCCTACACCTTGTTCGTGAACTACCGGATCCTGCTGGGCCTGTTCGTCTACGTGATGCTCGGCCTCGGAATCATCAACGCCTGATCTGCGTTGCGACAGTAACGACATTCTTCCCGGCAGGGGATTCTTCGGCGGGCGAGCCCTCCCGATCAGCTGCCGGGGCCCCACTGGTGAAAGGACCTCTGCGTGAAATCGTGGATCTCCCCGGACGTGCCCACCCTGCCTGCGCTGCCCGAGACCCTGCAGCTGCACGACACCTCGGCGGGCACTCTGGTCCCGGTGGAGTCCACCGACGGCGTGGGGTCGCTCTACGTCTGCGGCATCACCCCCTATGACGCCACCCACCTGGGCCACGCGAACACCTATGTCCAGTTCGACCTGCTGGTGCGCTACTGGCGCGCCGCCGGGCTGCGGGTCAACTATGTGCAGAACGTCACCGACATCGACGATCCGCTGCTGGAACGCGCCACTGCCACCGGGGTGGACTGGTTCTCACTCGCCCAGGAACAGACCGAGCTCTTCCGCGAGGACATGACCGCCCTCGGCGTCATCGCCCCGGACACCTACCTCGGCGCGGTGGAGACCATCCCGGTCGTGGCCCAGGACGTGGCCCAGCTGGTCGAGCTCGGCATGGGCTACCCCGTGCCGGTGCTGCTGGAGGAGCTGGCCGACGGCGTCACCCCCGGTGAGCGCGAATCCTTCGACATCTACTTCGACACCACCGCGGCGCAGGCCACCACCCCGTGGACCCTGGGCAGCATCGGCAACTACGACCGCGCCGAGATGGAAGAGCTCTTCCCGCAGCGCGGCGGAGACCCCGAGCGCGCCGGCAAGCGCGACCCGCTGGATCCGCTGCTGTGGCGTGCCCGCCGCAACGGCGAGCCGCACTGGGACGGGCGCAGCCTCGGCCAGGGCCGCCCGGGCTGGCACATCGAATGTTCGGTCATCGCCCGCCGCCACCTGCCCGCCCCGTTCATGGTCCAGGGCGGCGGCTCCGACCTGCGCTTCCCGCACCATGAGTTCAGCGCCGCCCACGCCACCGCCGCCGACGGCGTCGCGCTGGCCAAGACCTACCTGCACGCCGGGATGGTCGGGCTCGACGGCGAGAAGATGTCCAAGTCCAAGGGCAACCTGGTGCTCTCCTCGCGGATGCGCGCCGAGGGCGTGGACCCGCAGGTGATCCGCACCCTGCTGCTGAGCCACCACTACCGGGCGGACTGGAGCTACACGCCGGACCTCCTCGAGGCCGCCGCCCAGCGCTGGGGGCGCTGGAACGCCGCCCTGGAGCAGGCGCCGGAGACCGACGGCTACGGAGAGCTCGGCACCGCCAGCGCCGTGCCCGAGGACCTGCAGTACGCCCTGCACTCGGCGCTCTCACAGAACCTCAACGCCCCCGCGGCCCTGGACACCCTGGACATGTGGGCCACCGGCCAGCTCGCCGGCGGCACCAGCCGAGCCCGGGTCATCGCCGTGGTCAAGGCGCTGCTGGGCATCGAGCTGCAGCACGCCAGCCCCGCGCACAGCGTGGAGGCCGGCGCGGTCAACACCGCCGGCTGAGCTTGCGACTGCCGGGCCGGCGACGCCGTCGGCCGGCGCCGTCAAGACTTCCGGCTGAGGCCGGGGCTAGCTCTCCGGGCGCTTGCGCCGGCGCAGGTAGCGCTCGAACTCCTGGGCGATCGCCTCGCCGCTGGCCTCGGGGAGATTCGTGGTGTCCGTGGCCTCCTCGAGACGCTTGACGTAATCTGCGATCTCGGTGTCCTCCTCGGCCAGGTCATCGACGCCGCGCTCCCAGGCCTCGGCGTCCTCGACGACCTCGCTCTCATCGAGGGTCAGTCCGAGCAGGTCCTCGAGCTCGCGCATGATCGCCAGCTGCGCCTTCGGGGAGGGCGCCTGGCCCACGTAGTGCGGGATCGCCGCCCAGAGCGAGACGGCGGGCAGACCGGCCTGCGCGGCCGTGTGCGCGAGCACCCCGACGATCCCGGTGGGACCCTCGTAGCTGGGCTCGTCGATGTCGAGGATCTCCTGGAGCGCCACGTCCTCGCTGGAGAGCGAGGCCGGGATCGGGCGGGTGTGCGGGACATCGGCCAGCAGCGCACCCACCAGGATGATCCCGGAGACGTCGTTCTCCGCGGCGCGGGTCAGCAGATCCGCGGTGAAGGCCTGCCAGCGGAAGCTCGGCTCCACGCCGTGGACCAGCAGCAGGTCCACCGCCGCCCGGGCCGGCCGGGCTCGGTAGATCTTGGTGGAGGGCCAGATGATCTCGCGGTGGCCGCCGCTGCTGCGCACCTTGGGCCGGGAGAACTGGTAGTCGTAATATCCCTCGTCGTCGACCTTGCCGATGAGCTCCGCGCCGCAGGCCTGGCCCACTGCGCGCACCGCGGAGGAGGCGGCGGCGCCGGCGTCGTTCCAGCCCTCGAAGGCCATCACCATCACCGTGGGCCGCGAGCGCGCGGGCCGGCCCTCTCCGGTGGTCGCCGCGGTCTGGTTGGCCCGAAGATGCTCGGCGAAGCGCTGCGCGAAGCCCTCGGGCAGCGTGGAGTCTCCGGCTGCCGGAGTTTCGCCGGAGTCCTCGGGGGAGGAGTCCTGAGACGGTGTTTCTTCGCTCACGCTTCTCAGACTATCCCCCCTGGCGAGCACACGGGAAGCGTACGATTGAGCCCATGCCTTCGACCTCCTCCGCCGCCGTTCAGCAGCAGCCCTCCGCCGCCCCCCTCGCCTCCGAGCCGCTCTCCGGGGAGCTCCAGGCCGTGTTCTGGGACATGGACGGCACGCTGGTGGACACCGAGCCGTATTGGATCTCTGAGGAGCGCGCCCTGGTCGAGGCGCATGGCGGCACCTGGTCCCAGGAGCAGGCCCACGGCCTGGTCGGACAGGCGCTGAGCTACAGCGCCACCGTGCTGCGCGAGGCCGGGGTGGACATGACGGTGCGCGAGATCATCGATCACCTCATCACCCGGGTCGCGGCCCGCGCCGCCGCCGAGATGCCCTGGCGCCCGGGAGCCCGCGAGCTGCTCGCCGACCTCAAGGCCGCCGGAGTCCGCTGCGCCCTGGTCACCATGAGCGAGAAGCCGCTGGCCGAGGCGATCGTCGCCGCGCTCCCGGAGGGTTCGATGGAGTTCATCGTCAGCGGGGACATGGTCAGCCGCGGCAAGCCCGACCCGGAGGCCTACCAGCAGGCCTTCAGCACCATGTCCGGAGATCACGAACAGCGCAGCGGGGAGCCGCTGGCGATCCGCCGCTGCATCGCGATCGAGGACTCGGTACCGGGGGTCAGCTCCGCGGCCGCCTCCGGGCTGGTCACCGTCGCGGTCCCGCACTACACCCCGATCCCAGCCGACGCCCGTTGGCAGACCCTCGACGGGCTGGCCGGCGTGAGCGCGGCAGACCTCGAAGGACTCCTGCCCCGATGACCGCACGCCCCGGCGGCCGAGCACGCAAGGCGATGACCCTGGTGCGGATCGCCGGGGTCCCCGTGCGCTTCCGCGCCTCCTGGTTCCTGGTCAGCGCCGTCATCGTGGTGCTCTTCGGCCCCCAGGTCCAGCGGATCTTCCCCGAGCTGGGCGCCCTGGCCTACCTGGTGGCGCTGGGCTATGCGGTGCTGCTGATGTTCTCGGTGCTGGCCCACGAGCTCGCCCATGCGCTGGCCGCCCGCTCCTTCGGCTGGCCCACCACCGAGATCGAGCTCAACCTCTGGGGCGGACACACCGAGTTCCTCGCCCACCGGGCCACCCCGGCGAAGTCCCTCGCGGTGTCCCTGGCCGGACCCGCCGCCAACCTGGTGATCGCCGGACTCGGCCTCTACCTCTCCGGGATCCTCGAGCTCACCGGAGTCGCCGCGATGCTCTTCCAGGTCACCGTGCTGGTGAACTTCTTCGTCGGGGTCTTCAACCTGCTGCCGGGACTGCCGCTGGACGGCGGACGGATCGTGGAATCCGCGGTCTGGGCCGCCACCGGAGACCAGGACCGCGGGATGCGCGCCGCCGGGTGGGCCGGGCGCGTCGTCGTCGTCCTGCTGCTGGCCGGACTGGCCGCCGTGGTGATCAGCGGGATGCGCGAGGTGAGCCTGGTCGTCGTCGTGGTGACCGTGATGGTCAGCTTCTTCCTCTGGCAGGGCGCCTCGGAGACCGTCCGGGTCGCCAACGCCCGGCTCAGCCGCCCGCGCTGAGGACCCGGCGCTGATAGGAGAAGTCGCTGTGACAGCGGCCGCTGAAGCCGAAGCCCTGACAGGGATAGGCTGAAGCCAGACGATACGTCCGCCTGGACCGGATCACGGTCGGCGGAGCCGCAGCACCTCAGAGAGCGAGTTTCAGTGACCACGAGCACCTCCGGCAAGACCCCGACCACGACCCGCACCGGTCCCATCGGGGCCCATATGCGCTCGGGTCCGCTGCGCGCGGGCCAGCGTGTGCAGCTCACCGACCGCAAGGGCCGGCCCAGCACCATCACGCTGCAGCCCGGCGGTGAATGGCACACCCACCAGGGGGTGCTGCGCCACGATCTGCTCATCGGCGCCAGCGAAGGCATCCTGGTCGCCAACGACGCCGGCCACGAGTACCAGGTGCTGCGCCCGCTGCTCAATGACTTCGTGCTGTCCATGCCGCGCGGCGCCACCGTGGTCTACCCCAAGGACTCCGCACAGATCGTCCAGGTCGCCGACATCTTCCCCGGCGCCCGCGTGGTCGAGGCCGGGGTCGGCTCCGGGGCGCTGTCGATCTCGCTGCTGCGCGCGGTGGGGGAGAGCGGCATCCTGCACTCCTTCGAGCGGCGCGAGGACTTCAAGGACATCGCGGTGGGCAATGTCGAGGCGTTCTTCGGCGAACCCCACCCCGGCTGGGAGGTCTACCTCGGCGACATGCAGGAGGAGGTCCTCACCGTGGAGGCCCCCGGCAGCGTGGACCGGGTGGTGCTGGACATGCTCGCCCCCTGGGAGTGCCTGGACGCGGTGAAGACCGTGCTGGCCCCCGGCGGCGTATGGGTCAGCTACGTCGCCTCGGTCACCCAGCTCTCCCGGCTCGCCGAGGAGATCCGCTCCTCGGAGGGCTTCACCGAGCCGGAGGCGCATGAGACCATGCTGCGCACCTGGCACCTCGACGGGCTCGCCGTGCGCCCGGACCACCGGATGGTCGCCCACACCGGCTTCCTGCTCTCAGCCCGCCGGCTCGCCGACGACCAGACCCCGCTGCAGCTGAAGAAGCGCGAGAAGGTCTCGGTGGTCAGCGAGGAGGACCGCGCCGCCTGGCCGGCCAACGATCCCGACGCCGTCTGGGACGAGGAGAGCCTGAAGACCCGCACCGTCTCCGGAAAGAAGGCCCGCAAGGCTGCGGCCCTGTCCCAGAAGATCGCCGCCCAGGCCAAGGAGGTGTTCACCCGTGAGTGAGCAGACCGGCAACGAGCGCACCCCCGCACGGACCCCTGACTTCGAGCCCGCGCAGACCTTCACGCCCAGCACCGAGCAGGCCCGCGAGGCGCAGCGCCAGCAGGAGCGTCTCGCCCAGGCGCACCGCCAGCTGGACACGCTGCGCAGCCGCTCCAAGCAGCTCGAGGCCCAGCTGCAGAGCGCCGGGCGGAACAACCAGCGGATGTCCGACCTGCTGGAGACCACCCGCAACGAGATCTCCCAGCTGCGCAACGCGCTGCAGGCCGATGGCCAGGCGCCGTTCACCTTCGGCACGGTCATCGCGTACCGGCCCGCGCACGCCCAGGCCGAGGGCCGCGAGATCCAGGCCACCACCGTGGCCGGGGTCGACATCCTCCAGGCCGGACGCAAGCTCCGGGTCAGCCTGTCCCCGCTGATCAGCCCGGACCAGCTTCAGGCCGGCGACGAGGTGCTGCTGAACGAGAACTTCACCGTGGTCGCGATCCTCGGCGCCGAGCGCACCGGGGAGCTCGCCCGGGTCAAAGAGGTGCTGCCCGACTCCCGACTGGTGATCATCTCCCGCGGCGAGGACGAGCGGGTGGTCACCCTCACCGAGGCCGCCACCGCTGCGGCCCAGCGCGAGGGACTGCACAGCGCCCGGGTCGGCGACGCCGTGATGGTGGACCTGCGCACCGGCACCGCCACCGAGATCGTGCCGCTCTCCGAGGTCGAGGACGTGGTGCTCGAGGAGTCCCCGGACGTCTCCTACTCCGACATCGGCGGCCTCTCCGAACAGATCGAGGCGATCCGCGACGCCGTGGAGCTGCCCTTCCTGCACGCGGACCTCTACAAGGAGCACGGGCTGCGCGCGCCGAAGGGGATCCTGCTCTACGGGCCTCCCGGCTGCGGCAAGACCATGATCGCCAAGGCCGTGGCAAGCTCGCTGGCCGAGACCGGCCAGTCAGCGGCCGACGACGCCGGCCAGCCCGGCACCGGCCAAGGTGCCGGTTCCGGCAGCGCCGGCCCCGGCAAGGGCGCGTTCTTCCTCAACATCAAGGGCCCCGAGCTGCTGAACAAGTACGTGGGCGAGACCGAGCGGCACATCCGGGTGATCTTCTCCCGGGCCCGCGAACGCGCCTCCGCCGGGCAGCCGGTGGTGGTGTTCTTCGATGAGATGGAGGCGCTCTTCCGCACCCGCGGCTCCGGGGTCTCCTCCGATGTGGAGACCACCATCGTCCCGCAGCTGCTGGCCGAGATCGACGGCGTGGAATCGCTGGAGAACGTCATCGTGATCGGCGCCTCCAACCGTGAAGACATGATCGACCCGGCCATCCTGCGCCCGGGCCGCCTCGACGTGAAGATCCGCGTCCAGCGTCCCGGCCGCGAGGGCGCCGGGGAGATCCTCGGCATCCACCTCGGCGGAGCGGTCCCGCTGCACCCCGAGCTGCTCGCCGCCCACGGAGACCGCGCCGCCGCCGTCGCCGCCCTGGTGGACGCGCTGCTGGACCGGCTCTTCCCGCACACCCCTGTGGCCCGGCTGCGCCTGATCCACGCCGACGGCACCCACACCGCGTTCCAGGCCGCGGACTTCATGTCCGGTGCGGTGCTCAGCAACATCGTGGACCGGGCGAAGAAGGCCGCGATCAAGGACTTCCTGCGCGCCGGCACCGACCCGGCGCAGAAGGGCCTCACACTGGATCATCTGCTCGCCGCCGCCGAGGAGGAGCTCCGCGACCAGGAGGACCTGGTCAACACCGCAGACCCGCAGGCCTGGGCCCGCGTGGTCGGCGCCTCGACCTCCCCGGTGGTCCGGATCGAACGGCCCTCCCAGGCCGCCGCCGGGGCGCACCGATGACCGTGCGCCGGCTGATCGGGATGGAGACCGAATACGGGATCCACGCCCCGGCCAACCCGCGCGCCAGCCACATCGCGCTCTCCATCGAGCTGGTCAACGCCTACGCCGCCCACGTCACCGAGTCCGGCGGGGCAGTGGCCGGCACCGAATGGGACTATCAGTCCGAGTCCCCGCTGGTCGACGCCCGCGGCTGGGTGCTCCCGCGCTCCGCGGCGCACCCCTCGCAGCTCACCGATTCCGGGGAGGCGCTGGCCCACGCCCGCCACGACGACACGCTCAGCTACGCCACCGAGCAGGAGCCCGGCCACGGCCCGGTGCGGGACGCGCTGGGCAACGTCAGCTCCGGGGATCCCAGCCCGGCCGACGTCGCCTTCCACGCGCCGGGATCGCCGCACTGGCGCGGCGAGTTCTTCCAGGCCGCCGAGGGGGCCCCGCAGCTGCTGATGAACCTGGTCCTGGGCAACGGGGCCCGGTTCTACGTGGACCATGCCCACCCGGAATACTCCTCGCCCGAGGCCATCGGCGCCCGCCGCGCCGTGCTCTACGACGTCGCCGGTGACCGGGTCGCGCTGGCCGCCGCCCGCCGGCTGAGCCAGGAGCAGCACGCCCCGCAGGTGCTGCTGTACAAGAACAACACCGACAACAAGTCCGTCTCCTACGGCGCCCACGAGAACTACCTGGTGCCGCGCAGCGTGGACTTCGACGCGATCGTCGCCGGGCTGCTGCCCTTCTTCGCGACCCGGCAGGTCCTCTGCGGCGCCGGGCGGGTCGGGATCGGGCACACCAGCGCGCAGGCCGGGTACCAGATCTCCCAGCGCGCCGACTTCTTCGAAGAACAGGTCGGCCTGGAGACCACGGTGCGCCGCCCGATCATCAACACCCGCGACGAGCCGCACGCCGATCACGACCGGTTCCGCCGGCTGCACGTGATCATCGGTGACGCGAACATGAGCGAGTACTCGGCCTGGATGCGGGTGGGCAGCACCGCGCTGGTGCTGGACCTGATCGAATCCGGACGAGCCCCGGAGCTGACGCTCAGCGACCCGGTCGCCGCGCTGAAGACCATCTCCCACGACCCGACGCTCACCGCCACGGTGCCGACCTCCCGCGGGGAGCTCACCGCGGTCCAGATCCAGCAGCTCTACCTGGACGCGGCGATCGCTTGGGAGCAGGAGAAGGCGGGCCCCAGCGACAGCGTCAGCGTCCCCGACGCCGAGACCGCGGAGCTGCTCGAGGCCTGGGAGGAGCTGCTCGAGGACCTGGGCACCGACCTCTATGCCGCGGCGGACCGGGTGGACTGGATCGCGAAGCTGACCCTGCTCGAGTCCTACCGCCGCCGCGACGGCCTCGCCTGGGACGCCCCGCTGCTGGGCATGGTGGACCTGCAGTACGCGGACCTGCGCCCGGAGAAGGGCCTCTACTACAAGCTCGCCCGCGCCGGACGGATGCGCCGACTGTTCACGGATGCGCAGATCGCCTGGGCCGCGGAGCACCCGCCCGAGGAGACCCGCGCCTGGCTGCGCGGCCAGCTGGTCAGCGACCATGCCGACGTCGTCGTCGGGGCCAGCTGGGACCAGATCCTGCTGCGCGCCGATGACGTCTCCCCCGTGGTGCGGCTGGGCCTGCCCGACCCCTATGCCGGCACGCGGGCGGCGGCGGAGAATACACTTGCCACCGCGGAGACGGCGCAGGACCTCATCACCGGACTCCAACGGCTGCTGGGTCACTAGACTCTCGGGTGACAGACCTTGGTGAACAGGCTGCTGAGTCACCGAACTGCAGGGTTCCTAGAAGGAGACATCATGTCCACGCAACCGCAGAAGCGCCCGCAGGGCGGAAACGACGACGGCGCAGCGCCCGAGGCCGCGGGCGCGGTCGGCGCCAACGCGCAGGCCCAGAAACGGGCCGGCGAGCTCGACAGCCTGCTCGATGAGATCGATTCGGTGCTGGAGTCCAACGCCGAGGAGTTCGTCAAGGGCTTCGTGCAGAAGGGCGGCGAGTAGGCCTCCATGGATCGGCGCGTCATCGGGGTCGAGACCGAGTTCGGCATCACCCACACCGGCGGCACCCACCGCGGCCTGCCCCCGGAGGAGGTGGCGCGCTACCTCTTCCGCCCGGTGCTGCGCTGGGGGAGAAGCTCCAACGTCTTCATCCCGAACGCCTCCCGGCTCTACCTCGACGTCGGCTCCCACCCGGAGTACGCCACCGCCGAATGCGATGACCTGCTGGACCTGATCGCCTCCGACCGGGCCGGCGAGCTGATCATGCACGACCTGGCCCAGCGCGCCGAGGCCGCGATGACCGAGGACGGCTTCGACGGCAGCGTGTACCTGCTGAAGAACAACGTGGACTCCCAGGGCAACTCCTACGGCAGCCACGAGAACTACCTGATCCCGCGCACCACCCACTTCCGGCGGCTCTCCACCATCCTGCTGCCCTTCCTGGTGACCCGGCAGATCATGGTCGGCGCCGGCCGGCTGGTCCCGGCCACCGACGAGACCCCGGCGCACTACGCGTTCTCCCAGCGGGCGGACCACATGTGGGAGGGCATCTCTTCGGCCACCACCCGCTCCCGGCCGATCATCAACACCCGCGACGAGCCCCACTCCGACGCCGCCGTGCACCGGCGGCTGCACGTGATCGTGGGCGACTCCAACATGTCCGAGACCACCAGCCTGCTGCGCTACGGCGCCACCGACCTGGTGCTGCGGATGGTCGAATCCGGGATCCCGGTGGGGGACTTCGAGCTGGAAAACCCGATCGGCGCGATCCGGCACATCAGCCACGACATCACCGGGCAGGCCAGCGTCAAGATTCGTCATGGAGGCGAACAGACCGCCGTGGACATCCAGGCCCGGCTGCTCGACCGCGCCCGACGCTTCGTCCGGGAGAACGGCGCCCACCACGACCGGGTGGAGCAGATCTTCGAGCTCTGGGAACGCACCCTGCAGGCCGTGGCCAGCGGCGAGCACGCACCGATCGAACGCGACATCGACTGGGCGATCAAGAAGCGGCTGCTCATTGATGTCGCCGAACGCGGCGGCCTGCCCATGGGACACCCGAAGCTGGAACAGCTCGACATGGCCTATCACGACGTCCACCCCACCCGCGGGGTGTTCAACCTGCTCGCGGCCCGCGGCCGGGCCAGCACCCAGCTGGAGCCCGAGCGGATCCAGCGCGCCATCGTGGACCCGCCGGCCACCACCCGGGCCGCGCTGCGCGGACGCTTCCTCTCCACCGCCCGCGCCATGGGCTCCGAGCACACCGTGGACTGGGTGCACCACAAGCTGGTGGACCGTCCGCTGGACGCGCTGATGCTCAAGGATCCGCTCAGCGCCGAGGACCCCCGCGTGGACACGCTGCTGGGCCGGCTCGGCGAGCGGGTCGCCACGCTGCGCGAGCAGAGCCTCGAGGAGCGCCGGGCGCAGGAGCTCCCGCTGGCGCTCAGCGAGCGCTACAAGCTGGGGCATCCCCAGGAGCTTGCTGAGCCTCCGCTGATCTGACGAACCAGGTATCCGGCCTGTACAGTGCTGGGCAGGCCCAGACCTTGTCAGGTCGCCGTTCAAGCTGAAGGAAACCCCTGTGCATTCTCCGTTCCGCCGCACCTGCGTGGCACTGTCCATCCCGGCAGTCCTGCTGCTCACGTCCTGCTCCGACGACGGGCTGGGCGACACCGACGCGCTCTCCGGTGTGGACCTGCATTTCACCGACGACGGTGCCCCAGAGGTCATCCTGCGCAGCCCGCTGGAGCTCGAGGAGGAGGCCTCCCGGGTGCTCGATCGCGGCGACGGCGAGGACCTCGACGAGGAGCAGATCCTCGAGGTATCCCACGCTGTGGCGGACCCCAGCACCGGAGAGATCCAGGAGGAGAGCTTCAGCCAGGACAACCCCTCGATGATCTTCCTCCCGCAGATGCAGGAGCAGAGCGAGTTCATCTACGAGTCGCTCACCGACACCGACCTCACCGTCGGGTCCGAGATCGCATTGTTCGAACCCGCCAACGCCGAGACCGGCGCGGCGGCCACGCTGCTGGTGCTGCGGGTGGAGGGCCAGTCCCCGGCCTTCGCCGAGGGCGAGGTCCAGGAGCAGGACGGCGAGCTGCCCGAGATCGAGAACGAAGAAGGCGTGCTCCCGGAGCTGCTCGGCGGCAACGACGGCGACGCACCCGAGGACGTCAGCACCGAGGTGCTGATCCAGGGCGACGGCGAGGAGGTGGCCGCCGACGACCAGGTCGTGGTGCGCTACTCCGGCTGGAAGTGGTCCGACGGCGAGCTCTTCGACTCCAACTGGCCTGCAGACGACGAGGAGGCCGACGCCGGACCGGCGGGCTTCCCGCTGAGCAACCTGGTCCCCGGCTGGGCGGAGGGCCTCGAGGGTGAGCAGATCGGCTCCCGCGTGCTGATGGTCATCCCGCCGGAATCAGGCTACGGCGAGGCGGACGAGGACGCCGAAGAGGGCACCCAGCACGAACTCGCAGGCGAGACCCTGATCTTCGTGGTGGACCTGATCGCCTCCGCCGAAGCGCCCCAGGCCGCAGCCCCCGCCCCCGCCCCCGAGGGCCAGCCCGAGCTCTCCGAGGAAGACATCGAAGAGATGATCGAGCAGATGGAAGCCGAGCAGGGCGGCGCCGAAGGTGCTGAAGAAGGCGCCGAGGGCGAGGACGCCGGCGGCGAAGATGCCGGCAACGATGATGCAAGCAACGAAGACGCGAACGAAGAGGAGACCGACTGATGTCATTCGGCCAGCGCAGCTATGACCGCACCCGCCCAGAGATCGACTTCCCCGGCGACACCCCGCCCGAAGAACTGGTCATCGAAGAGCTCATCGCCGGCGGCGGCCACACCGTCGAGCCCGGAGACTCGATCTCCTGCCACTACGTGGGCGTCTCCTGGTCCACCGGCGAGGAGTTCGACGCCTCCTGGAACCGCGGCGAGACCCTCGACTTCACCGCCGGCATCGGCCAGGTCATCCAGGGCTGGGACCAGGGCCTGATCGGGATGAAGGAGGGCGCACGCCGCCGCTTCGAGATCCCGCCGCACCTGGGCTACGGCGAGCAGGGCGCCGGCGCCGCCATCGGCCCCAACGAGACCCTGATCTTCGTAGTGGACCTGGTCAGCGTCCGCAAGGCCTCCTGAAGCGCGAAGGTGACCGAGAAGCGCGGCAGCTGAGCAGCACGGTGACTGAGACGATCGACGACGACGCGGCGCAGCAGCCCGCGGAGGAGGAACAGGACGTCTTCGCCGACTACGGCGTGGCGCGTGCCTTCTCCCTGGCTGCGAGCATCCTCGACGCCGGAGCGGGTGGGCTCACCAAGGCGGAGATCCGCGAACGGGTCGAGCACTACCGCAGCCAGTCCGAGGAGCAGTCCGAGGATGCCTGGGAGCGGCTGTTCAGCCGCGACAAGGACCACCTGCGCAGCTCCGGGATCGCGATCGAGGAGCCTGCCGCGGACCGCGAGGACTACCGCTACCGGATCGACCCGGCGGACTACGGGCTGCCCCCGCTGTCGCTGAGCGAGACCGAGACGCTGGTGCTCTCCCGCGCCACGCAGCTCTGGGCCGGCAGCCGCACCCGCTCCTGGCTGGACCAGGCGAGCTGGGCGCTGGCCGGACCGGCCGAGCCCGCGCCGTCCTCGTCCGCGCCGTCGTCCTTGCTCGCACCGGATGCCGCGGCGCACCAGGCTGCGGCGCCCCAGGCCGCGGCGCCCGGCGCTGATTCGCCGGACGCGGATCCGTCCGTCGCTCCTGCGCGTCCTTCCGGCGCGCTGAGCTTCAACCTGGGCAGCGACGAGGAGTTCGAACGGCTCACCGAGCTCGCCGCGCTGCCGCCGCGCCAGATGATCCGCTTCGACTACACCGGCAGGGGAGCGCAGCAGCCAGCCTCCCGCCGCGTGGTGCTGCTGGACTTCGCCGCCCGCGGCCACTGGTACCTGATCGGGCACGACCTCGACCGCGGCGCGCGCAGGACCTTCCGGCTCGACCGGGTGCACGGACCGATCACCGCGCTGCGCCCAGCACCTGCGCTGACCGACGCCGACCGCGCCGCCATCGACGCGGCCCTCAGCAGCGCGGCGGATGCCGGATCTCCGCTGGACGGACTCACCGGTGACGAGGACCCCAGGCGGCTGCTGCACGGCGTTCTCGCAGCCCATGAGGGTCCCGCTCCGAAGCCGCCCCGGCTCGCCCCCGCCGGGACCCCGCGCCGGGCCGATCCCGCGCACCGCAAGGTCGAGCGGGTGCTGGCCATGGCCGCCTACCTGCTCAGCGCCGACGGCGTGCGCCCGTCGGAGCTGCTGGCCCGCCACCAGATCACACCGAAGCAGCTGCTCAAGGACCTGCTCTCGATCCAGCAGTCGGGCAGCTTCGGCCCCGGGCAGTACGGCGAGTTCATCGACATCCACCCCGCGCCGCCGCTGAACCTGGACAGCTTCACCCAGGACTACCTGGCGACCGATGCGCCGATCACCCTGGCGATGCCGTCGGCGCGCACCGGCGACGTCCTCGCCCGGCCGCTGACGCTGACCAAACCCGGCGCGCTCTCGCTGCTGATCGCGCTGAACACCATGATCAGCGCGGCCGACGCCGAGCCCGGCGCGGAGAACTGGGTCGCCGCCGCCGAGTCGCTGCGCGAGAAGATCGCCACCGTGCTGCCCGAGGGGCTGCAGGAGGCCGCGACCAAGGTCGCCGCCGGCGCGCAGGCGCACGACGACGCCACCGCCGCGCTGCGCGACGCCGTCACCGGCGGCTACTGCCTGCAGCTGCGCTATGAGGACGCCTCCGGGACCATCACCGAGCGGGTGGTCGAACCGACCCACGTCTACCTCGACGGGCCCCGCACCTACCTGCAGGCCTGGTGCCGGTTGGCCCAGGGGCCGCGGAACTTCCTCAGCTCCCGGATCCGGGAGCAGCGTCCGCTGCCCGAGGAGCCGATCAGCGAGACCGCCCGTCAGCTCGCGCTGGCGCCCGCGGAGCCGCCGCGCCCGCCCCGGGACAGCGGAGCCTTCGACGTCGTCCTGCGCTTCTCTCCGGCCGCCTCCGCGCTGGCCGATCGCTATGCGCCCCAGCGCCAGCGGATCCAGCCCGACGGCGCCCGATTCATCAGCACCTGGTTCCAGAGCCGTGAGGCGCTGATCCGGCTCACCCTCCAGCTCGGCGGGGATCTCACCGTCCTGGCACCCGCAGAGATCCGCGAACAGGTCACCGCGCGGGCACGCGAAGAGCTGTCCGCCCGGTCAGGGTGATTGGCGTACGATTGGCTTCGAGGAAAGGACCTACGCCATGAACATCAGCGGCTGGCAGATCGCGATCATCGCGCTGCTCATCATCCTGCTCTTCGGAGCCCCGAAACTTCCCAAGCTGGCCAAGTCACTCGGCCAGTCGATGCGCATCTTCCGGTCTGAGGTGCGCACCATGAGCGAGGAGTCCAAGCGGAACTCCTCGGACCCGGACTCCCCGGACGTCTCCGCCGAGCCCAGCGAGGACCCCCGCCGGGATGAGCGTGCCCCCGTCGAGGGTCGCGTGCTCAACCCCAATGACCCCGCCACCGAGCGGACCCGCCGCACCGAGCGGGAGCAGCCGGGAGACCACCGCTAAGCCGCATGGCCACATCGAAGAAGCGGCGGCGCGATCCCGAGCGCACGATGGCGCTGAAGGATCACCTCCGGGAACTGCGCAATCGGCTGATCAAGGCGGCCCTGGGCATCCTGCTCGGCGCGGCCGCCGGCTTCTTCCTCTATGACTGGCTGGTCCAGGTGCTCGCCGAGCCGATCCTGGGCTTCGAGTCCGAGGGCAGGCTCGCCGAGATCGCGTTCAACACCGTGGGCGGCCCGCTGGACCTGATGATCCGGCTCTCGCTGTTCGTCGGCATCGTGATCTCCTCACCCATCTGGCTCTACCAGATCTGGGCGTTCATCATGCCCGGGCTGAAGAAGACCGAGAAGCGCTATGCGGTCGGCTTCATCGCCGCCTCGGTCCCGCTGTTCCTCGGCGGCATCGCCGCGGCCTACAGCGTCCTGCCCCAGGCGGTGGGCTTCTTCCTGGCGCTGAACCCCGAAGGCACCTCCAACGTCATCAACCCGGACGTGTACTTCTCCTTCGTGCTCACCCTGTTCCTGGCCTTCGGGATCGCCATGGTCATCCCGGTGGTGCTGGTCGGGATCAACATGATGGGCCTGGTCAGCGGCAAGCAGGTGCTCAAGTCCTGGCGCGGTGTGATCATGCTGATCGCCGTGATCTCCGCGCTGGCAGCCCCCGGCGGCGACGCGGTGAGCATGTTCTTCCTCGCGCTGCCGCTCACGGTCCTGTTCGGGATCGCCATCCTGCTGTGCATGCTCAATGACCGACGCCGCGCCAAGCGCGAAGCCGCCACCGACGCGGAGATCGACGAGCTGCTGCTGGACTAGGTGTACTCAGCCAGGACGAGCCTCGCCGGGTCAGCGCGCTCACCCGGCGAGGCACAGTCCTGGACCGCCGCGCCCCGCTCAGCCCTGGGCGGCCGCCTGGGCGCGGAGTCCGCGCAGCAGCTGATCCTGCTCCTCGATGAGCAGCCGGCGCAGCGCCGCCGGGGCGTCGGCGTTCTCCTGCAGCCAGCGCCCGGTGCGCAGCGCCACCGGATGCTCGGCGGGCTCCTCCCCGGGGTCGAGGTCCTGGGTGCCGGGGTAGAGCCCGGAGACCACCCGAGTGGCCTGGCCCTGGCTCATCCGCTCCCACACCGCGGTGAGCGCATCGAAGTACGCCTCGGTCTGCCGTTCGATCACCGCCGCGGTCTCCGGGTCACCTGCCACGGTGAAGCCCTCTACGGTCGCGGTGAGGTGGTCGTTGGAGAGCTCTTGGCCGTCGTCGTCGGTCCCGGCCAGCGCCTGGCCGAAGGCGGCCACCTTGACCCGGCGGTCCGGCCGCGCCGCGGCGGCCAGCCGGTGCGCGATCCTGGCCCGGGCGGTGGTCTTGGCGGCCAGCTCCGCGTCCAGCTGGTCCAGGCTGACCCGAGAGTGCGCCGCCAGGGCCTGCAGGAAGGCCCAGCGCAGCTCCTCGTCGATCTGCAGCCCGGAGATCCCGTGGTCCTCCGCGCCGCCGTCGAGCAGCGATTCGAGCAGCTCCAGCTGGGAGCTCTCCCGGCGGGAGAGCGTGGCCAGGGTGCGGGCGGTCGCGCGCTGGTGATCTCCGCCGGAGGTGCGGGTCAGCTCCGCGGCGAGCCGCGCGGCGAGATCCCGCTGCAGGGCGGCGCGCTCATCGGCCGGGGTGTAGCGCTCCAGCGCGGTGAGCGACTGGCGCAGCAGCCCCTGGACGACGACGATCTCCTCGATGCCCAGGCCCAGCTGCTGCACGGCGGCCAGGAAGCGGCGGGCGGGCAGCTCGCCGTCGCGCACCATCGACCACAGCGCGGCCCACACGGTCGCGCGCGCCAGCGGATCGGCCACCGGGTAGGTCAGCACCGCGGCCACTGACTCCGCGTCGAGGCTGAGCTTGGCGTAGGTCAGGTCATCCTCATTGGGCAGCAGCAGCCGCGGAACATCTGCGGGGACGCTGAGCTTCGGGACCACGGTGAGGCACTCGGGGGCAGCCGGGTCCAGGAAGACCTTCTGGGCGGCGTGCAGCACCAGCGTCTCGCTCGCGGGGTCGAGCACGTGCACCCCGACCCGGATCTTGTGCGGCCGGGACACGGGCTCGCCGGTGGCCGGATCGATGCCCTGCTCGCGGACCAGCACCCGTCCCGGGCCGGTGCCCATGCCCGCGGCGTCGAGCTCGGCGGAGAGCACCGGGACCCCGGCGGTCTGCAGCCAGGCCCGGGCCCAGTCGTCCATGTTCGCCCCGGTGACCTCTTCGAGCACGGCGAGGAAGTCGCCCAGCGAGGCGTTGCCGAAGGCGTGGCGGGCGAAGTAGCGCCGTGCGGCCTCGCGGAACGCCTGGCGCCCGGCGTAGGCGGCGAGCTGCTTGAGCACCGAGGCGCCCTTGGCGTAGGTGATCCCGTCGAAGTTCTGGTCCGCGGCCTCCAGGTCCTCGATGTCCGCGACGATCGGGTGGGTGGTGGGCAGCTGGTCCTGCACGTAGGCCCAGGCCTTGCGTCCGTTGGCGAAGGAGATCCAGGAGGTGGTCCAGTCGGTGGCCTCGTCCACGGCCAGGGATCCCATGTAGTCGGCGAAGGACTCCTTCAGCCACAGGTCATCCCACCAGTGCATGGTCACCAGGTCGCCGAACCACATATGCGCCATCTCGTGCATCAGGGTGTTCGCCCGGGTCTCGTACTGGGCGTCCGTGGCGGCGGTGTCGAAGACGTACTTCTCGGTGAAGGTCACCAGTCCCGGGTTCTCCATCGCGCCGAGGTTGTACTCCGGGACGAAGACCTGGTCGTACTTGCCCCAGGGGTAGGGGTAGGCGAACTCGGCGTGGAAGAAGTCCAGTCCGCGATGGGTGAGGTCCAGCAGCTCGTCGGCGTCGAAGTGCTCCGCCAGGGAGGACCGGCACAGCACGCTCAGCGGGATCTCCACGGTCGCCCCGTCGGGGACCGAGCCGCGGTAGTGGCCCTCGACGTGATGGTAGGGCCCGGCCAGCAGCGCGGTGATGTAGGAGGACATCCGCGGGGTCTCGGCGAACTCCACCCGGACCAGCGGGCCGGCGGCGTCGTCGCCCGCGGTGGTCTGCTCGTGCTCCAGCGGCATCCGGGAGACCGCGGGGCTGTTGGAGCGCAGCTGCCAGTGCTGCGGGCCGATGATCGAGAAGCTGAACCGCGCCTTCAGGTCAGGCTGCTCGAAGACCGGGAACACCCGGCGCGAATCGGCGGGCTCGTACTGGGTGTAGAGGTAGACCTGCTCGTCGGAGGGGTCCACGAAGCGGTGCAGGCCCTCCCCGGAGCGGGAGTAGCGCGAGGTGGAGCGGATCTCCACGGTGTTCTCCGCCTGCAGCTCGGGCAGCAGGATCCTCGCGGGCCCGACGTGGGCGGCGAGGTCCAGCTCCGCCCCGTTGAGCACCAGGGATTCCACCGAGGCGCCGAGGTGGTCCAGGAAGGTGCTCGCGCCGACCTCGGAGGCGGTGAACTCGATGCGGGTCTGCACCGGGTAGGTCGCGGCGCTGCGCTCCGGGGCGCCGCGCAGATCCACCTCGACCCGGTAGCGCGTGACCTCCAGGAGTCCACCGCGCTGGGCGGCCTCCTCCCGGGTCAGGTTCTCGACGTCGGCACGGGGGAAGGGCAGCTGAGCAGTCATCCTGCCATTCAAGCAGACACCTGCTCTGCCGCCCATCACCCGTACATCACCGAGGCATCACCGGTGCATCACTGGTGCACCGGGGGCCCCGTCAGAGCGCCCCGGCGGGCGACGGTCACTTCCGCCGGGAGTGCAGCAGCTTCTCGTCCACCGGTGCCTCCGGGGAGGCCCGCAGCGTGCGGTAGTACTCCATGGACTCGTCCTGGCGCCGCTGCTCGGAGCCGGAGGTGATCTCCATGCGCACGTGCTCGGGGGAGTAGCCGAAGGAGTCCACGATGTCCTGGGCGTGGGGGCGCAGCCGCGCCAGCAGCCGGTTCACATACGGGCTCAGGGTGCGGGCCCGCTGGGCGGAGATCCGGCCGTTGAGCAGGTACCAGTCCAGGGTGTCCTCGATCTTGGTCAGCGCGTAGACGTCGCGCAGCCAGGTCATGATCTGCTTGGTCCCGGGATCGCTGACCTTCTCCAGGGCCTCGGTGAAGGACTCCCACAGCAGCAGGTCGGCGTGCGCCTTGGCGGCGTTGATGATCTCGTACTGGTGCTCGTTGAAGATCTCCGCCTGCTTCGCCGCGGGCAGCTTCGAGGCCGAGCGCAGCTCACCGGCCACGTCGATGACCATCTGGCGGGAGCGTTCGGTGAGCAGGTGGCGCTGCACGTCGGGCTGCTTGAACCAGTTGGCGCTGCGACGCTCATCGCCGGTGTCCTGCACCGACTGGTAGGCCCGGCGCAGACCGAAGCGGTTCATCACGGTGGACTGGGCCTGGTTGGCCACGTAGCGGGAGAGCACTCCGAAGTCCGCGCCCTTGAACTCGGCGGCGTAGTCGCTGAGCAGCCGCTTGGCCACGAGCTGGAGCAGCACGTTGTTGTCACCTTCGAAGGTGACGTAGACGTCGAGGTCGGCGCGCAGCGAGACCAGCCGGTTCTCGGAGATGAACCCGGCGCCGCCGCAGGCCTCGCGGGCCTCCTGCAGGGTGTCCAGGGCGTGCCAGGTGGTGACGGACTTGATCGCCGCGGCGAGGGTCTCCAGCTCCTGCCGGTTCTCATCCGAGTCGTCCTTGCCGGAGAACACGTCATCCAGCTTGACCAGCAGGTTCTCGTGGGCGAAGCTCGCAGCGAAGGTGGTCGCCAGGCGGGGGAGCAGCCGCCGCTGGTGCAGCTGGTAGTCCAGCAGCACCTCTTCCTCGATGGTGGAGGAGGCGTTGAACTGGCGGCGCTGGTTGCCGTAGGTGATCGCGCCGATCAGGGCGAGCTTCGAGGCGGCCACCGAGGCGCCGGTGAGCGAGACCCGGCCCTGCACCAGGGTGCCGAGCATCGTGAAGAAGCGCCGACCGGGGGAGTCGATCGGGGAGCTGTAGGTGCCGTCGGCGGCGACGTCGCCATAGCGGTTGAGCAGGTTGGCGCGCGGAACCCGGATGTTGTCGAAGGTGAAGCAGCCGTTGTCCACCCCGTTGAGGCCGCCCTTCTGGCCCTCGTCGGTGATGGTGATGCCGGGCAGCGCCTTGCCGTCGTCGCCGCGGATGTTGGTGTAGAGGCAGTGCACGCCGTGGTTGACCCCGTTGGTGATCAGCTGGGCGAAGACGACGGCGTCCTTGGCGTCGTTCGCCGCGTTGCCGAGGTAGCGCTTCGTGGCCGCGGGGAAGGGGGTGTTGAGGATGAACTCCTCGGTGGCCGGGTCGTAGGTCGCGGTGGTGCCGATCGAGGCGACGTCGGAGCCGTGCCCGAACTCGGTCATCGCGAACGCGCCCGGCGCTCGCAGGTCCATGGTGGCGGGGAGGAACCGGCGGTGGTGCTCTGCGGATCCCAGGTGCAGCACCGCGGCGGCGAAGAGGCCCCACTGGACGCCGGCCTTGATCTGCAGCGAGGGGTCGGCGGTGACCAGCTCCTCGAACGCGGCGATGTTCGCGCCATGGGCGTCCTGGCCGCCGAACTCCGTCGGGAAGGCGCGATGCACGGCTCCCCCCTCGACCAGCAGGCCCAGCTGCTCGAAGACCCGCTTGCGGTGGTCCTCCTTGGACAGCCCTTCGATCTTGTGGAAAGCCGGGTCCTTGAGCAGCTCGCGCGCCTCACGGCGGGTGTCGGCCCAGTGACCGAGCAGCACATCCTCCATCACCTTCTTGTCCACACGGACTGCTTCAGCAGTGTCGACGGCGTCAAGGGTGTCCATCGGGTCGGTGACCGGGTGGTGTGACATGAGGTCTCCTCAGAGTGTGGTTGAGCGACAGGCGCACGGGGTGATCTGCACCGGTTCCTCGGTACGGGGTGATCAGTGATCCTGCACACAAAATAGTCTATGATACTGACCAGTAACAAATGCAAGACCTGCCGGACCCGCTGACCAGCGGGCGACCCGTCGGGTGCCTGCACCCCTCGACCCAGGAGTCAGTTCCATGAGTGCACAGACCATCCGCGACGCCGTCATCATCGGCGGAAACCGCATCCCCTTCGCCCGGGCACACACCGCCTACGCCACCGCCGGCAACCAGGACATGCTCACCTCCACGCTGAACGGCCTGGTGGCCCGGTTCGGCCTGCAGGGCGAGCAGATCGGCACCGTCGCCGCCGGCGCCGTCATGAAGCACTCGAAGAACTTCAACCTCACCCGGGAGTCCGTGCTGGGCACCCCGCTGGACCCCAAGACGCCGGCCTTCGACGTGCAGATGGCGTGCGCCACCGGCATGGAGGCCATCGGCTCGATGGCGAACAAGATCAAGCTGGGCCAGATCGACTCCGCCATCGCCGGGGGAGTGGACTCCATCTCCGACGCCCCGATCGTGGTCACCGATGAGCTCCGCGGGATCCTGATGGAGGCCAACCGGGCCAAGACGGTGAGCCAGCGGCTCAAGGCGCTGGCCAAGATCCGCCCGGGCCACCTGGCTCCGCAGGCCCCCGGCGTCAACGAGCCGCGCACCGGCATGTCCATGGGCGAGCACATGGCGATCACCGCCCACGCCTGGGGCATCACCCGGGCCGAGCAGGACGAGCTCGCCCTGGCCAGCCACAAGAACCTCGCCGCCGCCTACGACCGCGGCTTCTTCGACGACCTGATCACCCCGTTCAAGAACGTCAGCCGCGACACCAACATGCGCGCCGACTCCACCCTGGAGAAGCTGGGCAAGCTCTCCCCGGCCTTCGGCAAGGATCTCGGCGCCGAGGCCACCATGACCGCCGCGAACTCCACCGCACTGACCGACGGCGCCTCCGCGGTGCTGCTGGGCTCGGAGGAGTGGGCGGACCAGCATGACCTGCCCAAGCTGGCGAACTTCATCGACTACGAGGAAGGCGCAGTGGACTTCGTCGACGGCGCCGAGGGCCTGCTGATGGCCCCGGCCTACGCCGCCGCGCGGATGCTCAAGCGCAACAACCTCAGCTTCTCGGACTTCGAGTACATCGAGATCCACGAGGCCTTCGCCTCCACCGTGCTGGCCCAGATCAAGGCCTGGGAGTCCGAGGAGTTCTGCAAGAACAAGCTCGGGCTGGACTCCGCGCTGGGCACCATCGACCGCAGCCGGCTCAACGTCAACGGCTCCTCGCTCGCCGCCGGACACCCCTTCGCCGCCACCGGCGGACGGATCGTCGCCTCGCTGGCGAAGGCGCTGCACGGCAAGCCCGGCAAGCTCGGCTTCATCTCGGTCTGCGCCGCCGGCGGCCAGGGCATCACCGCGATCATCGAAGGACGGTGACCGCTTCATGGCTAAAGACCTCTACACCGAATTCGCCAACACCGGCCTCGGCCGGTCGCTGACCAAGAGCCTCGGCCTCCCGCAGCCGGCGAAGCTGCGCCGCCACCGGCCCGGCCGTCCGCTGATCGACGGTCCGGTCGTCGTGCTGGGCAGCTCCGAGGCCGCCTCGGCGCTCGCGGATCGGCTGCTCAGCTGGAACCTCGATGTGCGCCGGCACGTCGGCCCCAAGGAGAAGGTGGCCGGCGTCGTCGCCTGCTTCGACTCCGCCTCCAGCCCCGCCGCTCTGAGCAGCACCGTCCTGGAGATCGGGATGCTGCTCAAGCAGCTCAAGCCCTCGGGCCGGCTCATCACCGTCTCCCGGGACCCGCAGGGCACCTCAGATCCCGCCGTGCGCGCCGCCCGCAGCGGCGTCCAGGGCCTGACCCGCTCGGCGGCCCACGAGATGCGCGCCGGCGGCACCGCCAACGGCATCGTGCTCGCCGACGACCTGGACCCCTCCGCGCCCGGCGTGGCCGGAGCGCTGCGCTTCCTGCTCTCCGGACGGTCGGCCTTCGTCTCGGGCCAGTTCATCTCGGTGGACAGCGTCACCGGGGCGCTCCCTGAGAACTGGGACCGTCCGCTCCAGGGCCAGGTCGCCGTGGTCACCGGCGCCGCCCGCGGGATCGGCGCCTCGATCGCGCGAGTGCTGCACCGCGACGGCGCCCGGCTGATCCTGGTCGACATCCCCGCCGCGGGCGAGCAGCTCGCCGCGGTCGCCAACGAGGTCTCCGGCACCGCGCTGCAGCTGGACATCACCGCCGACGACGCCGGGGAGCGGATCCTCGCCCACGCCGCGCAGCACCACGGACGGCTCGACATCGTGGTGCACAACGCCGGGATCACCCGGGACAAGCTGCTGGCCAACATGGACGAGTCGCGCTGGAACTCGGTGATCGCGGTGAACATCGAGTCACAGCTGCGGATGAACCGGGCCTTCCTGGCCTCGGACCTGTTCAACGCCGACTCCCGCGGCCCGATGGGCCCACGGATCATCTCGCTGGCCTCGACCTCCGGGATCGCCGGCAACCGCGGGCAGACCAACTACGCCGCCTCCAAGGCCGGCGTGATGGGCATGGTCTCGGCGACCGCCGCCCAGCTGGCCGCCCGGCACGGCACGATCAACGCCGTGGCACCGGGGTTCATCGAGACTGAGATGACCGCGAAGATCCCCTTCGCCACCCGCGAGGTCGCGCGTCGGCTGAACTCGCTGAACCAGGGCGGACTGCCGGTGGACGTGGCCGAGACCATCGCCTTCCTGGCCTCGCCCCAGGCCGGCGGCACCTCGGGGCTGACCCTGCGGGTCTGCGGACAGAACCTCGTGGGGGCCTGATCCATGAGCCCCGAATCTAGAAGCACTGGATCTAAGGACACCGGATCTCGTCACACCGGATCCACGATCACCGAGATCGAGATGCCCTCGCTGAGCAGCCTCTACGGCTGCGCCGCACTCGGCGCCGCGCGCTCGAAGCTGCGTCCCGGCTCCGGTCCACGCACCCTGCCCGACAGGACCGTGCTGGCCCAGCACCCAGGGGTCAGCCTGGAGGAGGCCGAGAGCTACCGTCGGCTCTTCGGCGGTGAATCCTTCGACGGCGTCCACCGGGCCGCGCTGCCCTCGGTGCTGGTCCACATCATCGGGTTCCCGGTGCAGATGGCCCTGATGAGCGACGACGAGTTCCCGCTGCCGCTGATCGGGCTGGTGCACGTGGCCAACGAGGTCGAGCATCTGCGCCCGGTGCGGGTGGGTCAGCCGGTCCAGATCCTGGTCAGCGCCGGGAACCTGCGTCCGCATCGCCGAGGCACTCAGGTGGACATCACGGTCACCGTCCTCGAGCAGGGGGCAGATCCGAAGGCCGCCGCTGCGGTCGGAGCCGGTGGCTCGGCCGAGACCTCGGTGCTCTGGCGCTCGGTCTCGACCTACCTCAGCAAGGGTGCCCAGCTCGGCACGGAGGTCTCCACGGAGGTCTCCACGGCATCAGGGGCTGAAGAGACCGGATCCACCGCCGTGACCCGGTCGGAGGATCCCAAGTCCTTCGTGCCTCCGGTCAAGACCGCGTCCTGGCGGCTCGGCTCGGATGCGGGCCGGGCCTATGCCGCGGTCTCGGGCGACTACAACCCGATCCACGTCTCGCAGCTGGCCGCCAAGGCGCTGGGGATGCCGGCAGCGATCGTGCACGGGATGTACTCCGCGGGGCGGATGCTCGAGGGCCGTGAGCCCGAAGGTGCCGGCCACCGCTGGTCGATCCGCTTCGAGGCTCCGGTGACCCTGCCCGGCACCGTGGCCTTCGCCGCAGAGCCGCAGGGACCCAAGACGGTGCGGTTCACCGGATGGAACCCGCGCAAGGCCCGGCGGCATTTCAGCGCCGAGCTGCAGCTGCCCTGACGCGACTGCCCTGACGCGACTGCACTGACGCGACCGTGCTGACCTGTATGCGAGGTCGCAGATGCGCGGTCGTGGTCCGGCTGCTGAGCCGACACTTCACCGCCGGCCGCTCCACCGCCGGTCCCGCGTGGGGTCCGGACCGTTAGGATGAGCCCCATGGCTTCTCAGCGGACCGGATCCTCGCGGACCGGCACACAGCGCGGCGGCAGCGCCGGCCGCGGCGCGAAGAAGGCCGACGGCCTGGACTTCCGCAGCGTGGAGCCGGCGCCGCTGATCCTGCTCAAGGGCAACGAGGACTACCTCGCCAGCCGCGCGCTGGACCGGATCAAGCAGGCGCTGCGCGCCGAGCACCCGGACCTGGAGTTCACCCGGCTCGACGTCTCCGCCGCGGCACCGGGGGAGCTGTTCACCGTCACCTCGCCCTCGCTCTTCGGCGAGGCGCGCCTGGTGCTGGCCGAGGACCTGGCCGCGATGAACGACACCTTCCTCACCGACGCCCTGGCGTATCTGGAGGAGAAGCCCGAGGACGTGACCCTGGTGCTGCGGCACAGCAGCGGCAACCGCGGCAAGAAGCTGCTGGACGTGCTGGCCAAGCGCGCCGTCGTCGTCGACTGTGCCGGGGCGCGCAACGACAACGAGAAGCTCGACTTCGTGCGCCGAGAGTTCCGCGCCGCGGGGCGCGAGATCCACGCCGACGGCGCCCGCGCGCTGGTGGCGGCCGCGGGATCCACGCTCTCGGACCTGGGCGGGGCCTGCCAGCAGCTGATGGCCGACGTCGCCGGGGACATCACCGAGGAGCACGTGGACCGGTATCACGGCGGCCGGGTCGAGGCCACGGCGTTCAAGGTCGCCGACGCCGCCTTCGAGGGCCGACGTGAGGCCGCCACCCGGCTCTACCGCCACGCCATGGCCACCGGGGTCTCACCGATCGCGGTGACCGCCGCACTGGCCCGCAAGGGACGGCACATCGCCGCCCTGGTGGATCACCGGGGGAGCCCCGCCGCGCTGGCCGCCACCCTGGGAGCGCCGCCCTGGCAGCTGCAGCAGGTGGCCGAGACCGCCCGGCGCTGGCATCCGCTGCGCGCGGCCGAGGCCATCGAGGCGATCGCCCGGGCCGACGCCGAGGCCAAGGGCGCCTCACGGACCCCGGAATACGCCGTGGAACGAGCCATCACGGCCATCGCCTCCTCAGTGGGCCGCTGAGCGGACTGCCGCCTCGCCTTCGGGCCCGGACACGGGGCTGCTCGGTGGCTGGAGAGCGGCTTCTCTGCTATCGTCTATAGGCAGTGTCTGGGGTTCGAAAGAGCCCCAAAACCCTGCGGCAGCAAGTCTCGCGCAGTCCTGGGCCCTCTACCTCAATGGGCTGCGCAATCGCTATGGCAACCCCACGCCACTGAAGTTTGTCTGCTGCCGGCCGACAGGGACGTATCCTCACGACCAGTGACCTCAGACAGAAAGACAACTCGTGGCAAACATCAAGTCTCAGAAGAAGCGCATTCTCACCAACGAGAAGGCGCGCCAGCGCAACCAGGGCGTCAAGTCCCAGCTGCGGACCGCCATCAAGAAGGTGCGCAACGCAGTCGCCGCCGGTGATAAGGATGCGGCGATCGCAGCCAACCGCGAGGCAGCTCGCAAGCTGGACAAGGCCGTCTCCAAGGGTGTTCTGCACAAGAACAACGCCGCCAACCGCAAGTCCGGTCTGGCCGCCACCGTCAACGCTCTGTGAGCTTGACTCTCTAGAACGTCCGCTCAGACCTGAGCGAGCAACGGGGCCCTGCGCGCTGCGCGGGGCCCCGTTCGCGTAGGACCAGAGACTGCGGCGCAGTCATGGACCCGCAGCCACGGCACCGCGACCATGCCACAACAGTCATGAACCCGCAGCCATGAAAGAATGAAGAGCCAGGTGCAGCACAATGCCCGGCGTCTCGACGAAGCAAAGGATCCCCACCATCGTGTCACCGAAGGCCAGCAGCTCGCAGGTGCCCGCCGCCACTGACCCCAGTGTCATCCGGAACTTCTGCATCATCGCGCACATCGACCACGGCAAGTCCACGCTGGCCGACCGGATGCTGCAGCTGACCGGGGTGGTCCAGGCCCGCGACATGAAGGCCCAGTATCTGGACCGGATGGCCATCGAGCGCGACCGCGGCATCACCATCAAGTCCCAGGCCGTGCGCATGCCCTGGGAGCTCGACGGGCAGACCTACGCCTTCCACATGATCGACACCCCCGGCCACGTCGACTTCTCCTACGAGGTCTCCCGCTCCCTGGCCGCCTGCGAAGGCGCCCTGCTCCTGGTCGACGCCGCCCAGGGCATCGAGGCGCAGACCCTGGCCAACCTGTACCTGGCCATGGAGCACGACCTCAAGATCATCCCGGTGCTGAACAAGATCGACCTGCCCTCGGCCCAGCCGGAGAAGTATGCCGAGGAGATCGCCTACCTGATCGGCTGCGAGCCCGAGGACGTGCTGCGCGTCTCCGGCAAGACCGGCGACGGCGTGGCGGAGCTGCTGGACAAGATCGTCGCGGAGATCCCCGCCCCCGAGGGCGACGCCGACGCCCCGGCCCGCGCGATGATCTTCGACTCCGTCTATGACACCTATCGCGGCGTGGTCACCTTCGTCCGCGTGGTCGACGGCAAGCTCGGACACCGCGAGAAGATCAAGATGATGTCCACCGGGGCCACCCACGAGCTGCTTGAGATCGGCGTCTCCTCACCGGAGCCCGAGCGCACCAAGGGGCTCGGCGTCGGCGAGGTCGGCTACCTGATCACCGGGGTGAAGGACGTCCGGCTCTCCAAGGTCGGCGACACCGTCACCTCGCAGAACCGGCCCGCCGAGGAGATCATCGGCGGCTATGACGATCCTTCCCCGATGGTCTTCTCCGGACTCTTCCCGCTCGACGGCTCTGACTTCCCGGTGCTGCGCGAGGCCCTGGAGAAGCTCCAGCTCAACGACGCCGCACTGAACTTCGAGCCCGAGACCTCCACCGCGCTGGGCTTCGGCTTCCGCGTGGGCTTCCTGGGTCTGCTCCACCTGGAGATCACCCGCGAACGGCTGGAGACCGAGTACAACCTCGACCTGATCTCCACCGCCCCCAACGTGGTCTACGAGGTCACTGCCGAGGACGGCGAGGTCCACCGCGTGACCAACCCCTCGGAGTTCCCGGAGGGCAAGGTCACCGAGATCCGCGAGCCGATCGTGGACGCCACCGTCATCGTTCCGGCGGAGTTCATCGGCCCGGTCATGGAGCTCTGCCAGTCCCGGCGCGGCACCATGGAAGGCATGGACTACCTCTCCGCCGAGCGCGTCGAGATCCGCTACAAGATGCCGCTGGCCGAGATCGTCTTCGACTTCTTCGACCAGCTGAAGTCCCGGACCAAGGGCTACGCCTCGCTGAACTGGCAGGGCACCGGCCAGCAGGCCGCGGATCTCGTCAAGGTCGACATCCTGCTCCAGGGTGACCAGGTCGACGCGTTCTCCGCGATCACCCACCGCGACTCCGCCTATGCCTACGGCGTCAAGATGGCCTCCCGGCTCAAGGAGCTCATCCCGCGTCAACAGTTCGAGGTGCCGATCCAGGCCGCGATCGGCTCCCGGATCATCGCCCGCGAGAACATCCGCGCGATCCGCAAGGACGTGCTCTCGAAGTGCTACGGCGGCGACATCAGCCGTAAGCGCAAGCTGCTGGAGAAGCAGAAGGAGGGCAAGAAGCGGATGAAGATGGTCGGCACCGTGGAAGTCCCGCAGGAGGCGTTCATCGCCGCGCTGTCCTCAGACGAGGACGCCGGCAAGGAGAAGGCTGGGAAGAAGTAGGCCTTGCCCTCCACCCTTCCCCTCGGCGACCCGGTGCCCGCCGACGGCGGCTTTCCCGCCGCCGTGCAGCAGGCGCTTCCGGCGCGCGCCAAGGCGCCCTTCGGCCTCTACGTCCACATCCCGTTCTGCAGCGTGCGCTGCGGCTACTGCGACTTCAACACCTATACCGCCGAGGATCTCGGTCCCGGCGCCTCCCAGGTCTCCTACCCGGACACGCTGATCTCCGAGCTGGTCTTCGCCCGGTCGGTGCTCGATACCATGGGCGCCCCGGAACGGCCGCTCTCCACGGTGTTCTTCGGCGGCGGCACCCCGACGCTGCTGCCGGCGGGGGAGCTCGCCCGGATCCTGACCCGGGCGCGGGAGCTCTTCGGATTCCGGCCCGGCGCCGAGATCACCACCGAGGCGAACCCGGACACGATCACCGCCGAGACCGCACAGGTCCTGGCCGAGGCCGGATTCACCCGGCTCAGCCTCGGCATGCAGTCCGCCGTGCCGCATGTGCTCAAGACCCTCGACCGGACCCATGACCCGGCCAATGTGGAGCGCGCGGTCCACGCCGCCCGCGCCGCCGGGCTCCAGGTCAGCCTGGACCTGATCTCCGGGACTCCGGGGGAGAGCCTCGAGGACTGGCGCACCAGCCTGGATCACGCGGTGGCCCTGGCCCCGGACCACATCTCGGCATACTCCCTGATCATCGAAGAGGGCACCGCGATGGCGGCGAAGATCAAGCGCGGTGTGCTGCCCGACATCGACCCCGACGATCAGGCCGACAAATACCTGCTCACCGACGAGGTGCTCGGTGCTGCCGGGCTGCACTGGTACGAGGTCTCGAACTTCTCGACCAGCGCCGCGACCCGCTCGGAGCACAACCTGAACTACTGGGTGGACTCCGACTGGTGGGGCGCGGGTCCCGGCGCGCACTCCCACATGGCCGGACTGCGCTGGTGGAACGTGAAGCACCCCGCGGCCTACGCCCAGCGGCTCTCCACCGGCGCCACCCCAGGGCACGGCCGGGAACAGCTGGCCGACGAGGACAAGACCCTGGAGCACCTGATGCTGCGGCTGCGCCTGGCCGAGGGCCTGGACGTGGCGGGCTTCAACGCGCTCCCGGAGCTGCGCCGCAGCCACGGCGAGAAGATCAGCGCCAAGAGCCTGCAGTCCCTGGTGCACGACGGACTGATCGACGACGACGCCGCGCGGCCCAGCACGGCGCATCCGCAGGGGCGAGCCGTGCTCACCCTGCGCGGGCGGCTGCTGGCCGATGCCGTGACCCGCCGACTGGCCCCCTAGGCCCGGACCGACTCAGGGGACCCGGAGCTCAGTGAATCTGAAGCTCGGTGGATCTGGAACTCAGTGGATCTGAAGCTGCGTGAGCCGGAAGCTCAGTGGATCAGGCGCAGGTTCAGCGGGTAGCGGTAGGGGCGGCCCTTGTTGCACTGGATGCCGGCGACGAGTCCGGAGAGGGTCATGTAGATCCACAGCAGCACGGCGACGATGCCGAAGGCCCAGCCCACGCCCGGAACCAGGGCGAGGATGTAGCAGGCGAGCATCACCACGGTCAGCGGAAGCGTGAAGTTCAGCGCCTCCTTGGACTCCTGGGCGGTGAACGGGCCGCGGTCGCGGTAGACCAGATACACCGCGAGGGCCGGGACGCAGCCGATGAGCGCGCCGAAGTGGGACAGCGTGGCCCAGCGTCGATCCTCCGCGGGAGTCAGCGGCGCGGCGGCGGCGGAGGAACCCTTCAGGCGTGCAGCTGCGTCCGCTCGAGCGTCCTCGCTCGACCGGTGACCCTGGGGTTTCTGATTATGCGCCACTGCACCTCCGTGATTGGGGTGCCGCGTGTGCAGCACCTAGCCATTCCCGCTCAAAAGTCTAGCGACTGACCCTGGACACCAGCCGGTCTCCGTGGGCGTGTCGGACCACGGGTTCTGTGGCATGCGCCTCAGCAGGCTCTGGCTGATTCTCTGGATCATGCCCTGGATGACGTGCTGGATCGCGGAGGTCGGTGGGTGCGCTCAGGGCTCCACGGTGACGAAGTCGATGAGCTCCTCCACCCGGCCGAGCAGCGAGGGCTCGAGGTCCGCATAGCTGTTGACCTGGGCGAGGATCCGCTTCCAGCCGTGCGCGATGTCACGCTGGTTCGCGTGCGGCCAGCCCAGCGCCTGCAGCGTGCCCACCTTGATGTCCTGGCTGCGCGGAATGTCCGGCCACCGCTTCAGCCCGAGCAGATGCGGCTTCACGGCCTGCCAGACGTCCACATAGGGGTGGCCCAGGACCGCGATGTTGCCCTTCGCGCCCTGCTGCTGCATGACCTCACGAGCGATCCGAGACTCCTTCGAGCCCGGGACCAGGTGGTCCAGCAGCACCCCGACCCGGCGCTGCGGTCCGGGCCCGAACGCGCGGATCGCGCCGAGCAGGTCGTCGGCCCCGTGCAGCGGTTCCACGACGATGCCTTCGATCCGCAGATCCTCGCCCCAGACCTTCTCCACCAGCTCCGCGTCGTGGGTGCCCTCGACCCAGATCCGTGACGCCCGGGCGACCCGCGCCGGCGCATCGGAGACTGCGACCGACCCCGAGGCGGTGCGGGTGGGCTTCGGCGCGGCCGCGCGGGGAGTGGGCGGTGTCAGCTCCACGGGTTCGCCCTCGTAGAGGAACCCGTGTCCCAGCGGGAAGGAGCGGACCCTGCCGCGGCGATCTTCGAGACTCACCACATGGATGCCGCCGGAGGCCTCCACCGAGATGATGGCGCCGACCCAGCCGGACTCCACCTCCTCGATCACGGCGCCGTAGTCGGCGGGCATGGCGGAGACCTTGCGGATCTGGCTCTGGCGGAGCCGGGAGAGGTCCTGTGCACCCCAGCTCGGGGTGGAGGAGGGACGCCAGTCGGGGAAGTGCGGAGCGCTCATGATCACCCATTGTAGAATTAGCACTTGTACTCGAAGAGTGCCAGATGGTCAGGAGGCGCCAACTTTCATGTCAGACACCCGTCGACTGCAGGTCCTGCGTGCCATCGTGGAGGACTACGTCCACACCCGGGAGCCGGTCGGGTCCCGGGCGCTGGTGGAACGTCACGACCTGGAGGTCTCCCCAGCCACGATCCGCAATGACATGGCCCACCTCGAGGAGGAGGGCCTGATCGCCGCCCCGCACACCTCCGCCGGGCGGATCCCCACCGACCTCGGCTACCGACGGTTCGTGGACAAGATCACCGAGGTCCGCCCGCTCTCCGCCGCTGAGCGCCGCGCCATGGACACCCTGCTCGAGACCGCCGATGACCACGACGCGATGCTCGAGCACACCGTGCGGCTGCTCGCGATGCTCACCAGTCAGGTCGCGGTGATCCAGCATCCGCAGCGCTCCACGGCGAAGATCCGGCACATCGACGTCGTCTCGATGTCCTCGCACAAGGTGCTGACCATCGTGATCCTGTCCTCCGGGAAGGTCGAGCAGCGGATGGTCACCCTGGTCGAGGCGGTCGGCGACGACTCGCTGCACCGGATCGCCCAGGTCCTCTCCACGGAGCTGCACCAGCGCTCGATCTCAGCCCTTCCGCTGCCCACCGATACCCTGATCAGCCGGGTGGAGCCGGTGCTTCGGCCGTCGATGGCGATCATCGCCCAGTCGGTGGAGACGATCCTCGAGTCAGGCCGCGTGGATCGCATCATCATGGCCGGGACTGCTAACCTCGCCAGGTCGGGCCGCGACCTCGGTCCCTCCATCGGGCCCATTCTTGAAGCGCTTGAGGAACAAGTCGTGCTGCTTCGACTGTTGACAGAGATGGAGCAGGACCGACGTGGTCTCTCCATCCGCATCGGACACGAGACCAGCCATGATTCGCTGATCGAGACCGCTGTCGTCGCAGCAGAGTACGGCACCCATACGGGTGCCGAAGGTGCCAAGCTCGGCGTGGTCGGTCCGACCCGCATGGATTACGGCTCCACCATGTCCGCGGTGCGCGCAATGGCGCGCTACCTGTCCCGAATTCTTTCCGAAGGGTGAACGTCTTTGAAGATGACGACTGACTACTACGAGGCGCTCGGCGTCAGCCGCTCGGCGTCCACCGAAGAGATCAAGAAGGCCTACCGCAAGCAGGCCCGGAAGCTTCACCCCGACGTGAACCCCTCCGACGACGCCGCCGAGCAGTTCAAGGTGCTCGGCCGCGCCTACGAGGTGCTCTCCGACCCGCAGAAGCGGCAGAACTACGACGCCACCGGCGACGAGAACGGCCGCTCCGGATTCCCCGGCGGAGCAGGAGGCGCCGGGTTCGGCGGCTTCGGTGACATCTTCGAGACGTTCTTCGGCGGGGGAGGCGGAGGCCCCGCCTCGCGCACCCGCCGCGGCCAGGACTCGCTGATCCGGGTCCGCATCGACCTGCGCGACGCCGTGTTCGGCACCACCAAGGAGGTGGAACTGGAGACCGCGGTGACCTGCACCGTCTGCGACGGCTCCTGCACCCGCAAGGGCACCTCGCCGACCACCTGCCCGGACTGCCACGGCCAGGGCCAGGTCCAGCGCCCCATGCGCTCGATCCTCGGCACCGTCATCCAGACCCAGACCTGCGCCCGGTGCGCCGGCTTCGGCAACATCATCGAAGACCCCTGCCAGGAGTGCGACGGTCAGGGCCGGGTGCGCGAGCGCAAGTCCCTGAAGGTCAAGGTCCCGGCAGGCGTGGATCGCGGGAACCGGATCCACCTGGCCGGAGAGGGCGAGGCCGGACTGGCCGGCGGACCCTCCGGAGACCTGTTCATAGAGGTCGAGGTCAAGCAGCACGAGGTCTTCACCCGCCGCGGCAACGACCTGCACGCCACCGTCTCCATCCCGATGACCGCGGCAGCCCTGGGCACCACGGTCGGCCTGGACACCTTCGACGGCGCCGAGGAGCTCAGCGTGAAGCCGGGCACCCAGTCCGGTGAGGTGCTCACGCTCAAGGAGCGCGGCGTGACCCACCTGCGCGGCGGCGGTCGCGGCGCGCTGAAGGTCCACCTCAAGGTCGAGACCCCCACCAAGGTCTCCGAGCGCGAGGCCCAGCTGCTGCGCGAACTCGCGATCGAGCGCGGCGAGGAGCTCGGGGAGTCCACCACCGAGCACCGCGGGGTCTTCGCGAAGCTGCGCGAACGCTGGGACGCGCTCTAGAGATGCCGACCACCAGATGCGCGGTCTGAGATGACGGCACCGCTGTTCCACCTCGGCCCCGGGGCGCTCGAGAAGGCCCACGTGGCCGAGGTGGTCACGCTCAGCGGCCCCGAGGGCCACCATGCCGCCACGGTGATGCGCCTGCAGCCGGGCGAGCCGGTGCTGCTCTCAGACACCGTGGGCCGGCGCGCCGAAGGACGGGTCCGCTCCGCCGGAAGCGGTCAGCTCGAGGTCGAGATCCTTGCGGTGACCGACGAGCCGGTGCCGCTGCCCCGCCTGGTGCTGGTCCAGGCGCTGGCCAAGGACCGCCGCGACCTGCAAGGGGTGGAATCCGCCACCGAGCTCGGCGTGGACGCCGTCATACCCTGGCAGGCCGAGCGCTCCGTGGCCCGATGGAAGGCCGGACGCGAGGCCAAGAAGCACGCCGAGTGGGTCTCGATGGTGACCACCGCCGCGAAACAGACCCGACGCACCACCATCCCGGAGGTGCGTCCGCTGCGCTCCACCGCCCAGTACCTCAAGACGATCGAGGCGGACGGCATGAGCGTCGGCGTCGTCGTCCTGCACGAGACCGACGAGACCTCGCTCGCCGAGGCGATCGCCGAACTCCAGGATGCCGACCGCCTGCACCCCACCGGCCTGGACCCCTCAGGCCAAGACCCGACCGGCCAAGACTCCACCGGCCTGGACCCCGAAGCCCGCAACCAGGCGCCCCAGCTGCAGGAGCTGCATCTGGTCGTCGGTCCCGAGGGCGGGATCAGCGACCGGGAGATCGAACAGCTCACCTCAGCCGGCGCCAAGATCGCCCGGCTCGGCCGCAACGTGCTGCGCTCCTCCACGGCCGGACCCGCAGCCCTCGCGGCCGCGCAGCTGCTGCTGGGCCGCTGGGACTGGGCCCCCGAGACTGGTCAGCCCGAGCAGACCGCATAGACTGAGGATCAATGACTGAGACTTCGCAGAACCCGAGCACACCCCCCATCTCCGGTGCGGCCCGCGGCGCCACCGCCGCCGCACTGGGAAACATCGAGCGTCAGGTCTACTTCGCCGATGCCGACACCATGTTCCGCAGCCTCGGCGCCGGAGACCTCGCGCTGCGGATCCTGCAGGGCCTCTACCCGGCCTCCTCCATCGGACTGCGCGACCAGCTGGTCACCGTGGGCGGACCCGCCGGCGAGGTCACCGGGATCGTCGAGATCCTGAACCAGCTCAAGACGCTGGCGGCCTCCGGGACCACGGTCACCGAGGAGATCATCGAACAGGTCACCACCATGGTCCGCGCCGACGCCGCGCAGGACTCCGCCCGGATCGTGACCACCAACATCCTGTCCCACCGCGGACGCACCATCCGGCCCAAGACCAAGAACCAGCAGACCTACGTGGACACCATCGACGAGTCCACCGTGGTCTTCGGCATCGGTCCCGCCGGCACCGGCAAGACCTACCTGGCCATGGCCAAGGCGGTCCAGGCGCTGCAGGCCCGCGAGGTCAACCGGATCATCCTGACCCGCCCCGCCGTGGAGGCCGGAGAGAAGCTCGGATTCCTCCCGGGCAGCCTCAATGACAAGATCGACCCCTACCTGCGCCCGCTCTACGACGCGCTGCACGACATGATCGACCCGGATTCGATCCCGCGGCTGATGGAGTCCGGCATCATCGAGGTCGCCCCGCTGGCCTATATGCGCGGGCGCACGATGAACGACTCGTTCATCATCCTCGACGAGGCGCAGAACACCACCGCCGAGCAGATGAAGATGTTCCTGACCCGGCTCGGATTCAACTCCAAGATCGTGGTCACCGGTGACATCACCCAGGTGGACCTGCCGCGCGGCACCGATTCCGGGCTGCGCACCGTGATCGAGATCCTCGACGGCGTCGAAGGCATCGAGATCTCCCGCTTCGGCTCCGAGGACGTGGTCCGCCACGCGCTGGTGGGACGCATCGTGGACGCCTATGAGCGACACCAGGACCGGGCCAAGGCGCCGGCCGTCCGGCGCGGAGGACGACGATGACCGAGGTCCAGGTCACGGTTGAGGACAGCTCCGGCTCGGACCTCATCTCCGGAGAGCACCTCGCCGAGCTGCTGGACCTCGCCGGGTTCCTCTACGCCAAGCTGCACCTGGGACCCGCGGTGACGCTCTCGATCACCCTGGTGGACGAAGAGACCATCGAAGGTCTGCACCTGGACTGGATGAACCTGCCCGGCGCCACCGACGTGATGAGCTTCCCGATGGACGAGCTGATCGCCGGCACCGCCGATGACCCGGTCACCGAGGGTGTCCTCGGTGACATCGTGATCTGCCCCGGCGTCGCCGCGGCGCAGGCGAAGGCCCACGGTCACCCGCTCGGTGCGGAGCTCGCGCTGCTGGCCACCCACGGGGTGCTCCACCTGCTCGGACACGACCATGCCGAGCCGGCCGACCGCGAAGAGATGTTCACTCTGCAGCGAGTGCTCCTCGAGGAGTTCCTCGGTCACGCTGCCCCGACGCCGACGGTCTGACCCATGGTCCTCGGCCTCCTCATCCTCCTGGCGCTGGTCTGCGCCGTCCTGGCCTTCGCGCTCTCCGCCGCCGACTCCGCGTTCCAGCGGCTGAGCCGCCGCGAGGCCGAAGAGATCGCCGAGCAGCGCGGCTCCACCGCCGTGGAGAAGATCCTGGCCCAGCCGGTGGCGCACACCCTGGCGCTGCAGACCTGGCGCTGGTTCTTCACCACCGCCGTCGTCGTCCTGGTCATCGTGGCCTCCACGGTCGCGCTGGAGGGACTCGGCGCCGGGGCCGTGGCCGGCTCCGCGATCCTGCTCATCGGCGGGGTCATCGGCGCGGCGATCTCCCCGCGGCGCATCGGCCGCGGCCACCACCTGATCGTCGCCGCCTCCACCGCCGCGCTGGTGCGCTCCCTGCGCGTCGTGCTGGGACCGTTCCCCGAGGCGCTGAGCAGCATCGGCGCCCGCACCGTCCCCGGCACCGCGCACACCGACCAGGGCTTCTTCGACGACGAGGAGTTCCGCGAATTCGTGGCCCGCGCCTCGGAGACCGACCTGATCGAAGATGCCGAGGCCGAGCTGATCCAGTCGGTCTTCGACCTCTCCGCCACCCGGGTCCGCGCCGTGATGGTCCCGCGCACCGACATGGTCACCGTGGAGTCCGGGACCAGCCTCGCCGAGGTGATGACGCTGTTCTTCCGCTCCGGCTACTCGCGGATCCCGGTGGTGCGCGGCTCCGCCGACGACATCACCGGCATGATCTACCTCAAGGACGCCGCCTTCCTGCACCACCGGCTGCGCAGCGGCGAGCTGCTCAGCGCCTACACCGACCGCGACCCGGACTCGATCATCGTCGACGAGCTCCAGCGCGACGTCCGCTACGTGCCCGAGTCCAAGCCGGTCTCGGAGTTCCTCTCCGAGCTGCAGCGCGAATCCACCCACGTGGCCGTCGTGGTGGACGAATACGGGGGCACCGCCGGAATGGTCACCCTGGAGGACCTGATCGAAGAGATCGTCGGGGAGATCGTGGACGAATACGACACCGAGGCCGCCGAGATCGAAGACCTCGACGACTCCCAGCGCCGGCTCTCCGCCCGGATGTCGGTGGACGACTTCGCCGAGCTCTACGACCTCGACCACGAGGAAGAGGTCGACACCGTCGGCGGACTGCTCGCCAAAGCCCTGGGCCGGGTGGCCATCGCAGGATCGGAGGTCGAGATCCCGCGCCGCCACGGACCCGGAGTGGTGCTGCGCGCCGATCGGCTCGAAGGCCGCCGCAACCGGGTGAGCCACGTGCTCGCCTGGGAGGCCGAAGATCGACGAGGCGCCCGATCCGGGCTGGGCACCGACGCCGAGCCCGACGCGCTGCACCTGGCCGCGGTCGGCACGGCAGCGCAGAACCCGGCCCGATCCACAGCAGGAACCACAGCAGGAACCACGGCAGGAACCGCAGCACCGCACCACGACCGAGCCGCAGCCGCGGCCTCGGCGCACGAGAGGATCAGGTCACCCCGATGAGCCCAACACAGATGCCGCCGCAGCAGGACGGCTTCGCCGCATTCGACGAGAACTTCCGCGCCGGATTCGCCAGCCTCGTCGGGCGCCCCAACGCCGGGAAGTCCACGCTGACCAACGCGCTGGTGGGGGACAAGGTGGCCATCACCTCCTCGAAGCCGCAGACCACCCGGCACACGATCCGCGGAATCGTGCACCGCAGCGACTTCCAGCTGGTCCTGGTCGACACCCCTGGACTGCACCGCCCACGCACCCTGCTGGGCAAGCGGCTCAACGGTCTGGTCATCGACACGCTCTCCGAGGTCGACGTCGTCGGCTTCTGCATCCCCGCCGATGAGAAGGTCGGCCCCGGCGACCGCTTCATCGCCGCCCAGCTGACCAAGCTGCCGCACAAACGGGTCATCGCACTGGTGACCAAGGTGGACAAGGTCTCCCGCGAGGACCTCGCCGAGCAGCTCATGGCGGTGGACCAGCTCGGCCGGGAGCACCTCGCCCAGGAGGGCAACCAGGCCGGCGGCTTCGCCGAGATCATCCCGGTCTCCGCCCTCGAGGGCGAGCAGACCGAGGTGGTGGTGGAGCAGCTCGCCGCCATGATGCCGCAGTCCCCGCCGCTCTACCCCGAGGGCGAGCTCACCGACGAGCCCGAGGCCATCATGGTCGCCGAGCTGGTCCGTGAAGCAGCCCTGGAGGACGTCCGCGACGAGCTGCCGCACTCGATCGCCGTGGTGGTCGAGGAGATGGTGCCCCGCGAGGACCGCCCCGCCGACAAGCCGCTGCTCGACGTCCGGGTCTCGATCCACGTGGAGCGCGACTCGCAGAAGGCGATCATCATCGGCAAGCGCGGCGCCCGGCTCAAGGCCATCGGCACCGACGCCCGCGCCGGCATCGTCAAGCTGCTCGGCACCCCGGTCTACCTCGACCTCCACGTGAAGGTGACCAAGGAATGGCAGCGCGACCCGAAGAAGCTCGGCCGGCTCGGCTTCTAGTCCGCCGCAGGCTCGACCGCGGAGGGCCGTGGCGCCGGCGTCGTCCACATGATGAGAATCAGGGTGACCCACTGCACAGGCGCGTGCTGCGTGCTACGTTGAGAGGCGTGCAGACGATACGCCAGCGAGTCCTACGCCTAGAGCTTCTCCGCCGCAGCGGGGAAGAGCTCGCGCGCGTCTGATCCCAGCTCACCTCTCCGGTCCAGCTCGTAGATCCAGCACAGCGCAGCACTTCCAGGTCGAATCCCCGCTGCGGAGCTCCTCCGCCTCGACCGCTCACCCTCAGCTCGTTCTCAGCAAGGAAGCTCTCATGCGCAAACTCCAGAAGACCTCACCGATGCCCTTCCAGCGGTACGTTCCCTTCGAGGAGCAGATCACCGTCTCCCTGCCCGACCGCACCTGGCCGGACAAGACCATCCGCAATGCCCCGCGCTGGTGCGCGGTCGACCTGCGCGACGGCAACCAGGCGCTGATCGACCCGATGACCCCGGACCGCAAGCACCGGATGTTCGAGCTGCTGGTCAACATGGGCTTCAAGGAGATCGAGGTCGGCTTCCCGTCGGCCTCGCAGACCGACTACGACTTCGTCCGCCAGCTCATCGAGCAGGACAAGATCCCCGACGACGTCTACATCCAGGTGCTCACCCAGGCGCGCGAAGCCCTGATCGAACGCACCTTCGAGGCCATCGCCGGGGCTCCGCGCGCGATCGTCCACCTGTACAACTCCACCTCGGTGCTCCAGCGCGAGGTCGTCTTCAAGACCGACCGCGACGGGATCGTGGACATCGCCACCCAGGGCGCCCGGCTGTGCAAGAAGTACGAAGAGGCGATGCACGCCGCCGCGGACACCCCCACCGAGGTCGTCTACCAGTACTCCCCGGAGTCCTTCACCGGCACCGAGCTCGACTTCGCCGCGCACATCTCCGATGCGGTGGTCGACGTCTTCGGCGCCACCCCGGAGAAGCCGGTCATCATCAACCTGCCCGCCACCGTGGAGATGGCCACCCCGAACGTCTACGCGGACTCCATCGAGTGGATGCACCGGAACCTGCGCAACCGGGAGTCGATCGTGCTCTCGCTGCACCCGCACAACGACCGCGGCACCGGCGTCGCCGCCGCCGAGCTGGGCTACATGGCCGGTGCCGACCGGATCGAGGGCTGCCTGTTCGGCAACGGTGAGCGCACCGGCAACGTCGACCTGGTCACCCTGGGCATGAACCTCTTCAGCCAGGGCATCGATCCGGAGCTGGACTTCCGCGATATGAGCACCATCCGCAGCACTGTGGAGCACTGCAACCAGATGGGCGTCCCCGAGCGCTCACCCTATGGCGGCGACCTGGTCTTCACCGCCTTCTCAGGCTCGCACCAGGACGCGATCAAGAAGGGCTTCGAGCACATGGACGCCCGTGCCAAGGCGGCCGGCACCTCCCGCGACGAGATCACCTGGGCCGTGCCCTACCTGCCCATCGATCCCAAGGACATCGGCCGCAGCTACGAGGCGGTCATCCGGGTCAACTCGCAGTCCGGCAAGGGCGGGGTCTCCTACCTGCTCAAGGCCGAACGCGGCATCGACCTGCCGCGCCGCGCGCAGGTCGAGTTCTCCGGAGTCATCCAGCGACGAGCCGACGACGGCGGCGGCGAGGTCTCCGGGGAGGAGATCTGGCAGATCTTCCAGGACGAATACCTGCCGGTGGACAGCGCCGACCACCAGTGGGGCCACTACCGCCTGGACGAGGTCAACACCTCCTCCAACGCCGAGGGAGTGTTCCACATGGAGGTGGAGCTCCAGGCCGGCGGTCAGACCCGGGCAGAGTCCGCCCACGCCAACGGTCCGATCGCAGCGCTGCTGAAGATCCTCGCCGCCGACGGGGTCGACGTGCGGCTGCTGGACTACACCGAGCACGCCATGAGCCAGGGCGGAGACGCCCAGGCGGCCTCCTTCGTGGAGCTGGCGATCGGGGAGCGCGTGCTCTGGGGCGTCGGTCTGGACCACAACACCACCCTGGCCTCGCTGCAGGCGGTCATCTCCGCGGTGAACCGCGCGCTGCGCGACGCCGCCCCGGTGGCGTGAGCGTCCCCCGGCAGCCCAGGGCTGACGCCCTGATGTCCCAGGGCTGACGCCGTGATACCTCCGGGCATGCGCCCATGACGCTGTAGTACTCTGCCACCATGGCCGGCTCCACCTTCGCGTCCCGCTCGTACCGGGACGCCGCGATCATCCTGCGCACCCAGAACCTGGGCGAGGCAGATCGCATCATCACCGCGCTGACCTCAGCGAACGGGCTGGTGCGCGCGGTCGCGAAGGGTGTGCGCCGCACCTCCTCGAAGTTCGGCGCGACCGTGGAGCCGTTCATGGTGGCAGACATCCAGTTCGTGCACGGCCGCTCGCTGGACATCGTCACCCAGGCCACCTCGAAGAACACCTACGGCCCGCCGATCGTGGCCGACTACGACAAGTACATGGCCGCGAGCACCATGGCCGAGACCGCCGAGCGGCTCATGGACGTCGAGTCTGATCCGGCCTTCGGCGGCGCCCAGTTCCGGCTGCTCCACGGCGGGTACTCCGCCCTGGCGCGGGGAGTCCACCCGGCCGACGTCGTGCTGAACTCCTATCTGCTGCGCGCCCTGTCCTCCGCGGGCTGGGCGGTCACCTGGACCGCCTGCGTGGCCTGCGGCAAGCCCGGAGCGCACACCGGCTTCCACCCGGCGGCCAGCGGGCCGGTCTGCACCGACTGCCGACCGCCGGGCACCCGGACGCTGGATCCCGCCACGGTGGAGCTGCTGCACGCGCTGCAGCACGGCCACTGGGAGCAGACCCGCGCGTTCCGCAGCGACATCCGCCACGAGGCCACCAACGTGGTGATCAGCTACGCCCAGCACCACCTCGAGCGCCGGCTGACCTCACTGGGGCTCTGACCCTGGCCCGACATGGAAGAATAAGCGCCATGTCCTTGCCCACTCATCAGGATCCTGCCCCGCACCCCGAGGGCGCCACCGCGCCGAAGCTGCCCCCGGAACTGGTGCCGGCACATGTGGGGATCGTGATGGACGGCAACGGGCGCTGGGCGAACCAGCGCGGGCTCCCGCGCACCGAAGGACACCGGGCCGGTGAGGCCGCGCTGATGGACGTCATCGCCGGAGCCATCGAGATCGGCGTCAAGCACATCAGCGTCTACGCCTTCTCCACCGAGAACTGGAAGCGCTCACCGGATGAGGTGCGCTTCCTGATGGGCTACTCGCGCCAGGTGCTGCGCCGCCAGCGCGACGTGCTGAACTCCTGGGGCGTGCGGATCCGCTGGAACGGACAGCCCGGTCGGCTCTGGCGCTCGGTGATCAAGGAGCTCGAGACCTCCGAGGAGCTGACCCGGGACAACACCCGCTTCACGCTGACCATGTGCGTGAACTACGGCGGTCGCGCGGAGATCACCGACGCGGTCAAGCTGATCGCCGCCGAGGTCGCCGCCGGCCGGATGGACCCGCGCAAGATCACCGAGAAGACCGTCGCCGCCCATCTGGACGAGCCCGATCTGCCCGACGTCGACCTCTTCCTGCGCAGCTCCGGGGAGCAGCGGATCTCGAACTTCCTGCTCTGGCAGTCCGCCTACGCCGAGCTGGTCTTCATGGACGTGCTCTGGCCCGATGTGGACCGCACCACGCTGTGGGAGGCCGTGGAGATCTACGCCCGCCGGGACCGCCGCTACGGCGCCGCGGTGGACAGGTTCTCCGCCGGACGCTCAGCCTCCGGGGCGTAGGCGCGCAGCCAGCGATGGACCTCGTCCAGCGCCCGATTGCGCACCGAGGCCTCCGAGGCGAAGACGTCGTGGATCGCTCGCTGCACCCGGACCACGGTCACCTGGTCGCCGAGCTTGACCGCCCGGCGGGCGAGCAGCTCCACATCGAGCACCGAGTCTGACTCCTGCAGCTCCTCGGTCCAGTGCCGCCGGTATGCGGTCGCGCCCGAGAGCAGCACCAGGACCGGCAGCTGCAGCCCCAGACCCTCATGGACCTTCCGGTGCCCGGCGAGCACGGCGCGCATCCAGCCCACCCGGATCGGGAAAGAGGTGCGCGGGCGCCAGCGCGGGTGCAGCGTCCATTCGCCCTGCGCCTGGTCCGAGAGCGACTGCCAGTAGTTGTCGATCGCCGGAAGCTTCAGCGCCCGGGTGGGGGAGAACTGTCCGAGCGGGGCGAGGATGCCCTCGGTGGCCGTGCGCGCGGCGACGTCGCCGGAGAGCTCCAGCCACGGGCTGTTGAGCACCAGCGCGCTGATCCGTCCGGGATTGCGCTGCGCCCAGAGCGCGGCGACCAGCCCGCCGGTGGAGTGGGCCTCGATGATCGGCGCCGGGGCCTCGGGGTGCAGCGCGGCGATCTCACTCAGCGCGGCCTCGATGTCGGCGTCATAGGTGCTCAAGTCGTCCACATACCCGGCGGTCTGCCAGCTGCGCAGGCTGCGCCCGTACTTGCGCAGATCCAGGGCATAGAAGGGGCGCCCCCAGCTCTGCCAGCGGCGAGCCATCGGGATGTTGTAGAAATAGTCGGCCCAGCCGTGGATATGCAGCACCGGAGCCAGCTCCGGCGGGTGCTCCGGCTCGGCGGGGGTGTCCTGCGCGGCGGCGACCGCCTCGGCCTCGCCCGGGCGCTCGTCCTGGACCGCCTGCTGCTCGGGATCGGGGGAGTAGCTGACCAGGGTCGCGCTGACGGGACCCTCCTCATCCTCACCGAGCGGCAGCGTCAGCCGCTTGCAGCCCTGGAGGTGGTCGGGGGACCAGACGCCCACCGGGGAGTCTTCGAGCAGTTCATCCATGGCCTCCATCCTATGAGGCAACTTTCGGTCGACCCGCATCCTAGGATGGGAGCCATGTACCGCTTCATCTTCAAGACCGTCTTCACCCGGATCGATCCCGAGAAGGCTCACCACCTGGTGATCTCCGGGCTGCGGCTGAGCCACCGCGTCGGAGCCGGAAGGGTGCTGGAGCGGCTGTGCCGCCCGGAGGACTCGCTGCAGATCCGCGCGCTGGGCATGGTCTGGCCCTCACCCTTCGGCCTGGCCGCGGGCTTCGACAAGGGCGCCACCTCGGTGCTGCCGCTGGCGACCCTGGGCTTCGGGCACATCGAGATCGGCACCGTGACCGCCGCTGCCCAGCCGGGCAACCCGACGCCGCGGCTCTTCCGGCTGGTGAAGGACCGCGCGCTGATCAACCGGATGGGCTTCAACAACGACGGCGCGGAGGCGGTCCGGCCGCGGCTGGAGGAGATTCGCGAGCAGATCTCCCGGCTCAAGCGCAGTGGACGGCATGCCCCGGTCATCGGGGTGAACATCGGCAAGACCAAGGTGACCCCGCTCGAGGACGCCACCGAGGACTATCTCATCTCCACCCGGATGCTGGCCCCCGTGGCGGACTACCTGGTGGTCAACGTGTCCTCGCCGAACACCCCGGGGCTGCGTCAGCTCCAGGACATCAGCGCGCTGCGTCCGCTGCTCGCGGCGGTGGGATCAGCGGCCGACGACGCCGCGCAGCGCCACGTGCCGCTGCTGGTGAAGATCGCGCCGGACCTCGCAGACGCCGACGTCGACGCGGTGGCCGAGCTGGTCAGTGATCTCGGGCTCGATGGGGTCATCGCCACCAACACCACGATCTCCCGGGAGGATCTGCACAGCGACCCCGAGCAGGTGTCCGCCGCAGGCGCGGGCGGACTCAGCGGTCCGGTGCTCGCCGAGCGGTCCAAGCAGGTGCTGATCCGGCTGCGTGCCGCGCTGCCGCGCACCACAGCGATCATCTCGGTCGGGGGAGTGACCACCGGTCAGGACGTCGCCGAGCGGCTCGCGCTCGGGGCTGACCTCGTGCAGGGCTACACGGCCTTCGTCTACGAAGGTCCGTTCTGGGTGCGCCGGATCAACCGCAGCCTGAGCCGCGCGCTGCGAAGCGGCTGATGCCGCTGCCGCGAATCGGCTGATGGCCCTGCCGCGAAGCGGGCTGTCTGGTGGCGGTGAAGCGGCCTATGTCGCTGCAGCCGAGCGGCTGATGTGCCGGCTGCGAAGTGGCTGAGCCGCTCGGCCAGGGCTGAAGCTCAGGCGGGGAAGTGCCCGCGAGCGACCAGCGGCTTGGGCAGCCGCAGCCGGCGGATCTGCAGCGCGCGCATCGCGGCGTAGAAGGGCAGACCACGTTCCCGATTCTCGGCGCCGAACTTGGCGTCGACCTTCTTGCGCACGAGACGGCCGACCCAGACAGCCTCGACCAGGACGGCCAGGACGAAGAGCCACAGGATCTGGCTGACGATGATGCGCATCTCTTCGTTCATCACGAAGGAGGCGAAGAGGAAGACCAGCACCAGGATCAGCATCCACTCGCCGATGCCGAAGCGCGCGTCGACGTAGTCGCGGACGAAGCGCCGCTGCGGACCCCGGTCCCGGGCGGGAAGGTACTTCTCCTCGCCGGTCTCCATCGCCCGGCGCATCTTCACCCGCTGCTCGGCCATCTGCTGGCGCTGCGCGGCACGGGCGACCTTGCGGTCGTTCTGCACCAGCGGGCGCTTGCGCGCCGCCTGCTGCTGGCTGCGCTTGGGGGTGGGCACGCCCTTCTTCTCAGGCTGGCGCCTGGTGTTCTCGGCTTCCGCACGGGCAGCTGCAGCTTCAGCTTCGGCGATCTGGTCAGCGGTGTTTTTCTTACGTCCTAGCACCCCGCCAGTGTAGCGGGAATAATAGGGTCGAACCCTGCGACGTGCTGCGCCAGCGGGAATGAACTGCGCAGGCCTCGGCGTTGTTACCGTAGAGCACAGGCCTGCCGCTACAACGAGAGAGGTGTATGCCATGAGCACCACCACCCAGGACGCCACCGCCGGATCCGCTGCTGAGACCGAATCAGCCGAGATCACCGGAGCGAGCGTCGATGGTTTCAAGACCCACCAGGTCGAGCTGAGCGAGACCGCAGCCGAGAAGGTCTCCTCCCTGCTCCAGCAGGAGGGCCGCGAAGACCTTCGTCTGCGTGTGGCCGTCCAGCCCGGCGGCTGCTCCGGCCTGATCTACCAGCTGTACTTCGACGAGCGCGTGCTCGACGGCGACGCGCTGCGCGATTTCAGCGGTGTCGAGGTCGTCGTGGACAAGATGAGCGTCCCCTACCTCGAGGGCGCGAAGATCGACTTCGAAGATTCGATCTCCAAGCAGGGGTTCACGATCGACAACCCCAACGCCGGCGGCTCCTGCGCCTGCGGCGACTCCTTCCACTGATCACCGCGCCGGCGGCTCGCTGACCGACTCCCTCAGGGGCGTCGTGGTCCTCCGCACCGGCCCGCCGGTGCGATGCGGCGAGTCATAGCGTCACAAAGCAGACATATCGGCAGCTGATCCACCCGCTGCCCAGCGCGAGCGAGACTCCGCTTCTCCCTATTTCTACACGGGGTAGAAGCGGAGTTTTCTCGTGTCCGGGGGCCTTTCAGGGGAGACGAAGCGGCAGATCAGGTGCTTCGTCGGCGGGTGTCCGTCCTCCCGGTCCTCTACAGGACGTAGTAGTCTTGAGCGCGAGGCGTCCATGGTGGCCCGATCTCTGCGCACAGCGCGGTCAGCGGCTCACGGAGGAAGCAACATTCGCACATCGAGATAGAGGAAGGGCCGTCTGTGAGTTCGCATAAACGAACCGGCAGCCAAGGCCGTGCACTGAAGGTAACTGCACTGGCCAGCGTGGCGGCACTGGCGCTGAGCGCCTGCTCCGCGGAGAACCCTGCATCGCGGGGTTGGCTCCCGGGCAATCGAGGCACGACCAGCAACACCGCAGAGATCACCGACCTGTGGGTCAACTCCTGGATCGCGGCGCTGATCGTGGGTCTCATCACCTGGGCGCTGATGCTCTGGTGCATGGTGGCCTACCGTCGACGCAAGGGTGAGACCGGGTACCCCCGCCAGATCGCGTACAACGTGCCGCTGGAGATCATGTACACCATCGTTCCGCTGGTCATGGTCGGTGTGCTGTTCTTCTACACCAACGAGGTCCAGCGCTCCATCGACGAGCCGTACGAAGACCCCAACCTGGTGGTCGACGTCCGCGGCAAGCAGTGGGCCTGGGACTTCAACTACAACTACGAGGGCGAGGAGCGTTACTTCGCCGGCGTCCAGGCCAATCTCACCGGTGAGGAGGGTGTCCGCGAGACGCTGCCGACGCTCTACCTTCCGGTGGACGAGCCCGTCACCTTCGAGCTCAACGCCCGCGACGTCATCCACTCCTTCTGGATCCCCGCCTTCCTGCAGAAGCGCGACATGATTCCGGGCCGCACCAACGAGATCCACCTGACCCCGCAGGAGCTTGGCAGCTTCGACGGCAAGTGTGCGGAGCTCTGCGGCGAGTACCACTCGGAGATGCTCTTCAACGTGGAGGTCGTCACGGACGAAGAGTTCCGTGCCTATCTCGAGACCCTGCCCGAGGGTCAGCTCGGCGACGAGTATGACCGCAATCCAAACCTCCACGAAAATGTGGCCGGAACTGAAGGGGACGACTGACTGTGGCGACCCTCGAATACACAGCCGACGAAACGCGTGAGGTCTCGCGCGTCGTCCCCCGTTCCAAGGGGAAGATCATCGTCAACTGGCTGACGACCACCGATCACAAGGTGATCGGGTACATGTACCTGATCACCTCCTTCCTGTTCTTCTGCGTCGGCGGCGTCATGGCGCTGCTGATCCGTGCGGAGCTCTTCGAGCCCGGCATGCAGCTGCTGCAGACCAAGGAGCAGTACAACCAGCTCTTCACCATGCACGGCACGGTCATGCTGCTGATGTTCGCGACTCCGCTCTTCGCCGGCTTCGCGAATGTGATCATGCCGCTGCAGATCGGCGCCCCGGATGTGGCCTTCCCCCGGCTGAACGCGCTGGCCTTCTGGTTCTTCCTGTTCGGCGCGCTGGTCGCGATGGCTGGCTTCCTCACCCCCCAGGGTGCGGCCTCCTTCGGCTGGTTCGCGTACGCGCCGCTGTCTGACACCACGTATTCACCGGGCGTCGGTGGAGACCTCTGGGTGTTCGGACTGGCCCTGACCGGCTTCGGCACGATCATGGGCGGCGTCAACTTCATCACCACGATCATCTGCATGCGCGCCCCGGGCATGACCATGTGGCGGATGCCGATCTTCGTGTGGAACACGCTGATCACCTCGATCCTGGTCCTGATGGCGTTCCCGCCGCTGGCGGCAGCGCTGTTCGGACTCGGCCTCGACCGGAGGTTCGGCGGTCACATCTTCGACCCGGAGGCTGGCGGTGCGGTCCTCTGGCAGCACCTGTTCTGGTTCTTCGGACACCCTGAGGTGTACATCATCGCGCTGCCGTTCTTCGGCATCATCTCTGAGATCCTCCCGGTCTTCAGCCGCAAGCCGATCTTCGGCTACAAGGGTCTGGTCTACGCGACCATCGCCATCGCGGCGCTCTCGGTGACCGTGTGGGCCCACCACATGTACGTGACCGGCGCCGTGCTGCTGCCGTTCTTCGCGCTGATGACCATGCTGATCGCGGTTCCCACCGGGGTGAAGTTCTTCAACTGGATCGGCACGATGTGGCGAGGCTCGCTCACCTTCGAGACTCCGATGCTGTGGAGCCTCGGCTTCCTGGTGACCTTCCTGTTCGGCGGGCTCACCGGCATCATCCTGGCGGCTCCGCCGCTGGACTTCCACCTCTCCGACACCTACTTCGTGGTGGCGCACTTCCACTACGTGGTCTTCGGCACCGTGGTCTTCGCGATGTTCGCCGGCTTTTACTTCTGGTGGCCGAAGTGGACGGGCAGGATGCTCAACGAGCGTCTGGGCAAGATCAACTTCTGGATGCTCTTCGTCGGCTTCCACGGCACCTTCATGATCCAGCACTGGCTCGGCGTCATGGGCATGCCGCGACGCTACGCGGACTACATGGTCGAAGACGGGTTCACGATGATGAACCAGTTCTCCACCGTGTTCTCGATGCTCCTGGGTGCATCGCTGATCCCGTTCTTCTGGAACGTCTGGATCACCTCGCGCAAGGGCAAGAAGGTCCTCGTGGATGACCCGTGGGGCTTCGGCGGCTCGCTCGAGTGGGCGACCTCCTGCCCACCGCCGCGGCACAACTTCTACTCGCTGCCGCGCATCCGCTCCGAGCGTCCCGCGCTGGATCTGCACCACCCTGAACTCGCTGACCGGCACACCCTGCAGACCCCTGCGGGCAAGATCTTCGGTCCCGCGGATCAGTCGGACAAGGAAGGCGTCTGATGAAGGCAAATATCGGGTTGTTCCTGGGCCTGGGGATCTTCGTCCTCATCGTGGCCTTCATCTACGGCTTCTGGAGCGGCTGGTCAGACCTGGCCGGCTTCCCGCTGCTGCTGCTCACGGCAGGCATGGCCTTCATGCTCTGGTTCTACCTGCGCATGGTCGCGAAGAACCACGACGTGCTCGACGGGGACAACCCGGAGGGCGAGATCGAGCACATGGCCGGCAACTACGGCGAGTTCGCTCCGTGGAGCTGGTGGCCGCTGGGCCTCGGCTTCTCCGCAGCCTTCGCGTTCTTCGGTCTGGCCATCGACTGGTGGGTGTTCTTCCTCGCACTGATCCCGGGCCTGTTCTTCATCACCGGCTGGGTGCTGGAGTTCAACCGCAAGCGCTACGCGCACTGACCCCTGCTCCCGCGGCGATCACGCCGCGGAGCCGGATCCGGCAGGTGCTCCATGACCTGACCGGTGACAGCTGAATCGAGAAAGCCCGCCGTGAGCATCGACTCACGGCGGGCTTTCTCGTCTCCAGGTGCCCTGCGCGGTGCGTAGAATTCTGGCTATGACGATCCGCCCCATCACGATCTACGGTGAACCAGTCCTGCATCGACGCGCGCAGGAGGTCGAGCGCATCGACGACTCGATCCGTGAGCTCGTCGCCGACATGGTCGAGACCCAGGACGCCGCGCACGGGGTGGGACTCGCCGCCCCGCAGGTGGGTGTCGGGCTGCGCATCTTCACCTACAGCTTCGCCGACTCCGGCGACCAGCCCTCCCGTGGCGTGATCATCAATCCACGACTGCGCCTGATCGGCAAGGTCTCCAAGGAGTCCGCCGATCCCGAGGAGGAGTCCGAGGGGTGCCTGTCCGCGCCGGGGTACAACTATCCGCTCAAGCGCAGCGAGCACGTGGAGATCACCGGGCTCGACCTCGAGGGCGAGCCGCTGCAGTTCGAGGCCACCGGCTGGTTCGCCCGGATCCTGCAGCACGAGTATGACCACCTGGACGGCTACCTCTACGTCAACCGGCTGGACCCCAGATGGGCGCGCCGCTGGAAGAAGGTCGTGAAGAAGGAGGGCTGGAACCAGCCCGGGCTGACCTGGCTGCCCGGAGTCGACCCGGACCCCTTCGGCCATGACGAGCCCGAAGACGACCACGAGTCCGATTCCGGCAGCGCGCGGCAGGACGTCCAGCCCGAGGGGACCGGTCCGAGCGGTCGGGGCGTCAGCTCACACTCTGGCTGAACGCCACCCAGCGACGCAGCACGTCCGCCGCGGCGCCGGAGTCGATGGATTCCTCGGCCCGGCGCATGTTGGCCCGCAGGCGGTCCACCAGCGGCCCGTCAGCGTGCTCATCGAGGCTGGTGAGCCCGGCTGCGGCATTGAGGACGACGGCGTCGCGGACCGGCCCGGGCTCCCCGGAGAGCATGCGCTGCACGATCTGCGCGTTCTCAGGTCCCGAGCCTCCGCGGAGATCCTCGACCGCGACCCGGGGGAGACCCACGTCCTCCGGCTCCAGCGTGGTGTGGGTGAGCTCCCCGGAGCGGACCTCCCAGATGTCGGTGGCCGCGGAGGTGGTGATCTTGTCCCGCCCGTCCTGTCCGCGGAACACCAGACCCCGGGTGCCGCGCATCGCGAGCACCTCGGCCATCTTCGGCGCCAGGGTGGGGCTGGCGCAGCCCAGCGCCTGGGCGGTGACCCGTGCGGGGTTCGAGAGCGGGCCCAGGAAGTTGAACACGGTGCGGATGCCCAGCTGCCGGCGCACCGGCCCGACGTGGCGCATCGAGGGATGGAAGCTCTGCGCGAAGAGGAAGGTGATGCCGACCTCCTGGGCGGCGCGGGCGACGTTCTCGGTGCTCATGCTCAGATCCACCCCGAGCGCCTCGATCACATCGGCGGCGCCGGCCGTGGTGGATGCGCCGCGGTTGCCGTGCTTGACGACCCGGGCTCCGGCGCCCACGGCGGTCAGCGAGGACATCGTGGAGATGTTCACCGTGCCCAGCATGTCCCCACCGGTGCCCACGATGTCCAGGGTGGGCCCGGGGATGGTCAGCGGGACCGCCCTGTCCATCATGGTGTTGCTGAGTCCTATAAGCTCCTCGGCGACCTCGCCCTTGGCTCGCAGAGCGACCAGGAACGCGGCGATCTGGCCATCACCCATCGATCCGCTCATGAGCTGCTCCATGGCCCAGGCCGAGGTGGCCTCGGTGAGGTGATCGCCGGCGAGCAGCCTCTCCAGCAGCTCGGACCAGCTCGAGGGCAGAGCGGCTGCGCGGGGGAGTGGATCAGGTGAGTGTGGAGGTTTCACAGGCCCAGACTATCGGCCCGCCCGGGTCCGGCTCCGTCCAATTTCGACACGCTGTAGAAATATTGTCGACTTTTTTGACCCGCTCCACCTTGGCGGATCCTGGGAATGGCGCGGAATCCGCCCCCTGACAAGGATCTGGAACCACGCCACAGTGGCCATCGGTGTCGCAAACGGCTGGGGTTTCAGGACATAATGAATGCGTGACGTCTGCAACCCAAGCCCCAATCGCCCCGGCGCGAACGCTGCCGAACCGCCCGAACATGGTGTCAGTGGGCACCATGGTCTGGCTCACCAGCGAGCTCATGTTCTTCGCCGGCCTGTTCGCCATGTTCTTCACACTGCGTTCCACGCAGTCTGAGATGTTCGCCGAGGGTGCCAGTGAACTGGACATCCCGCTGGCCACCACGATCACCGTGATCCTGGTCGCCAGCTCGGTGACGGCTCAGTTCGGTGTCTTCGCTGCCGAGCGGCATCAGCCGCGCCGCACCGGAGGCGCATTCCAGATCAAGCACTGGGGCATGGTCGAGTGGTACATCCTCTCGTTCATCATGGGCGCCATCTTCATCGGCGGTCAGACCTACGAGTTCGCAGTGATGGTCTCCCACGGGATCACCGTCTCCTCGAATGCGTTCGGCTCTGCCTTCTACATCACCACCGGCTTCCACGGGCTGCACGTGATCGGCGGGCTCATCGCCTTCCTGTACGTGATCGCCCGGGCCTACTTCAGCGTGAAGTTCACCCATAAGGAAGCTCACGCCGCCGTCGTCGTCTCGTACTACTGGCACTTCGTCGACGTCGTGTGGATCGCGCTGTTCGGCATCGTCTACCTGCTGCCGCTGTTCGCGTGATCAGCGCGTCGACGCAGCACCCCAGCTTGAATCGCATCGAAAAGTTAGGAACCGGCACGTGAAGGCACTCTCACAGAAGCGTCGCCACCCGTTAGCGGCAGTGGCGCTGCTCCTCCTGGGCCTCCTGCTCACGGGAGGGCTCTACTCCGCGGCGACCTCGATCAACGAGGCCCAGGCGACGAACACCGCCGATGTCTACTCCGCCTCGGACGTGGAGGAGGGCGAGCGGCTCTTCGTGGCCAACTGCGCCACCTGCCACGGCATCAATGCCGAGGGCTCCGACGCCGGACCCTCGCTGATCGGCTCCGGCGCTGCCGCCGTGGACTTCCAGGTCGGCACCGGCCGCATGCCGATGCAGATGTCCGGCCCGCAGGCGCAGAAGAAGCCGGCTCAGTTCAACGACGAACAGACCATGCAGCTCTCGGCCTACGTGGCCTCGCTGGGCTCCGGGCCCGCAGTGCCCGATGAGGAGTACCTCGACGTCGAGCAGGGCAACATCGCCCGTGGCGGCGAGCTCTTCCGGATCAACTGCGCCATGTGCCACAACGCTGCCGCTGCCGGTGGCGCGCTGACCGAGGGCAAGTACGCGCCTGCCCTGGACGGCGTGGAGGCACGGCACATCTACACGGCCATGTTGACCGGTCCGCAGAACATGCCCGAGTTCAACGACTCGAACATCCCGCCTGAGGACAAGCGCGACATCATCGCCTTCCTGAAGAACAACGAATCTCAAGGCGTGCCGGGCGGGTTCTCGCTGGGCTCGCTGGGACCGGTCTCGGAAGGTCTGCTCATCTGGACCCTGGGCCTGGCCCTGCTGATCGGGTCGATGGTCTGGCTGACCTCACGGTCTTCCTGATCGGCCCCGGCAGCACCTAAGCACCCGCACACGTAAACACTGAAGCAAAGGACGAGAACCATATGGGCGAGCACGGTAACGGCGGTCCGAACACGGGCGCCGTCATCAAAGCAGGTGACGGGAAGTCGAGCGGCTATGCCATCGACAATCCTGGCCTGCCCCCGCACCGCCCGCGGTTGGCTGACGCGGACGAGAAGGCCGCCAAGCGCGCCGAGCGTCAGGTCTCCGCGCTCTTCCTGATCTCGATCATCGGCACCGTGATGTTCTTCGTCGGCTACTTCGCCGTCGGCGTCACCGCCGGTGACCTCGAGATGCTCCGGCTGCAGAACACCCTGCTCGGCGTCGGCGTGGCCTTCGCCATGCTGGGCATCGGACTCGGCGTCGTCCAGTGGGCCCGCGCCCTCATGCCCGACCACGAGGTCATCGAGGACCGCAAGCCCCTGCGCAAGGAAGAAGACCGCGCCGAGGCTGCCCAGACGGTCAACGAGATCCTCGACGAGACCCAGATCAAGCGTCGCCCGCTGCTGCGCAACACGCTCATCGGCGCCGCACTGCTGGCCCCGCTGCCCGCCGTCGTCGTCTTCCGCGATCTCGACCGCTCCGAGGACTTCGGACCCGAGCGGTTGCGGCACACGCTCTGGGCCGAAGGGGTGCGCCTGGTGCGCGACCCCACCGGCACGCCGATCCGGGCCTCCGACCTCACGGTCGGCTCCGCGGTGCACGCTATCCCGGAGACGCTGCGCGAGGTCTCAGGGCACGGTGATCGCCTGGCGGAGAAGGCCAAGGCCGTCGTCCTGCTGATCCGGATGAACCCCGACGACTTCGAGCCCGTGACTCCAGGCCGCGAGGACTGGAAGTACGAAGGCATCATCGCCTGCTCCAAGGTCTGCACGCATGTCGGCTGCCCGGTGGCGCTCTACGAGCGTCACACGCACCACCTGCTGTGTCCCTGCCACCAGTCGACCTTCGACGCCGCCGAGGAGTTCAAGGTCATCTTCGGTCCGGCAGGCCGGCCGCTGCCCCAGCTGCCCATCACGGTCGACGATGAGGGCTTCCTCATCGCTCGCAGCGACTTCACTGAACCCGTCGGCCCCACCTACTGGGAGCGTGGCTAAAACTCATGAGCACTCAGTCTCTAGAATCCAAGTACACCGAGGAGCAGTACTCCGAGGTGGATCAGTACCAGCCGGCGACCCGCACCGGCAAGATCGCGAACTACGTGGACACCCGCGTGGGCGGCACCGGCATGGTCCGCGAGTTCGGCCGCAAGGTCTTCCCGGACCACTGGACCTTTATGTTCGGCGAGGTCGCGCTCTACAGCTTCGTCATCACGGTCATCTCCGGGGCGTTCCTGACCTTCTGGTTCGATCCCTCGATGGCCTCCACCCGCTACGACGGCTCCTATGTGCCGCTGCAGGGCGTGGAGATGTCCACCGCCTACGCCACGGCGCTCGAGCTCTCCTTCGACGTCCGCGGCGGGCTGTTCATGCGTCAGCTGCACCACTGGGGTGCACTGATGTTCGTCATGGCGATGGCGATCCACATGCTGCGCGTGTTCTTCACCGGCGCGTTCCGCAAGCCCCGCGAACTCAACTGGGTCGTGGGCTGCACCCTGCTGCTGGCAGGCCTCGGCGCCGGCTTCACCGGCTACTCGCTGCCCGATGAGGTGCTCTCCGGCAACGGCCTGCGCATCATCGACGGCATGCTCAAGGCGATCCCGGTGGTCGGCACCTACATCTCCTTCTTCCTCTTCGGCGGAGAGTTCCCCGGCGACGAGGTCATCCCGCGTCTGTACTCGCTGCACATCTTCATCATCCCTGCGGTGATCCTGATCCTGATCGCGGTCCACCTCTTCATGGTGGTCACCCACAAGCACACCCAGTACCCCGGCCCCGGCCGCACTGAGCGCAACGTGGTCGGCTACCCGATCGGGCCGGTGTACGCGGCCAAGGCCGGTGGCTTCTTCTTCGTGGTCTTCGGCATCCTGGCCCTGCTGGGAGGCACCTTCCAGATCAATGCACTGTGGAACTACGGGCCCTATGACCCCTCCCCGGTGCAGGCCGGCACCCAGCCGGACTGGTACATCGGCTGGTTCGACGGACTGCTGCGCCTGATGCCGGGCTATATCGGTGACATACCGCTGGAGTTCGTCATACCGACGCCATGGGGCGGCAACAGCGTGGCGACGCCGGTGCTGGTCACGTTCCTTCCGATCACGGCTCTGCTGCTGGGTCTGTTCGTCTGGCCCTGGGTCGAGGCCTGGATCACCGGTGACAAGAAGGAACACCACATCCTGGACCGTCCGCGCAACGTCCCCGGACGCACCGCCTTCGGCATGGCCATGATGATCTGGTACTTCGTGATGTGGGCCGCCGCGTCCTCGGACCTGATCGCGACCCATTTCTCGCTGTCCTTCAACGACGTGCTCATCTGGCTCCGAGTCCTGTTCTTCGCCGGGCCGATCCTGACCTTCATCATCACCAAGCGGATCTGTCTGGCCCTGCAGCGCAAGGATCGCGAGATCGTGCTGCACGGCAACGAGGCCGGCGTCATCGAGATGCTGCCGCACGGTGAGTTCCGTGAGAAGCACACTCGAGTCAGCGACTACGAGCTCTACACGCTGGTCTCCTATGAGTCTCCCGAGGTCACCTCGGCCCGCCCCAACTCTCGCGGCAAGGTCGGACTGCTGGAGAAGTCGCGGGTCAGGCTCAACCGGACCTTCTTCGAGGACCGGGTGGCCCCGGTCAGCCGCGAGGAATATCTCGAGGCGCTCTCCCACGATGACCACGGGACTGCCGCCGAGCTGCCGGCCGGTTCGGTCGCGGCCATCGAGTCCAAGAAGCACTGACCATCGTGACGCGTTGACCATTCGACGCTGAACGTCTGAACGCAGAAGAAGCGGCCGTCTCCCTCTGGGGAGGCGGCCGCTTCTTCGTGGTGTGCGGCTCTGCTGGGCTGCCGGGCGCTGCTCGAGTGTTCGGTCGGTGCTGCGGGCCAGCTAGTCAGTGTCTGTCACGACCGGCCCGTCATCGCTTGTCCGTGCCCCGGATGATGGAGCGCAGCTTCTCCAGCCGCTCGGAGACGGCCCGTTCGGCGCCGTTGCCGGTGGGCTTGTAGTAGTCCACGCCGATCAGCTCATCGGGCACATACTGCTGGGTGGCGACGTGATGCGGCTGGTCGTGGGCGTAGATGTAGCCCTTGCCGTGGCCCATCCGGTGCGCTCCGGAGTAGTGCGCGTCACGCAGATGCGGCGGTACGGAGCCGGACTTCCCCGCCCGGACGTCGGCGATCGCGGCGTCGAGGGCCTTATAGGAGGCGTTGGACTTCGGCGCGGTCGCGATGTGCACCGTGGCCTGGGCGAGCAGGATCCGCCCCTCGGGCATGCCGATGAGCTGCACGGCGTCTGCCGCCGCCATCGCGGTCTGCAGCGCAGTGGGGTCCGCCATGCCGACCTCTTCACCGGCCGCGATGACCAGCCGGCGTGCGATGAAGCGCGGGTCTTCTCCGGCGACCACCATCCGCGCCAGATAGTGCAGCGCGGCATCCGGGTCCGAGCCGCGCAGCGACTTGATGAATGCAGAGACGATGTCATAGTGCTGGTCGCCGTCCCGGTCGTAGCGCTGCACGGCGAAGTCCATCGCCTGTTCCGCGTCCCGAGCGGTGATCAGCACCCGGGAGGCCGCCTCCGGCGCGGCGTCCGAGGCCCCCTCGGGGGCATCCGCGGCGTCCGCGGGGGAGCGACCCATGGCGACGGCGGCGGCCGCCTCCAGGGTGGTCAGCACCCGGCGCGCGTCACCGCCGGCCATCCGCAGGATGTGGTCCCGGGCGACGTCCTCGAGCTCGAAGGCCGAGTCCAGTCCGCGAGTGTCCTCCAGCGCCCGGGTGATCAACCCGGACAGGTCGTCCTGGGTCAGCGACCGCAGGGTGAGCATGAGCGAGCGGGAGAGCAGCGGGGCAATGATCGAGAAGGACGGGTTCTCCGTGGTCGCGGCGACCAGGATCACCCAGCCGTTCTCCACGCCTGGCAGCAGCGCGTCCTGCTGGGCCTTGTTGAACCGGTGGATCTCATCGAGGAACAGCACCGTGGTCTGTCCGCGCAGGTCCCGGTCCTCCAGCGCACGGTCCATGACCTGCCGGACGTCCTTGACGCCGGCGCGAATGGCGGAGAGCTCCACGAACTTCCGCGAGGCGCCGCGGGCGAGCACATGGGCCAGTGTGGTCTTGCCGGTGCCCGGGGGCCCGTAGAGGATCACCGAGGACGCGCCGGCGGGGCCGCGGTTCCCCTCGGCGAGGACCCGCAGCGGTGACCCCTGCTCGAGCAGATGCTGCTGCCCGAGGATCTCCTCCAGCGTGCGCGGACGCATCCGCACCGCCAGCGGAGTATGACGACGACGCGCGCCCGCCTCACCCGTGGCGGGCGAGGCGGGCGCGTCGTCGCCGAAGTCGTCGGAGGCGAAGAGGTCCCCGGTGATGGGATCGGCCACTGCGCCTCCTAGAGCTGGGTTCGTAGATAGATTCGAGAAGAATCCATCCCAGATTACCCGGTGCGGCTCACGCCTGGGACTTCGGCCCAGCCTCGACCTATGACTTGTTCTCGGTCTTGGCCTCAGCCTTGGACTCGGACTTCGGCTCGGGCTTGGCGTCGACCCCGGCCTCCTTGCGCTGCTGGGCGGTGATCGGGGCAGGGGCCGCGGTCAGCGGATCGTAGCCGCCGCCGGACTTGGGGAAGGCGATGACCTCCCGGATGGAGTCTTCACCGGCGAGCAGCGAGACCACGCGGTCCCAGCCGAAGGCGATGCCGCCGTGTGGCGGAGCACCGAACTTGAAGGCGTCGAGCAGGAAGCCGAACTTCTCCTGCGCCTCGTCCTCGGGGATTCCCATCACCTTGAAGATCCGCTCCTGCACGTCGCGCCGGTAGACGCGCAGCGAGCCGCCGGCGATCTCGTTGCCGTTGCAGACCAGGTCATAGGCGTTGGCCAGCGCGGAAGCCGGATCCTGGTCGAAGCTCTCGGCAAACTCCGGTTTGGGTGCGGTGAAGGCGTGATGCACTGCTGTCCAGGCCCCCGAGCCGACTGCCACATCACCGGCGGCCTGGGCCTGGGCGGCTGGCTCGAACATCGGGGCGTCGACCACCCAGACGAAGGACCAGGCGTTCTCGTCGATCAGACCGACCCGGGCCGCGATCTCGTTGCGCGCGGCTCCGAGCAGCCCGCGGGAGGGGGAGACCTCACCGGCGGCGAAGAAGACGCAGTCGCCGGGGGAGGCGCCGGTGGCGGCGGCCAGACCGGACTTCTCCTGATCGGAGAGGTTCTTGGCCACCGGGCCGCCGAGCTCGCCGTCCTCGCCGATGAGCACGTAGGCCAGGCCCTTCGCACCGCGCTGCTTGGCCCATTCCTGCCAGGCGTCGAGGGTGCGGCGTGGCTGGGAGGCGCCGCCGGGCATCACCACGGCACCGACATAGGGGGCCTTGAAGACCCGGAAGGGGGTGTCCTTGAAGTACTCCGTGAGCTCGGTGAGCTCCAGGTCGAAGCGCAGGTCCGGCTTGTCCGAGCCGTAGCGGGCCATCGCCTCGTGGTAGGTGATGTGCGGGATCTCGGCGGGGAGCTCGACGTCGATGAGCTTCCAGAGCCGGCGCACCAGCTCCTCGGACAGCGAGAGGATGTCGTCCTGCTCCACGAAGCTGGCCTCGATGTCGAGCTGGGTGAACTCCGGCTGCCGATCGGCGCGGAAGTCCTCGTCGCGGTAGCAGCGGGCGAGCTGGTAGTACTTCTCGAAGCCGCCGACCTGGAGCAGCTGCTTGAAGAGCTGCGGTGACTGGGGGAGCGCGTACCAGGCGCCGGGAGCCAGACGGGCCGGGACCAGGAAGTCACGAGCACCTTCGGGCGTGGAGCGGGTCAGTGTGGGGGTCTCGATCTCGGTGAAGGTCTCCTCGTGGAGCAGATCCCGGGCCACCCGGTTCGCCTCGGAGCGCAGCCGAAGGGCGCGCTGCGGGCCCTCGCGGCGCATGTCGAGGTACCGGTGACGCAGTCGGGCCTCTTCGCCGATCTCCACGTGCTCATCGATCTGGAAGGGCAGCGGGGCCGAGGTGTTGAGCACCGTGACCGTATCGGCAAGGACCTCGACCTCTCCCGAGGGGAGGTTGGGGTTCTCATTGCCGGCCGGGCGGCGCTCCACGGATCCGGTCACCTGCAGCACGAACTCGTTGCGCAGCGGGTCGAAGTCAGCCTCGTCGCGCACCACGACCTGGGCCACGCCGGAGGAGTCGCGCAGATCGAGGAAGGCCACTCCGCCATGATCTCGGCGTCGCGCCACCCATCCGGTGAGGGTGACGGTCTGGCCTATGTTCTCGGCGGTGAGGGAGCCGGAGGTGTGTGTGCGAAGCACGGTGTCCTTCCTGAGGGATCAGTTGCTCGGTGCGGGCCTGTGGCCCGGGGAGTCAGTCGGTGGCCGATTCTACTATCCGCGGGAGGGCGTCCTCGGCCGGAGGGGTCCAGCTCGCCGGATCGGCCGGAGCCTGGGCGCCGGTGCGGATGTCCTTGACCTCGTGGGCGCCGTCGTCCTCGGTGAACCAGACATACGGAATGCCGCGGCGGTCGGCATGGCGGATCTGCTTGCCGAACTTCTCGGCCTTCAGTGCGACCTCCACATTGATGCCGCGGCCGCGCAGCGCATCGGCCACGTCCTGGGCGGCGCCCCAGTCCTCATCGGAGCGCATCGCCACGAACACTGCGGCGGGGACCTTGCGGCTGGCGGAGAGTCCGCCCTCGGCCAGGATCCGGGAGATCAGCCGGGTCACGCCGATGGAGAGCCCGACGCCGGGGAAGGTCCGCTTCCCCTTGGAGGCCAGAGACTCGTAGCGGCCGCCGGAGCAGACCGAGCCCAGCGACTCGTGGCCGATCAGCACGGTCTCGTAGACCGTGCCGGTGTAGTAGTCGAGTCCGCGGGCGATGGAGAGGTCCGCGGTGACCCGCCCGGGGACCCGCTTGTTCAGCTCCGCGACGACCTCTTCGAGCTCGGCCAGACCGGCTTCGAGCAGCTCATCGGCCTCCACCGAGCCCAGCAGGGCGCGCACCGCCGCGACGAAGGAGGTGTCGGTGGCGCGGATCTGGGCCAGCTCCAGCGCCTGGTGGGCCTGCTCGGTCGTGGCCGCACCGGAGGAGACCAGCTCTTCGCTGACCTTCTCGGCGCCGATCTTCTCCAGCTTGTCGATGGCGCGCAGCACCGCAGTGGTGTCGGTGAGTCCGATGGAGCGGTAGAAGCCCTCGGAGAGCTTGCGATTGTTGACCCGGAGCATGAAGTCTCCGATCGGCAGCGCCTCGAGCGCCTTGGCCATGACCACGCCGATCTCGACGTCGCTGCGGAAGGGGAGCGCGCCGTCGCCCACCAGGTCGATGTCGGCCTGGGTGAACTCCCGATAGCGACCATCCTGAGGGCGTTCACCCCGCCAGACCTTCTGGATCTGATAGCGCCGGAACGGGAAGTCCAGGTGGCCGGCGTTCTCCACCACGTAGCGGGCGAAGGGCACGGTCAGGTCGAAGTGCAGGGCCAGCCGGGCCTCGCGCCCTTCTTCCTCCTGCAGCCGGGAGACGGCGTAGATCTCCTTGTCGATCTCGCCCTTCTGCAGCAGCGTGTCGATGGTCTCCACCGCCCGCGACTCGATGGAGGCGAAGCCGTGGCGTTCGAACACCTCGCGAAGCGTGTCCAACACGTGCAGCTCCACCAGCCGCTCCTCGGGGAGCCATTCGGTGAAGCCGGAGAGAGAGGTGGTTCGTGCCATGAGTGTGCGCGCAGTCCTTGGGTCGTCGGGGGAGCCTGGAATCGGGCCCGTTCAGCATAACGGCTCCGGTAGGCTGGTGGCATGAGTCCTGCAGTCAAGCCCGATCACCATGAGACCTCCATCGTGGAAGCCCACCGATTCGCCCGTGTGGATGAAGAAGGCCATGTCTACGCCCTGACCTCCGCGACCGCGCAGCCGGAGACCCCCGCTGCGGCGCCGCAGGAGAGTGCCGACGCCCCAGAGGCCGCCCCGGCCGCCGAGCCTGTCACGGCAGAAGCAGCCGCGGCCGCCCCGGCTGCCGAGCCCGCCCCGGCGGAGCCGACGGCGTCCCCGGTGTCGGAGCCTGCGTCGGCAGAGCCCGCCGGTGCCTCGGGAGCCCGAGCCGGCGAGACCTACGTGGGACAGTTCTCCGGTGCCAGCGCCGACGAGGCGCTGCACTACTTCACCCGCAAGTTCGACGAGCTCTACAACCGGGCGCTGCTGCTGCGGGCCCGTGCCGCGGCCGGCGCCGATTCGGCCAAGGCGCTGCACGAGTCACTGGGACACATCCGCAAGGAGCTCGCCGACGGCACCTGGGTCGGCGACGTCGCCTCCCTGAGCGCCCTGCTGGAAGAGATCTCCGCCGAGATCGATCAGCGCGCCGCCGTGGAGGCCCAGGAGGCCGAAGTGGTGCTCGCCGAGCACCTGGCGACTCGGGAGCAGATCGTCGCCGAGGTGGAGCTGCTGGCCGAGGCAGACCCCACCACGCAGCACTGGAAGAGCGCCCAGGCCCGGATGAACGAGCTCTTCGAGGCATGGAAGGCCGAGCAGAAGAAGCCGCCGCGACTGACCAAGTCTCAGGAAGACCCGTACTGGAAGCGATTCCGCGCCGCACGGAACCTCTTCGAGAAAAACCGACGCGCCTTCTTCGCCTCCCGCGACAAGGAGCACGGCGACATCAAGGCCGCCAAGGAGGCCCTGATCGCCGAGGCGGAGCAGCTCAAGGGCTCCGACGACTTCGGCGGCACCACCAAGGCCTATCACCGGCTGATGGATGACTGGAAGGCGCTGGGTCGCGGCGCCCGCAAGACCGACGACGCCCAGTGGGCCCGCTTCCGTGCGGCCCAGGACGTCTTCTTCGGCGCCCGGGACAAGGCCAACGCCGAGACCGATGCGGAGTACGCGGAGAACCTCACCGTGAAGCTCGCGCTCCTGGAGGAGTTCGAGGCGCTCATGCCGATCGAGAACCCCGAGGCCGTCCGCGAGAAGTACCAGGCGCTCCTGAACCGCTGGGACGCCGCCGGCCGGGTGCCCCGGGCGGACATGAAGTCCATCGAGAATCGACTCAAGCGTGTCCAGGACGCGTTCCGCGACGCGGAGCAGTCGCACTGGCGCAAAACCGACCCCGAGACCATCGCGCGGCAGAACTCAATGCTCACCCAGCTGGACGACGCCATCGCTGAACTGGAAGCGGCGCTCGAAGCCGCCCAGGCCAGCGGCGACACCAAGGCGATCGCATCAGCGAAAGAGGCATTGGACGCGCGAAGAAGCTGGCGGGATATGTTGAAGTAACGAATAGATTACACTCGTCAAAGATCTGGTGACCCATTAGCCATTCCTCATGGGTCACTGGACTTGTGCCGTCAACATCCAGTGAGGACTTCGCGTGAGCGATCAACAGCCCCATGAGCCGGGCTCCCCGCGCAGCCGCCGCGAAATTCGCGAGGCGCGAGAGCGTGAGCTCGATGAGCAGCGTGAACGCCAGAGTGCCGCCCAGCGGCGAGCCCTGGATGAGACGCTGCGCGCTGTACGCGCCCGCTCCGCCGCTTCGGCAGCCCCCGCCGCGGGCGACGAGGAGACCGCCGCTGATGCGTCCGAGGTGACGTCCTCGGCAGACTCGCCCGCACCGTCCCCGCGTCCCGCCACCGAGTCCTCAGACCCCGCTCCCGGTCACCGCATCGCCCCGCTCCCCGCCGTCGCCCCGGATCAGGGCTCGGTGATCTTCAACCAGGAGGACTTCCCCGAGGGCAAGCTGGAACGCGAAGAGCACCTCGCTGAGGCACACCAGAGGGATCCCCACCACGCAGAACGGCACGACGTCGACGCCTACGCCGCTGATCCGCACGACTCTGATCCGCACGACTCTGATCCGCATGATGCTGATCCGAATCATGCGGACCTGCGGCAGGCTGATCCCTACCCCGGTGAGGCTGCCGACTCCGAGGCCACGGCGCCCTCCGCCGCGACCCCCTTCGACCAGGTGGTGACCGGGACCGATCGGGTCCTCTCCGCCGATGAGGTCGACGACGATTCGGAGTACGCCCTCGAAGACGAGTCCGGCTTCCCCCTCGAGGATGACCTCGAGGACGACTATTACGAAGGCACCCGCATCGATCACGACGACGACGGCACACCGCTGCTGATCTCATCCTCCACCCATGGCCGCGGCTATCAGACGGTCTCCGCCGTCGAAGGTGGCGCGACCCAGGCCGTGCTGGAGAAGCGACGCAGCAAACGACGACGGCGCAACCTCACGCTCAGCGTGGCCTTCGGGCTCTTCGCGGTGCTGCTGGTGGGCTTCGTGGTGGTGCTGCAGTCGCTGTTCGGCAGCGGAGGTCCCGAAGACTTCGAGACCCAGGCCGGTGAGAGCGTGGAGTTCACCGTGGAAGAGGGAGACGGGCCGGCGCTGCTGCGCTCCCGCCTGGTAGAGGCCGGGATCATCGCCAGCGACGACGCGTTCGACGACGCGTTCGCCGAGCTCGAGGGTGAGCCTTCCTTGCAGCCGGGAGATTTCCAGCTGCGCGAGCAGATGCCCGCCGCAGACGCGCTGGCGGTGATCTTCGAGCAGGGGGAGGCCCTCCGTTACATCTCGCTGCAGGACAACACCCGCATCGACGCCGCACTGAGCTCCATCGCTGAGCAGGCCGGGATCCCCGAGAGTGACCTTCGCCTGGCCGCGGAGGATCCCAGCGCCTTCGGACTGCCTGAGGAGGCCGAGACGCTCGAGGGCTACCTCGCGGCCGGCGAATACCAGCCGACTTTCGAGGCGACGCCCGAAGAGATCCTGCAAGAGATGGTGGACACCACCTTCGAGCGACTCGAGGAGCTCGGCATCACCGATGAGGACGAGCAGTGGCGCACGGTGATCGTCGCCTCGCTGCTCACCGCAGAGGGCCTGCCCGGAGACTACGAAGAGATCGCCGGCATCATCGAGAACCGGCTGGACCCAGGCAACTCCGAGACTGATGGGCTGCTGCAGATCGACGCCACCGTGATCTACGGCCTCGGCACGCAGAGCGTGCACTTCACCGAGGAAGAACGGGCCGACGCGTCGAACGAATACAACACCTACCAGAACCCGGGCCTGCCCCCTGGGCCCGTGGCCGCGCCTAATATGGCGACCCTGGAAGCCGCCGCGAATCCCGATGAGAACGACTACTACTACTGGGTCACCGTTAACCTCGAGACCGGCGTCACCGAGTTCGCCTCGACCTACGAGGAGCACCTGGGTTACGTGGAGGAGTTCAACGCCTACTGCGCGGACAACCCCGAGGTCTGCGAGGGTGAGCCGACCCAGGAGAACGCCGGACCGTGACGCGCCAGGCCGCTGTGCTGGGCCACCCGATCGCCCACTCGCTCTCCCCGCTGCTGCACACCGCGGCGTACGAGCACCTGGGACTCGACGCCGAGTACCGGCGCATCGGCGTCCCCGAGGAGTCACTGCAGGACTTCCTGCGCGGCGAGGGGGCGGCGGGCGACTGGATGGGCTGGTCGGTGACCATGCCGCTGAAGGCCGCGATGCTCAGCGCCGTGGACCACCCCTCAGCACGGGTCACCGCGCTGGGAGTGCTCAACACCGTCATCCACCGGAATGCCGACACCTCCGCTGGTCCCCAGCGGACGCTCGCGGCGGAGAACACCGACGTGGACGGCATCGTCGCGGCCCTCGGCGAGGCCGGGCTGCACCCGGCGTCGTCGACGGACCGGGGAAGCTTCGGGATCATCGGGGCCGGCGCCACCGCCACCGCCGCGATGGCCGCCGCCGCGGAGCTCGGCTACACCCAGGTGCGCAGCTACGCCCGGTCGATCCCGCGCGGGCGCGAGCTTGAACCGGTGGCCGCCGCGCTGGGCCTCACACTCAGCGTGACGGAACTCTCGAACCTGCCCCGCGAGCTGCGGACCGGCACGCAGGGTTCCGGCCCTGCGCCCTCCGACCCGGCCCAGCTGGAGCCGGCCGACGGGACCCCGGCCCAGCTCGACCCGGCCGATGCGACGCCGGTTCAGCTCACCCCGGTACACCTCGACGCTGTGGTCTCCACCCTGCCGCCGCGCGCCGCCGACGAGATCGCCGCCCGGCTGCCCTGCCTGGACCGCCCGGTCCCGCTGCTCGACGTCGCCTACGACCCCTGGCCCTCGGCCCTGGCCCGCTCCTGGGAGGCCTCCGGAGGCCCCGTGGTCAGCGGCCTGGTGATGCTGCTGCACCAGGCTGTGAAGCAGGTGGAGCTGTTCAGCGCGAGCACCTCGACCCCGGCGGCAGAGCTCTCCGAAGCGTCCCACGCCCAGATGGTGGCAAAGATGAGGCGCTCCATCGGTTTATGATGGACCCCATGTTGCGCTGGCTCACTTCCGGAGAATCACACGGCAAATCCCTCGTCGGAATCCTGGAAGGGCTTCCCGCCGGCGTCTCGCTGAGCACCTCTGCGGTGCAGGAGAAGCTGGCCCGCCGCCGCCTCGGCTATGGCCGCGGAGCCCGGATGAAGTTCGAACAGGACCAGGTCGCCCTGCTGGCAGGTGTGCGCCACGGCGTCACCATCGGTGGCCCGCTGGCCATCGAGGTCGGCAACACCGAGTGGCCCAAATGGGAGAAGGTGATGTCGGCCGATCCGGTGGATCCCGATGAGCTGGCCCACCTCGCCCGCAACGCCCCGCTGACCCGGCCCCGCCCGGGTCACGCCGACTACACCGGCATGCAGAAATACGGCTTCGGGGAGGCCCGGCCGGTCCTGGAGCGCGCCTCGGCGCGAGAGACCGCCACCCGCGTCGCCCTCGGCGCCGCCGCCCAGTCCTTCCTGGCTGAGCTCGGGATCACCACGGTCTCCCACACCACCGCGATCGGCCCGGTGCAGATCCCGGCCGATGCCCCGCTGCCTCGGTTCGCCGACGCCGCGGCGCTGGACGCGGATCCGCTGCGCTGCTTCGACGCGGAGACCTCCGAACGGATGGTCGCCGAGGTCGACGACGCCCACCGCGCAGGGGAGACCCTCGGCGGCGTGGTCGAGGTGATCGTCGGGGGACTTCCCCCGGGTCTGGGCAGCTACGTGCACTGGGACCGCCGGCTGGACTCCCGCCTGGCGGGAGCCCTGATGGGCATCCAGGCGATCAAGGGAGTGGAGGTCGGCGACGGCTTCGAGACCACCCGACGCCGCGGCTCGGCCGCCCACGACGAGATCGTCCTGGACGACGACGGCCAGATCGTTCGCACCTCCAACCGCGCCGGCGGCATCGAGGGCGGCATGAGCATCGGCGGCCCGCTGCGGGTCCGGGCCGGGATGAAGCCCATCGCCACCGTGCCGCGCGCCCTGCGCACCGTGGACACTGCGACCGGTGAGGCCACCACCGCCCACCACCAGCGCTCCGACGTCTGCGCGGTCCCGGCGGCCGGGGTCGTGGCAGAGGCCATGGTGGCCCTGGTCATCGCCGAGGCCGTGCTGGAGAAGTTCGGCGGAGACTCAGTCGCAGAGGTGCAGCGCAACCTGCGCGGCTACCTCGATCACCTTCCCGAGCTGGGCGGCGATCCCTCGGGCGCCGGTGCGGATGGAGATCCGCTGCAGGCCCCCGCCGCGATGCAGGACTGATGCGTCAGCCCGCAGCCGCCGAGCAGCGAGGCGACGGCCGCAACATCGTGCTGATCGGACCGATGGGCTCGGGAAAGTCCACCGTGGGTGCCGCCCTGGCCCGCCGGCTGCACCGGCCCCACGTGGACAGCGACCACTTCTTCGTCGCCCGGCACGGCCCGATCCCGGCCTACTTCTCGCTGCACGGGGAGCAGGTCTTCCGCGCCGAGGAGGAGAACATCGTCGCCGAGCTGCTCGACTCGCCACGCCCCTCGGTGATCAGCCTCGGCGGCGGATCGGTGCTCAGCCCGAGGACCCGCGAGCTGCTGCGCGACCAGCTCGTGATCCTGTTGGACCTCACCGAGCATCAGGCCGCGCTGCGCCTGGGCGACGGCTCCACCCGGCCGATCCTCGGCGCCCACCCGGTCGAGGCATGGAAGCGCATCTACGCCGAACGCGAGCAGATCTATCGAGACTGCGCTGATATCGTCATGACCCCGGATGATGCGCACATCGACGTGCGAGTCGATCACATCGTGCGAGCCCTCAACACCACCTCCAGGAGAGACCCAAGCGTATGAGCCACCAGGCCGAGACCGAGGCGTCCGCCCCAGCCCCTGAACCCACGATCATCACCGTCGGAGAGGGCGCGGGCTCCGGCGGCCAAGAACTGGGCTACGACGTCATCATCGGCAACGGGCTGCTCTCCCGGCTGCCCGGACTCGTCGGACCGCAGGCCGAACGGGTGCTGGTGATCCACCCCCGGGCGCTGCGCGCCACCGGCGATGTGGTCCGTGAGGACCTCGAGAAGGCCGGATACCAGGCGCTGGTCGCAGAGATCCCGGACGCCGAGGAGGGCAAGCACATCCAGGTCGCCGCCTTCTGCTGGCAGGTCCTGGGTCAGAACGACTTCACCCGCTCGGACGCGATCGTCGCCGTCGGCGGAGGCGCGGTGACCGACGCCGCCGGCTTCGTGGCCGCCACCTGGCTGCGCGGCATCCGCGTGGTCCACATGCCCACCACGCTGCTGGGCATGGTCGACGCCGCAGTGGGCGGCAAGACCGGGATCAACACCTCAGAGGGCAAGAACCTGGTCGGCTCCTTCCACCAGCCCGCCGGGGTGCTCGCCGACCTGGACACGCTGCTCACATTGCCGCGCAACGAGCTGGTCGCCGGACTGGCCGAGGTGGTCAAGTGCGGATTCATCGCCGATGAGCGGATCCTCGACATCATCGAGGCCGCCCCGGAGCAGGCGCAGAACCCGCACTCCTGGCAGATCCGGGAGCTCATCGAACGTGCCATCTCGGTCAAGGCCAAGGTGGTCGGTGAGGACGCGCTGGAGTCAGGGGTCCGCGAGTCGCTGAACTACGGCCACACCCTGGGCCACGCCATCGAGCTCGCCGAGCGCTACCAGTGGCGCCACGGCGCGGCCATCTCGGTGGGCATGATCTTCGCCGCCGAGCTCGCACGCAGCCTCGGCCGCCTCGACGACGCCACCGCCGATCGCCACCACGCCGTGCTGAACCTGCTCGGTCTGCCGACCACCTACCGTGATGACCGGTGGAGCCAGCTGCTCGAGGGCATCCGCCGGGACAAGAAGAACCGCGGCGACCAGCTGCGGTTCGTGCTGCTGGGCGGCCAGGGACAGCCGGCGACCGTCGAGATCCCGGACGCCTCGATCCTCTTCGCGACCTACCAGGAGATCGCCCAGCCGGAGACCGGAAGCATGATCTCACTCTGAGTCCTGGGCTGGACCCTGTAGAATCGATTGGCGCTGCGTGGAACACCTGCGCCCGTATGACCCAAGGAAAGGCAGATTGTGGCCAGCTCGAACGACATCAAGAACGGCTCCGTCCTCAAGATGGAGGGACAGCTGTGGAACACGCTCGAGTTCCAGCACGTCAAGCCGGGCAAGGGCGGCGCGTTCGTGCGCACCAAGCTGAAGAACATCCGCACCGGCAAGGCCGTGGACAAGACGTTCAACGCCGGAGCCAAGGTGGAGTTCGCCACAGTCGACCGATCCAACTACCAGTACCTCTACCAGGACGGTGAGGACTTCGTCTTCATGGACCTGCGCGACTACGACCAGATCACCGTGCCCGCCACCGTGGTCGGCGACGCCGCGCACTTCCTGCTCGAGTCCCACGAGGTGACCATCGCACTGCACGACGGCACTCCGCTCTACCTCGACCTGCCCCCCTCGGTCGTCCTGGAGATCACCTACACCGAGCCGGGCCTGCAGGGCGACCGCTCCAACGCCGGCACCAAGTCCGCCACCCTCGAGACCGGACACGAGATCCAGGTCCCGCTGTTCGTGGACCAGGGCACCCGCGTGAAGGTCGACACTCGCACCTCCGCGTACCTCGGCCGAGTCACGGACTGATCCCCCCAGTGGCAAAGCGAAGCAAAGCCCGCCGTCGGGCGCTGGAGATCCTCTTCGAGGCCGAACAGCGAGACATGGACCCCTTCGAGGTCCTGCGGGTCCGGCGCGAGCGCGCGGATCTGATCGTGAATGAATACGTCCTCGAGCTCATCGACGGTGTGAAGTCCGAGCAGGAGCACATCGATGAGATCCTGGCCACCTACGCCCGCGGCTGGACCCTGGAGCGGATGCCCCGGGTGGACCTGATGGCGCTGCGCATCGGCGCCTGGGAGCTGCTGTGCAACACCGATATCCCCGACAACGTGGCGGTCTCCGAGGCCGTGGCGCTGGTCAAGGAGCTCTCCACCGATGATTCGCCCAGCTTCGTCAACGGGCTGCTCGGACGGATCCAGGTGCTCAAGCCCACGCTGGTCGAGGTCGATGACGTAGAGTGAACCCGGCGCCGTTCCCCGGCGCCGACGGCTGCGAACCTGGTCCCTGACGGGACGGCTGCGGAGCCGAAACCTGAATATCCAGATTTCCTTTAAACATCGTCCAGTGAGGCGAGGAAGGAGTCATACGGTGACACGCTCACCCGAGACCTCTCATGTGATGTCCGCGTCCGACATGGACCGGGCCCTCACACGCATAGCCCACGAGATCGTCGAGTCCCACCGCGGGGTCGAAGGTCTTCTGCTGCTCGGCGTCCCACGCCGCGGAACCATCCTGGCCCGCCGCCTGGGTGAGCGGCTGGCCCGGATCGATCCCGCCTTCGATCCCGCCCAGTCCATCGGCTCCCTCGACATCACGCTCTACCGCGATGATCTGCGCGCCCATGGCGCCCGCACCCCCGAGCCCACCACGATTCCCGGCGCCGGAGTCGACGGCGCCACCGTGGTCCTGGTCGACGACGTGCTCTACTCCGGACGCACCGTGCGCGCCGCCCTGGACGCCCTGCAGGCGCTGGGCCGCCCCGCCGTCGTCCGGCTCGCAGTCCTGGTCGACCGCGGCCACCGCGAGCTGCCGATCCGCTCAGACCATGTGGGCAAGAACCTGCCCACCTCCCGCGAGGAGCGCGTCTCGGTGCTGCTCGACGAGATCGACGGCGTGCCCCGCGGCGAGGAGGCCGTGGTCATCCGGCGCGCCCGCGGCGCAGACTCCCAGGCGGGTGAGCGCTGATGCGGCACCTGCTCTCCACCGCAGATCTCAGCCACACCCAGGCGCTGAGCATCCTCGACACCGCCGAGGAGATGGCCGCCGTCTCCACCCGCGAGGTCAAGAAGCTCCCGACGCTGCGCGGCCGCACCGTGGTGAACCTCTTCTTCGAGGACTCCACCCGCACCCGGATCTCCTTCGAGGCCGCCGCCAAGCGGCTCTCCGCCGATGTCATGAACTTCTCCGCCAAGGGCTCCTCGGTCTCGAAGGGCGAGTCGCTGAAGGACACCGTGCAGACCCTGGAGGCCATCGGCGCCGACGCGATCGTGATGCGGCACTGGGCCTCCGGAGCGGCCGCACAGCTGGCCGCCTCGGACTGGACCGACTGCGCGGTGATCAACGCCGGGGACGGCACCCACGAACACCCCACCCAGGCGCTGCTCGACGCACTGACCCTGCGCCGCGGCTGGTCCGCCGCCCAGGGCCAGGACCCGCGCGGCACCGACCTGACCGGGATGCGGGTGCTCATCGTCGGTGACATCCTGCACTCGAGGGTGGCGCGGTCCAACATCTGGCTGCTGCGCACCCTGGGCGCCGACGTCGGCCTGGTCGCCCCGGCCACGCTGCTGCCGGTGGGCGTGGAGAAATGGCCGGTCAGCGTGTACTACAGCCTCGACGAGGCGCTGGGCTCCGGCCCGGAGGCCGGGCCCGACGCGATCATGATGCTGCGCGTGCAGGCCGAACGGATGGGCGGCGCCTATTTCCCCACCGCCGCGGAATACACCCGCCGCTGGGGACTGACCGATGAACGGCTGGCCCGGCTCGAAGCACACCGCGGCGCCGCCGGACAGACCCCGATGATCCTGCACCCCGGCCCGATGAACCGCGGAGTCGAGATCTCCGCCGCCGCGGCCGACTCCCCGATGAACCAGGTCCTCGACCAGGTCTCCCACGGAGTCTCGGTCCGCATGGCCGTGCTGCACCTGCTGCTGAGCAGCTCAGAGAGGAACACCGCATGACTCACACCCGCACCGCCACCCTGGTCCTGGGCGCTCGGCCCTACGGCGAGGCACCGCTCGACGTGCTCATCACCGAGGGCCGGATCGCCGCCGTCGGAGACGCTGCCCGAGCCCAGGCCGAGCAGCTCCACGCCGAGCAGCCCGAGGGCCTCCGCACCCTCGAAGCGGAGGGCCTGATCATGCTCCCGGGCATGGTGGACCTCCACACCCACCTGCGCGAACCCGGCCGCGAGGACGCCGAGACCGTGGAGACCGGCAGCCGGGCCGCCGCCAAGGGCGGCTTCACCGCGGTCCACGCGATGGCGAACTCCTCCCCGGTGGCGGACTCCGCCGGCGTCGTCGAACAGGTGCACCGGCTCGGCCGGGCCTCCGGCTGGACCGAGGTCTACCCGGTCGGGGCGGTCACCGTCGGGCTCGCCGGTGAGCGGCTCGCCGAGCTCGGCGCCATGGCCGAGTCCTCCGCCCAGGTGCGGATGTTCTCCGACGACGGGATGTGCGTGCACAACCCGGTGCTGATGCGTCGGGCGCTGGAATACGTCAAGACCGTCGACGGGTTCATCGCCCAGCACGCCCAGGAACCGATGCTCACCGAGGGTGCCCAGATGAACGAGGGCGACGTCTCCGCGATCCTCGGACTGCCGGGCTGGCCCGCCGTGGCCGAGGAATCCATCATCGCCCGCGACGTGCTGCTGGCCCAGCACGTGGGCTCGCGGCTGCATATCTGCCACGTCTCCACCGCCGGCTCGGTGGAGATCATCCGCTGGGCCAAGGAGCGCGGGATCGACGTCACCGCCGAGGTCACCCCGCACCACCTGCTGCTCACCGACGAGCTGGTCCGCGGCTACGACCCGGTGTACAAGGTCAACCCGCCGCTGCGCACCAGCGCCGACGTCGAGGCGCTGCGCGCCGGCCTCGCCGACGGCACCATCGACATCATCGGCACCGACCACGCCCCGCACCCCACCCAGGCCAAGGAATGCGAATGGTCCGCCGCGGCCATGGGGATGACCGGACTGGAGACAGCGCTGCCGGTGATCATCAAGACCATGATCGCCACCGGGCTCATGGACTGGCGACGCTTCGCCGAGGTGACCTCGATCATGCCGGCGCGGATCTACCGCCACGCCCACCAGGGCCGCCCGCTCGAGGCGGGAGAGCCCGCCAACCTGATCCTCATCGACCCGGAGTCGACACAGGTCGTGGACCCAGCCGGTCACGCCAGCAAGGGCCGGAACTCCCCGTTCCGCGGCATGGAGCTGCCCGGGTCGGTGCGCGCGACCTTCCTGCACGGACACCCGGTGGTGCTCGACGGCGAGCTCAACACGCCGCTGACCCACCCGACGCCCGAGACTCCGGCACGAGAGGTGAGCGCGTGACCCTGGCCACCACCGCCCCGGACATGACCGGGACCTACCTGAACTACCTGTGGATCGCGCTGAGCATCATCGCCCTGCTGCTGGGCCTGCTCTGGCTCGGCTGGCGCGGCCGCAAACGCCGACAGGGCGGACTTCCGGCCCCTGACGACGTCCCCGCCGCACTGCTCGAGGCGCAGCCGCGGGCCGCCGCCGAGGGCATGGTCATCGGCACCGTCAAGGCCGGGGACTACCTCGACCGCGTCGCCGTCCACGGCCTCGGCGTGCGCACGAACGGACGGCTCGAGGTCCACGACCAGGGCGTCGCCGTCTTCCGCTCCGGTGCCCCCAACTACCTGATCTCCGCGGCCGCGCTGGACCATGTGCGCACCGACCGCGGAGTGGTGGGGAAGTTCGTGGAACGCGACGGCGCCGTCATCATCGGCTGGCGGCTCGGCGAGGAGCCCGTGGAGACCGCCTTCCGTGCCCGCCACGCAGAAGCCCACCAGGAGCTCCTCGACGAGCTCAGATCCGTCATCAGTCCCTCTGCCCGTCCCTACGCCAGTCCCTCCGACGAGGAGTCACCATCATCATGACCCGACACACCTCTGCCACTCTGGCCTCCGCGCCGTCCTCCCCAGCTGCCCAGACGCCGCCCTCCGCCCCGGCCGCGGCTCCCGCGCTGCTGGTCCTCGAGGACGGCACCGTGCATCGCGGCGCCGCCTATGGCGCCCAGGGCGCCCGCCTGGGTGAAGCCGTCTTCGCCACCGGGATGACCGGGTACCAGGAGACGCTCACCGACCCGTCCTACGCCCGGCAGATCGTGGTCCAGACCGCACCGCACATCGGCAACACCGGGATCAACGACGAGGACGCCGAGTCGCGCAGGATCTGGGTCGCCGGTTACGTGGTCCGCGACGCCGCCCGCCGCCCCTCGAACTGGCGCTCCCGACGCACCTTGGACGAGGAGCTCGCCCTCCAGGAGATCGTCGGGATCAAGGACGTCGACACGCGGGCGATCACCCGGCACCTGCGCTCCGCAGGGTCGATGAAGGCCGGGATCTTCTCCGGAGACCAGGCCGCTCGTCCCGTCGCCGAGCTGGTCGCCGAGGTCAAGGCCCAGCCCTCGATGGCCGGAGCCCGCCTGGCCGAAGAGGTCTCCACCGACACCGCCTACGTCGTGGAGCCCCGCGACCACGGCTGGACCGACGCGGTCGTCGCGACCGTGGCCGCCATCGACCTCGGGATCAAGACCATGACCCCGGTGCGGATGGCCGAACGCGGACTGCGCGTGCACGTGCTTCCCGCCGCCAGCAGCTTCGCCGAGATCGAGGCGCTGAACCCCGACGGAGTCTTCCTCTCCAACGGACCCGGAGACCCCGCCACCGCCGCGAACCAGATCGGGCTGCTGCGCGAGGTGCTGGAGCACCGGACCCCGTTCTTCGGGATCTGCTTCGGCAACCAGATCCTCGGCCGCGCCCTGGGCTTCGGCACCTACAAGCTGCCCTTCGGCCACCGCGGGATCAACCAGCCGGTGATGGACCACGCCACCGGCAAGGTCGAGATCACCTCGCAGAACCACGGCTTCGCCGTGGACGCCCCGGTGGGCGAGGTGGTCACCGCCCCGCAGGACCGCTTCGGCCGGGTCGAGGTCAGCCACTCCAGCCTCAACGACGGCGTCGTGGAGGGCCTGCGCTGCCTCGACATCCCCGCCTTCAGCGTGCAGTACCACCCCGAGGCCGCGGCCGGCCCGCATGACTCGGCCTACCTCTTCGACCGTTTCGTCGAACTGATGACCGACGCGCGCACCAGCACCGGTGCCGACACCGTCACCGCCGCAAACACCTCCGGCACCGCGACCGCCGCCACTGAGACCATCACCGACACTGAGACCCGTGGAGGGAACCCACTCAATGCCTAAGCGTCAAGACCTCAAGTCCGTCATGGTCATCGGCTCCGGCCCGATCGTCATCGGACAGGCCGCCGAGTTCGACTACTCCGGCACCCAGGCCCTGCGAGTGCTCAAGGAGGAGGGCCTGCGGGTCATCCTGGTCAACTCCAACCCGGCCACCATCATGACCGACCCGGAGTTCGCCGACGCCACCTACGTGGAGCCGATCAGCCCCGAGGTGGTCGCGAAGATCATCGAGAAGGAGCGCCCCGACGCGCTGCTGCCCACCCTGGGCGGGCAGACCGCGCTGAACACCGCGATCGCGCTGGACAAGGACGGGGTGCTGGAGAAGTTCGGCGTCGAGCTCATCGGCGCGAACATCGCCGCGATCGAGCTGGGCGAGGATCGGCAGAAGTTCAAGGGCGTGGTGGAGCGCTCCGGCGCGGAGTCCGCCAAGTCGCTGATCGTGCACTCCATGGGGGAGGCGCTGGCCGCCGCCGAGGAGCTGGGCTATCCGATGGTGGTGCGCCCCTCCTTCACCATGGGCGGACTGGGCTCCGGGATGGCCTACAACGAACGCGACCTGCACCGGATCGCCGGCGCCGGGCTGCAGTACTCACCGACCACCGAGGTGCTCCTGGAGGAGTCCATCCTGGGCTGGAAGGAGTATGAGCTGGAGATGATGCGCGACTCCAAGGACAACGTGGTCGTGGTCTGCTCCATCGAGAACTTCGACCCGGTGGGCGTGCACACCGGCGACTCCATCACCGTGGCTCCGGCCATGACGCTCACCGACCGCGAGTACCAGCGGCTGCGTGACATCTCGATCAACGTGATCCGCGAGGTCGGCGTCGCCACGGGTGGCTGCAACATCCAGTTCGCCATCGAGCCCGGGACCGGCCGCGTCGTCGTCATCGAGATGAACCCGCGGGTCTCGCGGTCCTCCGCGCTGGCCTCCAAGGCCACCGGCTTCGCGATCGCCAAGATCGCCACCAAGCTCGCCCTGGGCTACACCCTGGACGAGATCCCCAACGACATCACCCAGAAGACCCCGGCCAGCTTCGAACCGGTGCTGGACTACGTCGTGGTGAAGGTCCCGCGGTTCGCGTTCGAGAAGTTCCCCGCCGCGGACCCCACGCTGACCACCACGATGAAGTCCGTGGGCGAGGCGATGGCGTTCGGACGCAACTTCACCGAGGCGATGCAGAAGGCGCTGCGCTCCCTGGAGCAGCGCGGCAGCGAGTTCGACTTCACCGTGGCCGGCCCGGAGGAGCTCGAGCAGCTCCTGGCGAAGATGGCGACGGCGACCACCGAGCGGCTGCACCAGGTGCAGCGGGCGCTGCTCTCCGGCGCCTCGATCGAGCAGGTCTACGAGATCACCGGCATCGACCCCTGGTACCTGGATCAGCTGCAGCTGATCAACGAGACCGCGACGGCCGTGGCCTCGGCCCCCGAGCTCGACGTCGAGGCGCTGCGCCTGGCCAAGCGGCACGGCTTCTCCGACGAGCAGATCGGCGCGCTGCGCCACATGGACGCCGCGGTGGTCCGCGGAGTCCGCCACGCGCTGGGGATCCGCCCGGTCTACAAGACCGTGGACACCTGCGCCGCCGAGTTCGAGGCCTTCACCCCCTACCACTACTCCTCCTACGACCTCGAGGACGAGATCGTGCACCACGATCAGCCCTCGGTGATCATCCTGGGCTCCGGGCCCAACCGGATCGGGCAGGGCATCGAGTTCGACTACTCCTGCGTCCACGCCACGATGGCGCTGCGCGAGGCCGGCTACGAGACCGTGATGGTCAACTGCAACCCCGAGACCGTCTCCACCGACTACGACGTCTCCACCCGGCTCTACTTCGAGCCGCTGACCCTGGAAGACGTGCTCGAGGTCATCGCGGCGGAGGAGCGCACCGGAGGAGTGGCCGGCGTCTTCGTCCAGCTCGGCGGGCAGACCCCGCTGAAGCTGGCCCAGCAGCTCGCCGACGCCGGCGTGACCATCCTCGGCACCTCCCCGGAGGCGATCGACCTCGCTGAGGACCGCGGAGAGTTCGACCAGGTGCTCCAGCGCGGCGGACTGATCGCCCCGAAGAACGGCACCGCGGTGAGCTTCGAGGACGCCAAGAAGGTCGCCGACAGCATCGGCTACCCGGTCCTGGTCCGGCCCAGCTACGTGCTCGGCGGACGCGGCATGGAGATCGTCTACGACGAGCCCGGCCTGGAGCGCTACATCGCCAACGCCACCGAGGTCACCCCGGAGCACCCGGTGCTGGTGGATCGGTTCCTCGAGGACGCCATCGAGGTCGACGTCGACGCCCTCTACGACGGCGAGCAGCTCTTCGTGGGCGGCATCATGGAACACATCGAAGAGGCCGGGATCCACTCCGGCGACTCCGCCTGCGTGCTGCCGCCGATCACGCTGGGCCCCGACGTGCTCGAACGCGTCCGGGTCGCCACCCGGGCCATCGCCGAGGGCGTGGGCGTGAAGGGCCTGATCAACATCCAGTTCGCCCTGGCCTCCGACATCCTCTACGTGATCGAGGCCAACCCGCGCGCCTCCCGCACGGTGCCGTTCGTCTCCAAGGCCACCGGGGTGCAGATGGCCAAGGCCGCCGCGCACATCGGCACCGGGGTCAGCATCGCGCAGCTGCGCGCAGGCTCAGGGCACCAGCTCTCCGGCCTGCTGCCGGCCACCGGGGACGGCTCCGAGCTGCCCCCGGGCGCGCCGGTCTCAGTGAAGGAGGCCGTGCTGCCCTTCGCCCGCTTCCGCACCCCCGAGGGACGCGTGGTCGATTCCCTGCTCGGCCCGGAGATGCGCTCCACCGGCGAGGTGATGGGCATCGACAAGCACTTCGACACCGCCTTCGCCAAGGCCCAGCAGGCGGCGAACAACCCGCTGCCCACCTCCGGCAACGTCTTCGTCTCGGTGGCCAATCGGGACAAGCGCGCGATCATCATGCCGGTCAAGCGCCTGGCCGACCTGGGCTTCTCCATCGTCTCTACCGGCGGCACCGCGGACGTGCTGCGCCGCAACGGGGTCGAGACCACCACGGTGGCGAAGATCGCCGACGCCGACACCCAGGGCGGCACCATCCTGGAACGGGTGGAGAGCGGAGAGATCGCGCTGATCATCAACACCCCCTCCGGCGGCGACGCCCGAAGCGACGGCTACGAGATCCGCGCCGCGGCCACCTCGGTGGGCACCCCGGTGATCACCACCGTGGCCGAGTTCGGCGCCGCCGTGCAGGCCATCGAGGCGCTGGGCCAGTTCAGCTGGTCCGTCGCCTCGCTGCAGGAGCACGCGGAACGGCTGAAGCAGGCCGAACAGCGCCACCAGGCAGAACTTGCCACGCAGGCTGCACGGACGCAGGCCTCCGCTGCGGCGCAGGCGGCGCCGGCGGAACAGGCCCGGGCATGAGCTCCAGCGCCCCGAGCCAGGCTGCCGAGATCTCCTTCGGCATCCGGCTCGGCGCCGCGATGAGCACCCATGGTCGGCTCTGTGTGGGCCTGGACCCGCACCCGCAGATCCTGAGCGACTGGGGACTCACCCAGAACGCCGCCGGACTGCGGAGCTTCTGCGCCAGGGTGCTCGAGGCCTGCGCGGGCCGGGTCGGGGTGCTCAAGCCTCAGGTCGCGTTCTTCGAACGCTTCGGGGTCTCCGGCATGCAGGTGCTCAGCGAGGTCCAGCACCAGGCCCGTGCGGCCGGGCTGCTGGTCATCGCCGACGCCAAGCGCGGCGACATCGGCTCCACGATGGCGGGCTACGCCGAGGCCTGGCTGAACCCGCACGGCGACTTCGGCGCGGACGCGCTGACCGTGAGCCCCTATCTGGGCTTCGGCTCGCTGCAGCCCGCGATCGACGCCGCCGCCCGCCACCACGGCGGACTCTTCGTGCTCGCGCTGACCTCCAACCCGGAGGGCCAGCAGGTCCAGCTGGCCCGCGACCCGCAGGGGGTCACCGTGGCCGGGCAGATCGCCGCCGCGGCGGCAGCCGCCTCCGCCGCGCTGATCCAGGACGACGCCGGGGAGCTCGGCAGCATCGGGCTCGTCGTCGGCGCGACGACGGCGGGGCTCGCCGCAGACCACGGGATCGATCTCGCCGCCGGGAGGCTGCCGCTGCTGGCACCGGGCTACGGCGCCCAGGGCGCGGATGCGCAGACGCTGCGCGACGGCTTCGGCGCAAGCTACCGCGAGCAGGTCCTGGTGAACTCCTCACGGGGCATCCTCGGTCAAGGACCTGACCTGTTTTCGCTGACAAGGGCCATTGAGCTGGCGAAGGCGGATCTGGGCTGAGAACTCGCAGGCCGTTCTCTATTGATGTTCGTCCCTGAAGCCACTAGATTCTGCTCCATATCACCTGGTGCAGTCAGCAGAAACCGTTCCTAGCGGCGGCACCACGGACGTTGGGGGAGAATCGTGGCACTGCGAGAACTGACCAAAGAAGAGCGCGACACCGCCCGGCGCAAGGCGCTGGCCGCCCGAGTCGAGCGGGCACAGCTGAAGAAGGAGTTCGGCAACGGGGGCATCAGCTTCGATGATGTCCTCAAACGCGCGTCCAGCTCCGAAGCCGTGGCTCGGCTCAAGACCCTGGAGCTGCTGGAATCCCTGCCCGGCGTCGGTCGCGTGACCGCCACCAAGGCCCTGGAGGACCTCGGGATCTCGGTGAACCGTCGTCTCGGCGGACTCGGGGTCAAGCAGAGACGAGCCTTGAAGGAGTATCTGGCAGAATTGGGCTGACCACCCCAGCCCAAGGAGCCAGTGCATTGTCAGCAGTCCCCGGCAGTCCCGCCGTCACCGTGCTCGCCGGACCGACCTCCGTCGGCAAGTCGACGCTGAGCCGATTCATCCGCACCCACTATCCAGAGGTGCACTTCTCGGTCTCGGCGACCACTCGCGCGCCGCGCCCCACCGAAGTCGACGGGGTCGACTATCACTTCATCGACCCCGCGCGCTTCGACGAGCTCGTCGAGCGCGGGGAGTTCCTGGAGTGGGCCACCGTGCACGGCAAGCACCGCTATGGCACGCTGCGCTCCACCGTGGATGCCGCCTTGGCGGCTGGAAAGCTGGTCCTGCTGGAGATCGATCTGCAGGGAGCCCGCCAGGTCAGAGCGAGCATGCCCGAGGCGCAGTTCGTGTTCCTGGCACCGCCGTCCTGGGAGGACCTGGTCTCCCGGCTGGTCGGTCGCGGCACGGAATCCGAGGAGGAACAGCGGCGCAGGCTGGAAACGGCTAAGATAGAGCTTGCTGCAGAGCAGGAATTCGATGTCTCGATCATCAACGACGAGCTCGATCGCGCCGCAGCCGAACTTGTAGCACGCATGGGCTTCACCTATGCATCACCCCAATCTGAAGGACAACTCCCCAAGTGACTGAGCAGACCGAAGGCATCATCTACCCGTCGATCGACTCCCTCCTGGAGAAGAGCGCCTCGAAGTACTCGTTGGTCCTCTTCGCCTCGAAGCGCGCTCGCCAGATCAACGCGTACTACGCTCAGCTGCACGAGGGCCTCTTCGAGTACGTCGGGCCGCTGGTGGACACCAAGCTCAACGAGAAGTCGATGTCCATCGCGCTGCGCGAGATCAACGAGGACCTGCTGGTCAACCACCCCGCGGTCAACCCCGCCTCCTGATCACCCGGCGCGGCCGATCGGGCCGCGCCCCTGATCGGACAGCTGTCTCTGCACGGCACGGCCGGTCGAGCAGCACCACCCCGCAGTCACCCACGTGCGTGCCTGCGGGGTAATCTGGGCGGATGCGCATCGTTCTTGGAGTCAGTGCCGGCATCGCCGCCTATAAGGCGGTCCTCCTCCTGCGGCTCATGCGAGAGGCCGGACACCAGGTCGATGTGATCCCCACCCCCGCGTCGGAGAAGTTCGTCGGACGGGCCACCTGGGAAGCGATCAGCGGCCGCCCGGTGACCACCTCGGTGTTCTCCGGCGTCGACGAGGTCCGCCACGTCCGACTCGGCCAGGAGGCCGACCTGATCGTCGTCGCCCCGGCCACCGCCGATCTTCTGGCCCGGGCCCGCGCCGGGATGGCCGATGACCTGCTCACCACCACGCTGCTGGCCTCCGAGGCGCCGGTGCTGATGGTCCCCGCGATGCACACCGAGATGTGGAACAGCGCGGCCACCACAGAGAACGTCGCGGTGCTGCGCAGCCGCGGCGTCGAGGTCATGGAGCCCGCCGTCGGCCGGCTCACCGGCAAGGACACCGGCCCGGGACGGCTCCCGGAGCCTGAGCAGATCTTCGCCCGGGTCGCCGAGCTGATCGCTGAGCTCTCTGCTGACGTCCCTGCCGACGCCGACCACGGCGCTCCCGGGTCAGCACCCGCCGGACCCCTGCAGGGCCGGACGGTGGTGATCACCGCCGGCGGCACCCGCGAACCCCTGGACCCGGTGCGCTATCTCGGCAACCGCTCCTCCGGCAAACAGGGCGCCGCGCTGGCCGAGACCGCCGCCGCCGCAGGAGCCCAGGTGCACCTGATCGCCGGGATCATGGACGTCCAGGCCCCGGAGCACGCCGGGAACATCACGGTCGAACACATCGAGACCGCCGCCGAGCTTCAGGCCGCCGTCCAGCGCGCCGCACCGGAGGCGGACCTGCTCATCATGGCCGCCGCCGTCGCCGATTTCCGACCCGCGAGCTATGCCGCGCAGAAGATCAAGAAGACCGACGACGGGGAGAACCCCGTCATCACCCTGGAGCGCAATCCAGACATCCTCGCCGAGACCGTCCAGCAGCGCCGGACGACGGGGACCGGGCCCAAGGTCATCGTCGGCTTCGCCGCGGAGACCGGCAGTGCCGAGGCCGACCCGCTGGAGCTGGCCCAGGCCAAGCTGCTGCGCAAGGGCTGCGACCTGCTGGTGCTCAACCAGGTGGGGGAGAGGCTGGTCTTCGGTCGCGACGAGACCGAGATCCACATCCTCACCGCGCCGAGGCTCACCGCCGCTGCCGCCGGTGCCGCCGCCGCTCCCACCGCTGCCGAGGCAGTGGTGACGACCCTGCGCGGGACCAAGCACGAGGCAGCCGAGGCGATCATCGCGGCGGCCGCCGCTTACGTCGTGTGAAGCACGCTGGTCAGGTCCGGATCAGCCTGCCGTAGGATGACCGGGTGACGCATTCCAACACCTCCGCGGCTGGGTCCTCGCTGCGCCTCTTCAGCTCCGAATCCGTGACGATCGGTCACCCGGACAAGATCTGTGACCAGATCTCCGACGCGATCCTCGACGCGCTGCTCGCCGAGGACAGGAACTCCCGGGTGGCCGTGGAGACGCTCACCACCACCGGGCTGGTCCACGTGGCCGGTGAAGTCACCACCTCGGGCTACGTGGAGATCCCGCAGATCGTGCGCAACACGCTGCTGGACATCGGCTACGACTCCTCGGCCAACGGGTTCGACGGCGCCCGCTGCGGCGTCTCGATCTCCATCGGTCAGCAGTCCCCAGAGATCTTCGCCGGAGTGTTCAACTCCCTCGAGGCCCGCGGGGGCGCCGAGGACCGCCGTGACGCCCAGGGCGCCGGCGACCAGGGCATCATGTTCGGCTATGCCACCAACGAGACCCCCAGCTACATGCCCAGCGCCATCTCGCTGGCCCACCAGCTCTCCGCGCAGCTCACCAAGGTCCGCCAGAACGGCCAGCTGGCCTACCTGCGGCCCGACGGCAAGACCCAGGTCACCATCGGCTACGACGGCGACCGCCCGGTCAGCCTCGACACCGTGGTGGTCTCCACCCAGCACACCGCGGATATCTCCCAGGAGCAGCTCCAGAGCGAGATCAGCGCCCAGGTCATCGCGCCGGTGCTGGAGCACACCGGGCTGGACCTGGCCACGCTCTCCGAGATCATCAACCCCTCCGGCCCCTTCGTGGTCGGCGGGCCCGTGGGCGACGCCGGCCTGACCGGACGCAAGATCATCGTCGACACCTACGGCGGGTTCTCCCGCCACGGCGGCGGCGCGTTCTCCGGCAAGGACCCCTCGAAGGTGGACCGCTCCGCGGCCTACGCGATGCGCTGGGTGGCCAAGAACGTCGTGGCCGCAGGACTGGCCGACCGCGCCGAGATCCAGATCGCCTACGCGATCGGGCGCGCCCACCCGGTGGGCATCTACGTGGAGACCTTCGGCACCGAGAAGGTGGACCCGGCCCAGATCTCCGCCGCCATCGACGCGGTCTTCGACCTGCGCCCCTTGGGCATCATCGAGGATCTGGACCTGCTGCGTCCGATCTACCGCGAGACCTCCAAGAACGGGCACTTCGGCCGTGACGGGGAGAACTTCCCGTGGGAGCGTCTGGACCGGGTCGAGCAGCTGAAGTCCTTCTTCAACGCCTGACCTATTGGTCAGCGCGCATAGAGCTCGGTCAGCAGCCGCTGCAGCGCGGCAATGGCGGCGCTGTGCTCACCGCGGTGCCAGACCAGCCGGACCTCGACCGGAGGGGCGTCGGAGATCACCCGGTACAGCACGCCGGCGCGCTGGTGCTGGTGCGCCGTGGCCTCCGCGCTGACCCCGATGCCCACCCCCGCAGTGATAGCGTCCAGCCAGGCGTCGACGCTGTCGACCTCTGCGGCGAACGCGGGGCGCTGCGCCTCCGGCCAGAGCGCGGGCGTGGTGGTTCCGGCCCGGGTGTCGACCAGCAGCGGGCGCCCCGCGAAGTCGGCCATCCGAATCCGACGGCGAGCCGCCCACCGGTCCTCCGCGGGGAAGCCTGCGACGCGACGTTCCACGCCCACCAGGGCTGAGTCGAATCTGGCTGGCGCAGGTGTGGTGCGCACGATCGCGGCATCCACGAGACCCTCTGCCAGCCCCGCGAGGGTTCCGGAGCCCCGGACCAGCGCCAGGGCGACCTGCGGGTGCTGCTCGGCCCAGGTGCGCTGCAGGGCCTGGGTGTGCCGTCCGACCGCGGCCCAGGCGTAGCCGAGACGCAGCCGCTCCAGGCCCTGGGAGTCGGCCTCCAGCTGGTCCGCCAGGGCCAGCAGATGGCGCCCTCGGCGCACGGCCTGGCGTCCCTGCGCGGTCAGCGACGCCTCGCGGGAGCCACGACGCACCAGGCTCACACCCCAGGCCTGCTCCAGCGCCTTCAGGGTCCGGGAGACCTGCGCCTGAGAGACGCCCAGGGCGATTGCGGCATCGGTGAGGCTGCCGCTCTCTGCGATCGCCACCAGCGTGCGGATGTGTCTGAGCTCCCATGACATACCTGAAGCGTATATCACTCCTCAGGTATGCATTTTGCGTATGCCTGAGCCGGGTCGAGACTCGAGCCATGAACAGATCAGACTCGCCCCTCGCCGGGCGTCCGGGGAGAGGGTTCGCGGTGATCTCCGCCAGCGCGCTGAGCACCCAGTCCGGGGCTGCCATAGGGTCCCTGGCGTTCGCGACCTTCACTCCGGTCGGAGTGGTCGCAGCCCGACAGGTGGTCGCCAGCATCGTGCTGTGCGCGATCGCCCGCCCGCGGTTCTGGCGCTTCAACCCCGGCCAGTGGCGCGCCGTCGGGCTGCTGGCGTTCTTCTTCGCCGGCATGAACACGGCGCTGTACTCCGCGGTGGACCGGATCGGCCTGGGCACCGCGGTGACCATCGAGTTCCTGGGCCCCCTGGCAGTGGCGCTGTTGTCCTCACGACGGGCCCGCGACCTGCTCTGTGCTCTGCTGGCCCTGACGGGGGTGGTGCTGCTGACCCGACCGGGCCCCACCAGCGACCTGCTCGGGCTGGGGCTGGCAGCCGCGGCGGCACTCTGCTGGGCGGGATACATCCTCACCAACCGGCTCGTCGGGCAGCGCGTGCCCGGTGTGCAGGGCACGGCCGTGGCCACGCTGCTCTCCTCGGCCGCCATGGTCCCGATCGCGATCATCGTCCTGTGGGAGGTCACGCTGCCCCCGGAGGCGTTCCTCTACGCCGCGGCCGCTGGGGTGCTGGCCACCGCGGTGCCCTACGCCTTGGACCTGATCGTGCTGCGGCACATCACCCCGCTGATGTTCGGGCTCGGCATGTCCCTGAACCCGCTCTTCGCCGCGGTGGTGGGCGCCGTGTTCCTGCGTGAGTCCATCGATCTCCTCGGCTGGACCGGTGTGGTGCTGGTGGTGCTCAGCAACGCGCTGACGCTCGCCGGTGGGGCACGGCGACCCCGGAGTCCGGAGATCGATCTCCAGGCCGACGGGGCTGCCGTGCGCTGACCAGCCGGAGGAGGCTCAGGCTCAGGTTCCGGTCGAGGCTTCGGCAGCGAATCCGGCCCCGGGGAGTCGGTGGTTCGAGGTGCCGCGCCAGCTGCGGTAGGCCCAGATCGTCATCGCCACCACCACGGCCCAGGAGACGCCGATCACGACACCGTTGACGATGGTCTGGTCTGCGATGAACGCGCCCAGCGCCACCAGGGCGACCTGCCCGGGGACGGTCGAGATGACACTGGCCACGACGAAGTCGCGCTGGGTCACGCCGAAGGCGCCGCTGCCGTAGTTCACCGGCCAGTAGGGGACCCCCGGGGTGAGCCGCAGGGCGCAGACGGCCTCGAAGCCGGCGCCCTCCAGGTGTGACTCAACCTTTTCCGCGTGTGACCCCAGCAGCTTTCGCACCGCCTGGGTGCCCAGCAGGCGGGCCAGGTGGTATGCGGCGAAGCAGCCGATGAGCACTCCGATCACCGAGAGCACGCTTCCCTCGAGGGTGCCGAAGATCAGTCCGCCGCTGACGGCCATGATGGTGACCGGGATCGGGGTCATCGCGACGGCGGCGTAGAGCCCGACGAACACCAGCCAGCCCGCCCATCCGAAGTCCTCGATGCGCTGCTGCAGCTCATCGAGCGGGGGAAGCCGCAGATTGAAAGCGGCGTAGATCATGCCGGCGAGCACGGCGACGAGCAGCGCGTTGCGGAAGAAGGAGCCCCACGCGGGACCGAGGGCTTTGTGGCTCATCGGCTCAACTCTACGCATCCCTGAGTGTCCATGGTGAGAGATACGATCGCAGGGCAGCGGAAATCATGGCAAGGGGTGGATCAGCGTGGCGCAGGACCCAGCATCAGCAGCGGGGCAGCACTCGAACCAGCCTGCCCTGTTGGACTCCCTGGCGCCGCAGCCCGCCCCGCAGCTGCCAGCCGGAGCCACCGAGGATCTCCCGGTGGCGGAGGTGCTGCTGGAGTCCGCCGTGCCGCACCTTGATCGCCCCTTCGACTACGTGGTGCCGATCGATCTCGCCGAGAAGATCGTGCCCGGATGCCGGGTGAAGCTGCGGTTCTCCGGACGGGAGATGACCGGGTATGTCCTGCGTCGCAAGCAGGAAGCCTCCACCGCGTCGCGGCTCTCCCTGATCACCAAGCTCGTGACCGCCCTGCCGGTGCTCTCCGAGGACATCCTGAGCCTTGCCCAGCAGGTCGCGGAACGCGGCGCCGGTGTCACCGCCGATGTGCTGCGCGCCGCGATCCCGCCGCGCGCCGCTCGGGTGGAGAAGGAGTACGCCGGTCTGCGCGCCCCCACCGCCGAGCTCGACCCCGAGAACCCGCGTCCACGCAGCGCCGCGCTGGCCCTGAAGTCCTATGGGCCGCAGTCCTGGACCCAGCAGGTGCTGGAGCGGGTGCAGGACTGCCTGGCGGGGGAGGGAGACGCCGTGGTCGTGGTGCCTGACCAGCGCGATGTGGAGACGCTGATGGAAGCCCTCACCGCCACGCTGGGCAGTGGGATCGCGGTCCAGCTGACCGCCGAGATGGGCCCCTCGGCGCGCTACCGGTCCTTCCTGGACCTGCGCTACGGGCAGGCCCGAGTGGCGGTGGGCACCCGCTCCGCGGTCTTCGCCCCGGTGGCGCGGCTGCGGCTGCTGGTGGTCTTCGAAGATGGTGAACAGACCCACGCGGCCCCCAGGGCGCCGTATCACCATGTCCGGGAGGTGGCGCTGCTGCGCACGGTGCAGACCGGTGCGGAGCTGGTGATGCTCTCCACCTCCCGCAGCCTGGAGGTGCAGCGGCTGGTCGAGCGCGGCTGGCTCGCCGAGGCCGCCCCCGAGCGTGAGGAGCGCCGTCGTGCCGCGCCCCGGATGATCGCCACCGTGGACTCCTATGAGCAGGAGCGCGAACCCGCGTTCCGGCAGGCCCGGCTGCCCGCGGCCGCATACAAGGCGGCCCGCGACGGACTGCAGCACGGACCGGTGCTGATCCAGGTCGCGCGCAGCGGATTCATCCCGGCGGTGCTCTGTGAGCGCTGCCGCAGCCGACAGCAGTGCCCGCAATGTCACGGACCGTTGAGCCTGCCGGCCCACCACGGGCAGTCCAGGACGCTGAAGTGCCGCTGGTGCGGGCTGCACCACCGCAACCACCGCTGCACCGAATGCGGCTCCACCACCTTCCGCGCCGGTACCCGTGGCGCCGATCGCACCGCGCAGGAGCTCGGTCGGGCGTTCCCGAACACCCCGGTGATCTCGTCGACCTCGGATCACCCGATCGCCGAAGTGGGTCAGGAACCTGCTCTGGTGGTCAGCACCCCCGGCGTGGAGCCCGTGGCGGAGACCGGGTATGCGACGGCGCTGCTGCTCGACGGTGACACCCAGCTCAGCCGGGAGGGTCTGGACGTGCCGCGCCAGGTGCTCTCCCGCTGGTTCCGCGCGGCCTCCCTGGTGCGACCGCACAAGGACGAGGGCGGCACCGTGGTCATCACCGCCGACGCCGAGGAGCTCACCGCCACCATGGTGCGCTGGGATCCGGTGGGCTACGCCCGCCGGGAGCTCTACAACCGGCTGGAGCTCGGACTGCCGCCGGCGCAGCGCATGCTCAGCCTCACCGGCGACCCCGCCGAGGCCGAGGCCTTCCTCGCCCAGGTGAAGCTGCCTGAAGGCCGCGCCTGGATCGGACCGGCCGCGCTGGATGACGGGCGGCACCGCTACCTGTTGTTCTTCGGCTACGCCGAGGCGGCAGCGGTGGTCACCGAGATCCGCCGGATCCGCCGCACGCACAGCGCCGCCCCTCCCGGGGCCGCGCGCGGCGGCCGCGGCCTGCGGATCGCCATGGACGACATCGCGAGCCTGCAGTTCTGATGCTGGATCAGTCCAGCGTCGCGACGAACCGCCGCAGCGCACGGGCGGCCTGGGCCGGCTTCTCGTAGTGCAGCAGGTGCCCGGTGTCGCGCAGGACCTCCGAGCGTGCCTGCGGGAGCGTCCGGCGCAGTCGCCGCTGCCCCGCCGGGGTGCTCAGCTGGTCCTTTGCTCCCGGCACCAGCAGCACCGGAAGGTCGAGCTGCTGCGCGAATTCGGTGACGGTGTGTCGGCTTGAGGCCCAGTAGGCCTGCAGCAGGGTCTGCGGATCGGCGTAGCCGCTGAAATGCTGGCGGTGCTGATCCCGGATGTACGCCACCTGCTCCGGCTCGCGAGTGACGATCATCGAGGCGTTGGTGACCGCCTGGGCCAGCGGAGAGCGCAGCAGCGCCTGGGCCCATCGGTGGGGCAGCCACTGGCTGGACCGGTAGTAGAGGTCCACGGCCGCCGCCCCCGGCAGCAGGCTCCCGGTGAAGATGTCATCGCTGATCGGCGCGAACAGCGCGAGCCCGGCCCACCGTCGAGCCGGCAAGATCTGCACTGCGGGGTCAGCCTGCGCGGGGCGGGTCGGTGCGGCGTCCGCCGCGGGGCTGGTCTGCGCGGCATGCGCCGCGACCACGATTGACCCGAAGGAATGGCCAACCAGCACATCGGAGGGCCCCAGCTCCAAGGCCGCGGCCAGGGCCTCCACGCAGGCCGCATAGGTCGCCAGGGTGTGAACCGCAGGGCCGTGAGCGGCAGGACCGACGGCACCGGCAGGTCGGCGCTGCAGCGGCGGGGTGGCTCCGAAGCCTGGGAGATCCGGGACGAAGACCTCGAACTCCGGCAGCGCGTCGACGATCAGCGCCATCCCGTGATGGTCCCCGCGGAAGCCATGGATCAGCAGCAGCCGACGTGCCGGACCCGGTGCCGCGGTGGCCGCGGTGGCCGCCGGGGTCTGGGCGGGGTAGTGCCAGACCGCCGCTGAGGTGCTCAGCCGGGCCGCGCCGTCGTCGTCGGTCTGGCTGTCCGAACCGGTGCCGGTCCTGGAGCCTCCCGCGGCCTCGGGGGAGGCGAAGTCCAGCGGGACGTCTCGTCTGATTCCTGTTCGAGCTGGGTGCTCGGTCCACGTGCGGCTCACTGGCCAAGCCTACCGGGGAACTCAATTAGACTGGCGGGGTCCAAGATACGACCCGACGACGACGAGGTGCCCCCCAGGTGAGCCACGCGAGCGAAACCGCTGCAGCCGATACCACTGCGACTCAGCCCAGCAGCCCTTCGGCTGACTCCCAGGGTGAGAAGAAGCAGTACTCCTTCCAGGAGATGGAGGCCCGCTGGCTGCCCCTCTGGGAGGAACAGGGCACCTTCGTGGTGGATCCGGCCGACACCCGGGAGAAGAAGTACGTGCTGGACATGTTCCCGTACCCTTCCGGCGACCTGCACATGGGTCACGCCGAGGCCTTCGCCATCGGGGACATCCCCGCCCGGTACGCTCGGCTGCGCGGCTACAACGTGCTGCACCCGATCGGCTGGGACTCCTTCGGGCTGCCCGCGGAGAACGCGGCGATCAAGAACGACGCGCACCCCGCTGACTGGACCTACGCCAACATCGAGACCCAGGCGGCCTCGTTCAAGCGCTACGGGATCAGCACCGACTGGACCCGCCGGCTGCACACCTCGGATGAGTCCTACTACCGCTGGACCCAGTGGCTGTTCCTGCAGTTCTACAACAAGGGCCTGGCGTACAAGAAGGACTCACCGGTCAACTGGTGCCCGAAGGACCAGACCGTGCTCGCCAACGAACAGGTCGTCGACGGGGCCTGTGAACGCTGCGGCACCGCTGTGATCAAGAAGTCGCTGAACCAGTGGTACTTCAAGATCACCGACTACGCCGACCGGCTCCTCGAGGACATGGACGAGCTCAAGGGCCACTGGCCCGACCGGGTGCTCTCCATGCAGCGCAACTGGATCGGCCGCTCCACCGGCGCCTCCGTGCGCTACGAGATCACCTCGGCGCCCGACGCCCCGGAGCACCCGCCGGTCGAGGTCTTCACCACCCGCCCGGACACCCTCTACGGGGTCACCTTCATGGTGGTCGCCGCCGACGCCGATCTGGCGATGGACCTGGTCACCGAGGACAAGCGCGCCGAGCTCGAGGCCTACCGGGCCGCGCTGGGCAGCGTCTCCGACATCGAGCGCCAGTCCGCCGAGCGGGAACGCACCGGCGTCTTCCTGGGCCGCTACGCGATCCACCCGATCACCGGTGAAGAACTCCCGCTGTGGGCCTCTGACTACGTGCTCGCCGACTACGGCACCGGCGCGGTCATGGGCGTTCCCGCCCATGACCAGCGCGACCTGGAGTTCGCCCGCACCATGGGACTCAAGGTTCGCGTCGTCGTCGACACCGGCGAAGAGGACCCGTCCCAGACCGGCATCGCCACCGCCGGTGAGGGCAATGCGATCAACTCCCCGGCCTGGGAAGGACTCGGCAAGGACGCCGCGATCGCCCGCGCCATCGAGGTGCTCGCCGAGAAGGCCGTCGGCGAGGCCAAGGTCAACTACCGGCTGCGCGACTGGCTCCTCTCGCGCCAGCGCTTCTGGGGTGCACCGATCCCGATCATCCACTGCGCTGACTGCGGTGAGGTCCCGGTGCCGGAGGATCAGCTGCCCGTGAAGCTGCCCACCGGGATGCGCGGCGAGCAGCTCGCGCCCAAGGGCAAGTCCCCCCTCGCCGGAGCGACGGACTGGGTCAATGTGGAGTGCCCGTCCTGCGGCGGCGCCGCCACCCGGGACACCGACACCATGGACACCTTCGTGGACTCCTCCTGGTACCACCTGCGCTATATCGACCCGAACAACGATGCCGAGATCTTCCCCCGCGAGGAGATCAACAAGTGGCTGCCGGTGGACCAGTACGTGGGCGGGGTCGAGCACGCCATCCTGCACCTGCTCTACTCCCGGTTCTTCACCAAGGTGCTCTTCGACCTGGGTCTGGTGAACTTCACCGAGCCGTTCAAGGCGCTGCTGAACCAGGGTCAGGTCCTCAACGGGGGCAAGGCCATGTCGAAGTCCCTGGGCAACGGGGTGAACCTCGGCGAGCAGCTCGACATCTACGGGGTCGACGCCGTCCGGCTGACCATGGTCTTCGCCTCCCCGCCGGAGGACGACGTGGACTGGGCCGACGTCTCTCCCTCGGGTTCGGCGAAGTTCCTGGCCCGCGCCTGGCGACTGGCCCAGGATGTCAGCTCTGATGCCGGGGCTGATCCGGTCAACGGGGTCAAGGGACTGCGCGCGGTCACCCACCGGACCATCCAGGACGCGGCCCAGCTGGTCGAGGACAAGAAGTTCAACGTCGTGATCGCCCGCACGATGGAGCTGGTCAACGCCGCCCGCAAGGAGATCGACTCCGGCGCCGGCGCAGCCGATCCGGCAGTTCGCGAGGCCGCGGAGGTCACCGCGCAGATCCTCTCCCTGGTGGCGCCCTACACCGCCGAGGACATGTGGGCGATGCTCGGCCACGAGCCCTCGGTGGCGAACTCCGCCTGGCCGGCCGTGGATGAATCACTGCTGGTCCAGGACACCGTCACCGCGGTGGTCCAGGTCAAGGGCAAGCTGCGCGACAAGCTCGAGGTCGCTGCGGACATCACCGAGGCCGAGCTCGAGACGTTGGCGCTGGCGCTGCCGCGGATCCAGCGCTACATCGCCGAGGGCGGCGGGGTGCGCAAGGTCATCGTGCGCGCACCGAAGCTGGTCAACGTCGTGACAGGCTGATGACCCCGCGGCCCGCGGAACGCTGCCAGCAGAGCCTGGTCCGATGGCGCGGCGCCATCGAGGCCGACCTGCTCGCCCGGCGGGCCGCGGTGCCGGGGCGCAGACCCAACCTGCGCCGCAAGAAGGGCCGCATCGCGGTGGTCACCGACTCGTCCTGCTCGCTTCCGGTGGACCGCGACACCCAGGAGGTGCTGCTGGGTCCGGTCGGGGCGAACATCATCTCGGTGCCGCTCCCGGTGATGATCGGCGAGCAGATCTACCCGGAGACCAGTGAAGAGCTGGACCGGGACCTGCCGCTGGCGCTGGCCCAGGGGAACCCGGTGCGGACTTCACGGCCCTCGCCGGGACGGCTGCTGAACTCCTATCAGGCGCTGCGGGACCAGGGATACGCCGGGGTGGTGTCCATCCACCTCTCCGCGAAGCTCTCCGGGACCGTGGAGGCCGCCCGGCTGGCCGCGGGACAGCTGGATTTCCCGGTCACCGTGGTTGACTCCCGCCAGGCCGGCCTGGGGCTCGGGCACGCGGTGATCGACGCGGCGATCACCGCGCAGCTCGGCGGCACCCTGGAGTCGGTGGCCGAGGCCGCGTCACGCAGCGCCCACGCCGCGGAGTCGCTGTTCGTGCTGCCCAACCTCGATCAGCTGCGCCGCGGTGGACGGATCAACGCGATGTCCACGCTGATCGGCGGGCTGCTCTGGGTCAAGCCGCTGCTGCAGCTCGTCGACGGTGAGATCCAGCCGGTGGAGCGACCCCGCACCATGCCACGCGCGCTGGAACGGCTCCAGGCGCGGGTGGCGCAGCATGCGCACTCGATGGACGCCCCGCGGCTGGCGGTGCACGGGTTCGGCAACCCCGCCCAGTCCCTGGAGCTGGCCGAGGCGCTGGCTCCGCTCTCCGCCTCCCCGGTGCCGGTGGTGGATCTTCCCCCGGTCCTGGGCGCGCATCTGGGCCTGGGCGCCCTCGCGGTGTCCCTGAACCCCGCCCTTCCTGCCGCTCCCTGACGCTCCGTCGTTCCTGACGCTCGGCCCTTCGGGACGCTCCGCCCTGAGTTGTCCGCTTCGTGACTGTTTTCCCCAAGCCCGGTCCGACGACGACGCTGCGACGGTCTGCGCACAGCCCGGTCTCGCTCCGCGCAGCTGAACCATCCCGGCAATAGCCTCGCCCCATGGAGGTCTGGGCGGAGGATCAGCTGACGCGGCGCGAACGGCTGCGCGCGGAGCGCGAACTCGAACACTCCGCCCCGGCGCGGATCCGGTTGAAGCTCGCCGGAGTGGTGGTCCTGGTCATTGCGGTGCTGACCTGGCTGGGGGTCTCCTGGCTCAGCACCTCCGGCCCGGCGGGAGCCCCCGTGCCGGACCCCCCGGCGCTGCAGGGAGCCGGGCAGTCTGGGACGGACGCGGCGGGGACTGCGGAATCTTCGGGTCCGTCGGCGCCATCACCCCCGAACTCCTCGGCCGCCCCGGCAGTCCCGGGTTCCGGTGGTGAAGCAGGTGCCGGGAGCCCACCGCCAGGCACCTCGGAGGGGCCGCCGGGTGCGGAGCAGCCGAGGCCCGTCGTGGTCCACGTGGCCGGTGCCGTCGAGGAGCCGGGGGTGGTGGAGCTGCCCGCGGAAGCGCGGGTGCACGAGGCGATCGAGGCCGCCGGAGGGATGACCGCCGAGGCGGATCCGCGGGGGCTGAATCTCGCGGCACCGGTCCAGGACGGCACCGTGATCTGGGTGCCGACGCCGGAGGAGTTCGAGGCCGGGACCGGACCACCGGCTGCCGGCCGGGAGGCTGCCGGGCCGCCGGGGGCCGAAGCAGGGGCGCAGGCGGAGTCGGGTGCAGGGTCCGGTGTGGGACCGGATCCTGGGGCCGGGTCACTGATCAATCTGAACACCGCCGATGCCGCGACGCTGGACGAGCTGCCCGGGATCGGTCCCGCACTCTCGGAGCGGATCATCAGCTACCGGGAGGCGAACGGCCCCTTCGGCTCCTTGGAGGAGCTCGCCGGGGTCAGCGGGATCGGGCCGGTGATCTTGGCCGACGTGGAGGGTCTGGTGACCTGGTGACCGCCAGGAAGCCGCTGGATCTGCGGCTGCTGCCCACCGCCTTGAGCGCCTGGGCGGTGGCGCTGGCTGCGGTGCATCTGCCCTGGGAGCCGGCGCTGCAGCTGGGCTGGATCCTGTTGGGAGCAGGCGGCCTGTTGGGCGTGAGTGTCGGTCTGTTCCACCGGCTGGTGTTACATCCGGCGATGCTGCATGCGTTGCTCTGCTGCGTGTTGGCGGGAGTCGTCGCACTCCAGGCGGGGGCTGAGGCCCGGGGGTATGAGCTGAGCGGCTGGGCGGAGGCGGTGGAGGGGGACGCCCCGGTCATGGTCACGCTGCGGATCTCCGGTCAGCCGGAGCTGCTGGCCACCCCAGGCTTCGGGGGCGAGACCCGGGTCATGGCCCGGGCGCTGGTGGAGACGGCCTCGCTCTCGGGCGCGCAGATCCCTGCCGTTGTGGACGCCCCGGTGGTGATCATCCAGGACGCCGCAGACGCCGCAGACGCTGGAGATGATGGAGACGCCGCAGACGCTGGAGGTGACGGAGACGCCGCCGTGAGACCCGCCGCCGAGGACCTGCCCCTTCTCACGGGTCAGCGCTATCAGGGATTGGTGAGGCTCCGCTCGACCGAGCCGGGCCAGAGGGAGACTGCTGTGGTCTTTCCGTTCGGCGAGGCGCTGGAGCGGCTTCCTGCCGATGATCGCGCCGAGTTCACTGAGATCTTCAACAGGCTGCGCTCCGCCACCGCGGCGGCGTCCTCCCATGCGTTGGGCGACGCCCCCGCGCTGTTGCCGGGGCTGATTCTGGGGGACCGTACGTACCAGGATGAGGAGCTCAGCGAGGCGATGCGCGCCGCGGGCCTGAGTCACCTGACCGCGGTGAGCGGAGCCAACTGCGCGCTGGTCATGGGCGCCCTCATCGGGACCGTGCGTCTGCTGCGTGCGCCGCGCTGGATGACGGTTCCGGTCGCGCTCATCGGACTGGTGCTCTTCGTGCTGCTGGTGCACCCGGAACCCAGCGTGATCCGGGCCGGGGTGATGGGCAGCATCGCAGCGATTGCGCTCTTCGCCGGTCGCGGCCGGGCGGCGTTCTCGCTGCTCTGCCTCTGTGTGCTCGGGCTGCTGGTCTTTGATCCCTATTACGCGACGGAGCCCGCGTTCCAGCTGAGCGCTGCCGCCACCGCCGGAATCGTGATCCTGGGCACGCGGATCCGGGAGCGCCTCGAGGGGTTTCTGCCCGCGGTGATCGCGGCTCCGCTGGCCCTGGCGTTCTCCGCTCAGCTCTTCGTGACGCCGGTGCTGCTGCCGCTCTCGTCGTCGATGAGCACCTATGCCGTGCCGGCCAACGTTCTGGCAGCACCGTTCGTCCCGTTCATCACCGTGCCGGGGACCTTCGCGGCGGTGATCTCCACGACCCTGCCCTGGTTGGCGGCACCGATCCTCTGGTGCTGCGGACTGGCCGCCGCCTGTCTCGGGCTGATCGGCAGGTTCGCGGCCGGACTGCCACAGGCCACGGCGCCGTGGCCCGAAGGCTGGGTGGGCGGGGCCCTGGTGGTGCTCTATCTCTTCGCCGCGGTGGTCCTGGCCTGGGGACTGGTGGATCGGTTCCGGGGGTGGCATGTGGCTGTCCTGGCGGGAGCCGCTGCAGCCGTAGTGGCCCTGGTGCTTCCGGTGACGGCGCTCGCGCCCTCGCGTGGTGTTGATCAGTGGCGGGTGGCGCTGTGTGATGTGGGCCAAGGGGACATGCTGGTGATCCGCACGCAGGAGTCCGCCGGGGTCGTCGTGGATGCGGGGGAGGACCCGATGCTGGCGGACCAATGCCTCGAGACGCTCGGGGTCGAGACGGTCGAGGCGCTGCTGCTGACCCACGAACACCGTGACCATTACGGAGGCGCCCCGGGTGTGATCGAGGACCGTGCGGCGGGGTCGATCCTGCATGCCGGGAGCGCCGGGTGGGATGTCTCAACCGAGGTCGAATCTGTCGCGGAGCTGCCTTCGAGCACCCAGGTGCGTCGGCCCCAGGCTGGCGAGACGTTCGAGTTCACTGATCAGCTCCGTGTGCGGATGACGGTGTGGGCTGCGGAGTCTCATCACACCGAGGCCAACGACAACTCGCTGGTGGCGTTCTTCGAGATCGCGGACCCCGAGCTGCCCGACGCAACGGTGGGCTCAGTCGGTCAACCGCTGCGGGTGCTGACACTGGGTGATCTCGAGGAGGAGGTGGCCTCGTCGTTGCTGCGTCGCGTGGGAGCGCCTGTAGGGGTTCATCTGTTGAAAGTCGCTCATCATGGAGCGGCCAACGGGGGTACGCAGGTGCTGGAGGCGACCCGTCCTGCCGCGGCGCTGATCGGAGTCGGAGAGGACAACAGCTATGGACATCCCTCGGGAGAGATCCTGGGCACTCTGGAGGGTCTCGGTGCTGCGGTCTACCGCACCGACCTACACGGCACGGTCGTCTTCACCGTGGATTCAGAAGGGTTCGAGGCACTGTCAGTTCCCTGAACCGGATCGACGAACCCTCAGGCCCCAGTGGTTTGCGCTCTGAGCCAGAAAAGGCCTCGACAATTTCCTGATCAGAAGACAGACTGGTATTATAAGCCGCTTTTCTCAGCATCGCGGGGAGGCGATCATGGGTAGTGTGGGTCTGCTCTATGTCGGTGCGGTCCTGGTCATCAACGGACTGATGCTGCTGGGTGTCGTTCCTGGTAAAGCCGCCGCAGCCATGAACCTGTTCGTCGGAGCGATGCAGGTGGTGTTTCCGACGATCATCCTCACACAGTCCGACGGTGACCCCGGGGTCATACTCGGCGCATCAGGGCTGTTCCTCTTCGGATTCACCTACCTCTACGTTGCGTGGAACCTCCTGACCGGTGCACCCGGCGAAGGTCTGGGTTGGTTCTCGCTCTTTGTCGCAGCATGTGCCGTGGTCTACGGCACCCTTCATTTCACTCTGATCGATGACCCGTTGTTCGGTGTCATCTGGTTCTCCTGGGCAGTGCTCTGGTCCATGTTCTTCGTGCTGCTCGGCCTCGGCAGAGAAAGCATCCAGCGACGTACCGGCTGGTTCACCGTGTTCCTCGGCATCTTCACCGGGGCGATCCCGTCGTTCCTGCTGCTGACACAGAACTACCCGAGCGGCGATGGATCAGCCCTGATCGGCGCGGCGCTGGCAGTCGGACTGTTCGTCCTCGCCTGGCTCCTCGGCGCGCCGAAGAGAACCAGCATCTCGCGCGACAAGAACACGGTGGATGCGTCGACCTGAAAGAAACGCCCCTTCGAGGGCCCGACAGCAACAGGATGGTGAGGCCATATGCCGGTCTACAGCTTCAAGTGCGAGCACGGTTGCAGGTTCGACGCCTCTTATTCGATGGACGACGTTCCGCGGCAGCGCCGCTGCCAATATTGCGAGGCATCGGCCGTCCGGCTCATCACCTCGGTGAATCTGTCCCGAGCAGGTAGTCCGGCGTTCAAAGCCGCAGAGGCTTCCCTGCGAAGCGCACACGAGCCTGAAGTTGTGACCAGGCTGCCCCAGCAAGCCGGACGGCCGGCCCGGGTCACTCGGGACCCGCGTCACGCGAAGCTCCCGCGGACCTGAACGGAGGTTCTTCTGCCCGACATTTGACGTGACCACAGGCAGTGTTGAATTCAGAAGGAGAAGTAGAGATGCCCAAAAATCTGTTCAAGCTAGATTCCTCCAAGAAGTTCGGCGACCAGGAGAAGCTCGGCCACAACCGCTGGCACCCCGAGATTCCGCCCGTGGCGACGGTGAAGCCCGGCGAAAGTTTCCGGGTGGACTGCCGAGAATGGTTCGACGGTGCCATCGAGAACAACGATTCCGCGGAGGACATCCTCAATGCCCCGTTGCTCACGGTCCACGTGTTGAGCGGACCGTTCCACGTCGAGGGGGTGAAGCCCGGAGACCTGCTGATCGTGGACATTCTGGACGTCGGTCCGATTCCGCAGGAAGACGAGGGCCCGCTCGCCGGTCAAGGCTGGGGCTACACCGGCATCTTCTCAACGAATAATGGGGGTGGGTTCCTCACCGAACAGTTCCCCGACGCCTATAAGGCAGTGTGGGACTTCTCGGGTCAGACCGCCACCTCGCGGCACGTCCCAGGTGTCTCCTTCACCGGCATCGTCCATCCAGGACTGATGGGTACCGCGCCCTCAGCGGAGCTGCTCGCGAAATGGAATGCTCGCGAGGGGGCACTGATCGGCACTGACCCAGACCGGGTGCCTCCGCTCGCGCTTCCTCCCGAGTCTGAGCATGCGGTCCTCGGTGGGCTTGATCACGGTGAGTGGGACAGAGTCGGCTCCGAGGCGGCCCGTACCGCACCACCCCGCGAGAACGGGGGAAATCAGGACATCAAGAACCTCACCAAGGGGAGTCGGGTCTTCTATCCGGTGTTCGTCGACGGTGCGAACCTGTCTCTCGGTGACCTGCACTTCTCCCAGGGCGACGGCGAGATCACGTTCTGCGGGGCCATCGAGATGGGTGGCTTCGTCGACCTCCGGGTCGATGTGATCAAGGGGGGTATGGAGACCTACGGCGTCTCAGAGAATGCGATCTTCATGCCCGGCAACGTCGATCCGCAATACAGCGAGTGGCTGGCCTTCTCCGGCACCTCCGTGACTCTCGACGGTGAACAGCGGTATCTCGACTCCCACCTGTCCTACCAGCGAGCATGTCTGCACGCCATCGACTACCTGACGAAGTTCGGCTACAGCCCGGAGCAGGCGTACCTGCTGCTCGGCGCGGCGCCGATTGAAGGGCGGCTCTCGGGCGTCGTCGATATTCCGAACTCGTGTTCAACGGTGTATCTGCCGACCGCGATCTTCGACTTCGACGTTCGTCCGTCCGCGTCGGGTCCCGTACAGATCGACCCGGGGATCGGTGCACCCAGTGCAGCCAATCAGAAGTAGCCCTTCCTGAGGTGCATGGGTGAGCGCCCCTGTGAGTGCAGAGCTCTTCGACGAGCCGGCGGGGGCGTTCACCCAGGCGAGGGGTGCGGCAGATCCAGCTGCTCATAGTCGGTGAGCGTTCGGCACGCGTGGCGTTCGCGTGGGCACCGAGAAAAAGCCCGGGCTGTGGATCGCAGTTCGGCAGTCAGACCGTCTCAGGCATGTTGTCGTGCTTGTTCTCCTCGCTGCTGCCTCCGGCGGGACCGTTCGTCGCGCGCTCCAACCGGATGATGATCCCTTTCGATACCGGGGTGTTGCTGCCCTGCACGGTGTCATCCAGCGGCACCAGAACATTGCCCTCCGGGTAATAGACAGCGGCGCAGCCACGGGCCGTGGGGTAGGACACGGCACGGAATCCTCTCAGCACCCGGTCTTTGCCGTCCAGGTACTCGCCGTGCACATCCACCAGATCACCATCCCGGAAGCCGAGCAGAGCCAGGTCCTCGGGGTTCACGAGGATCACGTGTCGGCCCTTCTTGATCCCGCGGTACCGATCGTTGTAGCCGTAGATGGTGGTGTTGAACTGGTCATGGGAGCGCATGGTCTGCAGAATCAGTCGACCGGACGGACAGTCCATCGGGTCCAACTCATTCACGGTCATCCTCGCTCTGCCACTTGGCGTGTTGAACGTGCGGGAGTCACGCGGCCCGTTGGCCAGCAGGAAGCCGTCCTTCTCCCGGATCCGCTGATTGTAGTGCTCACAGCCCGGCACCACATGGGAGATGTGCTCGCGGATGAGATCGTAGTCATCTTCAAACCCCTGCCAGTCAGCTGCAATCCTGGGGCCCAGGGTCGCCTGGGCGATCCGGCTGACGATGGCGACCTCTGAGAGCAGGCCGGGCGCCACCGGTTCGACCCGGCCTTCGGAGGAATGGACCGCGCTGACCGTGTCCTCCACGGAGACGAACTGCGGGCCAGACGCCTGGACATCGATCTCGGTGCGGCCCAGCGTCGGCAGGATGAGAGCCTCCTGGCCGACCACGGTGTGGGATCGATTCAGCTTCGTGGAGATCTGCACGTTCATCTCAAGGTTCTGCATCGCCGCCTCCGTGGCCGCGGTGTCAGACATTGCGGCCGCAAAATTGCCGCCCAGGGAGAGGAAGAACCTGATGTCACCGTCCCGCATTCCGCGCACCGCGGCCACCGAGTCGACCCCGTGCTCGCGGGGAGGTTCGAACGAGAACTCACGCCCGAGCGCATCGAGGAAGGACGCCGGCATCTGTTCCCAGATTCCCATGGTGCGGTCACCCTGGACGTTGGAGTGCCCGCGAATCGGTGATGCACCGGCTCCTGGTCGGCCGAAGTTGCCCCGCAGGAGGAGCAGATTGATGATCTCCTTGATCGTCCCGACACCGTTCTTCTGCTGCGTGACGCCCATCGCCCAGGTGATGATCACCGAGTCAGCGTTGATATAGCGATCGGTCAGCTCATCGATCTCTTCGGAACGCAGTCCCGTCGCGTCCAGGACGGTCTGCTCCTCCAGGTGAGACAGGTGTTCACGCAGCTCGACGAGCCCCGCACAGTGCTGGGCGATGAACTCCTGATCAAGCACGCGGCCGGGGGTTCTTTCCTCAGCCTCAAGCACCCGCTTGGAGACCGCTTGCAGCAGCGCCATGTCGCCGCCTGCTCTGATCTTCAGGAACTGATCAGCCAGATCGGTGCCTCGCCCGAGAATGCCCCGAGGCTTCTGTGGGTTCTTGAACCGGCGCAGACCTGCCTCGGGCAGGGGGTTGACCGCGACGATCTGACCGCCGTTCTCCTTCTGCTTCTCCATGGCGCTGAGCATGCGCGGATGGTTCGTTCCGGGGTTCTGGCCTATCAGGATCATCAGATCGCAGGTGAGGAAATCGTCGTAGGCGACCGTTGCCTTGCCGACGCCGATGGTCTCGCCCATCGCGACGCCGGACGATTCGTGGCACATATTTGAGCAGTCGGGCATGTTGTTGGTGCCGAATCCGCGGATGAACAGCTGGTAGATGAACGCCGCCTCGTTCGAGGCGCGGCCGCTGGTATAGAAGGCAGCCTCGTCAGGGGAGGAGAGTCCTTTGAGCTTCTCTGAGACGAGGTTGATCGCGGTGTCCCAGTCGATCGGACGATAGTGGGTATCACCCGCAGCCTTGTACACGGGCTCAGTGAGCCGGCCCTGCATTCCCAGCCAGTACTCGGAGCGGCCGCGCAGCTCGCTGATCGGATGTTCGGCCCAGAAGTCTGAGGCGACTGTCACCGGCGTGGCTTCCCAGGTGACCGCTTTGGCCCCGTTCTCGCAGTACTCGAACGTGCTCCGGTGACCGCTGGGGTCCGGCCAGGCGCAGCTCATACAGTCGAATCCCTGTTTCTGATTCATCGCCAGCAGCGTCCGCGCGCTGCGCTCGATGCCCATGTGCTTGAGCGCCGGCTGCATCGAGTGATAGACGCCCGGAATTCCGGCGGCCCACTCCTTGGGCTTGCCGATCTCGAGATCGTTCTCGTCGGCTTCATCCACGGGAGGGTTGGAGCGAGTCATCAGGCGTCCCTTCTCGGCCGAATCTCGATAGCCAGCGGTGCTACTCGTGCCATTGTGGCCCACGAGCCGCCTCGAGGTCTCAGGGTGCCGCCCCGTCTGCGCCGAAGATGCGGCGCCAGGGGACGTGTCGGCGCAGGGGGCCACTCCCTGCGACCGGTTCGTTGACGAAGCTCCGTTATCGGCGGTAGCGCTCTGCCCTCTCCGCCGACTTCGGCGCCGTGCAGAACTCGGCGTCTTTGAAGCGTGAGCCAGCGGTCAGGTGCCCCCGAACCCACCTAGCAGGAACCAGAAGACGAATACACCGACCGTGCCCGCAATCAGGCCCCACCCGGCGCCGATGAGCGCCCGTACGGCCGTGGAGACGTCAGTCGGCGCCAGGGCTGGCAGGGCCAGGCCACACACCGCACCGATGACTGCCATGACCCCCGCCTGCACCGGAATGATCCAATTCTCGGCGGCAGAGCCGTCCAACAAGGCTGCCGTCACCGGCAGACTCAGGGCACCCGCACCGAGCAGCAAGGCCACACCCATGACGCGTTGGAAGGTCCTGGACATGACGTGCCTCCGAGCGAAGCGGGAACGCATGGACGCCCCGTTGTGGACGCCTGAGTGGTCCATACATCATCCCAGGTTCAGGCGGTGGAGACGCGGTCTTGGCGGCCCGCGACGCTCGGTACAGCGGGCACAAACGGGTTGAGCTCCACCTCGCCTCCGTGGACGACGACGCAGGTCGCGTCCGGCACTTCCTGCCATGCGCCCCGGAGATCCCCCAACGGTTCGGAGACCACCAGCCGAGTGTCGTCGGAGAGTCCCTGGAGCATCGGGTGGTCCGGGTACTGAGCGCGGAGCGTCGCGATGTCCTCAATGAAGCCGACCGCCTCGGCGACGGCCGTGCGGGGGTCCTGTTCCAGACCGAAGGTCAGCGCGAGGTAGAAGAACAGCTCGGAGTCGGTTGAGCCTTCGATCTCTGGATACAGGTTGGGATCGACCGCCATGGCCAGGTCACGCTTCATGGTCAGGAAGCCCGTGAGCAGCCCGTTGTGCATCCAGAGCCAGCGACCGTGGCGGAACGGGTGGCAGTTCGTCTGTTGGACAGCCGTACCGGTCGTGGCCCGGATGTGGGCGAACACGCGGCCGGCGGAGGCCTGCGCTGCGAGCTCGCGCAGATTGCGGTCGTGCCAGGCCGGCTCGGTGCTGCGGAAGACCCCCGGGGTCGGTCCCGCCCCGTACCAGCCGACCCCGAACCCGTCGCCGTTGGTGGTCTCGGCTCCCAGCCGCGAGTGTTTGCTCTGCATGACCAGGGAGTTGGTGGGTCTATAGAGCAGGTCATCCAACCGTACGGGGGAACCTGAATACGCCAGCCAGCGACACATGTCGTCTCCTTGCCATCGGGACGGATCCGAACACCGCGACGGCGCGCGGCAGCTTCATCCTACGTACCCGTGCGATGCGTCACATCACCCGCGCAGGGTGAGATTACCCCTCGAGCGCGACGTCGGTGATCGTCACTCGTCGGGGCCGTGAGCTGGCGCGGAAGCGGGATCGGCTGGTTCAGCTCAGGCCGGAGCTCGGAGTGATCTGATGCTCCAGGTCATCCGGCCCGGTTCACATCGTGGGCTTCAGCGACCCATTCGGGAAGGTCCTCACGGAAGGCATCGGCGATGTCCTGATCGGTGCTCACCGACCAGCGGACCAGCCCGTCGACCTCAGGTTCGTGCTTGTCCCAATTGAACCAGTTGATCAGACGCAGTTGGGGAAACTCAGAGCGCAGGTCTTCGGCGAAGATCTGCTGCCACCACTGCCGCTTGATCTCCAGGGCCAGATCCGGGTCAGCGTCAGCGGTGACGAACGCGGCGGTCTCCGGGATGGCAAGGGGCTTGTCGCGATTCGCGGCGTACAGCTCGTAGAAGTCCGGGAGCATGCTCTCATCGCCTGCCAGCCCCGAGTATGTCCCGCGCAGCTGTTCGGAGAACTTCTCCGGCTCCGGCAGGTCGTTGCTGCCCCACGGATGGGAGTCGCCCCAGTGATAGAGCGACATCCCGACCCAGTCCACGACGTCGTCACCGGGGTAGAACGGATCGTAGGGGTCATCGAGCTGGGTCAGCTCGCCATCGCCGTCGGTGTCCAGCAGCTCAAAGTCGGTGGTGCCGGGCTCGGGCGCGTACTGGCCGCCGACGAAGGGATACCCGCCGCCGTAGTTCGGCGCCCAGATCATCTCGGTGCCCGTGGTCTGCTCGCGAACCGCCGCGGCGACCTCGCGGAAGGCGTCGATATAGGCCTCGGGCTGCATGCCCCAGGGGTACCAGGACCCGTTCATCTCGTGGGCGAAGCGAAGCATGACCGGCACCTCGGCGTCATTGACCTCGACGAGGAGATCGATCAGCTCGGCGATCGATTCCTCGGTGACGGCTTCGAGCCCCTCATGCGGCTCCAGAGTGAGCATGAGCACCCCGCCCATTCCGGCGACCTGGTCGGCGGCGTCGCGCACGTTCTCGGCATCGGTCTCGGAGAACGGCATGTGGATGAAGGACACGGCGGCGCCGGGAGTGACGCCAGTCGTAGTGGCGAACTGCTCCAGCGTCTCGACGCCCCAGTCGGGGTTCAATCCGATGGTCGGACGGTCCCCGGGGAGCGCCTGCGTCGGCCCGGCCAACCGCTGGTGGGTGGGCGAGGAGTTCTCCGCCTGGGGCCCGGACTCCGAAGGGGCCGAGCATCCGACCGTGAGTGCGCTCACGGCAGCAGTGGCGAGCAGGGGAGACAGGCGGTCAGATCGCAGACGTGGCCGCACAGGGCTCCTCACTTCGGTGGGACACACAGTGAGGGGGCGTCAGCTGTGCGCTGACGCCCCCTCATGGTGTGCCGGGTGGCACAATGTTGAATCAGCCTGCGACGGGCAGCTTCAGCTGATCGCCGACGAAGATCAGGTTCGGATCCTGGACGGTGTCAGTGTTGGCGTTCCAGATGTCGTTCCAGTCGAGGCCCAGAGCGTTGGCGATGCTGGACAGCGAGTCGCCGGCCTGCACGGTGTAGGTCTCGCCCGAGGTCTGAACCTCGACCTGCTGCGGTGCCTGCTCCACGGGGGCGGGCTCAGGTGCCGGTGCGGGTGCTGGCTCGGGGGCCGGTGCGGGCTCAGGAGCGGGTGCTGGCTCGGGCGCCGGTGCGGGCTCAGGAGCGGGTGCTGGCTCAGGGGCCGGTGCGGGCTCGGGAGCTGACTGCTCCGGTGCCGGCTCGGACTGTGCGGGAGCAGTGTTGCCGCCGCCACCCGGGTTGCCGGAGAGGCCGAGCTGCGCGGAGCAGGAGGGCCATGCGCCCCAGCCCTGGATCTCCCAGAGTGCGTGTGCCCGGCTGATCTGCTCGGACTTGCTGGCATCACTGGGGAGACCGGAGCCGCCCACTGCCTGCCAGGACTGCTGGGAGAACTGCACGCCGCCGTAGTAGCCGTTGCCGGTGTTGATCGACCAGTTGCCACCGGACTCGCACTGTGCGAGCTGGTCCCACTGACCCGAGGCGCTTGCGGCCGGGGCCTGAGCGACGACGGCCGCACCGGCCAGCGTGGCGGCAGCGAGAGAGCCGCCGAGAACCTTCTTGAAAGTCTGCTTGGTCTGCATGAGAGTTGAGTCCCGAAGTCCCTGCACTCGTGACCCTCCCGGGCCGTCCTAGTGTCACCGTCCGCCTTCATGGTGTGTAGCGGTCAAGTTTCACCCGAGTCGGCATGGACGGTGGTGGGTAGCCGACCCCGGTGCTTCCTGATGCCGTGTGGTGAGCCTGGGAACGGTGGCCCAGTCGTCACAGCGGCATCACAGAAGATGTCCGTTAACCAGTAAAAGGTCTCGATTTGATTGCGTCAACCGGAGCTTGGGTGACGTCAGGCACCCAAGAAGCCCGGAATCACGCGGAAAATGCTTCGTTACCTGGCTGTTATCAACGTTTCTGTGAATAACATGTGAGTGACCCAGCTGTGACGGAAGGACCGGATCGAGACGTTCTTCCGGTGCCCTGCCACCCTGGACGACGTTTCCACAATGTGGGAATTTTGGTGCCCCAACCGCCGAAGCGGTGAATCTGGTGCAAGAATCAGACGATGGACGGTGTGGATCGCGCAATCATTTCTGCGCTGCGGGAAGACGGACGAATCTCCAATGCGGCGTTGGCCCAGAAGGTCGGACTCACCGCCGGTCCCTGCCTGCGCCGCGTCCAGCGACTGGAGGCCGAAGGCGTCATCCTGGGCTACACCGCGGACATCAACCCCGAGTCTCTGGGTCAGTCCTTCGAGGTCGGTCTGGACATCGAGCTCAAATGGGGAGACCGCGAGACCGTCGAACGCTTCGAAGACACCATGGCAGGTTACGAGGAGGTCCTCGAGCTGCTCCGGCTCTTCGGCTCGCCCGACTACTTCGCCCGCGTCGCCGTCGCCGATCTGCACGCCTATGAGCGGTTCCTCACCAAGAAGGTGCTGACCATTCCCGGGGTCCAGGGCACGGACTCCGCCTTCCCGATGAAGATCATCAAGAGTCAGCGCCCACATCTGAACACCGGGAAGTCCTTCGACGAGTGAGTCCCGCATGAGCGCTGCCGGGGAGTCTGCGCCTCGGGGTCTGCCGCATCTGCTGATGGTCGTCACGGTGCTGATCGTGGCGGCCAATCTGCGTCCCGCGATCACCGCGGTGGGTCCACTCATCGAACGTATCGGTGAGGACACCGGGCTGGGTCCGGCAGCCCTGGGGCTCCTCGGCGCCATCCCCGCACTGGGCTTCGGCGTCGTGGCGCTCTTCGTGGCCGCGCTCGGGCGCCGCTGGGGCCTGGAGCGGACGATCTTCGTCTCACTGCTGCTGCTGGGACTCGGCACGCTGCTGCGGTCTCTGCCGCTGGGCAGCTTCTCGCTCTTCGCCGGCACCGTGATCCTCAGCGCCGCCATCGGGGTGGGCAATGTGCTGGTCCCGGCGGTGGTCAAACGTGACTTCCCCGCCCGAGTGCCGGTCATGACCGGGCTCTATACGGCCGTGCTCGTCGGCTGTGCGGCGGTCGCCTCCGGCACGGCGGTGCCGGTGGCCGCGGCCAGGGGGTGGGAATTCACCCTCGGAGTCTCGGCCCTCTTCGCGCTCGTCTCCGCCGCCCTCTGGGGAGTCCGGCTTCGAGGCCCGCAGCGGACCGATTCCGGCTCCGCCGCGACGCCTGGCGGGTCAGACCTCACGAGCCCAGCGGCTGCCGCCGGAGCCGATGTGGGTTCAGCGGTCCCTGACCCGGCGCTGCCTGCGGCGGGCTCCCGGAGCCGCACGATGTGGCGCTCCGCGGTCGCCTGGCAGGTCACCGCCTACTTCGCCCTGCAGTCAGGGATCTTCTACCTGATGCTGACCTGGTTCCCGGCCATCCAGACCTCCCACGGCGTCACCGAGGCAGCCGCAGGCTTCTGGCTCGGCGCCTACCAGGCCATCGGGATCCTTGCGAGCCTGGTGATGGGTCCGATCATGCAGCGCGCTCAGGACCAGCGCGCGGTGGTCGTGGCGCTGGCAGCCATCATGTTCATCGGGGTGCTCGGCATCATCTTCCTGCCTGCGGCGATGCCGGCCTGGGCGCTGATCGTCGGCTTCGCCTCCGGAGGAAACCTGCTGGCAGGACTGACCTTGATCAGCATGCGCGCCCGGACCTCAGCGGAGGCCAGTCGTCTCTCCGGCATGGCTCAGGGAGTCGGCTATCTGCTCGCCGCCGTGGGCCCGCTGCTGGCCGGCACGTTGTTCGAGTTCACCGGCTCCTGGTCCCCGGTGCTGTGGATCATCGCTGCAGCCGTCGTCGTGATGGCGGTGGTGGGACTCTTCGCCGGCCGCCGGGTGGACGTGCTCTAGCCGGAGGTCAGCCCTGGGCGTGGACTTCCTGGGAGATTAGGCGCTCCAGATCGGTGAACTCGACGCTGGTCGGGTCACGATCCAGTCCGAGAGTGACGTCGAAGATGCGTCGGATGTGACCGGGAATACCCTGGGACAGCCCACCGGTCATGATGACCACCCGATCGGCGAGGCGCACCGCTTCTTCGATGCTGTGCGTGACGAACAGCACGGTCGTCCCCACAGAGCGTCGGATCTGGGAAAGGTCGGACTGCATCTGTTCCCGAGTCAATGCATCCAGGGCCCCGAAGGGTTCGTCCATGAGCATCACTGTGGGCCGGTTCGCCAGCACGCGGGCGATCGCCACGCGCTGCTGCATGCCGCCAGAGAGCTGATGGGGGTACTTGTCCCTGACCCGGCCGAGCCCCACCAGATCCAGGTGCTGCTCGACCAGATCACGCCTATGGGCACGGGGGAGTCCCTTCTGCTTCGGTCCCAGCTCGACGTTCTCCGCGACGCTGAGCCACGGAAACAAGCCATAGTCCTGGAAGACGAATCCGCGATCAGGGCCGGGGGAGGAGACAGGGTTGCCGTCCAGGGTGATCTCGCCTTCGGAATGCGATTCGAAGCCGGCGATCATTCGGAGCACGGTGCTTTTTCCGCATCCGCTCGCCCCGACGATCGCGACCAGCTCCCCGGGGCTGACCTGGAGGTCGAATCCCTGCATGGCGAAGGGTCCCTCGCCGTAGCGTTTTCCGACGTTCGTGAAGGACAGCGCTTCGGTGGTCTGGGTCGTCATCGATGGTGAGTCGGCGGTGATGCTCATGTGACCTCCTGGAGGACGGGGCGATTGCGGGAGATGACTTTCAAGGCGAAGACCAGGAATCGATCAGAGAGGAACCCCCAAGATCCCGATGATGATCATTCCGGACATGATCAGGTCGATCTGTGAAACGACTCGGCCTTCCATGATCATCGCGCCGAGTCCGATGTTGACGCCGGTCATCTCACCGACGACCAGGAGCGCCCACGCCAGGCCAAGGCCCACGCGGAGCCCGCTGAAGATGCCCGGCACCGAGGCCGGGGCGACGACGAGGATCATTCGCTTCCAGGGCTTCATGCCCAGCATGGCGGCCGCCTCGAGCAGCCGTGGGGGAACCTGCGCCGCCGCGGCAGAGGTGCTGATCAGCATGGGGAAGAAGGCCGCGAGGAAGACCAGAAAGATCGCGGAGCGGTCCCCGATGCCGATGACGATCAGCGCCAACGGAGCCCATGCGGTCACAGGTATGGGGCGCACGATGTTGATCAGCGGCTCGAAGAGCTGCGTGACGCTCCTGGATCGTCCCAGCAGGATCCCGAACGGCACGGCGAGCGCGGCCGCCAGGGCGAATCCGCTGCCCGCGCGAACCAGGGAGGCCCAGATATGTCTCCAGATATCTCCGCTGTAGGGCCCGGGGACCAGACCGCCGAAGAACAGGTCCGCAAGGCGAATCCCGACCTGGGACGGAGTCGGCAGCTGCGCCATGCGGATGCCGAAGGGCAAGTTCCAGCTGAACTGCACGCCGAGGCTCCAGAGCACGAGCACCGCGATCGGGACTGGGAGCGCCAGCAGTAGAGCCCGCGGTGACCAGCGCCGACGTCTCGGCGCGGCCGGTTCGTGTCGCGGCGGAGCTTCACGCACTTCTGCAGAGGCCGTGGGGGCGAGAGCTGTCATCAGCGCCTCACTCCATCTCGGTGACGACGTCGTCTGCCACGGGTGCCTCAGAGATGATCTCCAGCTCCTGCATCTGCAGCGCCAGCTCGTCGATGTTGCTGCGGTACTCCTCGTCGATGTCCGAACGCAGCCAGATGTTCTCTACCGCCTGCTCCAAGACCTCGTTCTCGAAGGAGAACTGCTCCTGGACGGCTTCGATCCACTCGCTGGGGTTCTCCTCGAGGTGGGCCGTCGCCTGCTCATGGATGCCGAGCAGCTCCTGGACCAGATCGGGATTCTCCTCGGCGAGCGTGCCGGTGGTCGCAAGTCCGATGTTCACCGGACCCAGGGGCGTGGTATAGATGTCTTCGACCGGCTCGGCACCCTCCAGAAGCGAGAGCGAGACCCCGACCTCGGCTCCTGCGAAGGCGTCGATGTCCCCGCTGCTCAAGGCGTCATGCATGTCGGCGTAACCGAGATTGACCATGTTGATGTCGGTGTCCGGGTCCAGTCCCGCTTCCTCGGCCAGCAGCCGGAACGCCATCTCCTGCGAGGAGCCGGGGACGTAGCCCACAGTTCTGCCTTCTAGGTCGGTGACGCCCTCGATCTCGGCATCACCGATGAGTCCGCTGCCGCCGTCGGCGCCGGAGGCGACGAGCGTGATGTCAGATCCCTCCGAGACCCCGGTGATCACGGTCGGGACGCCCATCAGTGCGAAGTCCACGTCACCGGAGAGCAGCGCGGTCATCTGATCGGTGGAGGTATCCATCGGCACGACTTCGATGGTCGTTCCTTCGGGTGCGAAGTCCTCGTAGGCGTAGGGAGCGTAGAGGTGTGGCTGACGCTGGGTGGCGATGCTGATGACGTCGTCATCTTCTCGGTCGGGTTCGCCGGTGCATCCGGTCAGGGTCAGGGCGGAGGTCATGACAACGGCGGTGAACGTGGTCGTCCGCAGAGCAGTGGTTTTCATGGTCCCATTTCCTGAGGCTGAATCTTCTGAACGTGAACGGAGTCGTCTGCGCGGGATGCAGTGCATCCCCGAGACGGGTGTATCCGCGCTTGTGGACGCGGTCGTATACACGTGTTGAAGCCTAAGGAGCCGGTGTTTCGGCGGCATTGCTCCGCCGTGAAGGGACCATGTCCGAGAGCTCACTCCGCCGCACGCGGGGCCGGCGCCCGACCGGACCGGGCTGGCGGTGCTCGAGGAGCTCCGCAGCGCCGCCTGGCTGCGCGAGGTCGGCGTGGTCGACGTCGTGCTGATCACCGCGCTGCGCGACGTCGAGCATGTGCGCACCGCCATGGCGATGGGGGCGCTGCACTACCTGATCAAGCCCTTCCCGCTGCGCCAGCTGCGCGATCAGCTCGAACGCTACGCCGCCGCACGCAAGCGGATGGCCGCGCTGTCCACCGTCCCGCAGAACGACGTCGACGCGCTCTTCGGGATGATGCGGCCGATGGCTTCCCGCTCGATGGCCAAAGGTCTGACCCTGGCGACCGCCGAACGCGTGGCCGAGGTGCTGCGCTCCACCGACGCCGACGTCTCCGCCGTCGAGGTCTCGGAGACCACCGGGATTGCCCGAGTCACGGCCCGCCGCTATCTGGAGCACCTGTGCGCCGAAGGCCGGGCGGAGCTGACCCTGCGCTACGGCCAGGCGGCACGCCCCGAGCACCGCTACCGCTGGGTGCCCTGATCCGGATCTGGCTGCCGCGCCGGGGATGTCGTGCTCAGGATGTCAGGCCTTGGATGTTGCGCCAGGGCTGTCGAGCACGGGCTGGCGGCTGCGCCCCGGACCGTCGATCGTGGCGGTGCTCGACCGCGCCGCCGATTTCAGCACCGCCACGACCGAACTGTGGCTGCCGGTGGAGCGGGCCTCACACCTCAGCTGAGCCTGCTGAGCAGGTTTGTCCTGTGCCGATGCATCAGTAGTCTCAGGTGATGGATCACCACCCCTGGACCGCAGCAGACCTCCCAGTGCTCCGCGGCCGGACCGCGCTGGTCACCGGAGCCACCAGCGGGGTCGGGCTCGCGACGGCAGGAGCGCTGGCCCAGGCCGGGGCCCATGTGGTGCTCGGCGTGAGGGACACCGAGCGCGGCCGCGCGGTCGCGGCGACCATGTCGGGAAGCACCGAGGTGCGTCGCCTCGACCTGGCGGACCTGGCCTCGGTCAGGGACTTCACCCAGTCCTGGAGCGGCCCGCTGGATCTGTTGATCAACAACGCCGGGGTCGCAGGCGGACGAGGCGCGGTGACCAGGGATGGATTCGACCTGCAGTTCGGCACGAATCACCTGGGCCACTTCGCGCTGACGAATCTGCTTCTGCCTCATGTGATCGACCGGGTCGTCACGCTCGCCTCCGGGGCGCATCGGGCCGGGGACATCCACTTCCAGGACCTCGCGCTGCGCACCCGCCGCTACTCGCTCGCCGAGACGTATGGCCAGTCCAAGCTCGCAAACCTGCTCTTCACCCTGGATCTCGAACGCCGACTGCGCGGCTCCGGCTCCGAGGTCCGCTCCCTCGCCTCGCATCCCGGCTATTCGGCGACCAATCTCGGGATCAAGGGCCGCAGCAAGCCACTCGTCGCCACGGTCAATCTGGCGGGCCGGCTTCTGGCGCAGACCAGCCAACAGGGAGCGCTTCCCACGCTTTTCGCAGCCACCCAGGACCTGCCTGGAGCCAGCTACGTCGGGCCAGACGGTCGTTGGGAGCTGCACGGCAGCCCGGCCCTGGTCGGACGCTCGGCGAAGGCCAGTGACCCTGCCCTGGCGACCCGGCTCTGGGAGGTGTCCGAGGAGCTCACCGGCGTCCGATTCGGCCTGGACCTGCAGTAGGTCTCTCGCGGACTGAGAATGCCAGCTCGCGGTTCGCTGAGCTCAGTCGTCGACCTCAGTCAAGGGGACGTGCCGACCCTGCGATCTCCTGCAGCGCCCGCACGTGCGCGGCAAACGCCGAGCGTCCGGTCTTGGTGAGCGAGAGCCAGGTGATCTGCCGGGCGTCTCCGCGTTCCGCGGAGGCGGCCTTCCTGGAGGAGACGTATCCTGCGGCCGCGAGAGTCTTCAGGTGCTTGGAGAGTGTCGCATCGGAGACCTCCAAGGTGTCGCGCAGCACCGCGAAGTCGAGATCATCCACCGGGCGAAGCAGCCCGCAGATCCGCAGCCGGACCGGGGCGTGGATCGTCTCATCGAATCTGGCCTCAGCCATGCCGCAAGGTGTCCCAGGCAGAGCGGCAGGCGATGCCGGAGAGCCACGTCGTCGTCGCGAACGCGATCAGACTGGTCAGCACCACCGCCCAGGTGAAGCCGGAGGCGACCAGGCCGAGAGAGACGCTGAAGAGCACGAGACACGCCGCGATGATCCCAGCGACGGCGACACCGGCGCGGGGGCCCATGGTGCGCACGCGCAGGCCGGTCTCACGCCGGATCAGGTAGGTGACCACAAGGACGCCGACCAGGGCCAGCCAGCCCGAGGTGGGTGGTTCGTAGTTCTCACCCGGAGCGGTGCCGGCTGCACTGGAGACCCACCAGGCGGCGAGACAGCCGTAGGCCGCCAGCAGCGCTCGCGGGACCTGGATCGCCGACGCCAGACGTTCCCGGTCACCGGTCAGCGTGTTCAAGGCCTGGGCGGCGTCCTCAGGGGAGGGGCTGACTGAATGCTTTTCCATAGCGGAAAGTCTATGTGTCATTTTCCGCTGCGGCAAGCAACTTCAGGTCGCAGGAGGGCGGGTCTGTGGCCGCGCGGTGATCGAGGCGTGGGCACGACGCCCTGAATCCTGCCGGTGTTCGGCGTCCAGGACCCTGAAGCCAGACTCGAGGAGCCGCTCCCGCGCCGCCTGGATCGACCACGAGTATGCGGTGCTGATCTCATGAGCGAACGGCGTCGCATCGAGACCGTGGAAAAAGCCGATCAGCAGCCGTCCCTCCGGCCGCAGGGCTCGGTGCAGCTCACCGAGAATCTCCGGCAGGGCGGCGACCGGGGTATGGATCAGCGAGTACCAGGCCAGGATCCGGCCTGCGAGGCATCGGGGACGTCCAAAGCCGTCATCGAGCCCACCCGAAAGGTCACCTCAGGGAACCGGGCTCGCGCGTGGCCGATGAACTCCGGAACCAGATCCAGGCCGGAGATCTCGACCCCAAGTGACCGCAGGTGGGCCGTCCAATGCCCCGGACCGCAGCCCGCGTCGAGCACCGGACCGGCGGGCAGCTCCTGAGCCCACGCGATGATCTTCTCGCGATCCCGCGGATCCATCTGATCCATGGAGCCCAGAAGGTGCGAATACTCGGCGGCCCGCCGGCCGTAGGCGACGCGCAGGGGTTATTCCTCGGTCATCGTGCGCGGTCTCGAGCGTGACTCAGGCGCGGACAGCCGCGGGTGCGTCCCATTCCGGGCGACGCTTCTCCGGTGCGGATCCGCGAGCCATCAGGATCAGGAAGGCGATGCTGCCGAGGATCGGGACCAGCGAGATGAAGAACACCGGTCCGGGGAGCCCGATGTCGTGGAAGCGGCGCCAGGTCACGGCCAGCATCGGGAAGATGGTGGCGGCCCAGATGAGCAGGTGCAGCAGTCCTGCGACCGCGACGACCCCGCCCGCGGCGCCTTCGAACCAGACCTGGTAGGAGAACTCCGGCTGTCCGGCAGGGTTGTAGGACTCGGTCACGACATCGTCGGGGAAGGCGGTGGAGATGATGATCGCGGTGCCGATGGTGATGGCCGTGTGGAGGACGAAGAGCAGCAGCCAGGGCCACCAGAACTCCCCGCGTGTCGCGTAGCCCTTGAACTGGGCGTAGTTCTTGAAGAATGCCGCGATGCAGGATTTCGGACCTTGTGGGGCCGAGCGCTGCGTGGTGCATGAATCGGGGGAGGTGTCGTACGCGTAGTCAGTCATCGAGTCTCCTGTATCGCCTATCGTCGGTCCAGCCGCGGAGATCACTGAATTTCTTCACGCGCTCGCAGGAATTCACCCCACACCGCGTGCGTTCCTGGAGGACGAAATTAGGCCGGGAGAACGGTCTGAGGTGCGGAAATAAGCGAAGCTCCACTGCATCTGCACTGAACGTAGCCTGAACAAAAAACCTCGGTCAAACGAATTGATGCAAAGTTCCTCGGGCCACAGGCCGGAGGGACGGCGACGGCAGGCCCGCATGACTGTCAGGGCGCGGATCGAGACCGTTACTGAATGCAATTAATATTTTTCACGGCAGAAGATGACTGAACTGGGCCATGAGACTCGGACGACTACCCGCCGAGTCCCGGTACCACGCGCGATGAAACGGTCAGGTCAGAGCACCGGGCGGAACGGGATCAGCGCCCACTCAGTGGCCCGAGCCATCGGATGACGCTCCCGCCAGGTATCCGCGCTCACGACCTCGCAGTGCTCGCTGTCGCTCTCGAAGACCTTCTCCATCTCCCGGGCGAACCCAGGGTCGATGACTTCGAGATTGGACTCGTAATTGAAGGACAGAGACAGCCGGTCGATGTTCGCCGTGCCGATCGTCGACCACTCGCCGTCGATCGTCGCGGTCTTCGAATGCATCATGCTGCTGGCATAGAGCAGGATGGAGATCCCGGAATCGAGCATCTCACCGAAGAAGCCCCGCGAGACCCAGTCGGCGAGCACATGGTTGGAATCCTTGGGCACCATCACCTGCACGTCCACCCCACGCTCAGCGGCGAGCTTCAGGGCCCGGAGGATCTGCTGGTCAGGAATGAAGTAGGGCGTGGAGATCCAGATCCGTTGATCGGCCCGCTCAATGGCCTTCAGATACATGTTGCGGATCGGGTAGACCAGGTCGACCGGCAGGTTGGCGACCACGCGGACCGAAGGGTTCCAGCTGTCGGGGGCGATCCACGGGATCTGCTTCGCGGCGTCACGATCCTCGTTCCACAGCCGTGCGACCGTCTGGCGCAGCCCCCAGACGGCGGGGCCCACCACCTTCAGATGCGTGTCGCGCCACTTCTTGGCGTAGAGCGCACCGATGTTGTAGCCGCCGACGAACCCGACGGCATCATCGATGACCAGGATCTTGGAATGGTTGAACCCGGTGGAGCGCACCGGAGCCTTCCAGAAGCTCCTGCCCGCCGCAGGCATACGGAACACGTGGACCGCGTCGTCGAGCTGCGCGTAGAACGCAGGCTTCACCACGAGATTGGCGAACCCGTCGTAGATGATGAAGACCTTGACACCGCGACGGGACGCGGCATTGAAGGCGTCGATGAATCGCTGACCGACCTCATCGTCCTTCCAGATGTAGGTCTTCATCAGGATCAGATCCTGCGCGGAGTCGATGGCCTTGAGCATGTCGCCATAGAGGGCTTCACCGTCGGTGTAGATGTTCATCGGCGACTCTTCGACCTCGGCGTCAAAGGTCCCCGGGCGGGGTGCATCCCGGTCCTTGCGCTGACCATGCTTGAGCAGATCCAACGCCACCACCGAGAACGCAGCCATCATCGGAACAGCGAGGGCGGAGGCCGCGACCGCCAGCGGAAGCGTCTTACGCGGCGTCCGGTGGGTGGCGAGGTGGCGCTTGTGCATCAGGAAGCTCATGGAGCCACTCTAATTGGCGCGAGCAACCACCTGCGCGAGAGACGCGACACAGCGGAGGCCCTCCAGCCGAGATCTCTTGACCTGGTGTCCGCCAGGGTCTCTCATGGAGTCATCGACTGGGTCCGTGTCACCATCTACGCGGGGTTCCGGCCAGTTGGACCCAGACGGCCGTCCCCGGAAGAGAGCCTGTCATGGTGCGCATGCTGCTGCAGGCCGCGATCAACATCGTGATGGCCGCCGTCGCGATGCTGGTCGCCGCAACCCTGATCGACGGCGTCACCCTCGAGCCGACCGGATTCATCACCGTCGTCGTCGTCTTCGTCCTGGCGCAGGCGGTCCTTGGACCCTTCGTGTTCAACATGGCCCGCCAGTATGCCTCCGCCATCCTCGGGGCGGTAGGCCTGGTCTCGACCCTGCTGGCTGTGTGGGTGGCGACCCTGGTGGCGGATGGCCTGACCCTCTCGACCCTGACGGCGTGGATCTTGACGCCCCTGGTGGTCTGGATCATCACGGCGCTGGGCACCTGGATCCTGGGATACCTGGTGCTCAAACGCTGGTGGGACAAGCGCGCCGAGGAGAAGAACATCCGTCGCGCGATGGCCTGAGGCTCTCGCGGACAGAGTCCGGCCGGACTCCGGCCAGGCAGGCGTTCCTGACCAGTGGGGTACCAAAGCAATGGCGAACGGGACCGACGAGGCATCACCCACGGTGGCCACGCTTGTGCGCCTGTCGGTTCCTGCGATTCTCGTCGGTGTCGTCTCCGGGCTCGGGCTGTTCCTCGTGGAGGAGGCAGCGCACCTGCTGAAGGGTGTCCTCTGGACGGACCTGCCGAGCCTCTTCGGTCTTGATCCCGACTCGCGCTGGTGGATCTTCGCGGTCCTGAGCGTCGTGGGACTCACAGTCGGTCTCATCTGCACCTTTGCCCCCGGTCGCGGGGGACGCGACTCGGCCACCGTGGAGCTGCTGGCGCCGCCCATCCCACTCGCCGCTGTGCCGGGACTCATCCTGGTGAGCCTGCTGGTGTTGGCGGGAGGCGTCAGCCTCGGCCCAGAGTCACCCATCATCGCGATCAACACCGCGATCGTGCTGGCACTGGTCGTGAGACTGTGGCCACGGATCGACATGAGACTCGTGGTGCTGATGACGGCCGCGGGCACCATCGGGGCACTGTTCGGAACCCCGGTGGCCGCCGCGCTGGTGCTCACCGGAGTCGTGGCGACCGCGAGCACTGGAGGCGCGCTCTGGGACAGGCTCTTCCTGCCGCTCCTCGCCGCGGCAGCGGGTTCCCTCACAATGCGGATGATCGACGGCCCCCAGTTCGGGCCCACCGAGATCCCGCCGCTCGGGGCACCACACCCCTCGGATCTCCTGGCCGGCGCTGCTGTCGCATGTGCCGCCGCCCTGGTGATTCTGGCCGGGGCCGCGGTCTTCAGGCCGCTGCATGCGAGCTTTCGCAGACTGCGAAGTCCACTGCTCTACACCACCCTGGGCGGAGTCATCCTGGGGTGCCTCGGGGCGATCGGTGGACCGGTGACCCTGTTCAAGGGCGGCCAGCAGATGGCAGATCTCGTGCGGCATGCTGATGAGCACACCACCGTCCAGCTGCTGCTCATCCTCGCGGTCAAACTCGCGGCGCTGCTCGTCGCGGCCACCTCGGGCTTCCGCGGAGGTCGGATCTTTCCCGCGATCTTCATCGGGGCGGCGACCGGACTCATCGTTGCGTCGCTGATTCCCGAGGTCCCGCTGGGTCTGGCACTTGCCAGCGGAATCCTCGGTGCAGTGCTCGCTGAATGCCGCGACGGGTGGATCGCGCTGTTCATCGCAGCGGTCGTGGTCGGGGACATCTCATTGCTGTCCGTGCTGTGCGTGGTGGTCCTGCCGGTCTGGCTCCTGGTCATGCGTGCCCCGAAGATGCTGATTCCCACGGCGTCGAAGCAGGGGGTCTCAGGGTCGAGCGTCTGAGCGCCGCCGTGATCCTTCGAGTCCGGCGAACGCGTCAGTCCCTCGCCAGCTCAAAGCGCTGAATCAGGTCTTCCGGATGCTGCAGGGCAGGGGCCTGAGCCCGCGTGGAGACCAGCCAGGACGCGAACCTGTTGGCCTTCTGGATCTCGCGGCGCGTCAGCCGAGCTCTGTTCGTCACGGCGATGTCGCAGTCCTGGGTGCCGTCGGCTCCCCGCACTGTGACCTGCACCCTGGTCGAGACCGGACCCAGGTCGAGTCCCACCGCAGCCAGCACCGCCCAGGACATCTCAAAGACCCGGGACGCGGGCCGTGGAGCGCTCTTGGCAGTGAATTCCAGTGCTGACACGCGTGCCCAGGGCAGCGAGACATCCAGATCGTGGAGGACCAGCTCCTCCGGCTCGAAGGTCATATGGGAGGAGTCCGCCGAACCTGCTATGAGCTGATCATCCTTGATGGCGAACAATCCGTAAGTCTGTGCTGTCAATGGATCTCTCTCGGAGGTGTAGATGTGCCTTTTCTGCTCGATTCTATTGCCGTGATCGAAAGAACAGGTCGGCGCTGTCCCGCCGAGCCGCATCCACGGCGGCTCTCTGCCGGTCTCGGGAGGTTCCGCCCCACACGATATCGAGTCCCCGGCACCCGGTCTCCGGGTCCTTCCGCGTGACTCCGGTCTCGTCTGGTGAATTCCGTTGGTCGGAATTACTCGCGGGGCCATAAGGTAGTGCTCCGTGAGCACTCAGACCCCCGCCTCCCAGACCTCCACCCCGCGAGAGCCCGGTACCCTCGACCGGTATTTCCACATCACCGCCCGCGGTTCGAGCATCGGTCGGGAGGTGCGCGGTGGTCTGGCGACCTTCTTCGCGATGTCCTACATCATCGTGTTGAACCCGCTGATCATCGGCGCCTCAGCCGACTCCACCGGCAGCTTCCTCGGCGGCGGCTCGGAGCCGAACCTGCCCGCCGTCGCCGCCGCGACCTCGCTGATCTCTGGTCTGATGACCATCCTCATGGGCGTGATCGGCAAGTTCCCGATGGCGGTCTCCTCCTCCCTGGGACTCTCGGCGTTCATCACCTACGGCATCGTCGTGCTTCCCGGCATGACCTGGGCCGATGCCATGGGACTGGTGGTCATCGAGGGTGTGATCCTGCTGGTCCTGGTGCTCACCGGCTTCCGCTCGGCCATCTTCAACGCCGTCCCCGGCGCGCTCAAGATCGCGATCAGCGTGGGCATCGGACTGTTCATCGCGCTGATCGGCATGGTCAACGCCGGCTTCATCCAGAACAACGGCAGCACCGGACTGGAGCTCGGCGTCGGCGGGTCGCTCTACGGCTGGCCGATCCTGATCTTCCTGATCGCGATGTTCGCCCTCTTCGCCATGTGGGCGGCCAAGATCCGCGGCGCGATCCTGTATTCGATCGTGGGTGCCACGGTGCTGGCGATCACGATCGAATCGGTATTCCGCATCGGCCCGCAGGTGGCCGAGGACGGCACCGAGAACCCCTATGGCTGGGGCCTGACCGTGCCGACGCTGAACCAGGACTGGCTGACCATGCCCGACCTGAGCCTGATCGGGGACTTCAACCTGCTGGGCTCCTGGCAGAGCATCGGCGTGGTCGCGGCCACCCTCGCGATCTTCACCCTGCTGCTGGCCAACTTCTTCGACCTGCTGGGCACCATGGTGGGCGTCTCCAACGCCGGCGGGATCAAGGACGCCGACGGCGACATCCCGCACTCCCGCCGGATCATGGTCGCTGACGCGGTCGGCACCATCGGCGGCGGCGTGGGCTCCACCTCGGTGAACTCCGGGTTCATCGAGTCCACCGTGGGCGTGGGCGACGGCGCGCGGACCGGTCTGGCCAACGTGGTCACCGGAGTGCTCTTCCTGGCCACCATCGTGCTGGCCCCGCTGGCCGCCGTGATCCCCACCGAGGCGGCCTCCGCCACCCTGGTGCTGGTCGGCTTCCTGATGATGCAGCAGATCGTGCGGATCGACTGGACCGATGTGGAGATGGCGATCCCCGCCTTCATGACCATCGTGGTCATGCCCTTCTCCTACTCGATCACCAACGGCATCGGCGCAGGCTTCATCAGCTACGTGGCGATCAAGGTCTTCCGCGGCAAATGGCGTGAAGTGCACCCGCTGATGTACGTCACCGCGGCATTGTTCGTGCTCTACTTCGTCTCCGGCCCGATCCAGGAGGCGCTGGGCGTCGGCTGACCGGTCAGTTCGGGACTTAAGGTCCTGGTGCGCTCCTGAACGGCGACGAGAAGATGGTGTCGTGGAGGGAGAACGACACCATGGATGCTGTCATCGTCTACGAGTCCGCGTGGGGAAACACCAAGGTCATCGCCGAGGCGGTGGCAGACGGTCTGGCCGCCACGCTTGATGTCGGAATGGTGCTTGATGTCAGCTTCGCCCCGCCCGCCGACACGGTCACAGCCGACCTGCTCGTCGTAGGGGCTCCCACCCATGCCTTCGGACTGAGCCGCCCGCAGACTCGCAGAGATGCCGCGAACCGCGGCGGTCACCCCGGGGGCACCGGCGTGCGGGAGTGGATCAGCGCCGCCGGTGACGTTCATCTGCCGGTCGCGGTGTTCGACACCCACGTCCGCCACCCGAACCTCCCCGGTGCGGCCAGCAAGAAGGCGGCGAAGCTGCTGCGCAGCCACGGCGCATCGCTCCTCGCGAAGCCTGAGAGCTTCTACGTGGAGGGATACGAGGGTCCGGTCCTGTCCGGGGAGATCGACCGGGCCACCCGATGGGGCGCCGAGCTCGCTCAGCTGCTGCCCGAGAACTCTCGAGGGGCCTGAGCAGCTGGGTGCCCGGCCGGGGTCAGTACCAGGCGACGCCGAATTCCGGGTGATGCTTCTCCGGCGCAGAGGGACGCACGAGCAGCAGGAGAACCACGAACCATCCGATGACCGGGATGAACCCGAGGAAGAACATCGAGCCCGGAAGCCCTGAATCGTGAAGTCGACGCCAGGTCACGGCGAGCAGCGGCGGGATGGTCAGCGCCAGGATCAGCAGATGCAGGCCGAGTATGGCGGCGGCGAAGATCGCGCCGAAGCCCTCGAGCCAGACGCTGGGGGAGAACCCGGTGACCCCGAAGAGATCCCGTGCGTCGGTGACGATGTCCTCGGCGAACAGGGTGCTGATGGTGATGATCGCCGTCATGCCGATCGCAGTGTGGACCAGGACCAGGAACAGGAAGGGCCACCAGAACTCCGAGCGCGTGGAGTAGCCCCTGAACTGGATGTAGTTCTCGAAGAACGACGAGAGCGTGGCGTCGGGCCCGTAGACGTTGCCCACTGGCCATGTGGTCTCACCGGCGTATAGCTGCATTGCACATCCTTGATCTGCTCATGCGGGGGAGGGTCAGAGGCCGTATCGATTGAGCACACTCTGGTCGTGTTTCGGCGTGAAACAAAGAGGCTTCGGTCCCATCGGCCCCTGGCTGCCCGATCTCCTCCGGGCCCGGAACGGGCGCTCCGAGCTCGCTGTGCAGTCGGTCGTGTCCGTGCCCGGACCTAAGCTCACCTCTGTTGCTATCGAATGTATGTTCGAATACGATGAGGCTCCCGGGCTTCCCATCGGCTTCGTCATACCTCTTGGAGACATGAAAGAGGGAGCTTGCCCATGTCCACTGTTATTCGCCCCGAAGCCGACCGAGCACCCCGCCGTGGAGCGGTGACGCTCACTGAATCCATCGATATCGAATGTGACGAGCAGTTTCTGCCCCACCGGGTGATCTGGAAAGAGCGGAGGCATCTCGTGGTCGAAGCCCCTGTCCGCTGGTATCAGCGGCGCAGCTGGTGGTTGGAGGAGCCCCGCGCCGAGCGCGGTCGCCCCGGACTGGTGGCCCATGAGATGTGGCGGCTGCAGGTCCGGCTTGAAGCCACCTCACGCACCGAGACCGCCGAGGTGCACACCATCGACGTCAGTCGGCACCTGGCCTCCGGACGTTGGCGTCTGGTGCGGGTCCATTGACCTTCACCCATCTGAATGTGGCCAGCTCGTTCAGCAGTCACTATGGCACCAACCGGCCTGGCGAACTGGTGGCCGCCGCCGCGGCGGATGAGATGACAGCCCTGGCCATCACCGACCGGGACGGGCTCTATGGGGCGGTCAAACACCTCGGTGCCTGCATCGACCTGGGCATCGCCCCGATCCTCGGCGTCAGCCTCGCAGTGGAGGACCGTGGCCGGGCCGTGGTCCTCGCCAGCAATGCCACCGGTGGGTATGCGGCGCTGTGCCAGCTGATCTCTCGTGCCCACGAACGCCCGCAGGGCGAGGCCGCGCGGGTGAGCCTGCAGGACCTGGCCGAGCACTCGGCCCCCGGGGAGGGAGAGGTGCGTCGTCGGCTGTTCGTGCTGGCCGGACCGGAGAGCGAGATCGGTGCGGCCGCGGCCTCCCGGGACTACCGCAGCACCCGGGCGCTGCTGCGTCAATGGCGTGAGGTGCTCGGCGAGGCGCTGCGGGTGGAGGTCGTCTCCCACCTGGCGCCTCCAGGGGAGGCGCTGTCCACCGCCCACGCGGTCCGGATGCTCAGCGCCGCGCAGGTCAGCCGGGTCACGCCGGTGCTGACCAACGCGGTGCGGCTGCTGAGCACCGATGAGGCCGCCACCGCTGATGTGCTCGACGCCGTGCGGGTGCTCTCGGATCTGCACAGCACCTCGGCGCTGCAGCCCACCGACCAGGGCTGGCTGAAGCCTGCCGCTGCGATGAAGTCCTTGGCCGCAGAGATCTGCGCGGCCAGCACCACCCCGATCTCGGCCGAGGAGCTGCTGGCCAACACCGAGGCGCTGGGACGCCAGTGCGAGCTGGACCCGGTCAGAGACATGGGCTGGGGCCAGCCCAAGGTGCCCGAGACCTCCGTGATCGGGATCGAGGGCGACCCGGATGAGGAGCTGCGCGCCCGCTGCGAAGCCGGCCTGGCCGAGATGCTCGCCCAGGAAGCCGCGGCTGAGACGAGTCCCGATCCTGAAGCCCCAGGCCAGGAGCGCACCGGTGCGGCGCGGGCGCGGCTGGAACATGAGCTGAGCATCATCACCGACCTCGGCTTCGCCCCCTATTTCCTGACCGTCGCCGAGGTGGCCCGGCTGATCCGCGAGATGGGGGTCCGCGCCGCCGCCCGCGGCTCGGCGGTCTCCTCCCTGGTGGTCCACGCCCTGGGGATCAGTCCGATCGACCCGCTGCAGCACGGACTGATCTTCGAACGCTTCCTCTCCCGCCGGCGCTCCACCCTGCCGGACATCGACATCGACGTGGAGTCCTCCGAGCGGCACCGGATCTACCGGGCGGTGTTCAAGCGCTTCGGCGCGCAGCGGGTCACCCTGATGAGCATGCAGAACGCCTACCGGATCCGCGGCGCGGTCCGTGACGCCGGGCTCGCGCTGGGACTCCCCGAGGAGGAGATCGATCAGCTCGCGGAGATCATGTGGCGCTTCCCCGCCCGGGAGTTCCGCCGCGCCCTCGAGGAGAAGCCCGAGCTCCAAAGCCTGGCCGAACGGATCGAGACCGAGCGCAGCTCCGGACGCCAGCAGCTGGACCTGCTGGTGGACCTCTCCGAACGTCTGGACCGGCTGCCCCGGCACATCTCCACCCATCCCTGCGGTGTGATCCTGGGCAACAACAACCTGCTCACGCTCACCCCGGTGGAGCGCTCCGGGGTCAACGGGCTGCCGATGAGCCAGTTCGACAAGGACGATATGGATCCGATGGGGTTCATCAAGCTCGACATCCTGGGCGTGCGGATGCAGTCGGCGATCGCCTATGCCCTCACCGAGCTCGAACGCACCACCGGGGAGGTCATCGACATGGTCAAAGACGTGGACTATGCCGATCCCGCGACCTTCGCGATGATCCAGTCCACCCACACCCTGGGCTGCTTCCAGATCGAGAGCCCCGGGCAGCGCGAGCTGATCGGCAAGCTGGTGCCCAAGACGCTCAACGACCTGGTGGTGGACATCTCGCTGTTCCGTCCCGGACCCATGGGATCCGGCATGGTCAAGCCCTATCTGGAACGCCGCCACGGCTACGAGACCGTGCGCTACCCGCATCCCGATCTGGCCGAGATCCTCGATGAGACCTACGGGGTGGTGGTCTTCCATGAACAGGTCCTGCGGATCTTCGACACGATGACCGAATGCGGCCTGGATGTCGCCGATGAGCTGCGCCGCGCGATGAGCAAGGACAAGTCAGGACCGGTGGAGATCTTCTTCCGCGAGGAGACCGCCAAGCGCGGATACTCCGCTGCGGTGATCGACCGGGTCTGGGAGATCCTGCTCAGCTTCGGCAGCTTCGGCTTCTGCAAGGCCCACGGAGCGGCCTTCGCCGTGCCCACCTACCAGTCGGCCTGGCTGAAGACCCACCACCCGGCCCACTTCCTCTGCGGCCTCTTCGAACACGACCCGGGCATGTACCCGCTGCGGCTGCTGGTCTCCGAGGCCCGTCGGCTGAAGATCCCGCTGCTGCCGATGGACGTCAACCGCTCCACCAGCAGCTATCACGTGGAGGCAACCTCGGTGGCGGGGCTGCCGGTATGGGGGATCCGGATGTCGCTGGTCGGGCTGAAGGGGATATCGAAGGCCGAGCTGCGCCGGATCGAGGCGGAGCAGCCCTTCGCCTCACTGGCGGATCTGCGCGACCGGTCGCGGTTGAAACGCTCCACGCTGCGCGACCTGGCCAAGGTGGGCGCCCTGGACGCTCTGCTGCCAGAAGGCCGGAAGCACCGCAAAGACCTCATCCAGTGGGTGGAGTCCACCAACCTGGAGTACGCCAAGAAGCTTCCCGCCCGCCAGGTCCAGGGTCAGCTCGCCCTGCCCATCGGGGACGTGGAGATCGCCAACATGCCCACCGGGGCAGGTGAGCTGGCGGCCCGAGAGATCGTCACCACCGAGCTGGACCTGACCTCCCTGGACACCAGCGGACACGTGATGGACTTCCATCATCCGGTGCTGCAGGCGGCGGGGGTCACCTTCGCCGAAGACCTGCTGTCCCTGCGCAACGGCGCCACCGTGCGAGTGGCCGGGATCCGGGTGGCTACCCAGACCCCACCGATGGCCTCGGGCAAACGGGTCGTGTTCATCACCCTCGACGACGGCACCGGCTGCGTGGATCTGAGCTTCTTCGAGGAGGCTCAGCGCAATACGGGGGAGTGTCTCTTCGCGGCGAAGATGCTCATGGCTGAGGGCACCATCCGGCGCACCGGACCCCGGGCGGTCACCGTGCAGGCGACTCGGGCCTGGGATCTGCGCGGAGAGACGGTGCCGGGGCGGCTTCCCGCCGCAGCAGGCTCTCTTTGATCTGCACCCCGTAGCGGAAGCCGCCGAGCCCACCGTCGGTGCGGATCACCCGATGACAGGGCACGAACAGCGCCGCGGCGTTCATCGCGCAGGCCCCGGCCGCCGCTCGGACCGCGCGCGGGCGTCCCGCACGCTCGGCGTACCCGGCGTAGGTCAGCGGCGCGCCCGGCGCCACCTGACGCAGCACCTCCCAGGCCTGTTCTCGAAACGGCCCGGAGCGCTGCTTCACCGGCACGCCGTCCACGGCCGCGGTGTCACCGGCGTAATAGGCCGCCACCGCCTCGGCAGCCTGATCCAGCACCGAAGCCCGTCCCGCAGGTCCCGGAGCTCGAACCGGTGCCGGGGGAGCACCAGCATCTGGTGCTGACTCCCCGGTGAATTCCCGCAGCTCCGGATGGATCAGCTTCAGCAGGGCAGCGATGTCCCAGGTCCAACCGGAGGCCAAGACATGGCTGTCATTGGCCACCACACTGAAAGGTCCATCGGGTGTACTCACACTGACGTGGTGGATGCTGCTGTCGAGACGTGTCATGATGCTGCCTTCTGTCGGGTGTGACCACGTGGGGTGAGGTCCGGTGAGGGGAGAACTGGTGAGGGCAGTGCTGGCAGGGCGGCGGCCGCCTGCCAGAGGTGCATCGCGGCATAGGAGCGCCAGGGCGACCAGCGCCGGGCATGGGACTCCAACGCTCGGTGCGCCGCGGTCTTCTTGGATGCCGGGTCCAGCAGGCCGAGCTTCTTGGCGCCGGTGAGCAGCACGACGTCACCTGTCATCCAGACGTCGGGGTCGCCCATCACCCGCAGCATCAGATACGAGGCCGTCCACTGCCCGATCCCCGGCATGGAGGTGAGCTGGTCATGCAGCGCCCGGGTGTCTGCTCCCTGGTGCAGGCTGAGCTCCCCGCTGGCCAGGGCCGCCGCGGCGGTGCGCACGGTGGTGATGGACCGGGCGGGCAGCCGCAGCGGCCGTTCCGGGTCCAGGACGGGCGGGACGGAGCCGGTGTGAGACGGCGGCGCCGGGATCCCGGCGAGGATCTCCTCCGGTGTGGGGAACAGCCTGGACAGCCCCGCGAAGGAAGACTCGTGCTTGGCGCCCAGCGCGTCGACGAGCCGGCCGAGGTGGGTGCGCGCGGCCGCCACCGAGATCTGCTGACCCACGATGGCGCGGATCAGGTACTCCGCGCCGTCGGCGGTTCCTGGGATCCGCAGTCCTGGGGCACGGGCGAGCAGGGGTGCCAACACCGGATCCTCGGAGAGAGCAGCGCAGACGGCGAGCGGGTCGGCGTCGAGGTCAAAGAGCCGACGGGCCACGGCGACGGCAGTCGGGATGTCGGCCCAGGCGCTGAGTTCGCACTCCAGCTGCAGCTGCCATTGCAGGGAAGAGCCGACAGGACCCGCACCGGCGGGGGCCTCTGCGGCAGGGATCTTGATGGCGGAGGCCGCAGCGACCGGGTGCCCTGGCACTGGGAACGTGGTGACAGGTGTCGCGGTGACCTGGATCGCGGCCGGTCCGTGGGCCAGCCGCAGGGTCCTGGCGTAGACCAGGGCCTCGCCGTCGAGCTGGGTTGCCTCTACGCCGGGAAGGGCGCGTTCAGCTAAAAAGGTGAAGAGCTCCACCGCGTTGAAGGGCTCCCGCACCGGCAGGGCCAGGCGCAGCCCGAGCCGCTCCGTCGCAGACGCTCCACCGGCTCCACCAGCAGCACCGGGAGAGGCGGCACCGGAGGTGGAGGCGGCGCTGGACCCGCCGCGCTTCGGGGCAGCGCCCGCAGACCGGTGGGCGCGCACCCGGATCTCCCGGGGTGTCGCGCCGAGCACGGCTCGGGCGGTGTCGTTGAACTGGCGCACCGAGGAGAAACCGGCGGCGAAGGCGATCTCGGTGATCGGCAGAGAGGTGCCCACCAGCAGGCTCCGGGCCAGGTGGATCCGGTGGGCCCGGGCGAGTGCGAGCGGTCCGGCGCCCAGTTCCGCGCTCAGGGTCCGGTGCAGGTGACGGCTGCTGTAGCCCAGCTGGGCGCTCAGGGCCTCCACGCCGCCGTCGTTCATGTGGCCTTCGCGGATCAGCCGCATGGCGCGTCCGGCCAGGTCCTGCCGGGTGTTCCACTCGGGGGTGCCCGGAGCCGCTTCGGGCAGGCATCGCTTGCAGGCGCGGTAGCCGTGCTCGTGCGCGGCGGCGGAGGTGGAATAGAAGGTGACGTTCTCGGGCTTCGGGGTCTGCGCCGGGCAGGAGGGACGGCAGTAGATCATCGTGGAGGAGACCGCGGTGTAGAACTGCCCGTCGAAGCGGCGATCCCGGGACTTCACGGCCCGGTAGCGGCGCTCGAATACTTCATCCTGGTCCATGTGTTCCATTCCACATCTCCGGCGCAGAGAATGCTAGCGGGAATCGGACGCGACCATCGGTGGTTGTCAGCAAAGCGTCCGGCATAGAACGTGACCGGGCGCAGGATGTTCACGATGTCCGATTCCGCTATGTGTGGGGTCACGGACTCCACGGAAGGACCTATATGACTACCATTGCGCTTATTGGAGCAGGACGCGGCCTGGGAGCCGCTGTTGCACGTCGATTCGGCCGGGAAGGCTTCAACCTGGCCCTGATCTCCCGCAGCCAGGAGCGTGTGGACGCGTTCGCTGAGGAGCTCAATGCTGAGGGTTTCACCGCCAAGGGTTTCCAAGCCAATGTCCGCGACACCCGCAGCCTGACCGAGGCGCTGGACAAGGCCGTGCAGGAACTGGACCCATCGAGGTCATGACCTACAGCCCGCTGCCTCAGAAGGAGTTCCTGCGCCCGCTGCTGGAGACCACCGCGCAGGATCTCGAGGGAGCCGTCGAGTTCTCCATCTACGGACCCGTCGCAGCCGTGCACCAGGTGCTGCAGGGCATGCGTGCTCTGGGTCGGGGCACCGTGCTGTTCATCAACGGTGGCAGCGGCGCACGCCCCAGCGCGAAGGTGGCCGGCACCTCGATCGCCTTCGCCGGGGAGAGCGCCTTTGCGCAGATGCTCCACGATGAGCTCGCCGAGGAGAACATCCACGTCGGGCAGCTGATCATCCCCGGTGAGATCACCGAGGGCAGCGACACCAAGGACCCGCAGGTCCTGGCGGAGAAGCTGTGGGACCTCCACGCTGACCGCAAGGACTTCCGCGTCTTCGCGGAGCCGATGGATCGCTAGGCTCTCGCAGCGTCGACATTTCCGCAAGACGACGGGTCCCGGTCAGCAGACCGGGGCCCGTCGTCGTCGTGGAGGCTGCCTGGATAGCACTGTGCGGATTCCTGGTCACTAGACTCCCAGCTATCAGGCGCAGTGCCCAACAACCTCGGAGAGCAGCCGTATGAGCGAGGAACGCCGCAGAGACTGGGCGAGAACGACTCTCCTGTCGAGGAGGCCCTGCAACACTCCTTCGACAACACGGTGAACGAAGGGGCCGAACGGCTCCAGCGCACCTTCCGCGCGATGCTCGTCACCGGATTCTTCGGCGGGATGGAAGTCGGACTGGGTGTGATGGCTTACCTGGCCGTGCTGCACGAGACCGACAATCACCTGCTGGCAGGTCTGGCATTCAGCGTCGGACTGATCGCGATCCTGCTGGCGCACAGCGAACTGTTCACCGAGGACTTCCTGATGCCCGTCGCGGCGGTGGTCTCGCGGGAGGGCAGCGTCGCACAACTGGGGAAACTCTGGGGCGGCACGCTGGTGGCAAACCTCGCCGGCGGCTGGGTCTTCATGTGGTTGGTGATGCAGGCATTCCCGGAGTGGGAATCGACCATACGAGAGTCCGCCGCGCATTTCGTGGACGCACCGTTCTCCCTGCAGACCATCTGTCTGGCCATCCTCGGCGGCAGCACCATCACCCTGATGACACGCATGCAGCAGGGAACCGACGCGGACATTGCGCGGATCGTCGCGGCCGTCGTCGGCGGCTTCCTGTTGGCGGGTCTTCAGCTCTTCCACTCCATCCTGGACTCGCTGCTGATCTTCGGAGCCATCCAGACCGGAGCAGACATCACCTTCCTGGAGTGGCTGAGCTGGTTCAGCTACACGCTGCTGTTCAACATCCTCGGCGGCATTGCGCTGGTGACGGTGCTCAGGCTGGTTCGGACCAAAGAGCTGGTGCAGCAGCGACGCCGTGAATCGCCGGCAGACCCAGATGCCGCGCGTGGAGAGCAGGACTAGCTGTTGTGGGGCATGAGGTTCTTGCCACTGGTGCGTCGATGAGATGAGGAACGGGCTCCCCGCCACAGGATGGAAGTTCCTACACAACCCATCCGCAGGAGAAGAGCCCGCCCATGATCCACGCTAACGCACCACTGACCCCGACCGGACGACTGCGCATGGTGACTCGTCACCTGAGCGACGGGATCCCCAAATCCCACGTCGCTGCGGAGTTCCGAGTCTCGCGTCCCACCGTGACCACCTGGGTCACCCGGTACCTCGCCGAAGGCGAGGAAGGACTCA
>NZ_PVTY01000006.1 GCF_003003175.1 Nesterenkonia sandarakina | reverse complement strand
CCGCAGCGACTGAAGACCGCTGGGCGGGGTCATGTGCGCAACCGGATCAAGAAACACAACCCACGACTGGCCGAACGGGTCACCGAAGAGATCTTCACTGCTCTGGAGGCCCAGACGGTGGTGGTCGCCGGCACCGGAGCCGCGGTCACCATCGTGCCGATTCTGGCGCGTCAGCTCCAGGACCTGACCCGGCAGCGCGCCGGAGTCCTGGCCCAGGTGGAGGCTCTTGTGGAGGCCCACCCTCTTCACCGGGTCCTGACTTCGATGCCCGGAATCGGGGTCAGGACCGCAGCCAGGATCCTCACCGAAGTCGTGGGCAAAGACTTCAAAACGGCAGGCCATCTGGCCTCCTACGCCGGGATCGCGCCCACCACGAGGCGTTCCGGGACTTCCATTCGTGGGGAGTTTGCCAACCGCGGTGGCAACAAGCGGCTGAAATCGAGCCTGTATAACTCAGCGTTCGCGGCTCTGCAGCACCCGCCCTCGAGGGCGTATTACGACCGGAAGATCTCCGAGGGAAAGCGGCATAAGCAGGCCATCATCGCCCTGGCCCGCCGCAGACTGGACACTCTCTACGCGATGCTGCGCGACGGGACCCTCTACCAAGACCCCGCCGCCCCGATCGCAACTGAGCACTCCCTGGCCGCTTGACGAAAACCATAGAGGCACCCCCCTGACACGAGAGCGGACCTGGCGATCACGCCAGGTCCGCTCTTGTTCAGCTACGTTCTCAGTCGCGGCTCAGCTCAGGTGGCTGGCTTCGGTGAGGGGACGTTCTTGCCCTTGGCCTCGTCAGCGTTCTGTGCGTTGACGTTGGTCACTCCCGAGGGTCCCGCCTTGGACTCCGGCGCACCGGAGGTCTTGGGGGCATCAGGAGTTGCCTTCGGCGCGGCGGCCGGAGTGCCAGCGACGGTGCTCGGCGCTGCCGAACCGCCCTGGCCCGCCGGCTTCGGAGCCGAGGTTGCTGGCTGCGGAGCCGAGCCTGCGGGCTTGGCCGAGGTCACCGGCTTCGGAGCCGCCGTGGAGGAGGTGGCTGGCCGGGTGACCGGCGCAGGCTTCTTCCACGGGTCTTCCACCGGCTGGCTCGCCCGCCATGCCGCCACGCCTGCCGTCACAGCCGCGGCCACCAGTCCGAAGACCAGCAGACCCTTCTTGCGGCTGTTGGAGCGCTGCTGCTTCTTCAGCGTCTTGGCAGCGCCCTTGGCGTAGTTCTCGGAGCTCTTACGCAGCTTCTTGACGATCTTCTTGTCACCGGTCGCCTTGATCAGCGCCTTCTCGACGCGGGGATCAAGCTCAGCGCGGTGGATCAGCTTTGCGGTCTTATCCGCATAGCCGCCCAGCTTCGCCGAGGTGGCGGGGACGTACTCCGTGGCGAACTGCGTCTTGGCAGTATCGTACTTGGAGAGGATCTTCGCCACCTCGGCCTTGGCCTGCGGGGGAAGCTTCTCGTACTGGGACGAGATGCCGCCGCCGGCGACCGAGGAGTATTCCTTGATCTTCTTGCCAGCCACTGAGGCGCTGTCGTTGACAGCGCTCAGTGCGCGGCCCGAGGCGTCGTGCACCTTCGGGGCGCCCTTGCGGTAGGTGTCTTCGGCCCAATCTGCTGCCGCACCCAGTTTGGGGGCGGTCCAATCACGTGCGGTCTCGACTCCTGCGAGCACCAGGTGCTCCCAGCCGTGATTCCGCTTCTTCTTCTTGCCGAACATGCATGTCCTCCGAATCCGGATCGGTTGCTGGCTTCAGCTTACGTGGTCTCTTCGTGACCTGCTACGGCACGGCCATTCCCTTCATCATCCCCCCACCTGACACCGCGCGCCACCAAGAGTGAGAGAATGGGGCGCATGAGTGCTATCGCAACGCATAAGGCAACTATCCGTACATCCCAGGGCGAGATCCTCGTGGAGCTCTTCGGGAATCACGCTCCCAAGACTGTGGACAACTTCGTCGGTCTGGCCACCGGTGAGCGGGAGTGGACCCACCCCGAGTCCGGTGAGAAGAAGGTGAACACTCCGCTCTACAGCGGCACCGTGTTCCACCGCATCATCTCCGACTTCATGATCCAGGGCGGAGACCCGCTGGGCCTCGGCGTCGGCGGCCCCGGCTACAAGTTCGGCGACGAGATCCACCCGGAGCTCGACTTCACCTCGCCGTACAAGCTGGCCATGGCCAACGCCGGACCCGGCACCAACGGGTCCCAGTTCTTCATCACCTCGGTGGCCACCAACTGGCTCCAGGGCAAGCACACCATCTTCGGGGAGGTCACCGACCCGGCCTCGCAGAAGGTCGTCGACGCTCTGAACACGGTCCCCACCGACAACCGGGACCGCCCGAAGGAAGATGTCGTGATCGAGAAGATCGACATCGAGAAGCTCTGAGGGTCTAGACCGATCAACGCAACATTCTGTCCGCAGCACCCGGACAGGCCGGCCACGGTGCAGTGTCAGCGCTGCGACCGGCCTGCCTGTCCGGAGTGTCTGCGGGAGGCCCCGGTCGGGTTCCAGTGTGTGGACTGCCTGGCCCGGGCGCGGAGCGAGTTCCAACGGCGCAGGCCTCCGGCCCGCTCCCAGTTCGGCGCCGTGCTGCGCCCCGATCAGCGCCCGGTGGTCACCTTCACCGTCATCGGGCTCTGTGTCGTGCTCTACGGCCTGCAGCTGCTCAGCAGCGCGGTGACCGAGGCGCTGTGGTACGCCCCGCTGCAGACATCCCCCTGGTTCTTCGAGCCCTGGAGGATGCTGACCTCCGCGCTGGTGCACTCTCCGGCCAACGCGATGCACCTGCTCTTCAACATGTTCGCCCTGTGGTTCATCGGCCGTGCCATCGAGCCGGCCCTCGGTCGGCTCCGCTATATCGCCCTGCTGACCCTCTCGGCCCTCGGCGGCTCTGTCGCGGTGCTCTTCCTGACCCCCGCCATGACGCCCACGCTGGGAGCCTCCGGGGCGGTCTTCGGCCTCTTCGGAGCGCTGTTCATCCTGATGCGCGCCACCGGATCCCAGACCGGCGGGATCCTGACGCTGATCACGATCAACGTGGTGATCAGCTTCGTGATCCCCGGCATCTCCTGGCAGGGCCATTTCGGCGGCCTGGTCGTCGGTGCGCTGTGCGCCCTGGTGATCTCCAAGGCCCCGTCGCGCTCCTCAGGTGACCGCCTGGCCGATGCGCGGCGGCGAGGGCGCTGGCAGGGCCTCGGACTGCTCGGCATCGCCGTGGTCCTGGTGCTGCTCACCGCGCTCGGCATGAGCCTGGTCAATCCCTACGCCTGAGTCGGCCCGGGCTTCTCCCCAGGGTGTGCAGGACTAATCCACAGTTTTGTGCACAATTCACAAAGTCCTGTGGATACCGCTCTGACCAGGGGAATCACACGCGTGTAACTTATACACACTGTGGATAACTCCTGTGGATAACACGCTGATCTGGGCTTTCTCTGCAGATACGACGACGCCGGACCCACAGGCTGTGGATCCGGCGTCGTGGTGTGCTCGTGAGACCCGCTCGTCAGGCGGCCGCACCTGCTCGGGCTAGCGTCGAGCGGCGGTGTCCTGCGACCGGGAGTCGGCAGCGGCCTCTGCTGACTCGCTCCACTGCTCCTCCATGGTGGGCCACATCCGCTTGAGGATGTCATTCCAGGTGATCGCCCCGGCGAGGGTCCCCTCGGAGTAGACCACCGCCAGCTGTTCGCCGGCCTCTCGCATGGTCTGGAACGCCTCATAGACCGAGGCGCCGGTGGAGACGACCAGTGCTGGCCGGGCCAGCTCACTGGCCGGGTGTTCGGGAGGAACCGTGAGGGTGTCCCGCACATGGACCACCATCGGGTTCGTCCCCGTCTCGGGGATGATCAGGATCCGCAGGTGCCCGGTGCGCTGGGCCTCGGCCTGCACATCGGCCGCGGTGGCCGTGGCCGGCACCGTGGTGGTCTCCTGTCGGGTCCGCGCCGCGATGACATCGTCCACGGTGAGGGTCTCCAGGTCGATGACCCGGGAGATCTGTGAGGCCGAGGCCTCATCCAACATCCCGGTTTGGGTGGAGTGCTCCACCAGGTGCCGAATCGTGTCGGAGTCATAGCCCCCGGCAGCGGCACTGTCTACCGGCGTCACACCGGTGGCCGCGACCAGGCGGTTGGCGATGCCGTTGATCCAGAGCAGCAGCGGGCGGAAGCCCCAGAGGACCACCTGGGCCGGGAACGCGATGAGCTTCGCCGCCCGTTCCGGGTGCGCGATCGCCCAGGACTTCGGAGCCATCTCACCGACCACCAGGTGCAGGAAGGTCATCAGGAACAGCGCCAGCGCGAAGGCCAGCACATCGGCCAACCACAGCGGCATGTTCCACGACTCGAAGATCGGGGTCAGTGCATAGTCGACCGCAGGCTTGCTCACCGCGCCCAGGGCAAAGGTGCACGCGGTGATGCCCAGCTGGGCGCCGGCGAGCATGATCGTGAGCTCATTGAGCCCGCGCAGCGCGGCGCGCGCGGATTTGCTGTGCTCGGCCTCTTCCTCCAGGCGGTGCCGGCGGGCGGCCAGCAGCGCGAACTCGAGGATCACGAAGAACGCCGAGATGGCGATGATCGCGATGGTTGCAATGGTGGGGATCAGCCAGTCGCTCATCGTTGTTCCTCGAAGTGTTCGGTCAGTCGCAGGTGCACTGACTCGGGCACGTGGCGGTCCACGCTGATGACCGTGATGTCTACCCAGCGCTGCGGGGGCGAGGCTTCTCCGTAATCAGATCGATCAGTCGGAAGGTGGATGCGGACCTCCTGGCCCTCGGTGAGCAGCGCGCCCTCCTGGGAAATCAACAGCCCCGAGAGGGTCTCGTAGTCCCCTTCGGGGAAGTCCTGACCGATGACGCGCTCCACCTCGTCGAGGTGGAGATCACCGTCCACGCGCCAGTGGTTCTCCCCGACATGTTCGATGCCGGCGGGCTCCTCGTCGTCGTGCTCATCGCTGATCTCACCGAGGATCTCCTCGGCGAGGTCTTCCATGGTCACCACACCGGTGAAGCCGCCGTACTCATCGATCACGCAGGCCAGCTTGGCGTTGGCGTCACGCAGCGTGCGCACCGCGTCGGGCAGGGGCATCAGCGTGGGCACGATCACCGGGGCGCGCATGATCTCTGTGGCGGCTGCCGCGTCGGTGAACTTGGTGCCCAGCAGATCCACGAGATGGACGACCCCGACGGGTTCGTCCTGCATGTCGACCACCGGGTATCGGGTGTGCTCCTCTGCCATGAGGGCGCGGATCTCGCCCAGCGTGGTGTCCGGGTGGATGAGACCGGTGCGCGAGCGGGGAATCATGGCGTGCTCGACGTCGTGGTCCGGGAAGTCCAGGATCCGGTCGAGAGTCAGGTACATCTCCTCGGCGAGGTCTCCGCTCTCATGGGAGCTGGTGACGATGTGTTCGAGGTCCTTGGCCGTGGCGCTGGACTCGACGTCGTGGACCGGCTCGATCCGCAGCAGCTTCAGCAGCGCGTTCGCGGAGACGTCGAAGATCCAGATCAGCCAGCCGAAGGCGGCGAGGTAGAACTTCGTCGAGCGCGCCAGGCCCAGCGACAGGGGGGTCGGGTTGGCGATGGCGTAGTTCTTCGGGAAGAGCTCGCCGAAGATCATCTGGACGATGGTCGAGGCGGCCAGCGCGATGATCGTGCCCACCGTGATGCCGAGCGCGGCGGGGACGCCGACACCGCCGAGAAGGACCCCGAGGCTCTCGCCCACCAGGGGCTCGGCCACATAGCCGACGAGGAGGCCGGTGACGGTGATGCCCAGCTGAGCCCCCGACAGCATGAAGGAGGTGCGTCCAGTGACGTCAAGCGCCCGTTTCGCGGATTTGTTGCCCTCTGCCGCCAGAGCCCGCAGCTTATTGCGGTCCACGGACATGTAGGCGAACTCTTGGGCCACGAAGAACCCGTTGGCGGCAATGATCACCAGGATCACGAGGATGCCCAGCAGGAGGAGCAGGAGCTCGATCACCGGGTCACCACCCGAATGTCCGCGCGGCGATCAGCTTGCCCTGCGTTCGCAGTACTTCCGGGACGATATCGTCGGCGGCGGAGTACTGCGCGTTGTAAGTCGTACACCTGTGTCAGGCACCTCTTCAGTCTCTGGGTTGATCTGTTAGATCGAGACTATAGCTCAAGATGCTCTCGACGATAGTCCACGGCTCACTTACCCCGACCCTGGAGTCATATGAAGGACCGTCCCGGCTTGGTACCCTGACCTCGTGACCGCCCTGGACTACGCGTCCTTCCTCGATCCTGCGCACCAGTGCGCGGCCCGCCGGGCGAGGATGAGCACCTGGTGGCGGTGGGAGGATCATCAGGTGCACATCGCTCGTCCCGCACCGGTGGCAGCGTCCACCGGCGCACCCGAGCACAGACCGGTCGAGGGTCGTCCGACCGGGCCCCGGCTGCTGGTGATCCATGGCGGCAGACCGGTCACCCCACGTGGTCGCGGTCGCCGCGACCTGGCCGCTGGATCCGCGGGACTGGAGGGTGCGGGCGCGGCTGACCCGATTCGGCCCGCTGGCCGTGCTTGCCGCGCCGCTGACCCGTCTGGTCCCCGCAGGATCCGAGTCCGTCATGGTGCCGATGCGCGCGGTGGCTGACTTCGCGAAGATGAGTCGCAGCCCGGAGCTGTCCGAGCTCTGTGCGGCAGATCCGCGCGGGCCCCACCGAGGCGGTGATGCCGCGCGGCTGCGGGCACTTCCCCGTCGAGAGCCCGGGGTCAGCGACCTCGTCGGCGCCGTGGTCCGGCTGGCCCTACGCCACGGATCATGATGATCATCACCGGAGGGTTCCCGGTCCGACCGCACCTGGCCTGCCGGGGAACGACCCCGACCCGGCTGGCGGATGCGTCTCACACACGAAGAAGCTCCCCGCACGCGGTGTGCGGGGAGCTTCTTCGTTGCTTTCCTCGGGTGGAGGCAAGGGGACTCGAACCCCTAACCCCCTGCTTGCAAAGCAGGTGCGCTACCAATTGCGCCATGCCCCCGAAGGTGCTTCTCAGGTTATCAGAGCGAATCTGTTGCCTGAGACCAGACCTGCCGGGTGTCCTCGGCGCGTCGCCACTGGCGATAGCCGAGGATGCCCGCCACAGAGAGAGCCACAAAGACGATACGTTTCATGTTTCCCTCCTTGGAGTCCGGGGTGGGCGTAGGAGGACTTGAACCTCCGACCTCATCGTTATCAGCGATGCGCTCTAACCGCCTGAGCTATACGCCCGGACACCTTGTTTCAGGTGCGTCACCCCCGCGAGGGCGACCACTACACATTACCCTGCTCCCGGCGAGCGGGCCAAATCGTCAGATCTGGCGCCCTCAGTCGTCGGTGAGTGTGACCCCGACCCCGCCCACCAGCGAGGCGGAGAGGTTGTACAGCACCGCTGCGAGCATCGAGAGCACGGTCAGCAGCACCACGTTGAGCACCGCGATGATCGTGGCGAAGGCCGCGACCTGTGCGATGGTGACGAGTTCTTCGACACGGAAGGAGCCTCCGCCGCCCTCGGTGCCCAGGATCTGTCCGAGCAGCTCGTTGACCCGGTTGAAGACTCCGGAGACGTCCATCACGGTCCACAGCGTGACCGCCGCGACCACGGTCATGATGCCCAGGGCCACCGAGAGCAGGAAGCTCATCTTCAACACCGACCAGGGGTCGACCTTGGAGATCAGCAGCCGTGCCTTGCGGACCTTCGCCTTCGGGGTCGGACGCACCAGACCTGGCTGCGGGCGACTCCCGGAGGGACGCTGACCCTGAGCCGGACGTGTGCCCTGCCCACTGGGTCGGGCACCCGCGGTGGGACGGGGGCGCGGTGCCCCTGCCTGGTCCGACGCGGGTCGGGCGGACGTTGTCGCCCCACCGGTCGCCTGGGCACGAGGCCGAGGCGCGGGGAACCGAGTCGACGGGCGCGCCGCGGAGGATCCCGCCTGGTTCCCTGTATTACCTGCGCCGTTGCTTGCGCTCACTGAAGTCCTCCATCAGGCATCATCTTGGTCCGATTCATCCCGGTCCGCTTCATCAGGGACCAACGCTACTGCATCGTCGGTCTCAGAACGCTCAGCTTGGACTGCGTCTGCCGCCGGTGTTCCGTTCTGCGCGGCCTCGGATTCTGCCGGGCTCTCCGCGCTGGAGGCCTCGACTGCGCCCTCTGCGGCGGCCGCCTCGGCTTCTCCGGTGGCGGCCAGGGTCACTCCGGAGTTCCGGGCGACCTTGAGGATGCGGTCATTCTTGCGCGGCTTCGCGAAGATGACCCCCATGGTGTCACGGCCCTTGGAGGGCACGCCCGAGACGGGAGACCGGACCACATTGCCGGACTCCATGACGACCAGCACCTCGTCGTCGTCCTCGACCACCATGGCACCGACCAGATCGCCGCGGTCCTCGACCAGCTTGCCCACCTTGATGCCCAGGCCGCCGCGGCCCTGGACCCGATATTCGCTGACATCGGAGCGCTTGGCATAGCCGGCCTCGGTGACCACAAACACGTAGGAGCCTTCCGTGACCACATCGGCGGCCAGCAGCTCATCCTCTTCGCGGAACTTCATGCCGGTCACGCCCGAGGTGGCTCGCCCCATGGGCCGCAGCGCCTCATCGGTGGCAGTGAAGCGCAGCGACTGTCCCTTTCGGGAGACCAGCATCAGGTCATCCGTGGCCGAGATCAGCTTGGAGGAGACCAGCTCGTCGTCCTCGCGCAGGTTGATCGCGATCACACCGGCCTGGCGGGGGGTGTCGTAGTCGGTGAGCACCGTCTTCTTCACCAGCCCGCGCTTGGTGGCGAGCACCAGGTAGGGCGCATCCTCGTAGGTGCGCAGCGGCAGCACTCCGGCGATGTGCTCATCGGGCTGGAAGGCCACGATGTTCGCCACGTGCTGGCCCTTGGAGTCCCGACCGGACTCGATCAGGTCGTAGCACTTGGTGCGGTAGACCCGGCCGAGGTTGGTGAAGAACAAGATCCAGTGGTGCGTGGTGGTCACGAAGAAGTGCTCGACGATGTCGTCGGTGCGCAGCTGGGCGCCGCGGACTCCCCTGCCGCCGCGGTGCTGGGCGCGATAGCTGTCGATCTTGGTCCGCTTGACGTAGCCGTCGCGGGTGATCGAGACGACCACGTCCTCCTGGGGGATCAGGTCCTCCATGGACATGTCGCCGTCGTAGCCGAGCTGGATGTGGGTGCGTCGGTCATCGCCGTGCTTGTCCACGATGGTGTCCAGCTCGGAGCTGATGATCCGGCGCTGCCGGTCCTCCGAGGCCAGGATGTCCTGGAAGTCCTCGATCATCTTCATCAGCTCGTCGTACTCGTCCTGCAGACGCTGGCGCTCCAGGGCAGCGAGCTTGCGCAGCTGCATGTCGAGGATGGCCTGGGCCTGGTCGTCGTCGATCTCCAGCAGCGACTTCAGGTTCTGCCGGGCCTCGTCGACGGTGGAGGAGGCGCGGATCGTTGCGATCACGCGGTCCAGGTCGTCCAGGGCCTTGAGCAGGCCGATCTTGATGTGCGCCTCGCGCTGGGCCTTGTCGAGCCTGAACTGGGTGCGTCGGACGATCACGTCGATCTGGTGGGTGACCCAGTGGTGGACGAAGGCGTCCAGGCTCAGCGTGCGCGGCACGCCGTCGACCAGGGCCAGCATGTTCGCGGAGAAGTTCTCCTGCAGCTGGGTGTGCTTGTAGAGGTTGTTCAGCACCACCTTCGCCACGGCGTCGCGCTTGAGCACGACGACGAGGCGCTGACCGGTGCGGCCGGAGGACTCATCGCGCAGATCCGCGATCCCGGAGACCTTGCCGTCCTTGACCAGCAGCGCGATCTTCCGGGCCAGGTTGTCTGGGTTGGCGTGGTAGGGCAGCTCGGTGACCACCAGGCAGGTGCGGCCCTGGAGCTCCTCGACGCTGACCACGGCGCGCATCGTGATCGAGCCGCGGCCGGTGCGGTAGGCCTCTTCGATCCCACGGGTGCCCAGGATCTGCGCCCCGGTGGGGAAGTCAGGTCCCTTGATCCGCTGCAGCAGCGCCTCGAGCAGCTCTTCCCGGCTGGCCTGAGGGTTCTGCAGGTACCACTTCACGCCGTCGGAGACCTCGCGCAGGTTGTGCGGAGGAATGTTGGTGGCCATGCCCACCGCAATGCCGGAGGAACCGTTGACCAGCAGGTTCGGGAACCGCGAAGGCAGCACGACCGGCTCTTGCTGCTTGCCGTCGTAGTTGTCCTGGAAGTCGACGGTGTTCTCGTTGATGTCCCGGACCATCTCCATGGCCAGCTGGGCCATCTTGGTCTCGGTATAACGCGGGGCCGCAGGGCCGTCGTCGCCGGGGTTGCCGAAGTTGCCCTGCCCGGTGGCCAGCGGGTAGCGCATGACCCAGTCCTGGATCAGCCGCGAGAGGGCGTCATAGATCGCCGAGTCGCCGTGCGGGTGATAGTTGCCCATCACGTCGCCGACCACGCGGGCGCACTTGTTGAAGGAGCGGTCCGGGCGGTAACCGCCGTCGTACATCGCGTAGAGCACGCGGCGGTGGACCGGCTTGAGCCCATCCCGCACATCCGGGAGCGCGCGGCCCACGATCACGGCCATCGCGTAGTCCAGGTAGGACCGCTTCATCTCGGTCTGCAGGTCGATCTGGCGGATCCGGTCGGTGGTCACGACGTCGCCGACGACGACGCCCTCCACAGCCTCGGTCGGGCCGCTCTGCGAATCCTGCGGTTCTTCGGTGTTGTCACTCACGTGTGGTGTTCTCCCTTAGGCGGAAAATCGGCATCGTCTCGCGGCTGCGCCCCGGTGGGCCGGCGGCGGCTCAGATGTCGAGGAAGCGGACGTCCTTGGCGTTCTGCTGGATGAATCCGCGGCGGGACTCGACGTCTTCACCCATGAGGATGGAGAACACCTCATCGGCGGCAGCGGCGTCTTCCATGGAGACCTGGAGCAGGGTGCGGTGATCCGGATCCATGGTGGTCTCCCACAGCTCCGAGTAGTCCATCTCGCCCAGACCCTTGTAGCGCTGGATCCCGAGCTCCTTGGGCAGCTTGCGCCCGTTGGCACGGCCTTCGCGCAGCGCGACGTCGCGTTCGGCGTCGGTGTAGACGTAGTCCTGCGGACCGGTCTGCCACTTGATCTTGTACAGCGGCGGCTGGGCGAGGAACACGTTGCCGTGCTCGATCAGCGGGCGCATGTAGCGGAAGAGCAGGGTCAGCATCAGGGTGGTGATGTGCTGACCGTCAACATCGGCATCGGCCATGAGCACGATCTTGTGATACCGCAGCTTGGCCTGGTCGAAGTCCTCGCCGATGCCCGTGCCGAAGGCCGTGATCATCGACTGCACCTCTTGGTTGCCCAGCGCGCGGTCCAGCCGGGCACGCTCGACGTTGAGGATCTTGCCGCGCAGCGGCAGGATCGCCTGGGTGCGCGGGTCGCGGCCGCGCTTGGCGGAGCCGCCGGCCGAGTCGCCCTCGACCAGGTAGATCTCCGATTCGGAAGGGTCCTTGGAGGAGCAGTCGGCGAGCTTGCCGGGCATGCCCATGGTCTCCAGCGGTGACTTCCGGCGGGCATTCTCGCGGGCCTTGCGGGCCGCCACGCGGGCGTGGGCGGCTGACTGGGCCTTGCGCACGATGTCACGGGCCGGGCCGGGATTCCGCTCCAGCCAGTCGCCGAGGTATTCATTGACGACCTTCTGCACGAAGCCGCGGGCCTCGGTGTTGCCCAGCTTGGTCTTGGTCTGGCCCTCGAACTGCGGCTCGCGCAGCTTGATCGAGATGACCGCGGTGAGGCCTTCGCGGATGTCCTCGCCGGTGAGGTTGTCGTCCTTCTCGCGCAGGATCTGCTTGTCCCGGGAGTACCGGTTGATCAGCGTGGTCATCGCGGCGCGGAAGCCCTCTTCGTGGGTGCCGCCCTCGTGGGTGTTGATCGTGTTGGCGTAGGTGTGCACCGACTCCGAGTAGGACAGGGTCCACTGCATCGCGAGCTCGGCAGCCATGCCACGCTCGGTGTCCTCGGCCTCGAAGGCGATGACGTCGTCGTGGACGACCTCGGCCCGCTTCGTGGCGTTGAGGTGGTTGACGTAGTCGAGCAGCCCGGCGTCGTACTGGTAGACGACGACGCGGCCCTTGGGCGTCTCGATGATGCCGTCGCTGCCGCCGCCGGCCTCGGTGGGCTCCAGCTCGGACGCGGTCTCCTCGTGGTGCTCCTCGAGCACCTCGTCGTGGACGACCTCGTTGCCCGGGATCTTGCGCTCGTCGCGCAGGGTGATGCGCAGGCCCTTGTTCAGGAACGCCATCTGCTGGAACCGCGCGCGCAGCGTCTCGAAGTCGAAATCGATGCTCTCGAAGATGCTGGGATCCGGGTAGAAGACCATGGTGGTGCCGGTCTCGTCGGTCTCGCCGCCCTGGGAGAGCGGCTGGGTGGTCTCGCCGCCGTTGCCGAAACCGATGCTCCACTCATAGCCCTGGCGGCGCACCGTGGTGCGGACCTTTCGGGAGAGGGCGTTGACCACGGAGATGCCCACCCCGTGGAGACCGCCGGAGACCGCGTAGCCGCTGCCGCCGAACTTGCCGCCGGCGTGCAGGACGGTCATCACGACCTCCACGGTGGGCTTGCCCTCGGTGGGGTGCATGTCCACGGGGATGCCGCGGCCGTCGTCCTCGACGCGCACGCCGCCGTCGTCCTGCATCGTGATCTGGATGTGGGAGCAGTAGCCGGCCAGGGCCTCGTCCACCGAGTTGTCGACCACTTCGTAGACCAGGTGGTGCAGACCGCGCTCACCGGTGGAACCGATGTACATGCCGGGACGCTTGCGGACTGCTTCCAGGCCCTCCAGGACGGTGATGTCCGAGGCGCCGTAGTTGCCCTGATGCTGCTTGTTCTCGTTAGCCGAGGTCACGGGCTATGCCGTCTCCTTGAGTTGCCGGGAAGGTCGGAGCTGCTGACCTTGTCATGACACAGACCAGCCCGAGTGGTGGGTACGCTCGGGCCGTCGGTCCAGTCTACCGCGCCGATGCCCCAATATCGTATTTTTTGGGCGCTGTGAGCGGGCAGAGTTCATTCTCAGCGGCCGAGGAACGGCCCTGGGATCAGCGCAGGGATGGTCGGGTGAGGTTGGGTTCCACTGGGTGGGCCCGAGCGCGGCATATCGCAGCCTGGCGTTTCATCCGTAGGTGTCGCGCGGACCGCGTCCGCGCACCGAATAGCGGCCTTTCTTCCAGCTCGGCGCGGCGGGGCCGCGGATCGAGAGGCCGGTGACGATCCCGGGGCCCAGCTCGGTGTTGAAGACGTCCATCAGCTGCGGCTGCATGAGCTTGAGGTTCGTGGCCCAGGCGGTGGAGTCGCAGAGGACCTCCACCACGCCGTTCTCGAACTTCTCCGGCTTGCAGTGCTGCGCGATCGCGGTGCCGACCAGCTGCTCCCAGCGGGCGATGACCGATCCGACCGCGACCGGGGAGCTCCAGCCGCGCGTCTTGATCAGACCTCCGACCACTCCGCCGAGCAGGTTCGGATCCCGCCGGTCCGCGCCGGGCTTCGAACTCCCGGAGCTCTTGGCACGGTCCTGGGCGTCCTTGGCGCTGCTGCGCGGGTCACCGGCGAGGGAGGAGCCGCGCGGGACCCCTCGCATCCGGTGCTCGCCGCGGCCCCGGGCCGCCGCGCGCATCCTGGCCAGCAGGATCTTCGCGGCGTCCTCGTGGTCCTGGATCTGGTCTTCAATCCCGTTCATGGACGGTCACCTGGCTGATCTGGTCCACCGATTCCACCCGCAGCGCGTTGTGCATGAGGCTGGCCGGGACGTCGTCGTCGACCGCGGCGGTCACGATGAGCTGCTCCGCCTCGGCGGCCAGTTCGGCGAGCCGACGACGACGACGGGCATCGAGCTCGGCAAACACGTCGTCGAGGATCAGCACCGGCTGCGCGCCTTCGCTGGGGTCGTCGTCGACCATCACGCGGTAGGCCGCCAGGCGCAGGGCAAGCGCGAAGGACCAGGTCTCCCCGTGGGAGGCGAAGCCCTTGACCGGAACCTCATCCAGGGTGAAGGCGATGTCGTCGCGATGCGGCCCCACCAGGGTGATCGCGCGGTCACGCTCCTCGCGCCGGACGGCGCTCAGGCGCTGGACCATCAGCGCCGCGAGATCTTCGCGGGAGAAGGACTCCAGGGCGGAGACGTCGAGAGACGCGACATCGGCGGCGCCGGGATCCGGGAGCGCGGTGGAGAGATCATCGGCGTCCGGCGGGTCGGCGGGGCCCGGTGCATCGGCGCTCGAGTCTCGAGCGCCCGGCGCTTCGCCGTCCAGGGAGCTCAGGTACTTCACCCGTGCGGTGCGCACGCTGCCCGAGAGCTGCTCGTAGGCGGTGGCGACATGCGGGCGCAGCGCGCTGAGCATCTGCAGTCGCGCCTTGAGCAGGTGGGATCCGGCTTCGGCGAGCTGGTGGTCCCAGACTGCCAGCGTGGACTCGTGGGTGGCGGTGAAACCCTGGTGCCGGATCGATTTGAGCAGCGCGTTGCGCTGCTTGAGCACCTTCTCGTAGTCCAGGCGCACCCGGCCCAGGACGGGGCGCAGCTGGACTGCGAGGTCGTCCAGGAGCCTGCGCCGGACGGTGGGCGAACCCTTGATCAGCTCGAGATCCTCAGGGGCGAAGAGCACCGTCCGCAGGATTCCCAGCACATCGGTGGCGCGCACCGGATTGCCGCGATTGATCCGCGCCCGATTGCTGCGGCCCGGGTTGATCTCCACCTCGAGCAGCGCCTGCCGGGTTCCGCGATGCGCATCGGCCCGGATGAACGCCTGCTGCTCCCCGTGGCGGACCAGCGGGCCGTCCTGGCTGACCCGATGTGAGCTCAGGGTGGAGAGATAGCCGATCGCCTCGGCGATGTTGGTCTTTCCCACGCCGTTGAAGCCGAGCAGGACATTGGGGCCAGGCTGCAGCGTCAGCTGCGCCTGGGCGTAGCTGCGAAAATCGGTGAGCGTGAGCTGTGAGATCCGCATGGTCTCCTGGGCTGCCAGCGACTAGGAGTTGATCAGGCGCACTGGCATCAGCAGATACCGGAAGTCGATGGACTTCTCACCCTCGGCCTCGGCCTGACCGGTGATCATCGCCGGCTTGGGAGCGGAGACGAAGGAGAAGCGCAGGAAGTCGGTGTCGATGACGTTGAGGCCCTCGTTGAGGTACGCCGGATTGAATCCCACCGTGATGGCTTCACCGGTGAGGGTGGCCGGGATGACCTCGGAGGCGGAGGCGGCGTCGTCGACCCCGGCGTCAAGGATGACCTCGTTGTCCTGGGTGAACTGGAGGCGAACATGGCCGTTGCGTTCGGAGACCAGCGACACGCGCCGAGCCGCCTCGATGAATTCTGCGGTGCCGACCACGGCATGGATCGGCGTCTCTTCGGGGAAGAGCTGCCGGATCTTGGGGTAGTCCCCATCGACCAGCACCGAGGTGGTGCGGCGCCCACCCGAGGAGAATCCGACGAGCTCGGCGGACTCCGAGAGTGCGATCTGCAGCGATCCGGCGCCGGCAAGGGACTTTGCGACGTCGTTCAGCGTCTTGGCCTTGATCAGCACCGAGGTGGAGATATCTGGGGTGACGGGGGACCAGTTGATCTCCCGCATCGCCAGCCGGTACCGGTCAGTGGCCAGGAAGGTGATCGTATCGCCCTCGATCTCGACCTTTACGCCGGTGAGGATCGGGAGGGTGTCGTCCTTCGAGGCCGCGGTGATGACCTGCGAGACCGCACGGGCGAAGGCAGCGCCATCGACGGTTCCGGCCAGTTCCGGCATCCCGGGAAGCTCAGGGTATTCATCCACCGGCATGGTCGAGAGCGTGAACTTCGAGGAACGGCAGGTCAGCTGGACTCGAGAGTCCTGCAGGTGCACGGTCACCGGAGCATTCGGCAGGGATTTCACGATGTCATTGAGCAGCCGTCCCGATACCAGGATGGTGCCCTCCTGCTTCACATCTGCCTCGATGTGAAGCTGCGCGGAGATCTCATGGTCAAAGCTGGAGATGGTGACCGTCTGGTCGGCAGCGGTGATGTGCAGTCCTGCCAGGACGGGAGCCGGAGGCCGGGGAGACAGCGAACGGGCAGCCCATGAGACTGCTTCGGAAAGAACGTCCCGCTCAACAGTGAACTCCACTGATCCCTGCCCTTCTTGTGGCTCTTCGACAGCCCAGCGGTAAATGTCAAGCATCTGGTGGCTGTGTCGAGTGTCGAGCTTACCTGCAATACCGAGGCAGAAGCCAGCAACGATCAGAGCGACCACCATATGAGCCGTCTGACCAGCCGTGAGCCACAAGATCTGGGATCAGTGGACCGCACTGAGGGTGGTCCACCCAGGTGTCCTGCATCCCGGAGTGTGGCGTGTGACGCTGCTGGATCGGTCTGTGGTCATCGGCGCTGGTCTTGGCTGTGGTTCCTCGTTTGGGCGGGGCAGGTGATTGTTCTCTGTCATTTAAAGGGTTAAGGGTCAGAAGTGTTAACAGGTGCTGTGGAATCTGTGGATAACCGCCTGCATCCTGCGTCGTGTGCGAGTTTCGCTGTGCACCCAGCGGTGGACCCTCCCCGCTTCGGCTGTGCATCGGCAGGGGAGATTCTGAGCGGGTCTCTCCACCGATTCCCCAGGCGCAGTGCAGTTATCCACAGAAATTGCCGCTTCTGCACCATTCGTTGCACCGTTTTATCCACAGCTGTTAACAAGAATCGGGAAAACTCCACCGCCGCCTGTGGATATGTGGGAAAACCTGTGGAGATCGAACGTGTCAACCGGGCTGAATCCCAATCGGGACAGGAAATGACAACCGTGTGAGTTGTGGAGCAGGAGCTTCTCCACAGGTGTCAGGGACGAGCTTGACTTAACCTCACCCGTTCTCCGCCGGGGTCAGCGCTGCTGCTTGATCTTGTTGGTCAGCTCCGTGACCTGGTTGAACACCGCGCGGCGTTCGGCCATGAGTTCACGGATCTTCCGCTCCGCGTACATCACCGTGGTGTGGTCGCGTCCGCCCAGGGCCTGTCCGATCTTCGGCAGGGACATCTCGGTGAGTTCGCGCAGCAGGTACATCGCGATCTGGCGGGCCGTCACCAGGGTGCGATTGCGCGACTTCGAGGTCAGCTCCTCGACGGTGAAGTTGTAGTAGTCCGCGGTGGCGTTGATGATCTGCTCGGAGGTGATCTCCTGGGCATGATCGTCGGAGATCAGATCCCGCATGACCTGTTCGGCCAGGGAGAGGTCCACGGCCTGCTTGTTCAGGGCGGCATAGGCCGTGACACGGATCAGTGCACCTTCCAGCTCTCGGATGTTCGTCGAGATCTTGGAGCCGATGTACTCCAGGACGTCGTCGGGGCAGGAGAAGTTTTCGGCGGTGGCCTTCTTGCGCAGGATCGCGATCCGGGTCTCGAGCTCCGGCGGCTGGATATCGGTGATCAGGCCCCATTCGAACCGTGACCGCAGCCGCTCCTCGAAGCCGGAGAGCTGTTTCGGGGGCAGATCCGAGGTGATGACGACCTGCTTGTTGTTGTTGTAGAGGGTGTTGAAGGTGTGGAAGAACTCCTCCACCGTGCGTTCCTTGTCCGCCAGGAACTGGATGTCGTCGAGCAGCAGGATGTCGACATTGCGGTAGAGGTGCTTGAAGCTGGCGCCTTCGTCATCACGGATGGAGTTGATGAAGTCGTTGGTGAACTCTTCGGAGTTCACGTAGCGCACCCGGATGCCGGAATACAGCCGCTGTGCGTAGTGCCCGATGGCGTGCAGCAGGTGAGTCTTGCCCAGACCGGAGTCTCCATAGATGAACAGCGGGTTATAGGCCTTCGCCGGCGCCTCGGCCACAGCGTTGGCGGCGGCGTGGGCGAATCTGTTGGAGGATCCGATGACGAAGGTGTCGAAGGTGTAGCGCGGGTTCAGCCGTGAGGTCTCATAGGACTCGCCGCCGCCGCTGGCGGTGAAGGACTCCGCCGGGGCCGGCCGGGCGGGGGGACGGCGTTCAGCGAGGCGCTGCTCCCGCGGCGTCGGCTCCGGCCGTTCATACTGCGAGTAGTCGGTCGGCGCGAAGGTCGGCTGACCGAACTCATCGCGCTCCCGTCCTCTGCCGATGCCCCGGCGCTCGGGGGCCCGCTCGGCACGGTCGTAGGGGTCAGCGTCCGAGGCAGGTCCCCGCCGGGGCGGTTCGACCACGGGTTCGCCGGGGTAGAGATCGTCGACCGCGGTGGACGAGGCCGAGGAGGCCGACGGCGCCGAGGGGGCTGAGCTCTCGGGGGTGTTCTCACGCTGGCGCTGGGACATCTCGAGGTCGACCACGTAGGCGCAGAGCACCTCCCTGCCGAACACCGTGCGCAGCGCGTTGCTGAGCTGCACCGCCAGAGTCGACTGCATCAGCTCCCGCACCCGCTCATGGGGCACGGCGACGGTCAGCAGCAGGGTCTCTCCGAGGAGCTGTTCACCCTGCGGCACTGCTCGTCCCACATCGGTCAGGTTCAGTGCCCCGATGCCATGGTTCTCCCGGAGCTCTGCGAGCACCTGCTGCCACTGGCGCGGCACATCGATCTCTGACTCAGCAGGCACGCTGCTCCCCTCATGTCCATCGGTGAAATTCTGCCCATAGTATTCCACAGCTTCTGTGGACAGACCTGTGGAACAACTCGGCCCATCCGCGTCATTGCAGGTCAGCCGCTGTTGATCTCCCTACGTCTCCACCCTGTGAATCCCAGGACGATCCCGCCGACTCCGATGGCGCAAAGGGCGAGCACCGGCGTCCACGTGATCGGCTCCACCGGATGCTGTGCGAGGTGCCCGAACACGTTGAACTCGAAGAAGATGTCCGGCAGCTCCAGCAGCGGGCCGAAATTCGTCATCACGGCCGCGTAGCCGAGGACGATCCAGCCCAGCACGCCGGCTGATCGAGGCGCCCAGCCGAAGGCGGCGAAGGTCAGACCCACCACGGCCAGCACCGCGGGCCCCTGATGCAGACTCGAGAGCAGGATCTCGGAGAAGAGACCGTCGGAGTCATCCTGGAGCACCGCCACCGCTGCGGCGGCGGTGGCCAGGCCGGTGAGCAGCAACATGATGCTGAGCCCGCCCAGGATCACGGTGAGATGCGCGCCGAGCCAGCGGGTGCGACTCAGCGGCGCGCTGAGCAGCAGCTCGGCGCGCCCGTCCCGCTCCTCACCGCGCAGCTGTTGGATCCCCCCGATGCCCGCGGCCGCCACGAAGAGGGCAAGGAACATCGACATATAGGCCAGGTAGCCCAGCAAGATCGTGTCTCCGCTGAAGAAGCTGCGGAACTCCTCGGGCAGGTCCTCAGCCGCGCCGAGCATGGATTCGGCGTAGCCGCCGAAGAGCGCCGCGCAGGCGATCACCGCGATCCCCCAGCCACGCAGTCCACCGAGCAGGGTGTGCGTCGCCACGCCGATCGGAGTCGCCAGCCCCGGGCGCGCATGGGATCTGCCCAGTCGAGACGGCAGCAGTCCGGCCCCGACGTCGCGCCGGGTGCTCAGCTCAAAGGCCCCGAGGACGGCCAGGCCCGCCAGCGCCAGGCTCAGCAGCAACGGCCACCAGCGGTCTTCGACGTAGGGCGCGGTCTGCTGCGACCAGCCCAGCGGAGAGAACCAGGAGAGCGTCGTTCCCTCGACGGCCGCCATGTCCCCGGCCATCCGGATCAGATAGGCGAGCCCCAGCAGCGCCCCGGTCAGGGCGGACGCCGAACGGGAGGTCTCGGTCAACTGGGCAGAGAGGGCCGCCGCAGCGGCGAAGAAGAGTCCGACGGCGGCTCCGGAACTGGCCACCAGGAGCGACCCTTCGAGCGCGAATCCGCCGGAGAGCGCGCCGAGGAGGACCAGCGTCGCTGCCCCAGCATTGGCCAGCACCACCAGGACCAGCGCCGCGGTGAGCGTGGCGTGCCGACCCAGCACATCGGCGCGGAGCAGCTCGGCCCTGCCTGATGCCTCTTCTGCGCGCGTGTGCCGAATGACGGTGAACATGCTCATCAAGGCGGTGAGGATGTAGATGAAGAGCACATAGCCGGCCGCGTAGAACCGCTCAAAGGTGGGTGACTCCATGCCATAGGCCGGACCGGTCATCAGCCGTCCCACCGGGTCCGCGAAGAGTCCCGCCATCTGTCCCAGCTCTGCCTCGTCGGTGACCAGCGCCTGGACTGCGTTGGCCACATAGAAGCTCATCAGCCCGATGCCGAGGATCCAGAGGCTCAGCCGCACCCGGTCTCGCCGCAGCATGAAGCGCAGCAGAGCGCCCATACCGACCAGGCTCGCCTGGGTCTCCCTGCTGGACCGGTTGCTGGATCGGGTGCCGGACCGGCGAGAGGTCCGGGTCTGCGCGGTGGTCATGGCGCTGATGTCGTGGCCGTTGAAGTGTCAGACGCCGAAGTATCGGGCGCGGAGCTGTTGGACGCTGCGGTGTCGGTGTCGGAGACGGAGGGTGCGGCGCCGCGTGACGCGGTTGTCACTCCGTAATGCCTGATCAGCAGCTGCTCCAGGGTCGGCGGATGAGCGACGAGGGACTGCACGCCCAGAGCTGCCAGCTGTGCGGTGATCGGCGCCAGATGGTCGCTGTCGACCTCGAGAACCGTGCGGCTCGTTCCTGAGATGGTCTTCACGCGCAGATCATGGACCCCCTCAAGCTGTTGGAGCGCAGCGGCGGACCTCTCGGTCTCTACCTCGATCGTGGTGCGGGTCATGTGGCGCATCTGCGAGAGGCTGCCGGTCTCCACGGTGCGCCCCTCGCGAATGATGGAGATCCGATCTGCCAGGGCCTCGACCTGCGCGAGGATGTGGCTTGAGAGCAGCACGGCCCGGCCTTCGCGCTGAGTCTCGGCGATGACCTGCTGAAAGACCACTTCCATCAGCGGATCAAGGCCCGAGGTCGGTTCGTCCAGGAGCAGGAGATCGACGTCGGCCGCCAGGGCTGCGATGAGCGCCACCTTCTGTCGATTGCCCTTGGAGTAGGTGCGGGTCTTCTTGCGCGGATTCAGACCGAAGCGTTCGATGAGCTCGTCGCGACGCGTCGTGACATGTCTGGACCCGGCGTCACGGCTGCGCAGCCGCAGGAAGACATCGATGACCTCGCCGCCTGAAAGGTTGGGCCAGAGCTCCACGTCCCCGGGGACGTATGCCAGGCGACGGTGCAGGGACACCGCATCACGCCACGGATCCCCGCCGAAGACCTTCACCATGCCGGAATCGGCGCGAAGCAGCCCGAGCAGCACGCGCAGCGTCGTCGACTTCCCTGACCCGTTGGGCCCGAGGAAGCCGTGGACCTCAGCCTGGTCGACCTGCAGGGACAGCCCGTCCAGGGCGCGCACCTCGCCGAATGACTTCGTCAGGTCCTGCACCTGGATCACGGGATCATGACCAGTCATGCCCCATCCTTTCGTGACCCCCGCCAGCGCCGGGAGCTCTACGATAGGTCAGTCAGGATCCGCCGCGACAGGGGCAGCAGCCCGGCTTATACACAGTGTTTTACACAACTGTTGATGGTCGCAGCCGGGCTCGACTTGACGCCGCGAGGAAAAAACCCCTAGTGTTGGCAGGTCGCCCCAGAGTACTGCCTGCCTGCACGCAGATCCTTTCCGGGGCCCGAATGACTTCAAACCATCCAAGTGGGAGTACACAGTGAGCAAGCGGACTTTCCAGCCGAGCAACCGCCGTCGCAGCCGCAAGCACGGCTTCCGTTCCCGTATGCGCACCCGTGCCGGCCGATCCATCATCTCGACCCGCCGCGCCAAGGGCCGCAAGGAACTCTCGGCCTGATTCAGAGCGATCCACGCTGACCAACCGGTCAGCCGGTCCGAGCGCACCGCGCCCGGACCGACACCGCGGCCCGTCCCACTACCCAGGGATCGGGCCGTTCGTGCATCCACAGTCCATGCCCAGGCCGACGGCCGCGGGCCTGGACTGCACCAAGTCGGTCGCCCCGAAGGGAGTTCACACGCTGTGCTTCCCAAGGAACACCGTCTGACCTCCTCACGGGATCACCGTGCTGCCATGCGCGACGGTGCACGAGCCGGAGGCAGCGGCCTCATGGTCTCGGTGCTCGCGCGCCCGAATGCCGTCGCTGCGAATCCCGAGACGCCTGATCAGGAATCCTGGCGCTGCGGACTGGTGGTGTCCAAGGCGGTGGGCAATGCCGTGGTGCGGCACCGCGTCCAGCGCCGACTGCGCCATATCGTGATGGACCTGATGCGCGAAGGAGCCCTCGAGCCTGTCGCCGGGCACTCCTGGGACATTGTGATCAGGGCGTTTCCCGAGATCACGAGCCTGGACCACGCCCAGCTGCGCGCCGAGGTCCTCGGCGCGGCCCAACGCGCCCAACGCAAGTCGCTGCGCCGGGCAAGCCGGTCATGAATCGGGAAGCGACCGGTGGCTGGGTCCGGCACCGGGCTTTCTATGTGGCGGAGGGGGAGTCTCCTGGCCTGCCGGCGGAAACGGTGACGGAGACCGAGCTGCGGCGTGGACGCTGGGGATGGATCCGCTCCGCGCCGTCGATCCTGCTCGCCTGGCTCCTGCGGGGATACCGCAGAGTCATCTCTCCCCTGTACGGTCAGGTGTGCAGCTTCTATCCGAGCTGCTCTGCCTACGGGCTGGAAGCGGTGACCGCTCATGGGGTCATCCGCGGCATCCCACTGACGCTGTGGCGGATCCTTCGCTGCAATCCCTTCACCGGTGGTGGAGTCGACCCGGTGCCGCCCACGGCGAGGATTTGGCCGCAGGGCGCAGTACCGACGATCATAGAGACAAACCACCCACCGATACCCCGCGACGACGATGACTGATGCCATCGACGCCGCCGAGCCGGCAGGCTGCTTCCGCATGACGCCTGGCCACGACACCTGAGAGATTCATGGGCTTTTTCGACACAATCATGTGGCCCTTCACCTGGGCCGTCTCCTTCATCCTGAGCACCTTCCACGGCCTTCTGACGGCCGTCGGGATGGACTTCAACTCCGGGTGGAACTGGGTGATGTCCATTGTTCTGCTCGTGCTCGTGATCCGCATCATCCTGATCCCGCTGTTCGTCAAGCAGATCAAGTCGCAGCGCGGCATGCAGATCATCCAGCCCGAGGTGCAGAAGCTCCAGGCCAAGTACAAGGGCAAGAAGGATCCGGTCTCGCGCCAGCAGATGGCGCAGGAGCAGCAGGCGCTGTTCAAGAAGCACAACGTGAACCCGTTCATGACGTGTCTGCCGCTGCTCGCCCAGATGCCGATCTTCTTCGCGCTGTTCTGGATGCTCAACCGGATGCGCGAGCCGCAGAACCAGGCCGAGGGCTACGGCGCGCTGAGCCCGGCGGAGGTGCAGAGCTTCGACGGCTCGGAGATCTTCGGTGTGGGGATGTCAGACATCTTCCTGCCGGCCTTCAGCGAGGATCCCACTCGCTGGGACGTGGTGATCCTGACCTCGATCATGATCGTCGCCATGGTCGCCACGCAGTTCTTCACGCAGAAGCAGCTGATGAGCAAGAACATGTCCGAGGCGGCCCTGACCGGTCAGTTCGCCCAGACACAGAAGATGATGCTCTACGTCCTGCCCCTGGTCTTCGTCGTCGGCGGCGTGAACTTCCCGGTGGGCGTGCTCGTCTACTGGACGGCCACCAACTTCTGGACCATGGGTCAGCAGTGGTGGGTCATCCGCAACAACCCGACGCCCGGATCGCTGGCGGAGAAGGAACTCAACCTTCGTCGTGCTGCGCGGGGACTGCCGCCCTTCAACGAGGCGCCCAAGCCGGTTGCCGAGCAGCCCAAGCCGACCGGAAAGCACCTGGGCCAGACTTCCCAGCCTGCGAAGAAGAAGAAGAGGAAGAAGTAGCAGCCATGAGCGAGAACGAGACCCAGCTGAGCGAGAACCACACCCCCGAAGAGGCACCCGCCGCCGCGCAGGACGCACCGGCTGCCGCCCAGCACAGCGCCTCCGCAGCCGCAGAGCCGACTCCGGTGAGCAACGACGACGCCGAGCCGCTCAGCAACGACGCTGACGCCGCGCAGCGCGACGAGCCCGCCGCCGAGGGCGCCACCGACGAAGGTGACATCGCCGCTGACTATCTCGAAGAGCTCCTCGACATCGTCGATCTCGATGGCGACATCGACATCGAGGTCCGCGGGGGACGCACCTATGTCTCCATCGTCACCGAGGAGGACGGCGAGGAGCTCGACGACCTCGTCGGAGACCGCGGTGAGGTCCTGGATGCGCTCCAGGAGCTCACCCGCCTGGCAGTGCTCACCGCCACCGGTGAGCGGACTCGCCTGATCCTGGACATCGCGGGACACCGCGACCAGCGCCAGGAGGAGCTCAAGGACCAGGCGGAGAACGCGATCGCCAAGGTCAAGGACCGCGGCGAGGACGAGCACCTGGAACCGATGAGCGCCTATGAGCGCAAGATCGTCCATGACTTCGTCGCCGAGTCCGGGCTGATCAGCGAGTCCGAGGGTGAAGGCAAACGACGCCACGTCGTCATCTCACCCGCCTAGGCACGGTCACCCGACGCTGAGTCCGACAGGCCTGGGGTCAGCGACGCCGAGAATTCGGTTCATCAGTACAAGGAGCAAGTCATGAGCGAGCCCCAGGACGACCGCGAAGCAGCGACCGCCGAGCAGGTGAACGACGCCCAGCTCGGCGAGCCTGAGCTCCCGGGGCGGGGTGCTGAACTGGTTGCTCCGGAGCTGACCGAGAAGGAGCAGCACGCCGCCGAGACGCTCTTCGGTGACCGTCTGGACCTGGCCAAGCAGTACGTGGGACACCTGTGCTCCACCGGCATCGAGCACGGCCTGCTCGGTCCTCGCGAGGTGCCGATCATGTGGTCTCGACACGTGCTCAACTGCGCGGTGCTCGCGCCGGAGCTCCAGGAGGGCAGCACCGTCGCCGACGTCGGCTCGGGTGCCGGCCTGCCCGGCCTCGCCCTGGCCATCGCGCGCCCTGACGTCGAGTTCATCCTCATCGAACCGATGGAACGCCGGGTCGAGTGGCTGAGCACCGTGGTGCAGGATCTCGGGCTCGACAACGTCCAGCTTATCCGGGCTCGCGCCGAAGAGGTCACCGACGAGGTCATGGCAGATGTCGTCACCGCCCGCGCGGTGACAGGACTCAAAAAGCTTTTGCCCCTGACAGTGCCGCTCCTGGACGACGACGGAGAGCTGATGCTGATCAAGGGACGCAGCGCTCGGGGAGAGATCGCGGCGGCAGGCAAATCCTTCAGCAAGCACAAGCTCGCCAACCCCACGGTGGAGCTGCTCGGTGAAGGTCTGCTGGAGGAGCCGAGCACGGTGGTGCGGGCTCGCCGCCGCTCCGCGGGTCCGCGCTAGATCCAGCAAGGACGCGTTCCGGGCCGAGCAGGACTGCATCCCTCGACGTCGCGGGGTGCGGTGGCGGAGCAGTGACCTAGACTCATAGCTGTGTGCGTTCAGCCTCCCCATCGGGGCCGGATCAGCCACGCGGAACAGTCAGAACAAGGAAAGGGTGGCCCGTGCAAGACAAGCGCGTTTCACGTGAAACCAGTGGTGCCGCCAAGGCCGCCGGAGCGGCCGCGAGCACAGCTGAGGGGTCCTCCATCCTGGAATCTCTGGGCGCCTCCTCTCCCCTGGCCGCCGAGCTCGCCGACGAGAATCGTCGCCGAAAGAAGCTCACAAGCACCGCTCTGAACCGCCCCAGCCACACCCGCGCCATCACCGTCTCCAATCAGAAGGGTGGCGTCGGCAAGACCACCAGCACGGTGAACCTCTCTGCGGCCCTCGCCGACCAGGGCTTCAACGTCCTGGTGATCGACATCGACCCGCAGGGCAACGCGTCGACGGCCCTGGGCGTCGAGCATTCAGCAGACACCGATTCGGTCTACGACGTGCTCATCGAAGACTTCGCGTTGGCCGACGTCGTGGCCGACTGCCCCGATGTGCCGCGGCTGCAGGTCGTGCCGGCGACGATTCACCTGGCTGGCGCGGAGATCGAACTGGTGTCCCTGGTGGCCAGGGAACAACGTCTGGCCCGCGCCCTCGCCGAGTACTACCGCTACCGCGAAGAGAACGGACTGGAGCGGCTGGACTTCGTCTTCATCGACTGTCCCCCCAGCCTGGGTCTGCTGACCGTCAACGCGTTCGTCGCCGCCCAGGAGGTCTTGATCCCGATCCAGTGCGAGTATTACGCACTCGAGGGTCTGAGCCAGCTTTTGAACAACATCGGGATGATCCAGAAGCACCTGAATCCTCCGCTGAAGGTCTCCACCATTCTGCTGACCATGTATGACGGACGCACCAACCTTGCATCCCAGGTCGCGGGAGAGGTGCGCGAGCACTTCCCCGAATCCGTGCTGAAGTCCGTGATCCCGCGCAGCGTCCGGATCTCAGAGGCGCCCTCGTACCAGCAGACCGTAATCACCTACGACCGGTCCTCTACAGGCGCCCTGGCCTACCTCGAAGCCGCAGCCGAACTCGCCAAGGGCTCCTGACCTGGGGCGATTCATTCCCCTGGTCGGTTCTGCCACGTTTGTCGACGTCAGGTCCTGCAGGTGGGCGGTCGGCCGGGTGCTGGTGTTTCACGTGAAACCCTCCCCGATCAGGGTGTCTGCGACTGCGTGGCGGATGCTTATTCCGTGCGGTCCTGCACGAGACTGTCGCACGATCCGATGAGCGTCTACGCAGCGACGTGAGGCCATTGGCGCTCGTCACGCCACATGTGTCCCGGGCGCGGCGGCATGCCGTGTGGACGTTACCGGGACGCATAAACTCGATGCGCGGCGTCGCACCACACCGGGACAACCTGAGTTCGCGGGGTCGAACCGACGGCGGTCCGTGGGTCCGGCGGAAGAGCCGCCACCACCCGCTGGACTTGAGGGTTTCACGTGAAACAGGCAACCGAGTGCGCAGCCCGACCCGAGAACGTCAAGTTTCACGTGAAACGTACCTCGGCGGCTCAGTGACCCCCAGTGCGGGGCAGCTCAAGAGTAGAGTTCCACGTGAAACGCCAGTGCTGGGGCGAGGAGGCATTGCGCCGGAGTGATCAGTCAGTCTGGAAGAGCATGCTGACCAATTGGGATCGATTCTGACGCTGTGGGATGAGGTTTCACGTGAAACACGCCGAGATCGCGCGTTGAACGCCGTCTTCGGGACGATACTGGCGTGGATCTGCGCTGCTGCGGGGCTTTCTCCCCTCACTGACCTGCAGATATGACCGACGCTTAGGTCGCGGTAGACATGGTCAGGCCAGAAGGTCAGAGTTTCACGTGAAACTTCCGGCGTGCACCTCTTGCCTGACCGAGGTAGACGCCATCGCTCCGTAGAATAGGGGAAGCCGCCATCTACGTTGCGCGGCTTCAGTTCTATCTCCTAGGAGGCTGCCGCATGGCAGAACGAAAGCGGCGCGGGCTCGGTCGAGGCTTGGGCGCATTGATCAACAGTGACGCGCAGGAAGCTGAGGCGGCGGAGGCAGCAGCGGTGCAATCACAGAACACCGCAGAGGCCAAGGACGAGGCGCAGACTCAATCAGATGCGAGCGAGGCTCAGGAGCCGACCGCGCCGGTTTCACGTGAAACGCCCGAGTCACGCACTGCGGCCCCGCGCCCGATCGACGTGTTCTTCTCCGCCAAGTCGGATCTTGACCGACAGGTCATCGCCCGCGAATCGGCCACGATCTCTCGGCCCAGCACCGCCTCCCGCCGCGCGACCGGAGGTCAACGAGCCCCCATGCCGGATGTGCTGTCCCGCAACGGGGCTAAGTCGGCCGCCTCCAGGCCCAGCGTGGTGGAGGATCTCACCCCATCGATGGAGCAGTCCGCTGTCGAGGTGATCGGTGCTGATCCGCATGTGGCCGAGAACGAGTCCCCCAGCACAGCGGAAGGTGCATGGACGAGCGCCGTTTCACGTGAAACTGGCGGCTCGGTCGATGGTGCCGAGTTCCGCTCGATACCAGTCGATTCCATCGTGCCGAACCCACGCCAGCCGCGCCAGGAGTTCGACGAAGAGCACATGGACGAGCTGATCCACTCGATCCGGGAGATCGGCGTCCTGCAGCCCATCGTGGTGCGGCCCGCAGGTCCTGACCACTTCGAACTGGTCATGGGCGAGCGGCGCTGGAGAGCTTCGAAGGCCGCTGATCGGGAAACGGTGCCGGCGATCGTGCGCATGACCGCCGATGATGATCTTCTCCGCGACGCTCTTTTGGAGAATATCCACAGATCTCAGCTCAATCCTTTGGAGGAAGCCGCTGCATATCGTCAGCTTCTCGATGATTTCAACTGCACGCAGGATGAGCTCGCGGAACGGATCGGTCGTTCGCGTCCGCAGATCAGCAACACCTTGCGGCTGATGAAGCTCCCGCCCGCCGTGCAGCGCAGGGTGGCGGCCGGTGTGCTCTCGGCGGGCCATGCGCGTGCACTGTTGGGCCTGAAATCTCAGGAGCAGATGGACCAGCTGGCGGGGAGAATCGTGGCCGAGGGACTCTCGGTCCGAGCCACCGAAGAAGCTGTGACGCTCGCGCAGCGAGACCAGGGCAGCGGTGACCTGGGTCGGGAACGGGCGAAGAGTCCCCGTGTGCGCCAGCTGGAGGAGTTCTCCGACGCCTTGACCGATCGGCTGGACACCCAGGTCAAGATCACGTTGGGCGCGAAGAAGGGTCGGATCGCCATCGACTTCGGGTCCATCGACGACCTTCATCGTCTGATGGAGATGATCGGCTCACGGTCGTGATGCGGGCATCGTGACGTTGGACGCCTTGATCTGGGTCCTGGTGACGGGGCCCTCAGGTCGGGACTCTGATGTCGGGGTGCTGATGTTGCGGTCCTCAGACGCCCCTCAGGCGTCCGTGCTTCGGCGGCTGAGGCAGAGGAGTTTCACGTGAAACGCAGTGGGGCCCGGAACGCGATGCTTTCCGGGCCCCACTTGCACCATCTCAGCAGCTGAGGCTGAGGATGCCTACTTCAGCAGATCTGCGAATTCCTGCTCCAGGACCTGCTTCGGCTTGGCGCCGATGGAGGACTGGACGTGCTCTCCGCCCTTGAAGGCGTAGACCGCAGGGATCGAGGTGATGCCGAACTTGGCGGCGGTACCTGGATTCTCATCCACGTTGACCTTCACGACCTCGATCTTCTCGGGGTTCTCAGCGGCCAGTTCTTCCAGGATGGGGGTCAGCATGCGGCAGGGGCCGCACCACTCGGCCCAGAAGTCCACGAGGACCGGCTTGTCGGCCTGCAGGACATCCTGCTCGAAGCTTGCATCGGTGACGTTCTTGAGATCTGACATAGAGATCTCCTTCCTTAGAGGGGTACTGGTGAGGTGTGAGCCTGGGGGGTGGGCACTTCGGCGGCGTCGGAGTTCAGTGTGTCCGCGAGCCAGTGCTCGACGTCGAGCGCCGCCACACAGCCGGAGCCGGCTGCGGTGATCGCCTGACGGTAGGTCGGATCCAGCACGTCGCCAGCGGCGAAGACGCCGGGCAGCGAGGTCCTGGAGCTGCGTCCGTCGACCCACGCGGTGCCGTCCTCGGTCAGAGTGATCTGATCCTTGAAGAGCTCCGTGCGCGGGTCATGACCAACAGCGACGAACAGACCTGTCACATCGAGGGAGGAGGGCTCTCCGGTGATGGTGTCACGCAGGAGCAGGCGACTGACCTTTCCTTCGCCCTGGACCTCGGTGACCTCGGTGTTCCAGATGAATTCGATCTTCTCGTTGGCCTTGGCCCGATCGGCCATGATCTGCGAGGCGCGCAGCTCGGACCGACGGTGCAGGACGGTGACCTTGGAGGCGAATTTGGTCAGGAACAGTGCTTCTTCCATGGCTGAGTCGCCGCCGCCGACGACGGCGATGTTCTGCTCGCGGAAGAAGAAGCCGTCGCAGGTCGCGCACCAGCTCACTCCGTGGCCGGAGAGCGCCTTCTCGCCGGGCACGCCGAGCTCGCGGTAGGCCGAGCCGGTGGCCAGCACCACGGCGCGGGCGTGGAGCACGTCTCCTGCGCCGGTGGTGATCTGCTTGATCGGCTGGTCCAGGAGCAGCTCGGTGGCGTCTTCGTGGCGGATGTCGGTGCCGAAGCGGCGGGCCTGCTGTTCCATGTTCATCATGAGATCGGGGCCCATGATGCCTTCTGGGAAGCCGGGGAAGTTCTCCACGTCGGTGGTGTTCATCAGCTCGCCACCTGCGGTGACCGAGCCGGTGAGCATGATGGGCTTCAGGTTCGCGCGGGCCATGTAGACGGCCGCGGTGTAGCCAGCAGGGCCGGAGCCGATGATGACCACGTCGTGAACCTGGTCAGGGGTCTGTTCAGTCACAATCACATGTCCTTAGCAACGGTCGTGGTGTCTGGAATATTGAACATCATCGATGTTCAGCCTATTCCATCACCCGCCAGCCTACTGGAGCGATGCGCAGGACCCCACTGGGCAGACGACGGTCAGTCGATGGTGATCTCGGCCAGTTCGGTGCTGAACGGCAGTCCCGCGTCGTTGGGAGTGTCCTGACTTGGCAGCTCTGTGATGTTGATGATCACGTAGGCCGCGTCGGCTTCGTTCTGGAGCTCGACGGTGGTCTCATTCCAGTTCAAGGTGCCGCTGCCGACCTGCTCGGCGCCCTCGAAGCTGGGCGCGTCATTGACCAGTACCTCGAAGCTGCCTCCGGTGGAGGCGCTCTGCTGGTTGATCGTGACGGCTGATACCTCTGTCGGCTCCTCGAGCTCCGCCACAAGGCCGACGCCGGAGCTGAATCCGCCGAAGTCAGCAGTCGCAAAGGACAACGAGACCCAGGCGGTGCCGGTGTCGCCGTCGAAGAGGTTCGCGAGCTGGCCGTCCCGGTCGGAGATCAGCTCTGGGGAGTCGGGCACCAGGCGGGTGATGTTCGCGATCTCAGGGTCTGGTCCGGTCTCCTCGGCCGGAGCCGATTCCCCGGTGGAGGCCTCCTGATCACCTTCGGCGTCATCCTCCGCAGGGGCCTCTCCGGCAGGCTCATCCTGGCCCTGATCCTCGCCTGTGACGGTGTCTTCGGTCTCTCCGCCGCGCAGGTTCAGGAACACGAGGACAGCCGCCACCAGCAGCACTGCGGCGAGCACCGCCGCAGTGATCCAGCGGCCGATCCCGGGCTTCTCATCGGTGAACTCCGAGTCAGCGAACTCCGAGTCCGCGGGATCCGAGTCAGCGAACACCGGGTCGGCCGGATCTGAGTCACCGGGCTCACCGCTCGAAACGGCCGCGCCGGTGCTCGCCGCACCGGTCGCGACACCAGGAGCCATGTCGTGGTCGCGTTCGACCTCGGGCCGTGAGGTCCCGGGGTTGGTGTTCGCCGGGTTGGTGTTCGCGGGAGCCTGGCCCCGAGCTGGGGCCTGCAGGGCCGCCTCATCCTCCAGGCTGGGGACGGGGCGGATCAGTCCGGTGAAGGAGACCGAGTCGCTGAGCCGGCGCGAGCGGGGCGGGCCGGGAAGCGGCGGCGCAGCTGGTGCTTCAGGCGCTGGTGGGGCCGCTGGGAGGTCATAGTCGTCGATGGGTGAGTCCGGCGGGTTGTCCACGACCTCATCACCGTCGAGCAGCTCCTGGGACGGGGCGTCGGCGGCCTGGGCGGAACCCTGGTGGGACGCCTGGTCTGAGGCGGAGTGTGAGGCGAGGACGTCGTCCTCGACGCCCGGTGCGGGACGAGTGCTCGATGCGGGGAGGGCAGACGTCTCGGCGGCGGCCACGGCTGCGCCGGACGCACCTGCCGCACCTGGGGCGCCGGGGGTGAGGACCCCGGCGTCGCGGGTGCCGGTGAAGTCCTCCTCGGTGTCCGCTGCCGGATCCGCGCCGATGACCTCCATGTCGCGGGACAGATAGGCTGCGGCGGCCGCTCGGGCCTGCTCGGCCTGGCCTGCGGCCACCGCCAGTGCGGCGGCGTCGTTCTCGGTGCCCAGCCGGCGGTTCAGGGAGTCCGAGACCTTGTCCAGGAACGCGGGGCGACGCCGGCGGAACCGGCGGGCGGGCTCGTCGGCGCGGTCGTCGGGGGCGGAGCCGGCGTGCAGGCCGGCGTAGTACTCGGCGTCGTCCTCGAAGGTCTCCGGCTCCATGACGCGGGACTGTCCGAAGAGCTCGGAGCCCAGCGAGTCGGTGAAGAAGGGCTCCACATAGGGCGCGGTGTCGGGGACCACGAGGTCCAACAGCGTGTTGGGGTCCACCAGCGAGGAGATCAGGTAGGTGCGCTCTTCAGCGAGCCCGAGGTCGAGCACCTCGACGTCGGAGTCGCGGGCGCCGATCGCGAGCTCACGCGCGGAGGTGGCCACCTGTTTGGCGTTGGAGCGCGAGGCCAGCAGGATGCTCACATCGCGGTCCCGGACCTCGTCGCTCGCCTGGAAGACGATGTCCTGATCAGCAGAGGTCACCACATGATGGGTGATGCGGTACCGCCCACCAACTACATCGCCGACGCCGAAAGGCTGCGCCACAAGTCCTCCTCGGTCCGGGAAACATCCCGGCCGCCCATGGCGGGCGGCCAGATTCACATCGGGGTCAAGCCTACCGGCCCAGACGGGACAGTGCTGGTACGCGCCTGGCCAGCGGTGCGATCGCCGCGGTGAACTCCTCCACGCGCAGCCAGCGCAGCATCACCACGAAGACCACCGCCATCACCACACCGACGACGGCGCAGCTGAGCACCGCGGTGAAGATGGAGTTCCAGGCGAAGCCCCAGTCATAGCCGCCGAGCAGCCACAGCGTCCCGGCGCCGGCCCCCCCGGCCGCCGCCGCGCAGGCCCCGGAGCGCAGGTACGCGGTCAGCACGGAGGCGAAGTCGAAGCCGCCCCAGCGACGGACCACCAGCACGTGGCAGATCAGGTACTGCAGCATGTGCAGCGCGGAGAACAGTCCGATCACGAGATACGCGATCTGCTCCTCGGGAACGATGGTGGCCAGACCATAGCCCGTGGTGAGGCCCACCGCGGCGATGATCGCGTAGATCAGCATCGGGGTCTTGGCGTCCTCGGCGGAGTAGAAGACCCGCATCAGATAGAAGCTGGCGGAGCGGAAGGGCATGCCCAGTGCCAGCAGGACCAGCAGCTGGCCGATGGCGGCGCCGGCCAGGTTCGCGTCAGCCGCGGCGCCGCCGAAGATCCGGCCGAGCGGGCCGGCGAGCACCAGCACCGCCACCATGCAGAACATCACCGGGATCGCGAAGATCCGGAGCCCCTCGTTGATGATCTCCCGGGCGCGGCCATAGCGACCCAGGTCCATGGCGCGGGCGAGCTGGTTGAACAGCACCGTCGCGATGGAGAGCACGAAGACTGAATGCGGCAGGATCGCGATCAGCTCGGCGACGTTGGCCGCATACTCGCCCGGCACCGAGGCGCCGAGCTCGCCCAGGTCCCGACGGGTCGCCGTCGCGCCGGAGATCAGCCGCATATAGGCGAGGTTCGCCAGGTTGCCGATGAGCATGGTCAGCAGGGTCCAGCCGGCGATCCGGCCGGTGGAGGCCAGTCCCATGCCCTTGAGCCCGAACTTCGGACGCAGCCGCAGCCCGAGCCGGGAGAGCGGCCACAGCAGCAGCAGCGCCTGCGCGATGATGCCGACGGTGTGGCCGGCCGCGAGCCAGATGGTCTGCTGGGCGGTCCACTCGGTGAGCTGGTCGCCGCCGGCGGCGTATTGGCCGAAGGTGACGATGAAGCTCAGGATCACCCCGATGGCGATCAGGTTGTTCAGCACCGGCGCCCACATGTACCAGCCGAAGCGGGCATTGGCGTTGAGCACCTGACCGGTGACCGCGTAGAGGCCGTAGAAGAAGATCTGCGGCAGCGTCCAGATCGCGAAGGCCGTGCCCAGGGCGAGCATCGGTTCGGTCCAGTTGCGGGTCAGCGTCACGATGATCGGATACGCCGCCAGGGTGAGCAGCGCGGTGAACCCGGCCAGCACGACGATGGTCAGGGTCAGCAGTCGGGAGGTGTAGTCCGCGCCCCGGTCCGGGCGGCGCGCGGCCTTGATCAGCTGCGGGACCAGCACCACGTTGAACATCCCGCCGGCGAGCAGCAGGTAGACCACGTTGGGGACCGTATTGGCCTTCTCGAAGACGTCGCCCACCAGCGTGGTCGAGCCGATGGCCACTGCCAGCAGCGCGGTGCGCACGATCCCGAGCACCCGGGACACCAGAGTCCCTGCGGCCATGATGGCGCTGGCGCGGGCCAGACCCTTGGCGGGGAGGTGGCCCTGATCCGCTGACGGATCAGGAGCCGCGGCGCCCGGCGCCGAGGGGTCCGGGGGTGACGAGTCCGGGGCGGCGGGAGACGAGGGCGGAGGCGGCGGTGGACCAGTGTCGGTCTGACCGGGGGAAGCGGCAGTCATCGTCAGTGGACTATAGCCGGATCAGCTGGACTGTACAGACTCATCGATCACCGCTCGCGCGAGATTCACGATCCGGCGCTCATTGGGGAAGGACAGCGTGCGATCCAGCGCATCCATGCTCACCCAGGCGACGTCCACGGCCTCGTGGTCGGGATCGTTCTCGATGCTCAGCTCCCCGCCCACAGCTTCCATCAGGTAATGATGGACGGTCTTGTGGACCCGGTGCGAGGGCACGGTGAACCAGTATTCGATGCTCCCCAGGGAGGTCAGGATGGCGCCTTCGACGCCGGTCTCCTCCGCCACCTCGCGCAGCGCGGCCTCCTCGAAGGTCTCGGTTCCCTCGGGATGACCTTTCGGCAGGCACCACTCCAGGCGTCCGCCGCGGTTGTACCGGGCGATGATGGCGACCTCGAACCCGGGGCTGGCCGGACGGATGATCACTCCGCCGGCGCTGACCTCCTCGACAGTGGGAAGGCTCCCCTGCTGCCGGGTGCTCTGGCGGGCCGGCATGCGGCGGGCACCCATTGACACTGTCAATGGGGTGCGCCGTTCATCGCCGGTCTCCGGTCTGTTCATACCGAACACTCTAATCGGAGTGCCGTGCAGATCTCCGCGTCGTGCACCGGTGCGGGCGTGGATCCCGGTGTTGTCGCGGATGCGGGGCGGCCGTCGGCAAGGCATATGGGACACTGTTTCCGCTATGCCTTACCTTCCCTCTGGTTTCCCTGACGGCGCCTGGCTGCCCGACGTCGTCGTCGAACTCGGCGAACTCTTCGCCTCCCGCGGCTTCGAGCTCTCCCTCGTCGGAGGTCCCGTGCGCGACCTCTTCCTGGGGCGGACCTCCCCGGATCTCGACTTCACCACCGCCGCGACCCCGGATCAGATCATCGAGACGGTGGCCGGCTGGGCCGAGGCGCACTGGGACATCGGGCGGGACTTCGGCACCATCGGGATCCGCAAGGGTGCCGACACCATCGAGATCACCACCTACCGGGCGGAGGCCTACGATCCGGGCTCCCGCAAGCCGCAGGTCAACTTCGGCACCGACCTGGGCGAGGACCTCGTCCGACGGGACTTCACGGTCAACGCCATGGCGCTGAAGCTGCCCAGCTTCGAACTGGTGGACCCGCACGGCGGGGTCAAGGACCTGCACCTGCGGCTGCTGCGCACCCCGGCGACCCCGGAAGAGTCCTTCTCCGATGACCCGCTGCGGATGATGCGCGCAGCCCGCTTCGCCTCCCAGCTGCGCATGGACGTCGCCCCGGAGGTGCGTGCCGCGATGACGGAGATGTCGCAGCGGCTGAGCATCGTCTCGGCGGAACGGATCCGCGAGGAGCTGGTCAAGCTGATCTGCGGCGCCGACCCGCGCGCCGGGATAGACCTGCTGGTCGACTCCGGGCTGGCTGAGATCATGCTCCCGGAGGTGCCGGCGCTGAAGCTCACCGACGACGAGCACCACCGGCACAAGGACGTCTACCAGCACTCCCTGCAGGTGCTGGAACAGGCCTGCGCGCTGGAGACCGACGACGAGGGCCCGGTGCCCGGCCCGGACTTCGTGCTGCGCTTCGCGGCGCTGATGCACGACGTCGGCAAGGCCAAGACCCGGCGCTTCGAACCCGGTGGCGGGGTCAGCTTCCGCCATCACGACGTGGTGGGCGCCAAACAGACCCGGCGCAGGATGCAGGAGCTGCGCTTCGACAAGGCCACCATCGCCGCGGTGAGCCTGCTGGTGGAGCTGCACATGCGCTTCTACGGCTACGGAGATCAGGGCTGGAGCGACTCCGCGGTGCGCCGCTACGTCACCGACGCCGGAGACCAGCTCCAGCGGCTGCACCGGCTCACCCGATCGGACGTGACGACCAGGAACAAGAAGAAGGCGGCCCGGCTCGAGCACGCCTATGACGACCTCGAGGAGCGCATCGCGGCGCTGGCCGAGCGTGAACAGCTCGACCGGATCCGCCCGCACCTCGACGGCGAGCAGATCATGGACGTCCTGGGCATCTCTCCGGGGCCCGAAGTGGGCCGGGCGTATAAGTTCCTGCTCGAGCACCGGATGGAGCATGGCCCGGTGGACCACCAGGACGCCGTGGAGATCCTGAAGGAATGGGCCTCAGCGGAGCTCTGAGGCCGGCATCGGGTCCGCTGCGGCACCCGACTCAGGGGCGCGGCTGGCATGCCGCACCGGGTCTCGCTCCGGACGCAGGATGTCGAGCACCACCTGTGCCATGAGGTACAAGGTCGCCCCGATGTGTCCGAGCACCGCGGCGATGTAGAGCGCGGAGTCGAAGGAATGCTGCGGATCCTGATCCCCGACGATCCCGGCCAGATACATCCATACCGCCCAGAAGTGCAGCACCTGGAAGCCCTGCCAGATCAGCGCATCGCGCCAGCGCGGCGCCGCCAGGGCGATGAGCGGAATCAGCCAGATCATGAACTGCGGCGAGTAGACCTTGTTGAGCAGCAGGAACGAGGCCACGATCAGGAACAGCAGCTGGACCATGCGTGGGGGATGCTTCGCCCGCACCCCCAGCACCAGCACGCCGAGGCAGGCCGCCACGAAGAGCCCGAGCGAGAGACCCGAGATCGTCTCGGCGCTCAGCCCCGAGCCGCCGCGGCCCTCGGCGATCAGCTGCCAGATGTGCCAGGGGGAGGAGTACCCGGCGCCGCGCTCGGCCGAGAGCTCGAAGAACTCGGACCAGGAGCTGAAGCTCAGCAGCATCGCCGGAACGTTGAGCACCAGCCAGCTGGCCACCGCACCGCCGAGGGTGCGCAGAAAGACGTCGAACCCGAGCCGGGTGTCCCGGCGCAGCGCCAGGACCAGCACCGCACCGAGCATGAAGAGCGGGAACAGCTTGAAGGAGACGCCGACGCCGATCATCACCCCGGCGCTGATGTGGGCACCGCGCCCGAAGGCGAGGATCGCCAGCGCCAGCGCGGTCACCGCCCAGATGTCCCAGTTGATCCCGATCCCGAAGATGACCGCCGGGGAGACCGCCACGATTGCCGCATCCCAGGGACGCGCCCCGGCGGCCTTCATCACCGCCAGCACCAGCACCAGCCACACCACGGCGGCCGCGGCGAAGCTGAGATCCCAGTACAGCAGCGAGGCGCGTTCGGTGGACCAGCCCAGCGCCATGGTCAGATCCTGGGTGAGCAGGAACCGCGTGGAGGCGGCGAGCAGCGCCGCGACCAGGCTGGTGAGCACCGGATACTCGAAGTAGCCGGGGCCGACGAGCGGGCTCCACGGCGCATCGCCGAGCTGACGCTGGCTGAAGAGCGCACTGATGTCCGAATAGCAGCCCGCGTGATAGACCCCTACCCCGCCCCACCCGTTGATCCGGCAATACTGACTGGTCAGCGCCGAGAGCAGGATTCCGAGCACGGTGAGGCCCAGCAATATCGAGGTCGGCGAGAACCGTGGGCGCAGCCGTTTCCCCGCGGGTCCGCCGAGGCGTTCCGAGAGGTGCCGCAGCAGCGGATCGTCCCTGGTCGCAGCGACCGGGGGACCGTCGTTCGGGGACTGGGTCATCGGCTCCACGATAACCCCCGTGGCCGACTCGCTATAGGCTTCGCATAAGAGACACCGGTATGACTGGGATCACCTCCCGGCCGGCGGGGTCTCATGACCGCCGAGCAGCAGGCCCCCGCCCGCAGGACGCCGCTGCAGGACACCGAGGAGAGAACCTTTTGGCAGAACAACCCATCCGAGTCGCCGTCGTCGGCGTCGGAAACTGTGCAGCATCACTTGTCCAGGGCGTGGAGTACTACCGTGAGGCCCCTGATGATCAGAAGGTCCCGGGGCTGATGCATGTCCGGTTCGGGGACTACCACGTGGGCGATGTCAGCTTCGTCGCCGCGTTCGATGTGGATGAGAAGAAGGTCGGGCTGGACCTGGCCGAGGCGATCACCGCCTCGCAGAACAACACCATCACCATCGCGAAGGTCCCGCACACCGGGGTGACGGTGCAGCGTGGGCCGACCCTGGACGGGCTGGGGAAGTACTACCGGGAGACCATCGAGGAGTCCACCGCCGAGCCGGTGGATGTCGTGGCCGCGCTGAAGCAGTCACAGGCCCAGGTGCTGGTCTGCTACCTGCCGGTCGGCTCCGAGGAGGCTGCCCGGTTCTACGCCCAGGCCGCGATCGACGCGGGGGTGGCGTTCGTCAACGCCCTGCCGGTGTTCATCGCCGGAACCCCCGAATGGGCCAGCAAGTTCACCGATGCCGGGGTCCCGATCGTCGGAGACGACATCAAGTCCCAGATCGGTGCGACCATCACGCACCGGGAGCTGGCGCACCTCTTCGAGGATCGCGGCGTGCACCTGGACCGCACCTACCAGCTCAATGTTGGTGGAAACATGGACTTCAAGAACATGCTGGAACGCGACCGCCTGGAGTCCAAGAAGATCTCCAAGACCCAGGCGGTCACCTCCAACACCTCCGCGCCGCTCGCGGATCGAGACGTCCACATCGGACCCAGCGACTACATCCAGTGGCTCGACGACCGGAAATGGGCCTTCATCCGCCTCGAGGGACGCAACTTCGGTGATGCTCCGGTGTCGATCGAGCTCAAGCTGGAGGTCTGGGACTCCCCGAACTCCGCGGGGGTCATCATCGACGCGATCCGCGCGGCGAAGATCGGACTGGACCGGGGCATCGGCGGGCCGCTGATCTCGGCCTCGAGCTACTTCATGAAGTCCCCGCCGGAGCAGTTCCACGACGATGTCGCCCACGAGAAGGTCGAGGCCTTCATCCGCGGCGAGATCGACCGCTGACGCCACGGCTGACGCCACCGCTGAGGCTGCCCCCGACGCCGCGGCTGATGGCTCAGCGGCGGCGGGTCCCCCCGCCGGCCCAGGTATTTTGGGGGGATGGAGAGACTTCACGCCGTCGACGCGCTGCGCGCCCTGGCCCTGCTGGGCATCCTTTCCGTGAACATCTGGTACTTCGCGTTCCCGGAGAACCTCACCGGCGGCGGTGAGGGCGGCGGGCGTTCGGCCGGGCTGAGCGAGGGGGCCGCCGCGGAGGGTGCCGGGGCGCTCGCCGGTGCTGATCAATGGGTGGCCTTCGCGGCCACCGCGATCTTCGAGGGCAAGTCCTATGTGATCTTCTCCTTCCTCTTCGGGCTCGCCTTCGTGCTGCAGTGGGGCGCCGCGCACCGTGCGGGAGTCAGCGAGGTCACCCGTTCGCAGCGCCGCTTCACCGGGCTGGTGGTCCTGGGGATCCTGCACGGGATCTTCCTCTTCGTCGGAGACATCCTGCTCGCCTACGCGGTGCTGGGGTTCGCGCTGCTGGGCATGCGCCGAATCCGGACCCGGACCGCGCTGCTGCTCGCCGCCGCGCTCTGGGCCGTGGTGGCCCTGGCGATCCTCGGTCTGGGCGCGCTGACCTGGGTGATGGAGTCCTCCGGCATGATGGACCCGGCCATGATGGACAGCGAGGCAGCGGCCAGCTCGGGACTCGTCCTGCCCACCGAGGAAGCTCGCGCGGCCTACACGGGCAGCCTGGGCAGCTACCTGAGCTTCCAGCTCAGCGCCTATGCGCTGGTGGCGCCCTCGATGCTCCTGGTCCAGGGTCCGATGGCCTTCGCCGCCTTCCTGCTCGGGCTGGTTCTCGGGCGCGCCCAGATGCTGGAACGCATCCTCGCCGGAGAGATCCCGACGACGCGGCTCGTGGCGATCATGCTCCCCGCGCTCGCCGTGGGCGGGGCGCTCAGCGTGACCGCCGCCTGGATGGTCTGGGGCGCGGAGGCCGGCGGGCTGGGGGCGGAGACGCTCAGTGCGGGGCTGATCTTCCTGGCCGGACCGGTGCAGGCCACCGGCTATGTGCTCGCGGCGCTGCTGATCCTGCGCCACCGGCGGTTCGGCTGGCTGGTGCACGTCCTGGCGCCGGCCGGGCGGATGTCGCTGAGCAACTATCTGGGCCAGTCCCTGGTGCTGGCACTGCTGTTCTCCGCGCTGGGCGTCCCGCTGGGCCTGGGTGTGGCGGGCCAGCTCAGCGCGAGCCAGGTGGGCGTCGTCGTCGTCCTGCTCTGGCTGGCACAGCTGGGGATCTCCCACCTGTGGCTGCGTTTCTTCGCCCGCGGCCCGGTGGAGGCACCGCTGCGCGCATGGACCTACGCGGCCAAGCCGTTTCCCGTGAAACCCGCGGCACAGGATCATCCTTCAGCGTGATGCGCGCCGCGGCGGGCGGATCTAGCGTGGAGGAATGATCACAGCCAGTGGCCTGAGCAAGACCTACGGGAGCCGAACCGCCGTGGACGGGATCAGCTTCGCGCTGGAGCCGGGCCGGGTCACCGGCTTCCTGGGGCCCAACGGGGCCGGGAAGTCCACCACCATGCGACTGGCCATGGGGCTGGATCGCCCCAGCGCCGGGCAGATCACCATCAACGGCAGGCCCTTCGCCGAGCATCGCGCCCCGCTGCGCGAGGTCGGCGCGGTGCTCGACGCTCGCGCGAGCCACCCGGGATTGACCGGGGAGCAGCAGCTGCGCATCCTGGCCGCCACCCACGCCATCCCCAAGGCCCGGGTCCAGGAGGTCATCGAGATGACCGGACTCAGCTCCGTCGCCTCCCGGCGGATCAAGGGCTACTCCCTGGGGATGAGTCAGCGGCTCGGGATCGCCGCGGCGATGCTCGGCGACCCCGGGGTGCTGATCTTCGACGAACCCATCAACGGCCTCGACCCCGAAGGCGTGCGCTGGGTCCGCCAGCTGGTCCGCCGGCTCGCCGCCCAGGGCCGCACGGTGTTCATCTCCTCGCATCTGATGTCGGAGATGGCACAGACCGCCGATCACCTCATCGTGCTCGGGCAGGGCCGGATCATCGCTGATCAGCCGTTGGGCGACTTCATCGACGCCGCCGGGGAGACCCGGGTGCTGGTGCGCACCGAGGACTCGCAGACGCTGATGGCCGCGCTCGCCGGCGCGGACGTCACGCTGGTCTGTCGGGATGCCGAGACCTTCGAGGTGCGCGGCCTCGACGCCCGCAGCATCGGCCACCGGGCCCTGGAGCTGGGCGTGGTGGTCCATGAGCTGACCCCGCTGCACTCCTCTCTGGAGGACTCCTATCTCAAGCTGACCGGGGACTACGTCGAACACCGCTCCGGAGGAATCGCATGAACGCCAACATCTCCCGCGCCCCTGGCAGCACCAGCCCCGCCACCGGCAGCATCGCTCCCACCCGCGCCTCGGCGGCGGCGCTGGGCCCCGCCGAGCTGAGCCTCTCCCGGGCGCTGCGCGCCGAATGGCTGAAGCTGACCAGCCTGCGGCTGAACCTGTGGCTCAGCCTCGCCGCGCTGGGGCTGATCATCATCACCCTGGTCGCCACCGTGCTGAGCACCCACTACCTGCTCGCCGAGAACTCTCCGCAGGGCGCCGAGGCGCAGCTGACCGGCCTGGCGCTCTTCGAGAACGTCTTCTCCAGCTTCACCCTGGTCACGCTGCTGGTGGGCGCGCTCGCGGCCGTCGCGGTCACCGGCGAGCACACCTCGGGTGCGATCCGGTCCTCGCTGGCCGCCGTGCCGAACCGCACGATGTTCTTCGCCGCCAAGCTGCTCGCGGTCTGCGGCTTCATCGCCGCGCTCACCGCCGCCCTGATGGTGCTCAGCTTCCTGGTGCTGCTCCCGATGGCCGGCTTCTACGACATCCTTCCCCCGCTGCTGGATCCCGGGCTCTGGTGGATGGTCCTGAGCAACTGGGCGGTGGTGATCATCACCGCCTCGATCGGCTTCGGGCTCGGCGCCCTGCTGCGCAGCACCGCCGGCGCGGTGGTCACCTACTGCCTGCTGCTCTTCAGCGGACCGATCGCGCTGGGACTGCTGATGGCGATCACCGACTACGCCCAATGGGTCGAGGAGCTGGCACGGTTCGAGATATTCGCGCTTCAGCGCCAGTTCATCGCCGGCACCGCCTCCATGGGCACCGATCTTCCGGTGCCCCTTGCCGGGGCGCTGCTGCTGGTCTGGGCCGGCGTCTTCCTGATCCCGGGATGGCTGCTGTTCACCCGCCGCGATGCCTGAGCCGCGCACTGCGCGCTCTGGCCTCGGCTCGGAGCCCGGGCGGCGCAGCCGCGTGCCCTCGGGCTCGGTAGAGTCGATGCCGTGATCACCCAGGCGCTCTCCGAACCGGCCGCAGGCCAGGCGATGCCTCCCGGCTTCGAAGATCTCGCCATCGCGCGCCGTCACGGCCTGCGCGGCTGGTTCCGCCGGCATCCGAAGTCGATGAACGCGGTGGTCATCGGCGTCTACGTGCTGCTCACCTTCTGGGTCTACCCCTACGCGTTCTACGACCTGGGGAATGGGGCGCTGTGGCTGCTGATCGGCTACGGCGTGATCATCGCGGCGCTGTGCTTCCGCGTGTCACATCCGCTCAGCGTGCTGGCACTGGTGGCCCTCGCCGAGGCCGCGCTGCTGCTCTTCTACCCCTGGCAGGGCGTACAGATGTGGGGTCTGTGCTTCGCCGCCTATGCGGTGGCGCTGCGGCGCGGCCTGCTGATCGGGCTGATCACCGGGCTGCCCGCCTGCGTGCTGGGCTATCTGACGTTCCTGCGCACCGACATCTGGTCGGAGCGGCACGGCCCGAGCTGGTGGATGGAGAACTACTACGACCCGATGGGGCTCACCGAGTTCGAGTCCCTGAGCATCCTGGCGGTGATGATGTTCTTCACCGTCGGGATCTCCGCGGGCATCGGGGCCGCCGTGCGGCGCGGTCACCGCCACGAGCAGGAGGTCCTTGAGTGGGCTCGGCGCAGCCAGCAGCTGGCGCAGGTGGCCGAGCGCAACCGGATCGCCCGCGAGATGCACGACGTGATCGCACACTCGCTCTCGGTGATGATCTCCCTGGCCGACGGCGCCCGAATCGTGGCGCGCAAGGACCCGCACCGGGCCGGGGAGGTCCTCGAGGAGCTCTCCGGCACCGGTCGCACCGCGCTGGGAGACATGCGCCGGGTGATCGGGGTGCTGCGCCAGGGCGAGGACGTCGGTGCCGCCCGCCGTCCGATCGGAGAATCTCTGGAGGACCTGTATGAGAACTTCCGCCAGGCGGGTCTGCCGCTGACCGTGAGCCTCACCGGACCCTCCCTGCCCGAGGACGCCGGCTTCGGCCTCACGGTCCACCGGATCATCCAGGAGTCGCTGACCAACGTGCTGCGCTATGGGCGCCAGGTCACCGAGGTCGCGGTGCACATCGAGCACCGCCCCGGCCCGACCGTCGAGGAGTCGCGCCGGCTGCGCGCGGAGGGGCTCAGCGCGGCGGACCAGGCCGCGCTGGGGATGCCCGCCACCGGGCAGGTGGTGCTCACGATCACCGACGACGGCGTGCACCCGACCCCGGGGGAGCGCCGGGAATCGGTGGGCAGCGGCCAGGGCATCCATGGCATGGAGGAGCGCGCCGGCTTCTACAACGGTTCGGTCTACGCAGGCCCGGCACCTCGCCGGGGCTGGATGGTGCGCGCGGTGCTGGAACCGCCGCAGAAGGGATGACCAGGTGAACAACCACCACGACGACGACGCGGCACGCCCCGCACACCCCGAGGCGCCCCAGCCCGGGGACGAGCCGCGCGGCGGCCCGTTGAAGGTGATGCTGGTCGATGACCAGCACCTGCTGCGCATGGGCTTCCGGCTGATCCTCGAGGGTGAGGACGACCTGGAGGTCGTGGCCGAGGCCGCCGACGGGATCGAGGCGCTGCAGACGCTGGGCGCGCTGCCCGAGGCGCAGCGCCCCGACGTGGTGCTCATGGACGTGCGGATGCCCCGGATGGACGGCATCGAGGCCACCACGAAGGTCGTCGCGCAGTTCCCGCAGACCCGCGTGATCATCCTGACCACCTTCGACCTGGACGAATACGCCTTCTCCGGGCTCCAGGCCGGAGCCAGCGCCTTCCTGCTCAAGGACGTCACCCCGGAGGACCTGGTCCACGCCGTGCGCGTGGTGGCAGAGGGCGACGCCGTCGTGGCCCCACGGATCACCCAGCGGCTGCTGGAGGTCTACCTGCGCGGCGGAGCCCCGACCGAGCCGCCGGCCCCGCAGCGCCCCAGCGCCCGGGATGTCCGCGGCGGCCCCGGCGACACCCCAGCGGGTGCCGGAGCTGCGGGAGCGACCGGCGCAGCGCGACCGCTGCCCGATGGGCGAGCGATCGCCGAGGCGATGGACGACGGCGTCCCCCGCGAACCGCTGACCCAGCGCGAGACCGAGATGCTCTTCGCCGTGGCCGAGGGCCTCTCCAACGCGGAGATCGCCGCGAAGTTCTTCCTCTCCGAGGCCACGGTGAAGACCCACGTGCGGCGGATCCTGACCAAGCTGCAGCTGCGGGACCGGGTGCAGGCGGTGGTCTACGTGTTCCAGACCGGGCTCCTCGGACCGCGCTGAGGCTCGGGAGCCCAGCGCTGATTAGGATGGCGGGCATGACAGCACACGAGCTCATCGCAGACCTGGCCGCCTATGTGACCGCCTCGCCGTCGTCCTATCACGCCGCCGACGTCGCAGCGCAGCGCCTGGTCAGCGCCGGATTCACCCAGCTCGGTGAGCACCAGGACTGGCCCGCCGCCCCAGGGCGCTATGTGGTGGTCCGCGACGGGGCCGTGCTGGCCTGGGTGGTGCCCACCGGGGCCGCCCCGACCACCCCGCTGCGGATCCTCGGCGCGCACACCGATTCCCCCGGGTTCAAGCTCAAGCCCAAGTCCACGCTGATCAGCCAGGGCTGGCTGCAGGCCGGCGTCGAGGTCTACGGCGGACCGCTGCTGAACTCCTGGCTGGACCGGGAGCTGTGCCTGGCCGGACGCCTGGTCACCCGCGACGGAGCCACCCATCTCGCCTCCACCGGCCCCGTGGCCCGGATCCCGCAGCTGGCCATCCACCTCGACCGCCAGGTCAACGAGGGCCTCAAGCTCGGCAAACAGGCGCACACCAGCCCGATCCTGGGACTCGCCGGCTCCGCCGAGCAGGCCGCGGCCGCCGACGTGCTGGCCCTGCTGGCCGCCTCCGCCGGGGTGGATCCTGAGGACGTCGACGGCTACGACGTGGTCCTCGCCGACACCCAGGCCCCGGCGACCTTCGGCGCGGCGGAGGAGTTCCTCGCCTCGAGCCGGCTCGACAACCTCTCCTCGGTCCACGCCGGAATCAGCGCCCTGATCCAGACCGCCGAGGCCGCCGACACCGGTGCGGTCATCCCGATGCTCGCCGCGTTCGACCATGAGGAGCTCGGCTCGGCCTCGCGCTCAGGCGCCGCCGGACCGTTCCTGGAAGAGGTGCTCGACCGGATCTATGAGGGCCTCGGCCGCGCTGCGGGCCAGCCCGGCGCCACCGCCACCCAGCGGGCCCAGGCGCTGGCCGCCTCCTGGCACCTCTCCAGCGATGCCGGGCACGCCGTGCACCCGAACTACTCCGAGCGCCACGACCCGGCGAACCGCCCGCTGCCCAACGGGGGCCCGCTGCTGAAGATCAACGCCAACCAGCGCTACACCACCGACGCCCCTTCGGCGGCGATGTGGGCCCAGGTCTGTCGCGCCGCCGGGGTGCCCACCCAGGAGTTCGTCTCCAACAACGACCTCCCCTGCGGCTCCACCATCGGTCCGATCACCGCCACCCGGCTGGGGATCCGCACCGTCGACGTCGGGATCCCCCTGCTGTCGATGCATTCGGCCCGCGAGATGTGCGGCGTCGAGGACGTGGCCCACCTCCGGGACGCGGTGGCGAGCTTCTTCACCACCTCACTGAACAGCTGAGCGGGTTCGTTCGTCACGCTCGCACAAAGCCGGTATCATGGTGCAGGTTGTCTGACCTGGTTTCAGCCTGCCCTCATACCGAGGGTGGATGAACGGGCTCAGATACAGATGCAGATAGACCCTCCTGTTACGGAAATCCCGTGACCGCAAGGCCAAAGGAGGTGGGTTAACACAATGCGTCACTATGAACTGATGGTGCTCGTCGACCCCGAGGTTGACGAGCGCACCGTGGAACCGACTCTCGGCAAGTACATGGAGGTCGTCAAGAAGGACGGCGGCACCGTGGACAACGTCGATGTCTGGGGCCGTCGCCGCCTGGCTTACGAGATCCAGAAGAAGACTGAAGCGGTCTACGCCGTGGTCAACTTCCACTCGACTCCTGACGCCGCCGCCGAGCTCGACCGACTGCTGCGCCTGAACGAGACGATCATGCGCACCAAGATCACCCGCCCCGAGGAACAGAAGATCGATTAATCCTCCAGGTGGTCTATCCACCTGTCAGGGCGAACCAGCAACCAAGGAGCATTTCCATGGCCGGCGAGACCATCATCACCGTTGTAGGCAACCTGACGGCAGATCCAGAGCTCCGCTTCACCCCCTCGGGTGCGGCGGTCTCGAACTTTGCCATCGCGTCTACGCCGCGGTTCTTCGACCGTCAAGCAAACGAATGGAAGGACGGAGAGACTCTCTTCGTCCGCTGTTCCCTGTGGCGTGAAGCCGCAGAGAACGCCGCCGAATCCCTCACCAAGGGCACCCGCGTGATCGCGCAGGGTCGCCTGAAGGCTCGGTCATTCCAGACCAAGGAGGGGGAGAACCGCACCTCCTGGGAGCTCGACGTCGATGAGATCGGTCCCTCGCTGCGCTTTGCGACTGCCAGCGTCCAGCGCTCGAGCGGCGGCCAAGGCGGCCGTCCGAGCGGCGGCGGCGGCTTCGGCGGCGGCAACGCCGGCGGCCAGTCCTCCGGCGGCGGCTTCGGCGGAGGAAACTCCGGCGGCGGCCAGTCTTCCGGCGGCGGGTGGAACAACGATTCCGCACCGCAGGATCCGTGGGGCGGCCAGCCCTCCGGCGGCGGTAGCTGGGGCACCCCTGACAACAACGAGCCACCGTTCTGAGCCTGAGCAGCGCCACGCGCTTCTCAAGCCCGCGAACAGCGGCTTAAACACACACACACTATTCACCATCCCGCATCCCACAGGTGCGGGCTCCGAGAATGAAAAGGAGCACCACGATGGCAAAGGCTGAACTCAAGAAGCCAAAGCCCAAGGCGAACCCGCTGAAGGCTGCTGACATCACGGTCATCGACTACAAGGACACCGCTCTTCTGCGGAAGTTCATTTCCGACCGAGGCAAGATCCGCGCACGTCGGGTGACCGGCGTGACTGTCCAGGAGCAGCGAAAGATCGCCCAGGCGATCAAGAACGCTCGCGAAGTCGCACTGCTGCCGTACGCCGGCGCAGGCCGCGGCTGATCCAGGACTGACTGGGAAGGAAAGGAACAACCCATGGCAAAGCTCATCCTGACTCAGGAAGTGACCGGTCTCGGCGCCTCCGGAGATGTGGTCGACGTCAAAAACGGCTACGCACGCAACTATCTGTTGCCGCGTGGCTTCGCAATGGCCTGGACCAAGGGCGGCGAAAAGGATGTGGAGCGCCTGCGCTCCGCTCGCAAGGCTCGCGAGATCGCAACGGTCGAGGAAGCACAGGCAGTAGCCACCAAGCTGCAGTCTGCCCCCGTGAAGATCACCGTGAAGACCGGCGATTCCGGTCGCCTGTTCGGAACCGTCGGTTCCGCACAGATCGCCGATGCAGTCGAGGCCTCCGGCCTGGGCTCCATCGACAAGCGCACCGTCGAGATCCCCGCACGCATCAAGGCAGTCGGCAACTACAAGGCCACTGTCCGCCTGCACGCTGATGTCTCCGCGACCCTCGACCTGCAGGTCGTCGGCTCGAAGTAAGCAGCACGCAGCATCTCAGCCGTCCGCGGCTGAGACCTGAGAAAGCCTCGGACTCCTTCGGGAGGCCGGGGCTTTCTCGCGCTCTGACGGGGCGTGAGGGGAATGCTCCTGGCCGGGAGAAGGTTATGCTTGGTGTACTTCAAATTTTAATCAGTGGCCGGGATCAACAGGGTCACCCGTGACGGCGCAGGGAGCAGCTATGCAGTTCGGCATATTCAGCATCGGCGACATGACACCGGATCCGACCACCGGTCGGGTGCCCTCCGAGCATGAGCGGATCCAGTCGATGGTCGCGATCGCGAAACGGGCCGAAGAGGTCGGACTCGACGTCTTCGCGGTCGGCCAGCACCACAACCCCCCGTTCGTGGCACCGGCGAACCCGCCGATCCTCATGGCCTACCTGGCGGCGCAGACCTCGACGATCCAGCTCTCCACAGCGACCACGCTGATCACCACCACCGATCCGGTGCGCATCGCGGAGGACTATGCCTTCGCCCAGCATCTGGCCCAGGGCAGGGTGGACCTCACCCTGGGTCGCGGGAACACCGGTCCGGTCTACCCGTGGTTCGGCAAGGACATTCGGGCAGGGATCCCTCTGGCGGTGGAGAACTACGCACTGCTGCACCGGCTCTGGCGGGAGACCGAGGTCGACTTCTCCGGGCGCTTCCGCACGCCGCTGCAGGGATTCACCTCCACCCCGCGCCCGCTGGACGACATCCCACCCTTCGTCTGGCACGGCTCCATCCGGTCCCCAGAGATCGCGGAGCAGGCCGCGTACTACGGAGACGGGTTCTTCCACAACAACATCTTCTGGAACAAGGAACATACCGGGCGGATGATCGAGCTGTATCGCTCCCGCTTCGAGCACTACGGCCACGGGACCGCCGAGCAGGCCATCGTGGGCCTCGGCGGTCAGGTCTTCATGCGCAGGAACTCCCAGGACGCGATCCGTGAGTTCCGCCCCTACTTCGACCGGGCGCCGGTCTACGGCAACGGACCCTCGCTCGAGGACTTCAGCGCGCAGACCCCGCTGACGGTGGGCACCCCCGAGCAGGTCATCGAACGCACGCTGAGCTTCCGCGAGTATGCCGGGGACTACCAGCGCCAGCTCTTCCTGATCGACCACGCCGGGCTGCCGCTGAAGACCGTGCTGGAGCAGATCGACCTGCTGGGCGAGGAGGTCGTCCCGGTCCTGCGCCGAGAGGTGGCCGCCCGCGCCCCGCAGAGCACCCCTGAGGCGCCTACCCATGCGGTCCTGGCCCGTCGCCGCGCCGAGGGCCGCGACCCCGTCCCAGGCGGGGGCACAGCCGCTGCCGCCTAGAGCAGGCAGCTGCATGCTTCAGCTGCGTCTGCCCTCAGCCCAGTCTGGGCCCGGTCTGCGCCTGGTCTGCGCTGAGGCCTCGTCTGGGCCGCAGGGTCCGGGTCAGCCGCGTCGTTCCAGCTCCTCGATCACGTTGATCCGCTCGTTGCTCATCAGATGCAGCGAGAGCTCGTTGGAGAGGTGCTGGAACATCGCCACGCCTTGGACGCTGCTGCCTTCCTCATTGAGCCGGGGAGCGAAGGAGGCGATGCCGACCTGGCCGGGAAGCACCCCGATGATGCCGCCGGAGATGCCCGACTTCGCCGGAATGCCGATCTGGGTCAGCCAGCGCCCGGAGGCGTCGTACATGCCGCAGGTCGCCATGATGCCCAAGGTGGTGCGGGCGGACTCCGCTGAGACCACGCGCTGACCGTTCTCCGGGTTGATCCCGTTGTTCGCCAGCGTGGCGGCCATCCTGGCGATGTCCTTGACCGTGACCAGGATGGAGCACTGGTCGATGTATCCGCGCACGGCCTCATCAGGTTCGGTCTCCAGGGAGCCGTGGGACTTCAGCATGTGCGCGATCGCCATGTTCCGGTACGCCGTGGAGTACTCCTCCTCGGCGGCGTCCCAGTCGATCTCGAGCGGGCGTCCGGCGAAGGCCGACATCCCGTCGAGGATCCGGGTGGTCCGGCTGCGCACCTCTGAGGTGCGCGAGTCGCTCTGGCGTCCGCCGGGATGCTCCTCGTGGCTGGTGTGGTCCACCAGGTGATGGGTGGCGATGGCGCCGGCGTTGATCATCGGGTTCAGCGGCCGCCCGGTGCCACCCTCCAGGGAGAGCTCGTTGAAGGCCTCACCGGAGGGTTCCATTCCGACCAGCTCGCGGACCCGATCCAGGCCGATGTCATCCAGCGCCAGGGCATAGACGAAGGGTTTGGAGATCGACTGGATGGTGAAGAGGTGCTCGTCGTCTCCGGCGGAGCATTCCTGCCCGTCTGCGGTCGCCAGGGCGAGTGCCTGCAGGTGCTCATCGGCGTCGCGCAGCCGCGGGATGTAGGCGGCGAGCTTGCCGCTGACATCCGCACTGGATTCCTTGAGGACCTCGCGCAGATAGGTATTGATCGATTCGTGCACCGGGTGGCTCCTCCTGTGTTGGTCTCCCTACGCTACCCGCCGGGCGTGCGGTTGCTCAGGTCAGGTTCTCACCAGGTTGTGGACAACCTGTGGAAAACACTGGTCCATGCGGCCCATACACCTAACGGCAGGGTTACAGCAAGGCGACCCTATGGTGGAAAAACTGATATCAAGATTCCGCAGTGCACAGGGCTCAGGCCTTATAACTCCAGGTCAGAGAGTGGTCTCTGCTGTTATTCAGTTGTTATCCACAGCTTCCTGCACACGTTGTGCACAAGACACGCCGCATAGTCCACATTTTCTCCACAGGCAGGAGCCTTCCGGGCTATTGCCCCTGCTGGACTCGGGACCTAAAGTGTGGAAAGTCCCTCGGACGTGAATATTGGCTGGGCCCCGCCCAGCGCGCATTCACGCGGCGCCGCATCGAGCGGCGGGAGCGGAGACACGGGGCCGGGAAGAGATTCGCGGTGTGGCCCGTGGTCGACGTGTCCGAGGCCTCGGGGTATCCGAGGAGATCCTGGTCTCCGCGCACCTGCGCTCCGCTGCAGGGCATCACGCGGCAGGATCTGGAGACACATCGGGTCGCCGGGACACCGGCCAAGGGAAGGGGATCACGCGCTCAGCGCTCGTGATCCTGCTGCGTCTCCCGGCGATCCGATCCTCCTCGAAGGCCATGCGCGCTCAGCAGGGGTGCGCGGCGATGAAGCGGGCCACCCGGCGCGGCCAGGTGTCGAGCTCCTCCGGTGTCTCGGCGATCTGCAGCTGTGCACCCGGAATCAGCTGGTGCAGCTTCTCCGCCGTGGAGACCGGGTGGGCATAGTCATCCACCCAGGCCAGAATCAGCGTGGGCACCGCGAGCTCGCGGAGCTGCTCCGGGCTGGGCAGGTCCGTCACCCCGGCTCCGCGGAAGATCGAGGGCAGCAGCTCCTGGCTGACCGCGGGGACGCGCTCCTTCTGCCGGTCCGCCAGTGCGGGCGGGGGCAGCACCTGGCGCCCCACGCGCACGAAGGCGCCGATCCCGTGGTCCTCGATCAGTTCGGCGGACTTCTGGTAGATCGCTGCCTGCCCGGCCCGGGTGGCCCATGCTGTGGGCGGCACCATCAGGGTCAAGGTGGCGAAGCGATCAGGATCGCGCAGCGCGGCATAGAGCAGCGTCGCAGCACCCATCGAGGGGCCCGCGGCGTGGACCTTCTCCCCGGGGGCGACCTCGTCGAGCAGCTCGAGCAGGTCCTCGGCGAGCCGTGGCCAGAGATAGTCCTCCGGCACCGCCCGTCCGGTGGAGGATCCATGGCCGCGGGCGTCGTAGCGCAGCACCCGGCAGTCATCGAGGCTGACCGTCATGTCCAGGCCCGCGCGCTGTTCACGGGAGGCGCAGGATGTCAGTCCGTGCAGCTGGACGAAGGTGGGACCGTCGCCGGCGACCTCATAGGCGAGTTTCGCCCCGGCTGTCTGGAAAAGCCCCACGATCCTCGACTCCTCCATCTCAGCTGGACAACAAGTTGCGCCGGAAGCATCCCAGCGAAGTGAACGCCACCTAGACTACGCCGTATGCGGTTGACCAATGTGGCGCAGATGCACGCCAGGCCCGGACGTCTGTCCAGCTACTCGGTGGTGGCTCAGCCTGCCGCCGCCATCCCCACGCCCCAGGGCAGCATCGCCGGCTTCAGCGCCGAACCCTGGGAATCCGGGACCCCGGCCTCGGATCCTCCCGGTGGGCTTCCGGTGTCCTTCGACCAAAACCGCCATGTCAGCTTCGGGTCGCGGCCCGGATCGTGGATGGCGGTTTCCTTTCAGCTCGACGGCCCGGCCTCCCTGGAGGAGATCGCTGCCGCCTGGCAGGTGGTGGTCCAGCGGCACGGAACCCTGCGCACGGTCTTCGACTGGCGGCCGGAACATTCTCCGCGGCGCAGTGACACGCATCACGGCAACACCGGTCCGGGTGGCGACTCCGGGGGGCCGATCAGCGACCTGCTGCTGCGCGAGGTCACGATGCTGCCCGGCACCTGGGAGCAGCTCTCAGCCCCCGAGCGGCCGCGCAGCCCGATCGGATTCAGCACCGGCTCGCGGGGCGGGCTGCAGACCGCGCACCTGGATGCCCCGAGCGAACATCTCAGCGCGGCAGAGGTCAAGGCCGCCCTGCGCGCCCACTTCGACGCCGCCTGCGACCCGTTCGGCACGCCCTCGCATCGGCTCTGCGTCATCGACGACGGCGAGTCCGCCGTGGTGCGCGACACCGCCGGGTCGCCGCAGATCGTCATCGGCTCCGACCACGCCCACGTGGACGCCTGGTCGCTGCTGGTGCTGGTCCGGGACTTCAACGCGGTGCTGAACAACCTCCGGGCCGGTCACCCCGCGGTCCAGGGGCTCCCGGTGCCGGAGTCCTTCGCGACGCACACCAGGGCGATGGAGGCCAAGCCATTTCCTCCCGAGGCCGTCGTCAGCCGCTGGCGGGAGATCCTGGAGGCAGGTGGCGGGGTGATGCCGACCTTCCCGCTGCCGCTGGGCGACATCTCGCTGCCGGTGAGCGAGAAGGTCGAGGTCCGCGATGTGCTGGACTCCGCGGAGCTCAACAAGCTCGAGGCACATGCCAAGGAGGAGGGGGTCAGGCTGATCGCCGTCGCGGTCTCCGTGATGACCAGGCTCTTCCGCGAGCTGGGCGACCAGCCGCTGCGCACCGTGTTTCCGGTGCACAGCCGGGACGAGCCGCGCTGGTTCGACTCGGTGGGCTGGTTCATCACCAACGCGGTGCTGGAGAACGACGACGACAGCCTGCGCGGCAGCTACCAGGCCGTGAAGGAGGCGATCCGGCTGGGCTCGCACCCCCTGGCCCCGATCATGCGGCCCTACGGCGGGATGCCGGCCGAACCGGGCATGTTCGCGATGAGCTGGCTCGATCACCGCAAGCTCCCGATCAACGTGGAAGAGGCGCTGAACGCCCAGCACATCTCGGCAGTGGTGCAGACCGACGGGGTGATGATCTGGTTCGTGGTCAATGAGACCGGGCTGCACCTGCGCTGCCGCTATCCCGATACCCCACAGGCGCGGGAGACCATGCACACCTGGCTGGAGGCCGTGGTCGCAGGACTGCGTGCACCGAGTATCGTGGAGGGGTGACTACAGAGCTCTACGACACCGGATCCCCGGCAGGGGTGGACTCCCGCACGCCTCCGCAGGACATGGTGGCCGAGCAGTCGGTGCTCGGCGGCATGATGCTCTCCAAGGACGCCATCGCCGACGTCGTCGAGGTGCTGCGCGGATCGGACTTCTACAGGCCGGCCCATGAGCTGATCTATGACGCGATCATCGACCTCTACGGCCGGGGCGAGCCCGCCGACGTGGTCACCATCTCGGACCACCTCACGAAGCGCGGCGAGCTCCAGCGCATCGGCGGCCCGGCGTATCTGCACAACCTGGCCCAGTCGGTGCCCACCGCCGCCAACGCCGGCTTCTATGCCCAGATCGTGCAGGAACGCGCCATCCTGCGCCGACTCGTGGACGCCGGCACCAAGATCGTGCAGCTCGGGCACACCGCCGACGGCGAGGTCGAGGGCATCGTCAACCAGGCGCAGTCCGAGATCTACAACGTGGCCGAGAACCGGCAGAGCGAGGACTATGTCGCGCTCTCCGACATCCTGGGCCCCACGATCGACGAGATCGAGACCAACTCCGCCCACGACGGCGGGCTCACCGGCATCCCGACCGGGTTCCGCGAGCTCGACGACCTGACCCACGGCTTCCACGGCGGACAGATGATCATCATCGCCGCCCGCCCCGCCATGGGTAAGTCCACTCTGGCGCTGGACTTCGCCCGTGCCGCCGCGGTGAACAACAAGATGACCGCTGCCTTCTTCTCCCTGGAGATGGGCCGCAACGAGATTGCGATGCGTCTGCTCTCCGCGGAGTCCAGGATCCTGTTCTCGGACCTGCGCAAGGGCAACATCCGCGACGAGGACTGGGAGAAGATGTCTGAGGCGGTGGACCGGCTCAATGACGTGCCGCTGTTCATCGACGACTCCCCGAACATGTCGCTGATGGAGATCCGGGCCAAGTGCCGCCGGCTCAAGCAGCGCCACAACCTCAAGCTCGTGGTCCTGGACTACCTGCAGCTGCTCTCCTCGGGCAAGCGCGTGGAGTCCCGCCAGCAGGAGGTCAGCGAGTTCTCGCGAACCTTGAAGCTGCTCGCCAAGGAGCTCGACGTCCCGATCATCGCGCTCTCGCAGCTGAACCGCGGCTCCGAGTCCCGCCCGGACAAGAAGCCCCAGGTCTCTGATCTGCGTGAATCCGGTTCGATCGAGCAGGACGCGGACATGGTCATGCTGCTGCACCGGCCCGAGGTCTACGACAAGGAGACCGAGCGCGCCGGCGAGGCCGACATCATCGTGGCGAAGAACCGTAACGGTCCCACCCGCGACATCACCGTGGCCTTCCAGGGCCACTACGCCCGCTTCCAGGACATGGCCCGCGACTTCTAGCGGTACCCGGCCGCCTCCAGCGTCGCCGCGTCGGTGGTCTCCAGCTCCAGGATGAAGCTCCACGCGTCCGGCCGGGACCCGTCGACATCGGTGAGGTCATAGTGCTGGGCCAGCTCGAAGGAGCTGGTCGATGCGGTGTTCCACCGTGACCGTTCCGGGTCGGCCGCCAGCGCTGCGACGCCGCGGGCGAGCATCGCCGGGGTCTCGGAGATCACGAATTCATAGGGCGGCACCACCCCTGACCTGCCCCGATTGGCCTCGGCGGCGGTGCGCCAGGTCTGTTCGGTGACCCCGAAGCCGTCGAGCATCATCTCTGAGCGCAGCCAGCCCGGGGAGACCGAGACGGCCGTCCCGCCATGGGGGGCGAGCTCATGGCCCTGCGCGAAGGCCAGTCGATCCACGGCGGTCTTGGTGAGGTCGTGGAAGACGCTCTCGCGGAAATGCGCGGCGTTGTAGCTGCGGGTCCCGTCGGTCACCTCCACCACCAGGCCGCCGGGGCGGCGGATCAGCAGCGGCAGCGCGGCGTGGCTGGTGTTCAGATGCGTGGTGAATCCGGTGTCGAAGAGCTTCTTCCCCGCCGAGAGGTCGTAGTCCCAGAGCGTCTTGCCGAACTCCACGTAGGCCTCTCCTCCGATGTCGTTGATCAGGATGTCCAGCCGTCCCTGCTCGGCGTCGATCCTCCCGATCAGCGCCCGGACCTGCGCGATCTCCAGGTGGTCCACGATCACCGGATGCGCGGTGCCGCCGGCGTCCTGGATCAGCCGCGCGGTCTGCTCCACGGTCTCGGACCGACCGTAGTCGGAGGGGGACGTGGCCGTCGAACGCCCGGTGCAGTACACCACGGCCCCGGCGGCGGCGAGCTCCCGGGCGATCGCGCGCCCGGCGCCGCGGGTGGCCCCGGTGACCAGCGCGACCCGTCCAGAGAGGTCCGGCTGACTGAGCGGGCCCCGGCGGTCAGCGGCGTCGGCCTCGGCGGTGGGCTCTGCCGGCGAGGAAGGCGAGGAAGGCGAGGACGGTGAAGCGGGCGAGGACGGGGACGACGGTGTGGCCGGCGGTGTGGCCGGCGTGGCGTGCGCAGACATGGTGCTCCTCCAAGGATCGCGGCATCTATCGGTGCGGCATCAGACTCCCAGCGATTCCCGACATCTGCTGTCGGTAATTGCCTAGACTTCTGCCATGCGATTCTCACGTCTGGTGGCGCTCCTGCTCGAGCTCAGCCGCGCCCGGGGCAGCACCGTGGCGCGGCTGGCCGCGGATCATGGGGTCAGCTCTCGCACCATCGAACGGGACATCGCCGCGCTGCAGACCATGGGGGTTCCGCTCTGGACCCGGACCGGACCGGGCGGCGGCGTCGGCCTGGTGGAGGGATGGCGTTCGCCGTTGACCGGGATGACTGCCCCGGAGCTGCAGGCGCTGATCATCGGCGAGGCCGGATCACATGGCCTCGGGCTGGAGGCGGAGTTTCAGACGGCCCGGCTGAAGATGCTCGCCGCCACCGCGAAAACCGGCCAGAGCGCGGCGATCGAGCCGGCTCAGGAGCGGTTCCTGCTCGACCAAGAGGCCTGGTTCACCGAACCCGAGCGCCCGGACGCGCTGCCGGCGGTGGCACAGGCCCTCTGGGCCGGCCATCGGCTGCGAATCCATTACCAGCGCGCCGGCGGTGCCCCGGGGGTGCGCGTCGTGGACCCGCTGGGGCTGGTGCTCAAGCGGGAGCATTGGTACCTGGTGGCGGCGCATCGAGGAACTCCGCGCACCTACCGGGTGACCCGGATCCGCGCGGCGCAGGAGCTTGAAGAAGCGGCCTGGCGTCCCGAGGACTTCTCCCTGGCGCAGCACTGGCGGGATTCCCGCGCCGAGTTCGAAGCCTCGCTGCACACCCTGGCGGTCCAGGTCACCGTGCCGCTGGATGCTGTGGCGCTCCTGCGGGCAGCGACTCCGGGGGCGCCGATGCAGCCGCTGGAGGGGACCGGCGACGCCAGCCTCGCGGGGGATGCAGCTGCGCATGCTGACCGGGCGGGCTTTGCGCTGCTGATGGAGAGCGTGGAGATCGCGGCCTCCCAGCTGCTGACCGTGCCCGGCGTGGAGGTCCTCGCTCCACAGTCGCTGCGCCGGCTGGTGCTCGCGCGCGCCGAGGGGCTGGTGGCCCGCCACCGCGTCGCGCAGGAGGGCCTGGGTGGAGAAGAGCCCTAGAAGGCGCCGAGGATGACATCGAGGAAGGCGAACCCCAGCGTGCCGTAGAGCAGCCCGATCCACAGCGAATGGGTCAGGGACTTCCAGAACTGGCCGGTGGCGATGAGCAGGCCGAAGGCCGCCGGGGTGCAGGCCATCGCATAGCCGCCCACCAGCAGCCACAGCCCGGTGAACTCGCCCAGAGCGAGCATGTAGAAGCCCACGCCGATGGTCCAGATCATCGTGAACTCGAAGAGCAGGGCGGCGATGACCACGGCGGTGACCAGCGCCCAGAGATACCGGCCCCAATCCCCGGCGATCCGCCGCAGCAGGCCCGGCTGCGCCGACGACGACGCGGCGCGCGTCCTCCCGGCGGATCGGGTGCCGCCGCTGGTTCGAGCACTGCCGCTGAGTCCAGCGCTGCCGGTGGGTCGGGAGCTGCGTGAGCCGGACTTCCCGGCGGGCCGTGCCGGAGTGCGAGACGATCCCCCGCGGGCGGGAGTGCTGCGGGGCCCGGAGGCGCTTCGCGAGGCCGTGCCAGCCCGCGAACCGGCGCTCGCGCGGGGTCCGCCGGAGGCGGGGCGACGCGCCGTCGTCGTGCTCTTCTTCCGCGGCGGGCTTGACGGCTTGCCGGCGGGCTTCTTCGCGGAGGACTTCTTGCTGGTGCTCACAGCCTGTCAGCGTACCGGCACCAGGGGCCGAGCAGGCGCCAGGGTGCGTCGGCGCGCTGGGTGCATGAGTTCTCCACGGCAGATCCGCAGAGGTGCGGGGTCAGATCCCGCCGAGGTAGGGGAGGACCATGAGGAACACGATCACCCCGATGCCGACGCCCAGGGTGATCGCCACGGTGACGTCGGAGTTGGCGCGCCCGAGTTCCGGGGCAGGCTGGGACGCGGGTGTCGGAGCCGGATGATCCAGGCTCCGATGGTGGGAACGTGCGGGATGAGATGACATTGGTGCACCTCGCTTGGCAGGGCAGTGCCGGGTGGATGGTCAGTACGTTCTGACCTGGAGTCTAGGAAGCGTCTCTGGAGATGAGCTGGGCGGGAGGTAGACCTTGGCCGGGCGGCACAGAAGCTCAGTGCAGCTGACCGGCGGGCACCTGGAGGTCGGGCTCCGGGCGCAGGGACTCGGTGATCAGCAGATCCAGGGCCTGCACCGCCTGAGTGCGGTGCACCGGTGAGTCATCCCGGGAGAGGTCGGGGACGTGGACGAAGCCGGCCGGCACTGACGTCGGGACAGCGTGCAGCAGCGAATAGAGCACGCTGTTGCACACGAAGCTGCCGGCGCTCAGCGAGAGCGCCACCGGGATGCCTGCCGCGCTGATCGCCGCATGCGCCGCCTTCAGCCGCAGCGTGGAGAACAGCGCGGGCTGACCGCCGGAGACGACCGGCTCCTCGGTGGGCTGATGCCCTGCATTGTCCGGAATCCTGGCGTCGCGCAGGTTCAGGCCGACGCGTTCCAGCCGCACCGTCTCGGTGCCGGCGGCCAGGCCCACGGCGATCACCAGATCCGGGGCGCAGGCGTTGATCTGCTCGGACAGCCGCTCGGCGCTGGCGCGGAACTCCACCGGCAGCAGCGCCGTGCGCACGGCGACCTCGCCGTGGACCTGCTGGGCGTGCAGCCCCACTCGATCAGCAACGGCGGCCAGTTCGGTGACCACGTCCCAGGAGGGGTTGTGGTCCATGCCGGCGAAGGGCTCGAACCCGGTCAGCAGCACCGTGCGTGCCGAGTTCATCGGACGCTGCGGATCGGCCGGAGGATCAAGGACCCGGCGCCGGGCGTCCCGGGGCGAGGTCACAGCGCGTGCGCGGCGGCGGAGGGCGCGACGTCGAGCAGCCGGATGCCGCGACTGATCCGCTCCAGCGCCGCGGTGAGCTTGGGGATCGCGGCGGGGGAGATCAGCACCAGCACCGATCCGCCGAAACCGCCGCCGATCAGCCGGGCACCCTCGGCGCCCTGGGCCAGCGCGGTCTCCACCACGAGGTCGGCGACGTCGAAGGAGACCTCCGCGTCGTCGCGCATGCTCATATGAGCTGCGGTGAGGATGTCTCCGACCGTGGAGGCGATATGGCGCACGCCGTAGGCCTCCCCGGAGAGCAGGTGGTGCAGCTTCTCGGAGCGCACCATCTCGGTCAGGGCATGACGCAGCCGACGCCGGCAGGCTTCGATGCTGCGCCCCTCGAGAGCCTCGAGCTGTTCCGCGAGCCGGTCGAACTCCTCCAGCACATGGGAGACGTCGGCCTTGCGCGGGTGCTCGGGCAGCGCGTCGCGCAGCCGGTCGAAGCCCAGCAGCCGGGCGGCGGCCTCGGCGTCGGCCCGTCGATCCCCGAACTGGCCGTCGGCCAGACGGTGCGCCTCCCCGGTGTCCACCGCGATCAACCGGTAACCGCGCTGGATGCAGCCGATGTCCAGCGGGGTGACGCTGAAGTCCCGACAGTCCAGCGAGAGCACCTTGCCCGGGCGGGCGCGCATCGCGGCGCTCTGATCCAGGCCGCCGGTGCCGGCGCCGACGACCTCCACCTCGGCGCGCACACAGGCGGCGGCGAGATCCGTGCGGTTCTGCCGGGTCAGTGCGGCGTTGAGGTCCTGCAGCGGGTTGTCCTGGCCGAAAGGGGTGCCCAGGGCGAGGAAGGCGAGGATCGATGCGCACTCCAGCGCCGCCGAGGAGGAGAGCCCGCCGCCGATCGGCAGCGTGGAGACAACCAGCAGATCCGCGCCGAAGTCGGCATCCACTGCGAACTCGGGCTGGGACCTGCCCAGCTCTCGCAGCGCCCAGAGCACCCCGGAGACGTAGTGGCTCCAGTGGGCCGGTTCCGCGGGGGCGTCCGGTCCGATCTGATCGGGGCGCACGGTGGTGACTCCGTCGTCGAGCGAGGCGTCGAGGGTGCGCAGGCGGAGCTTGCCGTCGGTGCGCGGGGCCGCGGCGACATAGGTCCCGTGTGCCAGGGCCATCGGCAGGCAGCGACCGGCGTGGAAATCGATGTGCTCGCCGTTGAGGTTGGCTCGGCCGGGGGCGAACCAGGTGCCCGAAGCTGCCCGGCCATACTCCTCTTGGAAGCGGGTGACCAGGTCAGATTGGATCTCTTGTGGTTCGCCAGGGGCAAGCCAGACGGCATCGGTAGTTCGCACGATGTTCCATTGTGCCACCCACAGCGGTGTGGTGTTTTATGGGGATGACCGGCACTGCTGCGACATCACCGCAGCGGCCGCACACGCTGCAGGACTATCGAGAGGATCCCTTCATGGCGATCGAGACTGTGTACACCGCAGAAGCACTGGCCACCGGCGACGGACGCAACGGGCGCACCCGCACCTCAGACGGGATGATCGACCTGAACCTGAGCACTCCGGCACCGATGGGCGGCTCGGGCGAGGGCGCGAACCCGGAGCAGCTCTTCGCGGCCGGCTATGCCGCCTGCTTCCACGGGGCGCTGCGCAAGATCGCCGCCGGCGAGGGTGCTGATGTCAGCGATTCCTCGGTCGGCGCAAAGGTGAGCATCGGCAAGGACGACGACGGCGGCTTCGGCCTCGCCGTGGTCATCGAGGTGGTCATCCCGCACGTCGATCAGGCCCAGGCCGAGGCGCTCGCCGAGAAGGCCCATGCCTTCTGCCCCTATTCCAAGGCCACCCGCGGCAATATCGAGGTCACGGTCACCGTCTCGGACGACTGAGACCCTGCCGCCCCGGGCACGGTCTCTGCGCCCGGGGCGGACAGCCTGGGCTTTGTCGTTCAATTTTGAAAGAATTGACTCGAACCCGATGAGCAGGATGAGGAGACGGCGATGAGCAGCACCGAGACCGAACCGCAGGAGCAGGTCTGCATCAACGGGCCCTACACCTTCGAGGGTCTGCGTGATGGGGTCACCCGCGCCGAGGGCGGGGTGGAGCTGCTCGAGCCGCGCACGGTGCCGCTGGGCGGGCCGCGGGCGATGACGGTGCGCCGGACCCTGCCGCAGCGGGCACGGTCGCTCGTCGGGGCCTGGTGCTTCCTGGACTTCTACGGGCCCGATGACCTGACCGAGGCCACGCCCATGCGGGTGCCCCGGCATCCGCACACCGGGCTGGCCACCGTCTCCTGGCTCTTCCAGGGGCGGATCGACCATATGGACTCCGCCGGGAACTGGGCCACCGTGCGCCCCGGCGAGGTCGCCCTGATGAATGCCGGCAGCGGGATCAGCCACTCCGAGTACTCCACCTCCGACACCACCGTGCTGCACGGCGCCCAGCTCTGGTACGCGTTCCCGGATGCGCACCGCTTCGTGGAGCCCTCCTTGGAGACCCACCGCCCGGATCCGGTGCAGGGGCCCGGCTGGGAGGCCTGCGTGTTTCTGGGTGAGCTGCTCGGGCAGCGCTCACCGGTCAAGACCTATCTCCCGCTGACCGGGGCTCAGCTGCGGCTGGAACCGGGCACTGTGCTCGAGATCGAGGTGCCCGCCGATCATGAGCACGGGCTGCTGCGGATCTCCGGCGCGGTGCGGCTCAACGGCGCCCTGGTGGACGAGGACCATCTGGCGGTGACCGATACCGGAACCACTATCCTGCGGGTGGAGGCCCTCGATGAGCCGGTCCTGGCCCTGCTGATCGGCGGGGAGCCCCTTGGCGAACAGATCGTGATGTGGTGGAACTTCGTGGGCCGCAGCCACGATGAGATCGTGGCCTTCCGCAGCGCCTATCAGGCCGAGATGGGCTTCGAACCCCCGGCGGAGGACTCGCCGCTGCACACCTCTGCCGGTGCCGCCGAGGGCGGCGCCACCGAACGGGCGGCCCGCGCTGACGGCTCGGAGCACCAGGTCTCGGTCCCTGCCGGGGCGCTGGGGAACCCGGTACACGGAAGGCTTCGCGATGCGCTGGCCGAGGCCCGGTACGACGACGGCCGGGTGTTCCCGCAGTTCGGGGACTTCCCGCCCGGCCAGGCCGCCCCGCTGCCGGCGCCGGAGCTGCCCAACACCCGGATGAAGCCCCGCGGCTGAGGGTGGGTCGCTGAACTTGGGCGTCCCAAGGGCTGGCGGACTGCGCCGTGGCGGCAGGCCGCGGAGCAGGTCGGCTCAGTCCGGGGTCTCGCCCGCTGTGCAAGACTTGAATGCGCGCTCGCAGTGAGCGACGGCAGACCGGCGAGCAGGAGGCTCAGTGAGCGACGACCCATTGAGCGGCGATGTAGGGAGCGGAGACCGCGCGAGCCGAGACGTCGCGAGCGAGGACCCCTCGGGCGCCCCCACGCGGGGACGGCTGAGCTCCCGGCTGCTGGCACGTGGTCAGGAGCCTGACCCACGCTTCACCCTCGCCAACGAGCGCACCTTCCTGGCCTGGATCCGCACCGCCCTGGCGTTCCTCGCCGGCGGCGTCGCGGTGGAGGCCTTCGCCGCCGACGTGTTCGCCGATCCCTACCGCACGGTGGTCTCGGTGCTCACGATCAGCGTGGGCCTCTTGATCAGCGTCGGTGCGGCGATGCGCTGGCTCAACGTGGAGCGCAGCATGCGACTGGGGCAGCCGCTGCCCATGCCGCTGATCATCCCGCTGCTGAGCTTCGCCTCGGGGGTCGCCATGGCCGTGGTCATCGCGCTGGTGGTGCTGGACTGATGTCCCCCGCGGCGCCGCTGCATGCGGATCCGGGCCTGCAGCCCGAACGCACCGTCCTGTCCTGGGGCAGGACCATGATGCTCTTCGCGGTGGTGGGTGCGGTCTTCCTGCGCTGGCTGCCGCACTACGGCCTCTGGACCGTGGGGCTGACGCTGAGCTGCGCCGTCGTCGCCGGCTCCATCTATGCGACCCAGCGCCGGCGGTACTCGCGGCAGTCCCGCGGCATCGCGGCAGAGCAGGTGGAGGCCGATGTGCCGGCCGTGCTGGCCACCACGGTGGCCACCGTGGTGCTTGGGATCCTGGGAGTGATGGCCGTACTGGCCTGATCCGCGGCTGCGGGCTGCGCCGGAACGCCTGGCCTGGGACGGGAGTCCGGGCCTGAATCCCAGCTGAACAGCGGCTGGCCCCTGCGTCGGGCTGGGCATGCTACGTTTCGCGCTCGACTACCAACAGGAGGTCCTTGCCTTGTCGAAGAAAATGATCACCACCGGTTTCGCACTCGCCGGCGTGCTCGCCCTGTCCGCATGCGGCGACTCATCCGACTCGGAGTCCGGCGACGCCGGCGCCGGGGAGCAGAGCTCGCAGGAAGCGGCCGCCAGCCCCGAAGAGGGCGCGAGCGGCGAGCAGGCGGAGATGCCGGAGGCCGATACCTCGGACATTCCTGAGGTCGTGGCGGAGGTCAACGGCGACGAGCTCAGCGGCGAGGACTTCACGGTGCTCTACGAGTCCCAGTTCCAGCAGATGGCGATGCAGTCGCAGATGACCGGCGAGGAGCCGGACCAGGATCAGCTCAAGGAGCAGACCCTGGAATCCATGATCGGCAACGAGCTGCTGCTCCAGGACGCCGAGGAGGAGGGCTACGAGGCTTCCCAGGAGGAGGTCGACGCGATCATCGCGGATGCCGCGGAGAGCGCCGGCATGGGCTCCCCCGAGGAGTTCATCGAGGCCTATGAAGAGCAGGGCATGGACGAGGAGCAGCTGACCTCGGACGCTGAGAGCCAGGTGCTGATCAACCAGGTGCTCGAGCAGCTCGAGGTCCCGGAGCCCTCCGAGGAGGAGCTGCGTGAGATCTATGACGAGGCCGTCGCCGCCCAGGAAGAAGCCGCAGGTGCCGAGGGCGCCGAGGGCGCAGAAGCCGCCGAGATCCCACCGTTCGACGAGGTGCGTGAGGACCTCGAGACGCAGGCCACCGATGAGGCCCGCAATGAGGCCGCACTGGCCCACGTCGATGAGCTGCGTGAGGCCGCGGACATCCAGACCCACCTCTGATCCACACTCCTGGGGTCAGAGTCGGCGGTGACCCGCTGAAAGCTGGGTCACCGCCGACTGTGGCTCAGGAGTGGTCGTGGCTCAGGAGTGGCTGTGAGCCAGACCAGGTGGTGACTCCGGACAGGCTGTGATTCAGGACATGCTGTGCCGCAGCAGCCCGCAGGCCTGGGCGGTGGTGTCTTCGATCAGCTCAGGCGCTCGGGTCAGCAGGTCCTGCAGCGAGGCCGCGCCGGGTGCGATCGAGAACGCCGCCGTGAGTCCCGCCGCACGGCACTGCTCCGCGCTGAGCCGGACGCCGCCCGCGATCACCAGCACCGGCGTCTCGAAGGGCGCGCCGCGCCGGACCGCCTGGACGACCTTGCCGCCCAGAGACTGGGTGTCCAGGGATCCCTCCCCGGTGATCACCAGATCCGCCTGGGCCAGGGTGCCCTGCAGGTCCAGCGCCTCGGCGACCATCTGCGAGCCGGGCAGCACCTGCGCCCCGAGGAGCACCGACAGGGCCAGCGGCATACCGCCGGCGGCCCCGAAGCCTGGGGTCTCGCGCAGCTCCCGAGGATCGGTGCCGCTGTGTCCGGCCAGCATCTGCGCGAGATGCGCCAGGCCATCATCCAGCAGGTCGATCTCCTCGGGCGTCGCGCCCTTCTGCGGTCCGAACACCGCCGCGGCCCCGCGCTCGCCGGTGAGCGGGTTGTCCACGTCCACCGCGATCCGCCAGTCCACCGCTCGGGCGCGCGGGTGAAGTCCTGTGAGGTCCACGGCGCTGATCTGACTCAGCCCGCCACCCCCTGGGGCCACAGGCTCACCCGCGGGGTCGAGGAACTCGGCACCCAGGGCGCGCAGCAGCCCGGTACCGCCGTCGGTGCTCGCTGATCCGCCGATGCAGAGCAGAATCTCGGCACAATCGGGGTCATCCAGCAGGGTGCGCGCGATGAGTCCCACCCCGAAGGTGTCCGCGCGCAGCGGCCGCAGCGCCACATCGGAGACCTGCGGCAGCCCGTTGCCCTGGGCTGCTTCGATCACCCCGGTGCGTCCGTCGGCCGAGCGCCCATAATGCGCGGTCACCGGCCGTCCCAGCGCATCGCTGACCTCGAGCGTCTCCGCCGAGCGCCCCCACGCGGCGAGCAGCGCCTCCAGGGTGCCCTCGCCGCCGTCGGCGAAGGGCAGCTCCACGATCTCCGCCGCACCGAAGACCTGGCGGGCCCCGCGGGCCATCGCCGCGGCCGCCTCAGCGGCAGTGACGGAACCCTTGAAGGAGTCAGGGACGCAGACGATGCGCTGTACGGCAGCCGCAGGGGTGCTCAGGACATCAGGATCCGCCATGCTCTGCCGGACCTAGTCGGCGTAGGTGTTCGCGATGTAGACGTCGCATCCTGCGGTGTGTGACACGGAGTTCGCCACGCTTCCCAGGACTCGTCGGGCACCGCGCATGCGCTGGTTTCCCACGACGATCAGCTGGGCGCCGGCCTTCTCGGCGTAGTCGATGAGGGCCTCGGCGGGCTTCCCCTGGGCGGAGCCCGCCTGGATCTTCAGGCCGGGCGTGCGCAGTCCCCTGACCACCTGCTCGGCGATGTAGAGCGCGTTATCGGCCCCGGAGACGACCCACTGGTCGGAGCCGCTGTTGACATGCTCGATGGTGGCATCGGTGTGCGCGGAGACGACGTGCAGCGCGACGTCGAGCTTCTGGGCGAGATCGCGGGCCTTGTGGGCTGCGCGCTGGGCTGTCGGACTTCCGTCCACACCGACGACGATGGGTCCCGTCATGATGTTCTCCTTCGATGTTCTGTGAGTTTTGCCACGCATCAGCGTACTTGAGCGTCGAGATGTTGGTCGCCCTCCCGCAGGGCGGGCAGCACCAGCTGGGCATAGCGCTGCTTCATGGTCTCCAGCGTGGTCGCGGCGTCCTGGTCATTGATCTGCTGGTTGAAGATCTCGACCTCGACGGGTCCGGTGTAGCCGGCCTCGGCCACCCAGCGGCTGATGCTGGGGAAGTCCACGTAGCCGTCGCCCATCATGCCGCGAGACTTCAGCGCGTCGGCGGCCAGCGGCAGGTTGAAGTCACACACCTGATAGCTCGCGATGCGGTGCTCGGCGCCGGCGCGGGCGATCATCTCGCGCAGCTGCGGGTCCCACCAGACGTGGAAGGTGTCGACGACGACGCCGACCGTCTCCGCCGGGTGCGGAGCCGCCAGGTCCAGGGCCTCACCCAGGGTGGAGAGCACCGCGCGGTCTGCGGCGTACATCGGGTGCAGCGGCTCCAGGACCAGCCGGACCCCGTGTTCGGCGGCGTAGGGCACCAGTTCGGCGATGCCCTCGGCGACGCGTCCCCGGGCACCGATGATGTCCTTGTCTGCGGCGTTCTGCTCGGCGGCGCTGCTTCGCGCACCGAGGAGATGCGCGGCAGCCGGGAGTCCGCCGACCACCATGATCAGCTCGGCCGTGCCGATGGTCGCCGCCTCGCGGATCGCGGCCCGGTTCGACTCCAGGGCGGCGCGGCGCCCCTCCGGGTCCGCCGGGGTGAGGAACCCGCCGCGGCACAGGGTGGTGGTGGTGAGTCCGGCGCCGGCGATGATGCCTGCGGCCTTCTCGGCACCGCCGCCCTGCTCCAGCAGATGCCGCCAGGGGCCGATGTGCTTGAGTCCGGAGGCGGCGACCGCCTCGGCCGCCTGCTCCAGGCTCAGGTGCGGGGTCGTGCCGGTGTTCAGCGAGAGTTCGAAGCTCATCCGAGTCCTCCGGTCTTCAGCAGCGCGCTCATCCGCTCGGCCGCCAGCTGCGGGTCGCGCAGCAGCCCGGCCTGATCGGCGAGCACGAAGGTGTGTGCCAGGTGGGTCAGCGAGCGTCCCGAATGCAGCCCGCCCACCAGCTGGAATCCCCTCTGGTGGCCGTTGAGCCAGGCGAGGAACGCGATGCCGGTCTTGTAGTACAGGGTGGGGGCGGCGAAGATGTGCTTGCCCAGAGCCCGGGTGGAGTCCATGATCGCCAGTCCGCGCTCCGGGTCTCCGGCGTCGTAGGCCTGCAGCGCCGCCGAGGCCGCCGGGTAGATCGCCGCGAAGATGCCCAGCAGCGCATCGGAGTGGACCCCGTCCTCGCCGTGGATCAGCTCCGGGTAGTTGAAATCGTCTCCGGTGTAGAGGCGCACGCCCGCGGGGAGGTCGGCGCGCAGCTGCTTCTCATGGGCGGCGTCGAGCAGCGAGACCTTCACGCCGTCGACCTTCTCGGCATGGTCCTGGATCAGCGTCAGGAAGGTGCTGGTCGCGGCCGTGACGTCGCTGGAGCCCCAGTAGCCGGTGAGGGCGGGGTCGAACATGGTGCCCAGCCAGTGCAGGATGACCGGCTCCCTGGCCTGCTCGAGCAGCTGCGAGTAGGTCGTGAGGTAGTCCTCGGGGCCGCTCGCCACCTTCGCCAGGGCGCGGGAGGCCATCAGGATGACCTTCGCCCCGGAGTCCTCGACCACCGTGAGCTGTTCCTGATAGGCGGCGAGCACGGCCTGCAGACCTGCCCGTCCCGGCTCGAGGGAGCCGGGATCGAGCTGGTCGGTGCCGGCGCCGCAGGCGATCAGGTCCCGCACCGAGCGGCCGATCACCGCGGGGTGGCGCTGCGTGCGCACCACGGCGGCGGCCTCGGCCGCGGAGCGGTGGATCAGCTCCTGGGTCGCCGCCCAGTCCAGACCCATTCCACGCTGGGCGGTGTCCATGGCATCGGCGACGCCGAGCCCGTAGGACCACAGCTCGTGCCGGTAGGCCAGGGTGGCCTCCCAGTCCAGCTGCGCGGGTGCGCCGGGGACGTTCTCCGCCGTCATCACCGGCACCACGTGTGCCGCGGCGTAGACCTTCCGCGAGGTCAGCGGCCTGCTCGGCGGAGCGAAGTCTGCGGGGCCCGTCATCGTGTAGTCCAGCAGCTGGCCCTCGGGTGAGGGCAGCCGCAGCGTGGGCAGGGAGGCGGTGGAGGTCGCGGCGGTGCCGCTCTGGGCGGTGGAGCTGTCCGGGCGCGCGGTGCCGGCAGGGCGGGGGGTGCTCACAGGGTGATTTCCGGGATGTCGAGTGTGCGGCGCTCAGCGGCAGACTGCAGTCCGAGCTCGGCCAGCTGGACGCCGCGGGCGGCCGAGAGCAGGCCGAAGCGGTGCTCGCGACCGGCGACGACGTCGGCCAGGAACTCCTCCCACTGCGCCTTGAAGCCGTTGTCCAGGTCGCCGTTGGCCGGCACCTCGCTCCATTGGTCGCGGAAGGACTCGCTGACCGGCAGGTCCGGGTTCCAGACCGGCTTCGGGGTGTGGGCGCGCTGCTGGGCCACGCACTTGTTCAGTCCGGCCACCGCGGAGCCGTAGGTGCCGTCGATCTGGAACTCCACGAGCTCGTCGCGGTAGACGCGCACGGCCCAGGAGGAGTTGATCTGGCCGATGACCTGATCGCCCCCGGGCGTCTCGAGGTCGAAGATGCCGTAGGCGGCGTCGTCGGCATCTGCGGTGTACGCCTCGCCGTGTTCGTCCCAGCGCTGCGGGATATGTGTGGCGGTCTTGGAGGTGACGGTCTTGACCGTGCCGATGATGTTCTCGAGCACGTAGTTCCAGTGGCAGTACATGTCGATGGTCATCGAACCGCCGTCGGCGAGCCGGTAGTTCCAGGAGGGGCGCTGCGCGGGCTGGTGGTCGCCCTCGAAGACCCAGTAGCCGAACTCCCCGCGCAGCGAGAGGATCCGGCCGAAGAAGCCCTCCTCCACCAGGCGGCGCAGCTTGACCAGGCCCGGGAGGTAGAGCTTGTCGTGGACGACGCCGGCGGTGATGCCCGCGGCCTTGGCCTGGCGTGCCAGGTCCACCGCCTCGTCCAGGGTCTCGGCGGTCGGCTTCTCGGTGAAGATGTGTTTGCCGGCGCCGATCGCCTTGGACAGCGTGGCGTGGCGCAGCGAGGTCATCGAGGCGTCGAAGACGATGTCCACGGAGGGATCATTGATCACGGCGTCGAGGTCGGTGCTGTAGTGCTCGACGCCGTGCTCGGCGGCCAGCTCCCTGATCTTCGCCTCGTTGCGCCCGATCAGGATGGGCTCGACGGTGACCTTGGAGCCGTCCGCGAGGGTGATGCCGCCCTGATCACGGATAGGCAGGATCGACCGCAGCAGGTGCTGGCGGTATCCCATTCGACCGGTGATGCCGTTCATGGCGATGCGCAGGACGCGGGGCTCAGACATGGTGGGGGACTCCTTGGAGGCGCGAGTGGGAATGCGCTTTCCAACGTATTCTCCTCGAGTTAGTTGTGTCAAACGTCACAATTGATGAGGTGGCGTCGAGTGTGCGCCGGATGAGGCTTCCTGCGATTGCGAGAGCGAAGGTCCTCGACGATCCGGCCGCGTCGAGTCGTGCTGCAGCCGAGCCGCGCTGTCGTGAGGGGGCCCAGCCGAGCCGCGCCGCAGTCGCGAAGGGGCGCCGGCCAGGTGCGAGTCGATCCGGCGCTGGGATGTGGCAGGATCATCTCGGGCAAGGGAGAGGAGCCGCGGGGTGAGCGTGGCCAAGCGCAGAGGGGCCAGGCGGCCGTCGATGGTCGACGTCGCCAAGCATGCCGGTGTCTCGCATCAGAGCGTCTCCCGGGTGCTCAACGCCCCCGAGACGGTCCACCCGGACACTCGCGAGCGGATCGAACGCTCCATGGCGACCCTGGGGTATCGGCGCAACAGCCAGGCCCGGGCGCTGAAGACCCAGAGCACCGGGCTGATCGGGGTGGTCAGCCCGGGTGACACCGACTTCGGCCCGACCCGGATGACCTGGGCCATCGAGAACGCCGCCCGACAGCGCGGCTACGCCACGGCGCTCAGCGTGGTCCGCGACCAGCGCGCCGCGACGGTGGATTCCACGCTGGACTTCTTCCTCAGTCACGGCATCGAGGGGATCGTGGTGATCACCCCGGTGCCTGCCCTGGCTGAGGCGGCCAAGCAGCTCTCCACCCGTGTCCCGCTGGTGCTGGTCACCTCCGGGCTCTGGCCCGCCGGGAACATGAACGTGGCGGGCATCGACCAGGAGCTCGGTGCCCGCCGGGCCACCCAGCACCTGATCGACTGCGGTCATCGCTCGATCGCGCACATCGCCGGACCTATGGACTGGTTCGACGCCCGCGGACGCGTGGTCGGGTGGCGGCAGGCGCTCGCCGTCGCCGACCTCAGCGCCCCGCGGATGATCCGCGCCTCAGGCTGGACCGCCGAGGCCGGCTATGAGGCCGCCCAGCAGCTCTTCAGCCTGCCGGCGCTGCCGGATGCGATCTTCGCATCGAACGACTTCATCGCGCTGGGGCTGATCCGCGCCCTGGCCGAACATGGACTCTCGGTCCCGGGGGACATCTCGGTGGTCGGGTTCGACGACGTCGACGCGGCCGGGTACTTCTCGCCGCCGCTGACCACGGTGCGCCAGCCTTTCGAAGAGGCCGGACGTGCCGCCTTGGAGCTGCTGCTCGACGTCAGCGACGGGCTGACCCATGTGCCGAACTTCATCTCTCCGGAGCTGGTCGAGCGCGGATCCACCGCCCTGCGCGGCTGAAATAAAAATCTGGAACAGCTCTTGACGTGGAGTGCGATGTTAACGTTAACATTGCTGAGACGTGGATCACGTGACTGAGGTCACGCCCACATGCCGCTCACGGTCACCTCCGGCCCGGGGCCAGTTCCAGTTCAAGGAAGAACGGTGTTCAATGTCTGCTGCGGACGCAGTCGTCATCGGTGTCGACTACGGCACGCTCTCGGGGCGGGCTTTGGTGGTGCGGGTCAGCGACGGCGCAGAGCTCGGATCCGCCGTCCACGCCTACCGCCACGCGGTCATGGATGCGACGCTCAGCGCCCACCGCGGCCAGCCGCTGCCCCCGGAATGGGCGTTGCAGGTCCCCGGCGACTACGTCGAGGTGCTCAGGTCCGCGGTCCCGGAGGCCCTGCGTGAGGCCGGCGTCGCTCCCGAGCAGGTCATCGGCATCGCCACTGACTTCACCGCCTGCACCATGGTGCCCACCACGACTGAGGGCACCCCGCTCAGCGAGCTGCCCGACTACGCCGACCGTCCGCATGCCTACGTGAAGCTGTGGAAGCACCACGCCGCCCAGGCGCAGGCCGACCGGATCAACGAGCTCGCCCACTCCCGCGGGGAGTCCTGGATCAACCGCTACGGCGGATTCATCTCCTCTGAATGGGAGTTCGCCAAGGGACTGCAGATCCTCGAGGAGGACCCGGAGATCTACGCGGCCATGGACCACTGGGTCGAGGCCGCCGACTGGATCGTCTGGCAGCTGACCGGTGAGTATGTGCGCAATGCCTGCACCGCGGGCTATAAGGGCATCTATCAGGACGGCAGCTACCCCGACGCCGAGTTCCTCTCCGCCCTGAACCCCGAGTTCTCCGGCTTCGTGACGGAGAAGCTCGACCACCGGATCGGTCAGCTGGGGGAGCGCGCCGGCGGGCTGAGTGCCGCCGCCGCCGCATGGACCGGGCTGCCGGAGGGCATCGCCGTCGCCGTCGGCAACGTGGACGCCCATGTGACCGCCCCCGCCGCCGACGCGGTGGCGCCGGGACAGATGGTCGCCATCATGGGGACCTCGACCTGCCACGTGATGAACGGAGACCGGCTGGCCGAGGTGCCGGGGATGTGCGGCGCCGTCTATGGCGGGATCACCGACGGGCTCTGGGGCTATGAGGCCGGTCAGTCCGGCGTCGGTGACATCTTCGCCTGGTATGTGGAGAACCAGGTGCCCGGGGGCGTCAGCGCCGAGGCCGAGGGCCGGGGACTGAGCGTGCATGAGCTGCTCACCGAGAAGGCCGCCGCGCAGCCGGTCGGCGCGCACGGACTGGTGGCCCTGGACTGGCATTCGGGCAACCGCTCGGTGCTGGTGGACCATGAGCTCTCCGGCCTGGTGCTCGGCCAGACGCTGGCCACCAAGCCCGAGGACGGCTACCGCGCCCTGCTGGAGTCCACCGCCTTCGGCACCCGCACCATCATCGAAGCCTTCAACGACTCCGGTGTGCCGGTGACCGAGCTCGTCGTGGCGGGGGGACTGCTGCGGAACGCCTTCCTGATGCAGCTCTATGCCGACATCACGGGACTCCCGATCTCGACCATCGTCTCCGCCCAGGGACCGGCCCTGGGATCGGCCATCCACGCGGCCGTCGCCGCCGGCGCCTACCCGGACGCCTCCGCCGCCGGCGCCGTCATGGGTGGACGCCGCAAGAACGCCTACACCCCGCAGCCGGAGGCTGCCGCTGCCTATGACGAGCTCTACGCCGAATACCGGGCGCTGCACGACTACTTCGGCCGCGGCGGCAACGACGTCATGCGCCGGCTCAAGGCCATCCGCCGTCGGGCACACCACCAGGAGGTCACCGCATGAACGCCCTGCACCTGAACGATTTCTCGCTCACCGCCCGCGAGGCGATCGCTGAGGCCCGGGAGACGGTGGCCGGGCTGCATGCCGAGCTGCAGCGCAATGACCTGGTGGCCTGGACCGCGGGAAACGTCTCAGCCCGGGTGGACCTGCCGCAGGAGGCTGCGCAGGCCGCCGCCGAGGCCGCGGGCCAGGCCTCGGGCGATGTGTCAGGACTGTTCGTGATCAAGCCCTCCGGGGTCAGCTACGACGAGCTGGAGCCCGGCAACATGGTGGTCTGCACCCTGGACGGGGTCAAGATCGACGACGACACCTCCATCGGGCTCTCCCCCTCGTCCGACACCGCCGCCCACGCCTACGTCTACCGGCACATGCCCCATGTGGGCGGGGTGGTCCACACCCATTCCTCCTATGCGACCTCCTGGGCGGCCCGGGGCGAATCGATCCCGTGCGTGCTGACCATGATGGCCGATGAGTTCGGCGGAGACATCCCCATCGGGCCCTTCGCGCTGATCGGGGACGACTCGATCGGCCGCGGGATCGTGGAGACCTTGGAGGCCTCCCGGTCCAAGGCGGTGCTGATGGACCGGCACGGACCCTTCACCATCGGGGCCGACGCCCGCCAGGCGGTGAAGGCCGCGGTGCTCTGCGAGGAGGTCGCGCGCACCGTGCACTTCGCCCGCGCCTACGGCGATCCGCAGCGGATCGACCAGGACCAGATCGATGCGCTCTACGCGCGCTACCAGAACGTCTATGGACAGAAGGACCACGCATGAGCCCCAGCACCACCAGCCCCACCGGATCCCCGCTGGCCTCTCCCTTCGCGGGCAAGTCCATCTGGTTCCTCACCGGATCCCAGGGCCTCTACGGGCCCGAGACCCTGGATCAGGTCGCCGAGCAGTCCCGCCAGGTCACTGGCGCCCTCGACGCGGCAGAACAGATCCCGGTTCAGATCGTGTGGAAGCCGGTGCTCACCGAGCGCGACGCGATCCGCACCGCCGCACTGGAGGCCAACGCGGATGAGGACTGCCTCGGGGTGATCGTATGGATGCATACCTTCTCCCCGGCGAAGATGTGGATCGCGGGACTCGAGGCGCTGGCCAAGCCGCTGCTGCACTTCCACACCCAGGCGAACATGGCGCTGCCCTGGGCAGACATCGACATGGACTTCATGAACCTGAACCAGGCCGCCCACGGTGACCGCGAGTTCGGCTACATCGCCACCCGCACCGGGGTCCGGCGCAAGACCGTGGTCGGGCACAGCACCGATCCCAGGGTGCAGGGCGAGGTGGCCAGCTGGGCGCGCGCCGCGGCTGGATGGAACGAGCTGCAGAACATGCGGGTGTGCCGATTCGGGGACAACATGCGCAACGTCGCGGTCACCGAGGGGGACAAGACCGAGGCCGAGATCCGACTCGGCACCTCGATCAACACCTGGGCGGTCAACGACCTGGTCGCCCGGGTCGACGCCGTCACCGATGCCCAGGTCGATGAGCTGCTGGCCGAGTACGACGCGCACTACGACGTCGCGGCCGAGCTTCAGGACGGCGGGGCGCGTCGGGAGTCCCTGGCCTATGCCGCCCGGCAGGAGGCCGGGATGCACTCCTTCCTTCAAGAGGGCGGGTTCTCCGCGTTCACCACCAACTTCGAAGACCTCGGCGGACTGCGCCAGCTTCCCGGCCTGGCCGTACAGCGGCTCATGAGCGCCGGGTACGGGTTCGGCGCCGAAGGCGACTGGAAGACCGCTCTGCTGGTCCGGGCGGCGAAGGTCATGGGTCATGGCCTGCCCGGGGGCGCCTCGTTGATGGAGGACTACACCTACGAGATGACTCCGGGGAAGGAGAAGATCCTCGGCGCGCACATGTTGGAGATCTGTCCCTCGCTGACCACCTCCACCCCGCGGATCGAGATCCACCCGCTGGGCATCGGCGACCGGGAGGACCCGGTCCGGATGGTGTTCGACACCGATCCCGGTGAGGGCGTCGTCGTCGCCATGTCTGACCTGCGCGAACGGTTCCGGCTGACCGCGAACCTGGTGGACCTCGTGGCACCGGACGAGCCGCTGCCGAATCTTCCGGTGGCCCGCGCCGTGTGGGAGCCGCGCCCGAACTTCGCCACTTCCGCGACCTGCTGGCTCACCGCCGGGGCGGCGCATCACACGGTGCTCTCCACCGGGGCGGGGTTGGAGGCCTTCGAGGACCTCGCCGAGATCGCAGGCATGGAGCTGGCGGTCATCGATGCCGACACCACCGCCCGCGGCTTCGCTCAGGAGCTGCGCTTCAACGCGGCCTACCACCGACTTGCGCAGGGGCTCTAGCCCCGGCGCACGCAACACCCACTCATTCGCACCACGTGTCTACCGAAGGGGCAGGCACTACTTCTCAGGAGGAAACACCATGCACAACCGATCAATGAAGATGTTGGGCATCTCGGCGGCCCTGGTTCTGGGCCTCACCGCATGCTCCGGCGGCGGCGCAGGCAGCGACGGCGGCGGCGACGACGCCGGTGGCGGCGACGCAGCACCGGAGGACATGACCGTCGGAGTCTCGATGCCGACCCAGACCTACGAGCGCTGGGTCAATGACGGCGCCTCGGTGGAGGAGGGCCTGGAAGAGCTCGGCTACACCGCTGACCTGCAGTTCGCCGATGACGACATCCCCACCCAGCAGCAGCAGATCGACCAGATGATCACCCAGGAGTATGACGCGCTGATCATCGCCTCGATCGACGGCTCCTCGCTGACCAGCCAGCTCGACGCCGCCGCCGCGGCAGACATCCCGGTGATCTCCTACGACCGGCTGCTGACCAACAGCGAGGACGTCGACTTCTACGTCACCTTCGACAACTTCGCGGTGGGCCAGAACCAGGCCAACGCGCTGCTCTACGGGCTCGGCGTGCTGGATCAGGACTTCGAGCCGGCCGAGGACGCCCCCGAGGAGACGCTGAACGTCGAGCTCTTCGCCGGATCGCTGGATGACAACAATGCGCGGTTCTTCTGGGACGGCGCCATGGACGTCCTCGAGCCGTATATCGAGGACGAGACGATCACCGTTCCCTCGGGTCAGACCACCATCGAACAGGCCGCCACGCAGCGCTGGGAGCAGGAGACCGCGCAGGAACGCATGGAGAACCTGCTCACCAGCACCTACAGCGGCGACGAAGAGCTCCACGGTGTGCTCGCCCCGGCTGATCCGCTCTCCCGCGGCATCATCCAGGCGCTGCGCAGCGACGGTCTCGGCGACACCATCGAAGACGGGCTGCCGATCGTGACCGGGCAGGACGCCGAGATCGCGACCGTCTCGCTGATCGCCGACGGCGTGCAGCACTCCACCATCTTCAAGGACACCCGCCTGCTCGCCGAGCAGGCCGTCAACGCCGCGGACACCTTCCTCAACGGGGAAGAGCCCGAGGCCAACGACACCGAGAGCTACGACAACGGCTCCGCGGTCATCCCCTCCTACCTGCTGCCGGTGGAGATGATCCTCCAGGAGAACTACGAGGAGATCCTCGTGGACTCCGAGTACTACACCGAGGAACAGGTCGAGTCCGGCCAGCTCTGATCTCATCCGATATCTGAGCTGAGCATCGCTCACCAGTTGCACAGGGCGGGTCCGGGGTGAAAGCCCCGGACCCGCCCTGAAGCAGAGGTCCTAAGGAGGGCCCATGAACGAGAACATCCTCGAGATGCGCTCCATCACCAAGACGTTCCCAGGTGTGGTGGCGCTGAAAGACGTGAACCTTCAGGTGCGTCGGGGGGAGATCCACGCGGTCTGTGGCGAGAACGGTGCAGGCAAGTCCACCCTGATGAAGGTGCTCTCCGGGGTGCACCCGGCAGGCAGCTATGAGGGCGAGATCCACTTCGAGGGCGAGCATGTGAGCTTCTCCTCGATCAACGACTCAGAGGACCTGGGCATCGTGATCATCCACCAGGAGCTGGCTCTGGTGCCGCACCTCTCGGTGGCCGAGAACATCTTCCTGGGCAATGAGAAGGCCACGGCAGGCATCATCAACTGGCACGAGGTCAACTCCGCAGCCGTACGGCTGCTGGAGAAGGTCGGCCTGTCCGAGAACCCGGTCACCCCGGTGGGCCACATCGGCGTCGGCAAGCAGCAGCTGGTGGAGATCGCCAAGGCGCTGAGCAAGAACGTGAAGCTGCTGATCCTCGACGAGCCCACGGCTGCTCTGAACGACGACGACTCCAGACACCTGCTCGGCCTCATCCGCGACCTGCGCGATGAGGGCGTCACCTGCATCATCATCTCGCACAAGCTCGGCGAGATCGCGGCCGTGGCGGACTCCACCACCGTCATCCGAGACGGCAGCACGGTGGAGACCATCGACATGGCCGAGGCTACGCGCAACGGCGAAGACCTCACCCGACGGATCATCCGCGGCATGGTCGGACGTGACATGGAGAACATGTACCCGGACCGCGAGGTCACCCTCGGCGAGGAGGTGTTCCGGGTCGAGGACTGGCACGTGAACCACCCCACCCAGCCCGGCCGCAAGGTCGTGGACGGGGCTTCGCTGAACGTCCGTGCCGGAGAGGTGGTCGGCATCGCCGGACTCATGGGCGCCGGTCGCACCGAGCTGGCGATGAGCGTGTTCGGCAAGTCCTACGGGCGTGACATCACGGGCACGGTCTACATGCACAAGAAGCCCGTGAAGGTCGATTCCGTGGCCGACGCGATCAAGGCCGGCATCGCGTATGTCAGCGAGGATCGCAAGCGCTACGGACTCAACCTGATCGACGACATCCGACGCAATGTCAGCGCCGCGGCCCTCAAGCGGGTCGCTCCGCGCGGGTGGATCAACGGCAACGAGGAGATCGCGGTGGCCGAGCGCTACCGCACCTCGATGAACATCAAGGCGCCGACGGTGATGTCTGTCATCGGCAAGCTCTCCGGGGGAAACCAGCAGAAGGTGGTGCTGAGCAAATGGCTCTACACCGAGCCAGAGCTGCTGATCCTCGACGAGCCGACCCGCGGCATCGACGTCGGCGCGAAGTACGAAATCTATTCGATCATCAACAAGCTGGCCGCGTCGGGGAAGGCGATCATCGTCATCTCCTCGGAGCTGCCCGAGGTGCTGGGCATCTGTGACCGCGTGTACACGCTGTCCTCTGGCCGGATCACCGGGCAGGTTCCCGTGGAAGACGCCACCCAGGAGCGCCTCATGGAGCTCATGACTATGGAGAAGGACTGAGGCATGACCGGTACATCAAATCTCTTGGAGCTCATGACGCGGAATCTGCGTCAGAGCGGCATCTACATCGCGTTCGTGTTCATCGTCCTGCTCTTCGCGGTGCTCACCGGCGGCACGCTGCTGAGCCCGGGCAACCTCACCAACCTGGTGCTGCAGTACTCCTACATCCTGATCCTCGCGATCGGCATGGTGATGATCATCGTCGCCGGGCACATCGACCTCTCGGTGGGTTCGGTGGTGGCGCTCACCGGCGCCGTGGCCGCCGTCGTGGTGATCAGGGAGGGCATGCCCTGGTGGGTCGGCATCATCGCCGCGCTCATCACCGGCGTCCTGGTGGGCATCTGGCAGGGGTTCTGGGTGGCGATCGTGGGGATCCCCGCGTTCATCGTCACCCTGGCGGGCATGCTGATCTTCCGCGGGCTGACCATGCAGGTGCTGGACAACGTCTCGCTCTCCCCGTTCCCCGCTGAGTACCAGCGGATCGCCGGAGGTTTCCTCAACGGGCTGCTCGGCGGACCCGGCTACGACGTGTTCACCCTGGTGATCTTCGCCCTGGCGGCGGTCGGCTTCGGCGTCCAGCAGTGGCGGGTGCGGATGCGCAAGCTCGAGTACAAGCAGTCGGTGGAGGCGCTGTGGCTCTTCGCGGTCAAGGTGCTGCTGGTCGCCGCGGTCATCATGGCCTTCGGCTGGCGACTGGCCAATGCGCGCGGTCTGCCCATCGTGCTGATCCTGCTCGCGGTCCTGGTGCTGATCTACGGCTTCGTCACCCAGCGCACCGTCTTCGGTCGCCACATCTACGCCATGGGCGGCAACCTCGACGCGGCCAAGCTCTCGGGTGTGAAGACCAAGCGGGTGAACTTCCTGCTCTTCGTGAACATGGGCGTGCTGGCGGCCATCGCCGGCATCGTCTACTCGGCGCGGTCGAACTCGGCGCAGCCCGGGGCGGGCAACATGTTCGAGCTGGACGCGATCGCCGCGGCCTTCATCGGCGGAGCGGCGGTCACCGGCGGTGTCGGCAAGGTTCAGGGCGCCATCATCGGCGGCCTGATCATGGCGGTGATGTCCAACGGCATGCAGATCATGGGCATCGACCAGTCCACCCAGAACGTCGTCCGCGGCGTGGTGCTGGTGCTCGCCGTGGCCTTCGACGTGTGGAGCAAGAAGCGGTCCTCCGTGAGCGCCTGACCTCGGCCGAAGGGCAACCGAATACGTCATCGAGTGTGCGATCTGTGCAGCTTCTGCAGCCATCTCCGGCTGAATTCCTGCACAGATCGCACACTCGATGTCGTGAGGATGAACCAACGCGCGCTGTGACGCCGCCTACTTCTGGAAGTATGAGGGAATGAGCATCGATTCCGAACAGCACACATCGGTAGTCCGCAGCGACTGGGCCCCCGTGGACGAGCGGCGACTCTTCCTCGGCGAGGGCGCACGCTTCCTGGAGACCGGGGTCAGCCCGGTTTCGGAGGCCGAACAGCCGGGCACCGCCCAGCACCCCTTCGTGCTCGTCGACATCATGGACGGCACCCTGTACTCCACCAGCGCCGAGCCCGGCTCGGGGCTGACCCTGCAGGGAAGCGTGGACGAGCCGCTCGGCGCGGTGGCCCCGGTGCGTCAGCACAGCTCCGCCCCCGACGGGCGCTGGGTCGCGGCGCTCGGCACGGGCCTGGCCCTGCTGGAACGCTCCGCCACCGGTGAGCTGCAGGTCATCCAGGCGCTGGGCGAGCCCGCCGCCGACCGCTCCTCGGTGCCGCTGCGGATGAACGACGCCGTGGCCGACCCGCACGGCCGCTTCTGGGCCGGGGCCATGGCCTATGACGGTGACGCCGGGCAGGGCTTCCTGCTGCGCCTGGACCCCGACGGGTCCATCCACATCGTGCTCGAGGATCTGGCCATCCCCAACGGCCCGGCGTTCAGCGCCGACGGCGCCACCATGTACCTCTCCGACACCCCGACCGGATGGATCCGCCGCTACCGGGTGGACATCGCCACCGGTGCGCTCGACGCCGGCGAGGACTTCATCCATATCAGCGAGGGCGGCCCCGACGGGATGACCGTCGACGCCGAGGACTGCCTCTGGTCCGCCGTCTGGGGCGGGTCCTGCCTGCACCGCTACTCACCCTCAGGTGAACTGCTCGAACGCATCGACGTTCCGGTCCGGCAGCCCACCTCGATCGCGCTCAGCGCAGCCCCGCCCTACCGGGTGATGGTCACCTCCGCCACCCAGCACCTCGAGGAGCCCATCGACCACGACGGACGCGTGATCACCGCCGAGGTCAGCGTCGCGGGACGTCCCGCGGTGAGCTGGCGGCCCAGCTCGCAGCAGGAGCCGCAGGCCAACTGGGCCGGAAACCTCACCTACTCCAGCGCCCGGCTGGAGCGGCCCCGCTCGATCGACGAACTGGCCCGGCTGGTCGCGGAGTCCGAGCAGGTCAAGGCGCTGGGCAGCCGGCACAGCTTCAGCTCCGTGGCCGACACCACCGGCACCCTGATCGAACTCACCGCGATGCCGCGGGTCTTCACCCTCGATGCCGAGGCCGGCACGGTCACCTTCGACGCGGCCACCCGCTACGGAGACCTCGCCGCCGCGCTGCAGGCGGAGGGCTGGGCGCTGCCGAACATGGCCTCGCTGCCGCACATCACCGTGGCCGGGTCGGTGGCCACCGGCACCCACGGATCCGGCGACCGCAATCCGCCGCTGGCCTCCTCCGTGCGCAGCCTCGACATGGTCCTCGCCGACGGCAGCCTGCGCACCTTCCGCCGCGGCGACGCCGACTTCGACGGCGCAGTGGTCAGCCTGGGCGCCCTCGGGGTGGTCACCACGCTCACCCTCGACGTGATCCCCAGCTTCGAGGTCCGCCAGGACATCTACGAGGGCGTCAGCTGGGACGGCGTCCTGGAGAACTTCGAGGAGCTCACCGGTTCGGCCTACAGCGTCAGCCTGTTCACCCGCTGGGCCGGGGAGGACTTCGGTCTGGTCTGGATGAAGTCCACGCAGGAGCCCCCGGCCGAGGTGCTGGGCGTCACCGCGCGGCGCGAGGACATCGGTCTCGCCGGAGGACCTCCGGAGTTCGCCACCGAACAGGGCGGACGGTGGGGGAGCTGGGACCAGCGCCTGCCGCACTTCCGGCTGGACTTCACCCCCAGCAACGGCGACGAGCTGCAGACCGAGTACCTGCTTCCACGCGAGAACGCCGTGGAGGGACTCCGCCGGATGCGCGCCCTCAGCGCCGAGATCGAACCGCTGCTGCTGGTCAGCGAGATCCGCACCATGGCGGCTGATGAGCAGTGGATGAGCGGCGCCTCCGGCCGAGAGACCGTCGGGTTCCACTTCACCTGGCTGCAGCGCGAGGGGGAGGTCGCCGCGCTGCTGCCGCGCCTGGAGGAGCAGCTGCTCCCGCTCGGGGCCCGTCCACACTGGGGCAAGCGCTTCGCCACCACCGACATCGCGAGCTTCTACCCGCGGGTGGACGACTTCACCCGGCTGGTGAAGGAACTGGATCCCACGGGCACGTTCCGCAATGCGTTCCTCAACGACCTGCTCTTCGGCGCAGAGTCGGGGGAGTCGCGCGGCTAGGGCCGGCATACAGAGCGGGGCCGGCACGGCAGCATCCTGTCGTGTCCGGTCCAGCTCTGCCCCGCCCCTGAGGCGTCCGGCTCCGGCTCTCGCCGGGACGCGCGCGATCGAATTAGTTGCGCGGTGATGTGTTTTGCGACACAAGGCGTAAGGTTGACGCGGATCACATTCCTGCTGCCGCCGAGGAGTCCGATTGACCGAGTCACCCGAAGTCCACCAGTCCACCCGCACGTCCGCCGGACGCCCCCTGCGGGTGGCCATCATCGGCCACGCCTTCATGGGCGTCGCCCACACCCACGCCTGGCGGACCGCTCCGCGATTCTTCGACCTCGGCCACGCCCCTGAGATCGCCCTGCTGGTCGGACGGGACGAGGCTCGCACCCGCGCCGCGGCCGAGCGCCTGCAGATCGCGGAGATCGAGACCGACTGGCGCCGCGCCGTCGAACGCGAGGACATCGACGTCGTCGACATCTGCACCCCGGGCGACACCCACGCCGAGATCGCCCTGGCGGCCCTGGCCGCGGGCAAGCACGTGCTGTGCGAGAAGCCGCTGGCGAACTCGGTGGCCGAGGCCGAAGCGATGACGGCGGCCGCCGAACGGGCCGCGGCCTCCGGGGTCCGGACCTTCTGCGGATTCAGCTACCGCCGCACCCCCGCACTGGCGCTGGCCAAGCGCTTCGTCGAGGAGGGCCGGCTCGGAGAGATCCGGCACGTGCGCGCCCAGTATCTCCAGGACTGGCTCAGCGACGCCGATACCCCGCTGAACTGGCGACTGGACAAGGACAAGGCCGGCAGCGGAGCCCTCGGGGACATCGGGGCGCATTCGGTGGACGCCGCCCAGTGGGTCTCCGGACAGCTCATCGAGGGCGTCTCGGCCATGCTGCACACCTTTGTGGAGACCCGCCCGCTGGCAGGCACCGCCGAGGGCCTCGGCGGCAGCGCGGAGGCCGGTGCGCCGCGCGGTCCCGTGACGGTCGACGACGCCGCGGCCTTCACCGCCCGGTTCGACGGCGGCGCGATCGGCATCTTCGAGGCGACCCGGTTCGCCCAGGGACGCCGCAACGCCAACCGGCTGGAGATCAACGGCAGTCTGGGCTCCATCGCCTTCGACTTCGAGTCGATGAACACCCTCGAATACTTCGACGCCCGCGACGACCAGGCGGCCCAGGGCTTCCGCACGATCCAGGTCACCGACGCGGTGCACCCCTACACCGATCACTGGTGGCCCGTGGGCCACGGCCTGGGCTACGGGGACCTCTTCGTGCACCAGGTGGCCGACGTCGTCGCAGCTCTCGAGACGGACACCGCTCCGCGCCCCGACTTCGCCGACGCGTTGACGGTCCAGCGGGTGCTCCACGCCGTGGAGGCCAGCGCCCAGGACGAGAGCCGATACACCGCCGTAGACCGCAGAGATTCAGGAGCCTGAGAACACCATGACCAAGACAGCACTCATCGTCCGCGGCGGCTGGGACGGGCACCAGCCCGTGGAGGCCACCGAGATGTTCCTGCCCTTCCTCCAGGCCAACGACTACCAGGTGGCGATCCACGAATCCCCCGAGGTCTATGCCGACGCGGCGACCATGGAGTCTGCGGATCTGATCGTGCAGTGCATGACCATGTCCACCATCGAGAAGGAGCAGCTCGAGGGTCTGCGCACCGCGGTCGCCGCAGGCACCGGACTGGCCGGATGGCACGGCGGCATCGCGGACTCCTATCGCGCCAGCGACGGATACCTGCAGCTGATCGGCGGACAGTTCGCCCATCACCCGGCGGTCCACCCCGACGAGCGCACCGGCGAGCAGTCCGACTACTACACCCCGCATCGCATCGACATCGTGCCCGAGGCGGCCGACCACCCGATCACCGCCGGGATCGAGAGCTTCGACCTGGTCACCGAGCAGTACTGGGTGCTCCACGATCAGCTCATCGACGTGCTCGCCACCACCACCCTGCCGAAGCGGGACTTCGACGACTGGGAGAAGCCGCATGTGAACCCGGCGATCTGGACCCGGCGCTGGGGCCAGGGGCGAGTCTTCGTCTCGACCCCCGGGCACCGCGTCGAGGTGCTGGAGCACCCGAACGTGCGCACCATGATCGAGCGCGGCATGCTCTGGGCCAGCCGATGAGCGCCGCAGCAGGGTCGTCGCAGGCAACATCGCAGGGCGCGCCGCAGGGACCGCAGCGCACGCTCAACGTCGGACTGATCGGGGCCGGCAACATCAGCGGGCAGTACCTGCAGACGCTGAACCGGCTGGCTGACCTGAACCTGGTCGCCGTCGCCGACCTCGACATCGACCGCGCCCGACAGGTCGCCGAAGCCGGCGGCGCCCAGGGCATGAGCGTGGAGGAGCTGCTGGCCTCCCCGGAGGTCGAGGCGGTCATCAACCTGACCATCCCGCGGGCCCATGCTGAGACCTCGCTGGCCGCCATCGCCGCAGGCAAGGGCGTCTATGTGGAGAAGCCCTTCGCCGCGACCGTGGCCGAGGGCCACCAGATGCTCGCCGCCGCCGAGGCTGCCGGAGTGGTCATGGGCAGCGCACCGGACACGGTGCTCGGGACCGGGGTGCAGACCGCACGCGCCGCCGTCGACTCCGGGAAGATCGGCACCCCGATGAGCGCGGTGGCCACCATGGTCACCGCCGGTCACGAGAGCTGGCACCCCAACCCTGACTTCTACTACCAGCCCGGCGGCGGACCGCTGCTGGACATGGGCCCCTACTACGTCACCAGCCTGATCACCCTGCTGGGACCGGTGACCACTGTCATCGGCGCCGCCAGCGCGCTGCGCACCGAGCGGGAGATCGGGTCCGGGCCTCGGGCCGGGGAGAAGCTGAGCGTGAGCACGCCGAGCCACATCACCGGGGCGCTGATCCATGAGTCGGGCGCCATCTCGACCCTGGTGATGAGCTTCGACGGCACCGCGAGTCAGGCGCCGCCGATTGAGGTCCACGGCACCGAAGGGTCGATGACGGTCCCGGACCCGAACCACTTCGCCGGGGAGGTGCAGATCGCACGCGACCGCGGCCAGTGGCAGACGCTGGAGACCGCCGGCGGCTACGTCCAGGCGGCCCGCGGCTACGGACTGGCCGACCTGCTCTGGTCCGGCGCCTTCGACGGCGACCCCGGGCTCGGCCGTGCCCAGGGCGCCCTGGGGCTGCACGTGCTCGAGGTGATGGCCGGGGTGCTCAGCGCCGCGGAGACCGGGGCGTCGGTGAGCATCAGCTCGCGGGCGGATCGTCCGAGCGCGGTGCCGCTGGATCCTCGATGAGTCCCGGCTGCGCGGTTCATCTCGGGGGTCCTCTCCGGGGTCCGGTCTGCGGTCTTGTGGGGTCGGCCTAGGCTAAGGGCCATGACCCCGCCCAGCTCCCGGCCCACCATGCGCGACGTCGCGCTGCGCGCGGGCGTGTCGCCTAAGACGGTCTCGAACGTGCTGACCGGGACCGCGCAGGTCCGGGAGCCGACCCGGCTCCGCGTGGAACAGGCGATGCGCGAACTGGACTTCGTGCCCAACCTCAGTGCCCGCGGGCTGCGCAACGGCCGCTCCGGGGTCATCGGACTCGCCCTGCCGGATCTGCGCGCCGCCTTCTCCGCGAGCATGACCCACGCCGTGGTCGAGGCGGCCCACGCCCGCGGACTGGTGGTGCAGGTCGAGGAGACCGCCGCGGAGCCGGGCCGGGAGCACGACCTGGTGACTCGGGCTCGGACCCATCTCATCGACGGCATGATCCTGAATCCCGTGCGGCTGCAGGACAGCGTGGTGGAGCACCTGGACCATCTCCCGCCGATCGTGCTGATCGGCGAGGTGGAGCAGCACCGCACCGACCGGGTCTTCATCGACTCCCGCGCCGCCGCCCGCGACGCCGTCCGCCACCTCCTCGCGCGCGGCGCCCGTCGCATCGTCTCCCTCGGCGGCGCGGAGTCCGGGCCGGGCCTGGACAAGGCCACCCAGGGGCAGCGGCTGCGCGGATACCTCGCCGGCCTCGCCGAGGCGGAGCTGCCTGCACCGGCGGAGCTGCAGACCGAGGTGCCGGAGTGGACCATCGCCGGCGGCGCCGAAGGGATGCGCCAGATCCTGCAGCAGGGCGCACAGTTCGACGCGGTCCTGGCCTTCACGGACTCCATCGCCCTGGGTGCCATGCATGAGCTGCGCAGCTGGGGCGCGCGTCTGCCCGAGGACGTCCTGGTCTGCGGCTTCGACGACGTCGAACACGCGCGTTTTGCCGGAACCCCGCTGACCACGATCGCCTTCGATCACGAGGACTACGCCAATGCGGCGCTGGACCTGCTGACCTCCCGGATGCGGGATCGCGCGCTGCCGCCGCGGGCGGTGGAGATGCCCTACGAGCTTCTCGCCCGAGCCAGCACCACCGGTCCTCCCGCCGGGTTCTCCGGAAGAATCTCCGAAAACTAGTGTGACCTGCACCACAGCTGTGTAGGATGGGCGCAGTCTTTACATCGATGTAAAAGACAACCGATCACGATTGCGGAGCTTTGAGCCCGCGCACGTCCGGAGTGGTGAGTGATGACCGAACTACGCGTCAACCGTCGAAGCGTCCTGGCTGGGGGCCTGGCTGCCGCAGGACTCGCAGCGCTTTCCGGCTGCTCCCCGGGGCAGAACGGCGCCGCGCGAACCCTGCAGTTCTGGCACCTGCTCAGCGGAGGCGACGGCATCGCCCTGCAGGGACTGATCGACGACGTGAACTCCGCCCACCCCGAGTTCCACGTCCGCCCCACCGTGCTGGCCTGGGGCGCGCCCTACTACACGAAGCTCTCCATGGCCGGCGCCGGAGGCCGTGCGCCGGAGCTCGCGGTGATGCACTCCTCCCGCGTGCCCGGCTACGTCCCCGGCGGGCTGCTGGACCCCTGGGACCTGAGCCGGTTCAGCGAGCTCGGCGTGGACGAGTCCACCTTCAGTGAGCCGGTGTGGAACTCCTCGGTGGTCGACGGCGAGCTCTACAGCGTCGCCCTGGACGCGCATCCCTTCATCGCGCTCTACAACACCGACATCTGCGGGCAGGCCGGGGCGCTGGATTCCGACGGCCTGCTCCTGCGCCCCAGCGATCCCGAGGAGTTCCGTGAGATGTGCCGCGAGATCGCCGGGGTCACCGGGACCCATGGCCTCTCCTACGGCTTCATCGGCGACGGGCAGCAGATGTGGCGGCTGTTCTACACGCTCTACTGCCAGCACGGCGCCGAGATGACCTTCCCGCCGGGAGGTCAGGTGGAGATGGACCCCGAGGCCTTCGCCGCGGTGCTGGAGTTCATGCACTCGCTGGCCGACGGCGAGATCGCCGCCCAGCGCGGCACCATCGACGTGGCGATCGCGGAGTTCGCCGCGCAGCGCTCGGGCATCCACTTCACCGGAGTCTGGGAGCTGCCGGCCATGCAGGACGCCGGGGTGCCGGTCGGGGCGACCATGATCCCGCCGCTCTTCGGCGGCAACGCGGTCTACGCGGACTCGCACTCCTTCGTGCTCCCACACCAGAGCGAACCGGACGAGCAGGCCCGCAGCGACACCTACACCGTGGTCGCTGACCTGCTCAAGTCCTCGCTGACCTGGGCCGCGGCGGGTCACATTCCGGCCTACCTGCCGATCGTGGAGGACCCGGCCTATGCCGAGCTCAGGCCCCAGGCGGAGTACGCCGAGGCTGCGGACTATCTGGTCTATGACCCGGTGGCCTGGTTCACCGGATCCGGGTCCAACTTCGTCCAGCAGTTCGGCCAGATCGTCGGCGGCGCGGTGGTCTCGGGCAGCGGCTACGACGAGGCCGCGGAAGACTTCCGCAGCTACGTGAACACCATGCTCGCCCAGCCCAATCCCGCCGATCCTCAGGGAGAACGGTCATGACAGATGTGATGGCAGACCGCAGCGCGGTCGGACCCGACCCGGAGGTGACGCCCGGAGCCGCCTCCGGTCCGCGCCCCGCCCCGCCCACGCGTCGCCAGGCCAGGCGCCGCGGCCAGCTGGTCGCCTGGGCCTTCCTGGCGCCGTTCATGCTGGCCTTCGTGCTCTTCGTCATCTGGCCGCTGATCCACGGGATCTACCTGTCCCTGACGGATCAGTCCCTGACCGGCACCGGCGGCAGCTTCATCGGCCTGCAGAACTACTCGGAGGCGCTCTCCGACGCCGTGATGTGGCGCTCGATCGGCAACACGGTGTGGTTCACCGTGATCACCACGGTGCCGCTGGTGCTCTTCGCGCTGATCATGGCGCTGCTGGTGAACACCGGGCTCCCCGGTCAGTGGCTGTGGCGGCTCTCGTTCTTCATGCCCTTCCTGCTCGCCTCCACTGTGATCTCCCAGATCTGGGTCTGGATCTTCAACCCGGAGATCGGTGCGGCGAACGAGATCCTCAGCGCCGTCGGCCTGGAGCCGATCGCCTGGCTGCAGACCGCCAACGTCGACCTGATCTCGATCGCCATCGCCACCATCTGGTGGACCGTGGGCTTCAACTTCCTGCTCTACCTCGCGGCGCTGCAGAATATCCCGACGCTGCAGTATGAGGCCGCGGCCGTCGACGGGGCCGGACCCTGGCGGCAGCTGTTCTCAATCACGCTGCCGCAGCTGGGACCGGTCACCGGAGTCATCCTGGTCCTGCAGATGCTGGCCTCGCTGAAGCTCTTCGACCAGGCCTACCAGATGATGGACGGCAACTCCTCGGAGAGCTCGCGACCGATCGTGCAGTACATCTTCGAGGCCGGCTTCGTCGGCTACCGCTTCGGCTACGCCTCCGCCATCTCCTACATCTTCTTCGTGCTCATCCTTCTTGTGGGCATCACACAGATGATCGTGCTCCGCCGCCGGAAGGAAGACTCATGAGCGCCACGACGACCATGAACGAGATCGATGCCCCCGGGGCCGATGTCACCCAGGTCAGACGGACCAACAGGATGCCGGGGGAGAAGTCCTTCGGGCTGCTGCGGATCCTGGCGTTCGCCGCCCTGGTGAGCATGGCGGTGCTCTGGCTGCTACCGGTGTTCTGGGCGGTGGTGACCTCCTTCAAGACCGAGACCGACGCCGCCTCCGGAGGCCTCGACCTGATCGGTCCCAGCGGCTTCACCACCCAGGCCTTCGAGGCGATCCTCTCGCAGGGCAACGTATACGTCTGGGCGCTCAACAGCCTCTGGACCTCCGCGGTGATCACCGCGATCACCGTGGCGATCTCCGCGCTGGCCGCCTACGCCTTCTCCCGGCTGCAGTTCAAGGGCAGCCGCTGGCTCTTCCTGATGGTCATCGCCTCGATCATCGTGCCGTCCCAGGCGCTGATCATCCCGCTCTACTACCAGATGCTGACCTTCAACATGGTCGACACCTACTGGGGGCTGATCCTCCCGCAGGTCGTGATGGCGCCCATCGTGTTCATCCTGAAGAAGTTCTTCGACGCCGTCCCCGTGGAGCTCGAAGACGCGGCCCGGGTCGACGGCGCCGGCCGGCTGCGGGTGTTCTTCTCCGTGGTGCTGCCGCTCTCACGCCCGATCCTCGGCGCGGTGTCGATCTTCGTGTTCATCCAGGCCTGGAACAACTTCCTGTGGCCCTTCCTGATCATCAACGACACCACCCTGATGACCCTGCCGGTCGGGCTGCAGACCGTGCTCAGCGCCTACGGCGTGCAGTACTCCCAGGTCATGGCGCAGGCGGTGCTCGCCGCGCTGCCACTGGTCATCGTCTTCCTCTTCTACCAGCGCCAGATCGTCAAGGGGGTGGCGACCACCGGCTTCGGCGGCCAGTGACCGATCATCCCGACAGAACACGCAGCCCTGCACGCAAGACCTCACACAGCAGCACACACCCCGATCACAAGGAGCACCATGTCCCACGCCCGCATCATCGTCGACCGTGACTTCACCATCGCCGATGTCTCCCCGCGACTCTTCGGCTCCTTCGTGGAGCACATGGGCCGCTGCGTCTACACGGGGATCTACGAGCCCGGCCATCCGGAGGCCGACGACCAGGGATTCCGCAAGGATGTGATGGCCCTGGCCAAGGAGCTCGGCGCCACCGTCGTGCGCTACCCCGGCGGCAACTTCGTCTCGGGCTACAACTGGGAGGACGGGGTGGGACCGCGCGAGGACCGGCCGGTCCGGATCGACGGCGCCTGGCACACCATCGAGACCAACGCCTTCGGCCTCCATGAGTTCGTCGAATGGGCCAGGCGGGCGGACATGGAGGTCATGGAAGCGATCAACCTGGGCACCCGGGGCGTGGACGAGGCCCGGGCGCTGGTCGAATACGCCAACCACCCCTCCGGCACCTACTGGTCCGACCTGCGCCGCGAACACGCCGCCGCCGCGGGCACCAGTCAGGAGCCCTTCGGCATCAAGCTGTGGTGCCTGGGCAACGAGCTCGACGGCCCCTGGCAGATCGGGCACAAGACCGCCGAGGAGTACGGCCGGCTCGCCCAGGAGGCCGCGAAGGCCATGAAGCTGGTGGACCCCGACATCGAGCTCGTCGCCGTGGGCTCCTCGGGCAAGCAGATGCCCACCTTCGGCACCTGGGAGCAGACCGTGCTCACCCACACCTACGACGAGGTGGACTACATCTCGATGCACGCCTACTACCAGGAGCACGACGGCGACGCCGCCTCGTTCCTGGCCGAGGCGGTGAACATGGACGGCTTCATCGACGGGGTGGTCGCGACGATCGACGCGGTGAAGGCCGCCGGGAAGCACACCAAGCAGATCGACATCTCCTTCGACGAATGGAACGTCTGGTACCAGCAGGGCCTGGACACCGAGGACCAGCCGGATCAGGTGGCCAAGGAGTGGAAGTCCCACCCGCGGCTGATCGAAGACCGGTACTCGGTCACGGACGCCGTCGTCGTCGGCACCCTGATGCACTCGCTGCTGCGCCACGGCGACCGGGTGCGGATCGCCAACCAGGCGCAGCTGGTCAACGTGATCGCCCCGATCCGGTCGGAGGAGAACGGGCCCGCCTGGCGGCAGACCATCTTCTGGCCCTTCGCGCGGATCGCCGAGCTGGCCACCGGAGAGATCCTGCGCCTGGTCGTCGGCGCCGACCAGCAGCCCACCGCCCGGCACGGCGACGTCGACGTGATCGACGCCGCCGCCACCCACGACGCCGAGACCGGGGCGCTGACCCTGTTCATCGCGAACCGCGGGCTCGAGGAGGCCGCCGACGTGACCCTGGACCTGCGCGGCTTCACCGCCAGCGAGGTGCTGCGCGCGGAGGTGCTGAGCATCCCCGAAGGCGGTGACCGGCACACCGCCAACGACCTGCAGAGCCAGGAGGCGGTGGGACTGGTGCCGCTGGAGGGCGTCCGGCTCGGGGACTCCGGGCAGAGCACTGCCGTGACCATGAGCCTGCCGGCACTGTCCTGGGCGGTCGTGCAGGTGAAGGTGGCCTGACCAGGGTTGGGGCCTGCCGCAGGGCCGGATTCAGGACGCTCTGTGGCAGGCCACAGTCTGCGGTTGTCCCAAAGCGGGACAGAAAGCGGTTTCTCAGCTACTGTGATGTGGGCCAGCCGAGACCCGATCCAGACGCGGAGGACGCACCATGGGAATGCAGCAAGAGACCACCTGCCACTCGTTGATCGCGGGGAAGTCGACTCCGGGGGTCGCCGGAAGAGTTCGCAGCGTCGACCCCAGCACCGATCGGGAGGAGGGGCCCGAGTTCAGCTTCCTCAGCGAGGGGCAGCTGTGTGCCGCCGTCCAGGCGGCGGATGAGGCGTTCGCGGAGTACCGTGCGCTCGATCCCGCCCGGCGTGCGGCCTTTCTGGAGGATGCGGCACAGAAGGTGGACGCCCAGGGTGAGGAGATCATCAGCACTGCGATGCGGGAGACCGGACTGCCGAGGCAGCGGCTCCAGGGTGAACTGGCCCGTACGGTCAATCAGCTCAGGCTCTTCGCCGGGGTGGCGCGGGAAGGTGACCACTTCGGAGTCCGGATCGACCCCGCACTGCCCGAGCGTGGGCCCCTCCCACGTCCGGACCTCCGCCAGCGCAAGGTGCCCCTCGGTCCCGCGGCAGTCTTCGGAGCGTCGAACTTTCCGCTCGCCTTCTCTGTGGCAGGCGGGGACACTGCCTCCGCGCTCGCCGCCGGATGCCCGGTGGTGTTCAAGGCTCATAACGCACACCCGGCGACCAGTCAGCTGGTGGGTCTGGCGCTCAGCGCAGCGGTCGCCGAAGCCGACCTTCCGGGAGGGGTCTTCTCGTTGGTCTACGGCCGCGGCAATGAGATCGGGCAGCAGCTGGTCAAGGATGCGCGCATCAAGGCCGTCGGGTTCACCGGGTCACGCGGCGGAGGAACAGCCCTGATGGCCACGGCTGCCGCGCGGCCGCAGCCGATTCCTGTCTTCGCCGAGATGAGCTCGATCAACCCGGTGGTGGTCCTCGCTTCAGCGATCGCATCGAGGACGATGAGGGCCGTCCTCGCGGAGGGGTTCATCGGTTCGGTCAACGGTTCCGGTGGACAGCTCTGCACGTCCCCGGGCCTGATGTTCGTGCCAGCGGGGAGTGACGGAGACGCCTTCATTGAGACGGTCGCCGACCAGGTGAGCATGGCGGAAGGGGCGACCATGCTCACGCCCAGCATTTCCACCGCCCGGGTGCGTGGAGAATCCAGGGTGTCCTCGCTGCCAGGAGTCCACGAAGTGGGCCACGGCGTCGAGGGCGCTTCGGCCAATGCGCCGGCGCCCTCGGTGTATTCCGCCGCTGCCACGACCTTTCTGCAGACGCCTGCGCTCGCGGAGGAGGTCTTCGGGGCACACAGCCTCCTCATTCGCTATGCGGATCTGGAGGAGCTGGAGGCCCTGGTGGACCACCTGGAGGGGCAGCTGACCGCGACATTGCACCTGGACCCCGAGGACAGTGGGGACCTGGAGATGGCTCGCAGCATCCTGCCTGCACTTGAGCTGAAGGTCGGACGCGTCCTCGCCAACGGCTGGCCCACCGGTGTTGATGTAGGGGAGGCGATCGTGCATGGCGGCCCCTTTCCCGCCACTGCGGACGGACGCTCCACCTCGGTGGGCACACTCGCAATCGATCGTTTCATGCGCCCAGTGGCATACCAGAACCTACCTGAGGGGCTCCAGCCGGAGGTCGTGCGAGACGCCAACCCGTGGGGCGTGCCGCGCCGGGTGGATGGGGAGTACGACCTCGGCGGCTGAACTGCAGTCAGGCTGAGGGCCTCCCCGGACGCCGCTCGCCCCGGGCGGTGCGGAGGGCTCAGACCTCGAGCGTCACCGGACGCGGTATGCCGTTGACGGTCACAGAGGGCCAGGAGGGGTCGACCGTCAGCGGTCGGATCTCTGCACCGTCCAGGAGGACGGTGTCCTCCACCTTGGCGCCCGGGGCAGAAGGGTTCCATGCAAAGGCCTGTTGGTCCTGAATCATGTCCGGCGTCTCTGGCGCGGCACGGGGATCGCGGCCCGCATAGCCGGCGGCGCCGCCCTGATGGTGATTCTGCCATTCTTCCGCGTCGAAGTCGTTCTCGGCGTACGCTGCGGCGCCCTCCCGGAGCACCTGATCAAGTGTTCGACCCTGGCGGGTAGCCCCGAGGTAGGCGGCCTCGACGGCGAGTATCCGCCGTTCCCGCTCGAGGTCCTCGGGGTGCGGGGCGCCGACGCGCACCCATCGGGTGAGGTTGGCGATGAGTCCGTGGCGGCGTGCGCAGACGACGATCATGGCGCGATCGCCGACGGGAGCGTCGGTGGGCAGGGGGTGTCGATAGGTCAGCCGAGTCGCTCCTGCGATCATGACGACCACGGGGTCCGCTCCCAGCTCGACGATCCCTGCGGAGATCTCGGCTGCCAACTGACGTTCGGTGCGTCGGGAGCTGAAGGTCCTCAGGTGCGTCGTGAGCAGTGCCGCAGTCTCTGCGCAGAGCTGTTCGAACCTCGCCAGCTCCCTGGGCAGCAACGCCGCACGAGCCGCGCGAACCTCCGGTTCCATGTCGACTTCTCGGCGCAGTCCCGGGATGTCCACAAGCGCGGACTCCAGCGGCGCATGCCAGGGGACAGTGCGCAGCTCAAGGCCCGCAGGGAGCTCCTCAGCGGCCAGGCGGTCCGCTTCGTTGCTGAAGCTGACCACCTGTTCTACGTCTCTGCCCACCAACACCCCCGCGACCGGGGGGCCCACGAGAGAGGTGTGGATCCGCGCGCCATCCAAGTACCAGGCCACGGCGGCGGGGCTGCTCAACCAGACCGAGGAGTCCTCGGCGCGCAGGAGGGAGCAGAGGCGTTCGCGCTTGAGGGCGCGGTCTGCGGAGATCTCTGATGTTGTGTTCACCGTCACAGACTAAGTGAGAAGTGCTCGGCTCGCACGATGCGGAATCGCCCCACGATCCACAGTTGAATGCTGGAGGCTCAAGGGGATAGACTCTGAGAAAGCGCTTTCTTGCAGGTCTGGTCGAGATTCCGATTCTCGCCCTAGATCCAAGAAGAGGACCAGGCACCTGGAGAGGGGGTCGGAATGCATATCGCTGTCACCGGCGGTTCGGGGCGTCTCGGGCGAAGCGTGGTCCGAGGGCTCCGTGAGGCGGGCCTCAGGGTCACCTCTATAGACCGGACCGGTTCCACGGATGAACAGTCCGTCGAGGCCGACCTCACGGAGCCCGCACAGGCCGCCGCGATCCTGCACAAGCTGCGACCCGACGCGCTGGTCCATCTGGCGGCGATCGCCGTGCCGTTCAGCGCTCCTGAACGAACCATCTTCGGAGTCAACACCGGAATGGGCTTCACGGTGCTGGAGGCGGCGATCGAGGCCGGGGTCACGCGCATCCTCGTGGCCTCCAGTCCTACCGTGCTCGGTTACGGGAGGCCCGGGTGGCAACCACAGAGCCTTCCGCTCGATGAACACAGCGAGGTGCAGCCCCACCACGCCTACGCGCTCTCCAAAGTCGTCCTGGAGAAGATGGTCTCCAGCTTCGCGCTGGCCCATCCGCAGACCAGGCTGGCCTCCTTCCGCCCGTGCTACGTGGTGGCGCCGGAGGAGTGGCAGGGTGCGCCGACCCAGCAGGGGCACACGATCGAGGAGCGGCTGGCCTCCCCGGAGCTCGCCGCGGTCTCGCTCTTCAACTACCTCGATGCGCGCGACGCAGCCAGCTTCGTGATGGCCTGGCTGGACGCGGACTCGGCCCCTTCAGGCAGGTGCTACTTCGTCTCGGCCGCCGATGTCATGGCTGTGACACCACCAGCAGACCTGCTGAGCACCTACCTGCCCGAGATCGCCCATCTCAGTGATCAGCTCTCCGGGAACGGCTCACTGTTCAGCATCGAGGCCGCGGCGCAGGACCTCGGATGGGCGCCGACCCGGAGCTGGCGAAACCAGCTCCCAGCCGCAGCGTTGGAGAGGCTGGGGGCGCTGACAGCAGACCCCGCTTCCACCGAAAGGACGTTTCATTGACCTCGCTCACCTTCTCCGACGGACCGCTGTTCTTCCCCGTGACCCCATTCGTCACCGGCGGCGCGCACGAGGGCTCTGTGCATCCCGAGCTGCTGGCCGAGCACGTCGAACGAGGCATGCAGGCAGGGCCCGGAGGAGTGTTTCCTGCCTGTGGAACAGGTGAGTTCCACGCGCTGACCCCGGCCGAGTCCCTGCGCGCGGTGGACGCCACGATCGCGGCGGTGGCCGGCAGGGTCCCGGTCATTGCCGGAGCCGGCGGGTCGCTCGGTCAGGCGCGAGAGTCCGCCAGGAATCTGGAGGACCTCGGAGCCGACGGTCTGCTGCTGCTGCCCCCGTATCTCGTCGGCGGCACTCAGGAAGGTCTCTTCCAGTACGTCAAAGCTGTCACCGCCGCCACGGCTCTGCCGGTCATCGTCTACCACCGGGCGAATGCGCAGTTCACCGCGCAGACGGTTGCCAGGATGCTCGCCGAGCTCCCGTCCGTGGTCGGAGTCAAGGACGGAGTGGGCGACGTCGCACTGGCTCAGCAGATGACGCTTAGCGGGAGGGCCCAGCGCGAAGACGCCCTATTCTTCAACGGGCTGCTCACCGCAGAGGCCTCCCAGGCTGCCTACACCGCTATCGGCATGCCACTGTACTCTTCGGCCATCTTCGCTGCTCAGCCGGAGATCGCCACGGCCTTCTACCGCGCCCTTCGCGACGGAGACTCGGTTGCGACCGATCGTCTGCTGGCCGAGTTCTATATGCCCTTCACGGAACTGCGTGACACGACCGCCGGCTACGCGGTGAGTCTGATCAAAGCGGGAAACAGGCTGCGCGGGTTCCCTGTCGGAGGAGTACGTCCTCCGCTCGTCGATCCCACGCCGGAACATCTCGAGCGACTTGAAACACTCTTGGATCATGGACTCTCGCTGTGTGGGATGTGATGGACACCAGTATCTCCGCAGTCCGGACGTGGCCGCTGACCAGGTCGATGCGCCGCCCCTGGGTCCCGAATGCGCCGGAGATGCACGTCACCGTCGTGGAAGTCACCGACGACCAGGGGAATCGGGGCAGGGGGTTCTCCTGGACTCCCACCATCGGTTCGCGGGCGATACGGGTGTTGATCGATCATGACATCGCCGATTTCGTCGTCGGGAGGCCGACCGATCCGGTTCGGGTGTGGGAGCAGCTCTGGCGGCACCTGCACGAGGTGGGCGGCGGCGGCATGACGACCATCGCGATGGCAGGAGTGGACCTGGCGTTATGGGACATGAAGGCGCGTCGCGCCCATGCCGGGGTCCCTGAGGTCCTCGGTGCTCGCCACCGACGCCTGCCTGCCTACGGCTCCGGCGTCAACCTTCACTACGGCATTCAGGAGCTCGCGGATCAGGTCCAGAGGTGGGTCGAAGCGGGGTTCTCTGCGGTCAAGCTCAAGGTCGGCTCCGAGGATCTTGGACGCGATGTTGCTCGGGTCGGACTCGCCCGGGAGATCTTGGGTGCTGATCGGAAGCTGATGCTCGATGCGAACCAACGCTGGGACCTTGAGACGGCGGAACGGGCGGTCATCGCCCTGGCGGAGTTCGACCTGGAATGGATCGAGGAGCCGCTGCGCGCAGACGATACCTCGAGCTACGCAGAGCTTGCTCGGCGGATCACCCGCAGTGGCCCCGGGGTGCCCATCGCTGCGGGAGAGAACTTCCACACGATTCACCGGTTCCGTGATGTGATTCGGGCCGAAGGTGCGCAGATCCTCCAGCCGAATGCGATCAGGGTCGGGGGGATCACCCCTTTTCTGCGTATCGCGGACCTTGTGCGCGAGTCAGGGTTGCGCTTGGCCCCCCATGTCCTTCCGGACCTCCACGGACAGCTTGCAGCGTCCCTGCCCGAAGAGGTCTGGGTGGAAGACGTGGAGGATGCCGGACTGCATTCGCTGGGCTTTCTTAGTACAGCCTCTCCGGTGCGCGTCGAGGAAGGTTCAGCGCTCATCGAAGCGGCGCACGGGCTCGGATTAGAGTTCTCCATATAGTCTGGAGCCACAACGAGGTGAGGATGGCAGCGAAAGTGCCGCGAAAGAACAACGGCAGGTCCCGCGGCGCGACGACGATCGCGCAGGTGGCAGCTGAAGCGGGCGTCTCTCCTGCCACAGTCTCCAGAGTGATGAACGACCGTTTCGTCGGCGAGGACAAGATCGCTGAGAGAGTGCGCGAGACGGCCGTACGACTGAACTACGCGCCGAGTTACTCCGCCAGAAGTCTCGCGCTGGGGCAGACTCAGGCGGTCGCATTTGTCGCCCCTGACCTGCGAAACCCTGCGTTTCAGGCGATACTCTCCGGCTTGAGCACCACGGCCAACGAGGACGGTTATCGCGTGCTGATCGGCGATTCCGCAGAGTCAGTCTCCGAGGAGCCGCTCCTCGCTCGTGAGATCCGCCGACGATGTGACGCACTCGTTCTCTGTGCGCCCCGGATGCCAGATCATGAACTCGTGGACCTCGCCTCAACGCTGCACCCCATGGTGCTGGTGAACCGGTCAGCGGCCGGCGCGGCACCTGCGCTCACCGTTGACTACCGAACCGGCATCGAGTCGCTTCTGAAGCATCTCTACGAGCTGGGCCACCGCCACATCGCCTACGTCGGAGGACCCACCCACAGCATGTCTGACAAATACCGGCGGGACGGCCTGCAAAGCTTCACCGCCCAGAATGCCGACCTCGCTGTCACAGAGGTGCCGGGGGGAGTGGCCAGCGAAGACGGTTTCAACGCCGTGGACGCGGTGATCTCCACTAAGGCCACAGGGGTGCTCGCCTTCAACGATCTCGTGGCTATCGGACTTCTCGGCGGCCTGCAGGAGCGCAACGTCAGGGTTCCGGAGGAGATCTCAGTGGCGGGATTCGACGACATCCCCTTCGCCCGATACATCGCGCCGCCCCTGACGACGGCGTCCGTGCCGCACGAGGAGCTCGGGGTGCAGGCCTGGTACCGACTGCGCTCGCTCATCGAGGGGAAAGAGCCCGGCCACGACATGGTCTTTCAGCCCAGAGTGGAGATCCGAGCATCGACTGCCGTGCGGCGCCCCGATTAACCAGCCGAGGACGACGCACGGATTGACAGTTTGTGATGTGAGTCATACCATCAGGGTACGAGAAAGCGGTTTCTCGAAAGCGGTTTCTGACCAGTGCTCTACTGGCGGGGCCAGCACCCTTGACGAGGCGGTTCGGCATATGGCCGCCACTAGATGAAATGAGGCAGACCTATGACGCCTAAGTCGCCATCCCACAAGCGCCGCGCCGCCCTCGGTGGTGTCCTAGTGGGCGCGCTGGCCCTGACTGCATGCGGCGGCGGAGGCAATGACGCGGCCGCTGAGGAGTTCGACGAAGACGCCGAGATCACGCTGACGGTCGCCTGGTGGGGCAATGATGAACGGGCCCAGCTGACTCAGGAGGTCTTTGATCTCTTCGAGGAGCGCCACGACAACATCACGATCGAATCCCAGCCCACGGGCGACCCGGGCGATCTCTTCGATCGACTTTCCACGGACTTCGCCGCCGGAGGCGGCCCCGACCTGTTCACCCTCGGCGGTGCCATGCCGCAGGAGTACGGCGCAGCGGGCGCTCTCTACCCCCTCGAAGAACTCAGTGAGCATGTGGATCTCGAGCCCTATGAGGACTTCATGGTCTCGAGCGCGGTCGTCGATGACACGCTGTATGGGCTGCCCACCGGTGGCAACGCCATAGGGCTGCTGGTCAACGAGACGATGTTCGACGAAGCCGGGGTCGAGCTGCCCGAAGAGGGGTGGGGTTGGGATGAGTTCATCCAGGCCGCCACGGACATCTCCGAGAACCACGAGGATGCGGTGGGGATGGACCTGCGCATCCAAGACATCATCTCCACCTACGTCGCGCAGTACAACGACCTCGGCCTCTATGACTGGGACGGACAGCTCGCGGTCACCGAAGAGGAGCTGACCAACTGGTATGAGACGGAGCTCGAGATGGTTGAGACCGGTGCCCTGCCAGACCCCTCGGTGATCGTGGAGCACCACACTGTGACCCCTGATCAGTCGCTGTTCGGCGTGGGCGACGCCGCGATGAGCTTCAGCTACAGCAACCAAATGACCCCCTACACCCAGGCACTGGGGGATGATGAAGTCAGCATGATGCTGCCGCCGACTGACACGGACAACCCGGGTGTGGCAGTGCTGCCGTCACAGTTCTGGTCCATCAACGCGAATTCCGAACAGCCGCAGGCCGCTGCGATGCTGCTCGACTTCATCCTCAACGACGCCGAAGTGGCGGAGATTCTTCAGGACGACCGCGGTCTGCCGTTCAATCCCGAGATGCTGGAAGTCGTCGAGCCGATGCTTGACCCGATCAACTCCGAGGCTGCCGCGTACATCCAGGAAGTCCTGGAGCAGGGGGTGGTGGCGCCGCCACAGCCTGCCGGTGGCGCTGAGATGAACGACCTCTCCCAGCGTATCCAGACCGATATTCTGTTCGACAACTCAACTGTCGAGCAGGGTGTGCAGGACTGGATCAGCTACATGGAGAACGCCTTGTCTCAGGGGGGCTGAGATGCTCCCGACCACCCTTGAGTGACGACGGTCAGATGGTGCGGATGGCTCGATGAGAGTCATCCGCACCGTCGTGTCGCCAGCACCGCATCACCGCACCGCGCCAGCTGCATGCATCGGCGAAGCGCGCACAGAGGAGAGGTTTCCCATGACAGCGATCGATGATGCCCTGGTCCGGCTGCGAACAGCAGCCCCGGCGCCGATGAAGGCCGGCCTCACCGGCGTGCTTGCCGGGCAGTTGGGATCCTCAGGAGTGGGCTTCGCGGCACTGGGGGGTCCCCTGGAGGACCGCTGGCACCAAGCGCTCACCGAGCTGGAGCAGTGCATCCGCCCTCTCGGCGATTCCATGCCCGTGCTCAACGAAGGCGGCGTCTACGCGGGGTCCTGGATCGAATCCACGGGCACCATCAACACGGAGGTCCTCTCCCGTCTGGCCCCCCGCACGGCCAAGGAGACGTTCGCCCTTTTCGCCAGGCATCAGCGCGGGGACGGCTTGATCCCCTATAAGGTCACCGCTGATGGTCCCGGATTCAGTCAGATCCAGATCGTCACACCCCTGGCGCGATCAGTCTGGAACCACTACGAGCTGCACAGAGGCACCGAGGACGCCGATCATGGCTGGCTCAGGCTCATGTACCAAGCGATGGTCCGCTATGACGCGTGGCTTGCGACGAACCGGGACACCCGAGGCACCGGGTGCGTCGAGGCCTTCTGCACCTTCGACACCGGCCATGATCTGTCCCCCCGTTTCTGGTTCGCCCCTGAACGCTGTCTCCACGGCGACGCCGCGCAGTGTGACCCAGAGGCTGCCCTGGTTCCCTATCTCGCACCAGACCTCACGGCCAATGTGGCGTGCCAGCGCCGCTACCTGGCGAAGATCGCGGGGGAGCTCGGGGAGGACGCTGATTCCTGGGAGGACAAGGCGAGGGCATCGGTCAAGGCACTCTTCGAGCAGTGCTACGACGAACAGGACGGGACCTTCTATGACGTCGACTCGCAGGGCAACCGCGTACGGGTCGTCTCAGATGTGCTGATGCGTGTACTGGCCAGTGAGATCGGAGATGCCGAGTTCTTCGCCGTCGCACTTCAGCGGTACATCCTGAACACCGCGCACTTCCTCTCCCACTACGGCTTCACCTCCGTCTCAATCTCGGACCCCCGCTTCGACGGGGATCACACCAGGAATTCCTGGGCAGGTCCGGTGAACTTTCTGACCCAGATCCGAGCACCTCACGCCTTCGAACACCACGGCCGGTCCGCCGAGCTGGCGACGGTCACCAGACCGCTTCTGGGAGCCCTTGCCCTGGCCGATCGGTTCCCCCAGTGCATCGACCCCTGGAGCGGCTCCGCGGGTTTCACCACGGCGTATTCTCCGGCGATCCTCTGGCTTCTGGACACCGTGGAACGATCCTGCGGCATCGAGCCGAGACCTGATGGAACCCTCTCGTTCACCTCGCTTGCCCCGACCCGACTCGACCATGGAGCGGCCGCGGACGCCACCGCCTATTCGCGCACCGTGGCGGGGGCACACTATGAGCTTGCCGCGGATGATCACCAGACTCTGGTCTGCCGTGATGCTCAGGAGCACATGCGCTTCCCCCGGGGGTGGAGGGTGATCACTGATCGTGGTGGGCTTCCCACGCAGGTGATCGGCATGACCACCAGCGCGGCCCGAGGCACGCTGAGCGCAGGTGGCAAGACGTTGGAGCTGAGCCTCGATCCCAACGAGCGAGTGGAGCTGGTGGACCTCGAGGTCTCGGCACGGCACACTCCCGGCTATACACCGCCGCGCGCAGGATGATCCACCACCGGACCCGTGCAGAACGCCACTCCACCCACCCATCCGAGTTCCCAGGAGGACCACGTGCAGATCAGCGACATCCAGCTGCGAGACCCCTTCGTGCTGCCCCGTGCGGAAGAGGGGTCCTACTGGCTCTTCGGTTCCACCGACAAGGACATCTGGAAGGGCCAGGCCACCGGGTTCGACTGCTATCGCAGCCAGGATCTGGACACATGGGAGGGCCCCTTCCCCGCCTTCCGTCCAAGACCAGATTTCTGGTCACCGACCAACTACTGGGCTCCGGAGGTCCACGAGTACCACGGTCGCTTCTTCATGTTCGCGACGTTCGGGCATCCGGAGCCGCAAGTGCGCCGCGGGACGCAGATTCTCGTCGCTGATGAGATCCAAGGACCGTACGAGCCGCACAGCAATGGGCCAGTGACCCCGTCCGACTGGGAGTGCCTGGACGGCACGCTGCACGTCGAGGCAGACGGCACACCATGGATGATCTTCTGCCACGAGTGGGTGCAGATCTCCGACGGGGCCATATGCGCGCTCCCTCTCTCGGGGGACCTGCAACGAGCCGCGGGTGAGCCGGTGGAGCTGTTCCGGGCCTCCATGGCGCCGTGGGTGGATCCCGTGAGCTCCCCGCGACATGGCACAGGTTATGTCACCGATGGGCCGTACCTGCATCGGACCGCCGAGGGAGATCTGCTGATGCTCTGGGCGAGCTTCAGGAACAGACGCTATGCGCAAGGCGTCGCACGCTCTGCCTCCGGGACGATCCGGGGCCCGTGGCAGCAGCAGGAGGAGCCTCTCTTTGAGGCGGACGGCGGACACGGGATGATCTTCAAGGCATTCGACGGCACGCTCTATCTCACGCTGCATTCCCCCAACGAGACGCCGTTTGAGCGGGTGGTCTTCATCGAGCTCGAAGAGGACCACGGCGCTCTCGGGGTCAAAGGCGCAGCGTGAATATCAGGGGACCGGGTCGGCGCCGTCGTACCGCCTGAAACCTGGTCTGAGCCTGAGGTAGGCCCCCGTGGCGAAAAGGATCAGGAGAGCCCCGAGCAGCTGTGGGAACCACAGTGTGAACAGCGCGGCCACGAAACCGATATACGTGTCGCCCAGCCGAGGACCGGCGCTCAGCACGAGGGTGTAGATCCCCTGGAGGCGCCCCCGATATTCATCCGGGGTCGCCGACTGCATCATCGTGGTCCGGAAGATCCCTGCCACGTTGTCTGCGCCGCCGATGAGTGCGGTCAGGCTGCACAGCAGCACCAGCCCGCCGAAGTCTGCCGCGCCGGCGCTGACCGCGCTGTCTGAACGGGTCAGGCAGAGCGTCGCGAGCCCCAGTGCGCCGACCATGAGTCCATAGACCATGGTGGAGTATCCGATCGCGACGCCGTGGCGGCGGACCTCTCCGAAACGACCCGAGAATACGCTGGAGGCGATGACGCCGATCGCTCCGGAGGCGGTCAGCAGGCCCACAGTCCACGCACCTCCGCCGATGAGCAGAGCGCCGACGGCGGGGAAGATCGCATAAGGTCGGCCGAGGGTGAACGCCACCACGTGCAGCCCGATGGCCGTGCGGAGATTCTGGGCCCGCCTGAGGAATGCCAGACCGTCCCGGAGTGCACCGAGGTTGAACCTGGGCTGCCCCTGAGGGCGTATCGGAGGCAGCGAGATGATCCCCCAGAAACCGACCGCGAACAGCGCCACATCGATGGTGTAGGTCCATGCGTAACCGACGCTGGCCACCAGGATGCCGGCCAGGGCAGGCCCACCCGCGGCCTGGAGCCCCGCAGAGACGGCGGAGAGCGCGGCAACAGCCGGCAGAAGCTCACGCCGCACCAGGCGAGGGTGGATGGCGAAACGAGCAGCCCCCACGAGCGCCCCGGCTGCCGAGGAGAGGGTGGTGAACGAGTAGTAGGCCCACAGCGTCTCGACATTGTTCCAGGCCAGCAGTGCGATGCCGATCGGAGCGCAGAAGGCGACACCCGAGGCGGAGATCAGCACCTTCCGTCGATCGAAGGCATCCACCAGGGTCCCCCCTAGGACCCCCACCAGGATCATAGGTCCGAGGGCCAATGCGCCGACCATGGCGACGGCCGCGGTTGAACCGCTGATCTCGTAAACCTGAATGCCGATGGCGACGGCCGTCAGTTGGACCCCAATGCCTCCGGCGATTCCGCTGATCCAGAATCGCAGATAGGCCGGCGACTCACGCAGAGGGGACAGGTCCATGAGAAAGTTGCGACGAGGCACGTGAGTACCCTACGTCAAGAAACCGCTTTCAGGTTGACACCCTGTGACGTGGCTCATACGATGATCACAGCGCGAGAAACCGCTTTCACATGAATCCGTGGTTTCCGCATCCTGCCACCAGACACGAGGAGGTTCCGTGAGCAGTCTGGGCGAACTTCGCACTTTGGCGAAGCGTACGAAGGCCGAGCGCGGACAGCCGAAGGCCAGACGGAAGCACCGTGAGAACAAGGCAGGCTTCTTCTTCCTGCTGCCCTGGCTGATCGGGTTCTTCGTCTTCACGGGTGGGCCCATGCTGGTCTCGCTGTACCTGGCGTTCACCAATTACAACCTGCTTCAGCCTCCTGAGTGGGCGGGCTTCGGGAACTTTGTTCGGATGTGGGAGGACCAGCGGCTCTGGAAGTCCCTGGAAGTGACGTTCCTCTACGTATTCGTGAGCGTCCCGTTCCTGCTTGTCCTTGCCCTGGCGGTCGCAGTTCTGCTGGACAAGGGCATGCGGGGGCTGCCCATCTACCGGTCGGTCTTCTATCTGCCTTCGTTGATGGGAGGATCGGTCGCCATTGCCATCCTCTGGCGCCAGGTGTTCGGCTACGACGGTCTAATCAACGGTCTTCTCGGGTTCTTCGGGATCCAGGGACCGGGTTGGGTCGCGCACCCTGACTACGCCCTCGGCACCCTGATCGTGCTGAACATCTGGACCTTCGGATCGCCGATGGTGATCTTCCTCGCCGGCTTGAGGCAGATACCGGATATGTACTACGAGGCGGCGGGTGTCGACGGAGCGAGCAAGCTCCGCCAGTTCTTCACCATCACGCTTCCGCTGCTGACGCCGATCATTTTCTTCAATCTGGTGCTCCAGGTCATCTTCGCCTTCCAGAACTTCACCCAGGCCTATGTGGTCTCCGGCGGAACGGGCGGACCCTCGGACTCGACGCTCTTCTACACGCTCTATCTCTATCAGCAGGCGTTCAATACGCCGATGCAGATGGGCTACGCCTCGGCGATGGCCTGGCTGCTCGTCCTTTTCATCGGAGCGCTGACTGCTCTGAACTTCTGGCTCTCAAAGTATTGGGTGTTCTATGACGACTGATCTGCAGACCACGAACAAGTCCATCTCTGAGCCACTGGGCGGGACGCCCGCGGTGTCGCGGCCCCCGGGACCGAAGGCCGTGACCCGGCGACCCATGAAGCAGCGGGTGAGATCGGTCGTGAAGCACGTGCTGCTCATCGCGCTCTCGCTGATCATGATCTACCCGCTGATCTGGCTGGTCGTCTCCTCGCTCAAGCCGAACGCGCAGATCTTCACCGATCTGAGCATCTTCACCACAGATCTGAGCCTGGACAACTATGTCGAAGGCTGGGATGCCCAGTTCCTGCCGTTCCACATCTATCTGATGAACTCCTCGATCTTGGTCATCGGTGCCATCATCGGCAACCTGATCTCCTGCTCGATGGCCGCCTATGCCTTCGCGAGGCTGGACTTCCGGTTCCGCAACCTCACTTTCGCGATCATGCTGGGCACGATTCTGCTGCCGTTCCATGTGGTGCTGGTCCCGCAGTTCATCCTGTTCCGAGAACTGGGCTGGCTGGACACGTTCCTCCCCCTCGTGGTCCCGAAGTTCCTCGCCACGGAGGCGTTCTTCGTGTTCCTCATGGTCCAGTTCATCCGATCGCTGCCCAACGAGCTCTATGAGGCCGCACGGATCGACGGGGCAGGTCACATCCGACAGTTCGTTCAGGTGACGCTGCCGCTGATGGTCCCCGCCCTCGCGACCACCACGATCTTCACGTTCATCTGGACCTGGGCTGACTTCTTCGGACCGCTGATCTACCTGCGCAGCCCAGAGAACTATGTTGTTCCGCAGGCCCTGACCATGTTCATCGATGGGCAGTCGACCTCCAACTTCGGCGCCATGTTCGCGATGAGTGTGGTCTCGCTCATTCCGATGTTCATCGCGTTCCTCATCGGGCAGAAGTTCCTGGTGAAGGGCTTCGCGAAATCAGGCATCAAATAAGTGCAGCGCGGGGAGCCCGAACGGGTCTCAGCATCTTCTTGGAAAGGACGCAGTGTCAGCATGACTGATTCCGCAAAGAATCGCCTCCGATACGGTCTGCTCGGGGCAGGGTCTCGGTCACAGATGTACCTGGACGCCATCGCAGGGCCACACCGAGACGTCGCTCAGCTGATCGCCTGGGCCGACACGAACCCAGGACGGCTGGACTTCTCTGAGCATTGGGAGGGTCGGGACCTGGGCGAACCTGCGCGGTTCGAGCCCGCTGACCTGGAGACGGCAATCGCAGCGTTCAGACTCGACCGGGTCATCATCACCACCCCGGACTTCACCCACGCGGATTACATCGTCAGGGCTCTGGACGCGGGGGTCGATGTCATCGTGGAGAAGCCGCTGACCATCAGCCAGGAGGGTGTGCGGTCGATCGGAGATGCGGTCGAGCGCACTGGCCGGAATGTGGTGGTGACCTTCAACTATCGCTACTCGCCGCGCAACTGGGCGTTGAAGCGCCTGATCGCGGAGAAGGAGCTCGGCGAGGTGACATCAGTGCATTTCGAATGGCTGCTCGACACCGCTCACGGGGCGGACTACTTCCGCCGATGGCATCGAGAGAAGGCCAACTCCGGTGGACTGCTGATCCATAAGGCTTCGCACCACTTCGACCTGGTCAACTGGTGGCTTGACGACGTTCCGACAAAGGTCTATGCCTCTGGCGGCCTGCGGTTCTACGGAGCAGAGAACGCGCGTGCTCGGGGATTGCCGGCACGGCCGGCACGTGGGACCACAGATCTTCCGTCACGCGATGCCTTCAGCCTCGACCTGCGCACCGACCCGGTATTCAAGGGTCTCTACTACGAACAGGAACACCACGACGGGTATCTGCGCGACCGAGACGTCTTCGACGAGGGCATCACCATCGAGGACAACATGTCGCTGGTCGTGGACTACCAGGGCGGCGCCTCGATGGCGTACACCCTTTCGGCACATGGGCCGTGGGAGGGCTACACCGTCACCGTCAACGGCACTGCCGGACGGGCCGAGCTTACTGTGGTGGAGCGTGGCGCCGTTACACTTGACGACGCTGGGTACGTGGTGGTCGACCCCTCTGCTCGTCCCGATGTGGTGGCCGAGGACGGAGCTCGCGGGGTCTCGGAGAAGCTGCTGCTGCAGAAGCACTTCGCCTCCGCGGTCGAGATCCCGATACCCGAGGGCGTCGGTGCGCACGGGGGCGCGGATGACGACCTTCTGCGCGAGGTGTTTCGTGGACCTCAGGACGATGACCTGGGGCGAGCCTCGGGCTGGCCGGACGGAGTGCGTGCCGTAACCGTTGGCTTGGCAGGCAATGCATCGATCGACACGGGCAATGCGATCCGTATCGAGGAGCTGGAGATCGGACATGCCGCTGAGCTCTCCGGACTGCCCTCGCGGACTCTGTCCGGTCGCTGAGTCCGCATTCCGGCCGACGTGGCCGGGGTGTCAGGGACCGAGAGTCGACTCCCGCGCCACCAGAGCGGGGGTGAAGACCGGATGCTGCACACTCGCCGAGGGATCAGCGATCGCGGCGACAAGAAGTCTGGCGGCCCGCGCTCCGATCTCCTGTGCCGGCTGCCGGATCGAGCTGATCGGCACGGTGGCCGAGGCCGCGAACTGGATGTCGTCGTAGCCGATCAGCGCGACGTCCTCAGGGACGTGGATCCCGGCCCTGGTGAGCTCCTGGAGCGCGCCGAGGGCCACGAGGTCATTGGTAGCAAAGATGGCATCCGGTCTTTCCTCAGCAGGGAGGGCCAAGAGGGTCTTGGTCGCATCGCGGCCGGCTTGAGAGTCCATGGCACCGGTGTCCCAGAGCTGCACCGTAGCGTCCTCCAGGGCGGAGGCGGCGGTTCGAGCGCCCTCATAGCGGTCGGCGACCTGCCGGATGATGCGTGGCCCGCCGATGACCGCGATTCTCCGGCGGCCGAGCTCCAGGAGGTGCTGAGCGGCCAGGCGCCCGCCGAGGACGTCATCGGTGGAGACCGATGAAAACTCATCAGCGCCGGCCTCTCGGTCCACGATCACGACCGCGATACCTCTGTCCTTGATCTGGCCCAGACGTTGCAGCGCGTCCCCGACAGGTGTGATGAGGATTCCTGCCACGCGCTGTTCCTCGAAGAGTCGCAGCTGAGTGAGCTCCCGTTCGGCGTTCTGACTTGAGTTTCCCAGCAGCAGCGGTCGCTGAAGCTCCCCCAGGGTGTTCTCAGCACCGCGGGCGACATCCGCGAAGAAAGGGTTTCCGATGTCGAGCACGATCATGCCGACGGCCAGGTTCTGCTGCTGCCGCAGCTGACGCGCTGCGTCATTGCGGACATATCCGAGCTCTTCGATGGCCTGACGCACCCGCTCCCGCGTCTTGGCCGAGACCTTGTCCGGGTGGTTGAGCGCATTCGAGACGGTTGCGGGGGACACCCCTGCCCGTGCCGCCACGTCAGTCACCTGCGCTAGTGCCATACGGCTCAGGATACCCCTCGGCCTCCTCGAGGGAGTGCCGTGCTGGGCCGGTGCCGGGCGTCCCGCGGCGCAGCTGATCTTGCCGAGGTGTTGACACGTTGTGACCTGAGTCATAGTATCGAAACCGAAATTGAAACGATTTAATTCTCGCCTTTCCAGGAGGCCCCATGACTCGCGACGAATCTCCGCCGGTGCTGGAACTGGTCGGGGTGCGTAAGACGTTCGGCAGCGTCACTGCGCTCGCCGACGGGAGCATCACCGTCCATCCCGGGTCGATCCACGCCCTGGTGGGTGAGAACGGCGCTGGAAAGTCCACGTTGATCAAGGTCGTCGCCGGGCTGCACCGCCGGGACAGCGGCACCTTTCGATTCCGGGGAGCCGACGCGGCCTTCAACTCCACCGCCGAGGCGAAGAACGCCGGCATCGCCGTGATCTACCAGGAGCCCACCCTGTTTCCTGACCTGTCGGTCACGGAGAACATCTTCATGGGCAGGCAGCCGCGGTCTCGGGCGGGTCGCATCGACAAGCAAGCCATGCATCAGGAAGCGGCACGGATCTTCGCCCGGCTCGGAGTCACTCTTGACCTTCAGCGACCCGCCGAGGGCCTCTCTATCGCTGATCAGCAGATCATCGAGATCGCCAAGGCCATCTCGCTGGACGCTCATCTGCTGATCATGGACGAGCCCACCGCCGCGCTCTCCGGTGTCGAGGTGGAACGGCTCTTCGCCGTCGCCCGCAGCCTGCGCGACGAAGGACGCGGCATCGTCTTCATCTCCCACCGTTTCGACGAGATCTTCAGCCTGTGCGACATGATCACCGTGATGCGAGATGGGGCTTACGTGGCGACCACCCCGACCAGCGAGACCAGCAACGACGAGCTGGTCACCATGATGGTGGGCCGCGAGGTGGCTGACCTCTACCCCAAGGACCTTGCACCCATTGGAGAAGTCGTGCTCGAGGTGAAGAACCTCAACTCGGCAGGTAACTTCCATGATGTGGACCTGTCCGTCAGAGCGGGCGAGATCGTAGGCCTGGCGGGTCTGGTAGGCGCTGGACGAAGTGAAATAGCCCGTGCGATCTTCGGCGTGGACTCCTACGACTCGGGAACCGTCAGGCTCAACGGCAGGACCGTTCCCAAGGGTCGCCCCGCCGCGGCCATTCGTGCCGGCATGGCCCTCGTGCCCGAAGACCGACGGCAGCAGGGTCTGGTGGTGGAGGCGTCGCTGGCTCGCAACATTGGAGCAGCCATTCGCCGCAGGCTTTCCCGGTTCGGCCTGATCACCGCGGGCATCGAGAACAAGACGGCGGGCCCCTGGGCCGGGCGCCTCCAAGTCAAGTCCTCGGCGCTGTCGATGAGTGCCGCGACCATGAGCGGAGGCAACCAACAGAAGGTCGCGATTGCGAAATGGCTCGCCACTGACCCGAGCCTGCTCATCATCGATGAGCCGACCCGAGGGATCGACGTCGGCACCAAGGCCGAGGTCCACCGCCTGCTGTCGCGGCTCGCAGGTGAGGGCATGGCGATTCTCATGATCTCCTCGGAGCTGCCCGAGGTTCTGGGCATGGCAGACCGAGTCCTGGTCGTGGGAGAGGGGCGCATCAGCGCCGACCTCGACCGCGCGGATGCAACTCCGGAGAAGGTCATGCACGCCGCAACGGCGCGCCATGAGCAGAGCCGACAGGAGGCCAGCGCATGAGCGCAGACACCCGAACCGCGCCCGATCGACAGAGCCGGACCCTGCAGACGGCACGGACCCTCCTGGCCTCACGCGAGACGGCGATCGTCATCGTGATCGTGGTGATCATCGCTGTCGCGACTGCCATGAACCAGTCCTTCCTCTTCAGCGGACAGGGATGGCGGGACCTGCTCCTCACCCCCTCGATCCTGATGGTCATGGCGGTCGGCTCGGCGGTGGTGATCATCACCCGCAACGTGGACCTCTCGGTGGGCTCCACACTGGCCATCACGGCGTATCTGACCGGACGTCTGTTCATCGATTTCCCCGGAATCCCGATCCTGCTGGTCGTGTTCATCGGTACCCTCGTGGGTGCCGTGCTAGGACTGATCAACGGTGCGCTGGTCGCCTACGGCAAGGTCCCAGCACTGGTGGTCACGCTCGGCACGATGTACATCTATCGCGGGGCCGTGCTCACCTGGGCCGGCAGTGACCGGATCAACGCCTCAGACATGCCGCGGGACTTCCTGCACCTCGGCACGATGCAGATCCTGAGCATTCCGCTGCTGACCATCGTGGCGGTTCTGGTCCTCGTCTGCGCCGGATATTGGCTCTCCTCCACCCGCAGCGGGCGTGAGATGTACGCCATCGGTTCCGAGCCCGAGGCGGCCAAGCTCTACGGTCTGCCGACCACCCGTCGGGTCATCACCGCCTTCATCCTGGGTGGCGCACTGGCCGGACTGGCCGGCGTCATGTACGCCGCACGCTACGGAACGATCAGCGCCAGCGCGGGAATGGGTTGGGAGTTCCAGGCCATCGGCGCCGCAGTCATCGGAGGCGTAGCGATCTTCGGCGGGTCAGGCAGCGTCTGGGGAGCCGCGTTCGGCGCGATCCTCCTGCTGACGATCAACCGAACCCTGCCGATCATCGGCATCCCCGACTTCTGGCAGCGCGCAGTGGTCGGTGCGCTGATCATCGGAGCAATCGTCCTTGACCGGTACCTGTCCGCGAGAAGACACCGTCAGCTGCAAGAAGCGAGGGACCAGACATGACCGCCGCAATCGGCGCCCAGCCGAGCCATCCCATCGACCCCGCGACCGGCCCACAGGACGAGGGACGCACGTACGCCGCCTATCACCGACCCTGGTGGTTCCGCACGTTCGTCAGTGCCGAATTCCTCATCATCGCTCTCCTGGTGCTGGTCTGGCTCGTAGCCATGACCTCGGTGGACAACTTCTCCGGTCCGCTCACCGTGCGCTATCTGCTGCTGGACATCGCGCCGCTGCTGATGATCGCGCTGCCGATGACTCTGATCATCGTCACGGGACAGATCGACCTCTCCGTGGCCAGCACCATGGGGCTCTCCTCGGTACTGGTAGGCATCCTGCACGTACAGGTCGGGATGCCCATCCCCGCCGCGGCGATTATGGCCGTCCTCGTCGGTGTGCTCTGCGGGGCCTTCAACGGTTTCCTCGTCGCCTATGTGAAGCTGCCCTCGCTGGCCGTGACCATCGGCACGCTGGCGCTCTATCGCGGAGTCGCCGTCGGTCTGCTCGGCACCACCGCGCTGACGGACTTCGATCCGCGATGGACGGACCTGGCGACGTCGAGCATCGGAGAGTCCCGCATTCCCGCCATCATGATCCCCGTGGTGATCCTCATCGTGACGTTCACGGTGCTCCTGCACTTCACCCCCTTCGGTCGAGGGCTCTACGACATCGGCCACAACGAACAGGCCGCGTGGTTCAGCGGCGTGAACGTGGCCCGGTCACAGATGACCACCTTCGTGCTCTCCGGTGCCGTGGCCGCCGCCGCAGGTGTGTTCTACACGATGCGGTTCGGCAACTCACGCGGAGACAATGCCACCGGCCTCGAGCTCGAAGTCATCGCAGCGGTGCTCCTCGGCGGGGTGCTCATCTTCGGTGGCCGCGGCGCCATCCACGGTGTCCTCGCCGGGGCGCTGCTGATCGGAGTGCTCTCCTCGGCGCTGCGTCTCGAGGGAGTCACGGTGAACGTCATCAACATCATCATCGGCCTGCTTCTCGTGATCTCGGTGCTGGCGCCCACCATCATCAGCGGGATCCAGCAGCTGCGCTCGCGCAAGACGCAGCGAAAGGACACATCAGGTCGAACCGGGACCGGATCGACCTCCACAGACCCCTCACCCAGCAACACCGATGCTCCACCCGTGCCGGCAACCGCGGCACCGCAAGAATCCGCACCCATCGCACCACCACGTCAGTAGTCACCACCAAGAATCACCACACCAAGAATCGGCTCATCCGAGCTCGGCATCGAAGCCGACCGGTATGCCTTGATGAAAGGAACCACCATGTGGCACAACGCTCACAAGAGGTCCATCCCCGCGCTGGCCGTCCTGGCAGTCGGGACTCTCGCCCTCACTTCATGCGGCGGAGACAACGGCGACACCGCGGAGGGGGACGGCGAGGCCAGCGGCGAGGAGCTCAGCATCACGTTCCTGCCGAAGAACCTCGGCAATCCCTACTTCGAAACCTCCAACGCTGGAGGACAGGAGGCGATCGAAGAGTTCGGCGGCAGCTATTCGGAAGTTGGGCCCCAGGAGGCAACGCCTGACGGACAGGTGGAGTACATCAACACCGCAGCCCAGCAGGGTGAAGACGCGCTGGTGCTCTCGGCGAATGACCCCAGTGCCATCTGCGGAGCGCTCAATGAAGCGCGCGACGTCGACGTCGCAGTCGTCACCTTCGACTCAGACACCGACGTGGAGTGTCGCGACCTGTTCGTGAACCAGGCCACCGCGGAGGGCATCGCGAGCGCCCAGGTTGCCCTGGTCACCGAGCAGATCGGTGAAGAGGGGGAGATCGCCATCCTCTCTGCATCGGCCAATGCCAGCAACCAGAACCTGTGGATCGAACTCATGGAGGAGGAGCTCGAGGCTGACTACCCCGACATCGAAGTCGTGGACATCGTCTACGGTGACGACGACGATCAGCGCTCCTTCGATCAGACCGCGGCGCTGCTGCAGACACACTCAGATCTGGACGCCATCGTCTCGCCCACGACAGTAGGCATCGCTGCTGCGGCGCGCTACATCGCAGATTCCAACTACGCCGGTGAAGTTGCCGTGACCGGACTGGGAACTCCGAACCAGATGCGTGAGTACGTCGAGGACGGCACCGTCGAGTCGTTCGCACTGTGGAATCCCGAAGACCTCGGGTACCTCTCCGCGTGGGCGGCCCACGCGCTTGCCTCCGGCGAGATCGAAGGCAACGAGGGAGACACCTTCGAGGCCGGACGTCTGGGGGAGTACACCGTCGGTGCAGACGGGGAGATCGTGCTCGGCGACCCGTTCGTCTTCGATTCTGAGAACATCGCGGACTTCGACTTCTGATCAGCACGAGGTGCGGGGGCGAGGTGAACAACCTTCCCCCGCACCTCTGCCCCCCCCGCCCACCCATCACGCTGGCCCGATCGGCCGAGAGGACCCCCGTGCAACGAGTCTGCTTCCAGCTCCAGGTCAAGCCCGAGCGCCTGGAGGAATACGCCGAGCGTCACCGTGCCGTCTGGCCAGAGATGCTGCAGGCGCTGAAGCGCTCGGGGTGGCACAACTATTCGCTCTTCCTGCGCGAGGACGGTCTGCTCATCGGCTACGTGGAGGTCGAGTCACTCACCGCCGCGCAGGCAGCGATGGACGCCGAAGACATCAACGCGGCCTGGCAGGAACAGATGGGCGAGTTCTTCATCGACCTCGACGGGGCACGGCCGGACACCGGTTTCCTCGAGCTCCAGGAGGTCTTCCACCTGGAGGACCAGCTGGCGGCCGTCGAGCAGTCCACTGCCCAGACCCCGCAGAACCCCCAGACGCAGAAGCACCAGACTCCGTTGAGCCACCAGAACTCGTCGCACCACCAGACCCCGCAGAACCACCAGACGCGGCAGAACTAGAGGAACCATGCCTACTTTTGAGCAGATCTCCCAGCAGCTGGACCACCAGGCCATCGAGGTCCCCTCCTGGGCCTACGGCAACTCCGGGACCCGCTTCAAGGTCTTCGGCTCCGCCGGAACCCCCCGCACCGTTCAGGAGAAGATCGCAGACGCCGCGGCGGTGCACCGGTTCACCGGCCTGGCGCCGAAGGTCGCGCTGCACATCCCCTGGGACAAGGTCGAGGACTACGCCGCGCTCACCGCCTATGCGGCCGAGCAGGGCGTGCAGATCGGCACCATCAACTCCAACACCTTCCAGGACGACGACTACAAGCTCGGCGGGCTCACCCACCATGATCCGGCGATCCGGCGCAAGGCCATCGATCACCACCTCGAATGCCTGCAGATCATGGACGCCACCGGCTCCCAGGACCTGAAGATCTGGCTGGCCGACGGCTCGAACTACCCCGGTCAGGCCGACATGCGCTCCCGCCAGGACCGGCTCGCGGAGTCCCTGGCCACCATCTACGCGGAGCTCAAGGACGATCAGCGCCTGGTGCTGGAGTACAAGATCTTCGAGCCGGCGTTCTATCACACCGATGTCCCCGACTGGGGCACCGCCCTGGTGCAGGTCCAGGCGCTGGGTGAGAAGGCGATGGTCTGCCTGGACACCGGCCACCACGCTCCGAGCACCAACGTCGAGTTCATCGTGGCCCAGCTGCTGCGGCTCGGGCGGCTCGGTTCCTTCGACTTCAACTCTCGGTTCTACGCCGACGACGACCTGATCGTCGGCTCGGCCGATCCGTTCCAGCTGTTCCGGATCATGTTCGAGGTGGTGCGCGGCGGAGGCTACGCCGCGGACTCCGGAGTCGCCTTCATGCTGGACCAGTGCCACAACGTGGAGAAGAAGATCCCCGGTCAGATCCGCAGCGTGCTCAACGTCCAGGAGATGACCGCTCGCGCACTGATGGTCGACACCGAGGCGCTCGCCGCCGCCCAGCAGGCCGGTGACGTGCTTGGCGCCCACGAGGTCTTCATGGATGCCTTCTACACCGACGTGCGACCCGACCTCGCCGCCTGGCGCGAGTCCCGCGGACTGCCGGCGTCGCCGATGCGCGCCTATGCCGAATCCGGCTACCAAGAGACGATCGAGGCCGACCGTGTCGGCGGAACCCAGCTCAGCTGGTGAAGGAGACCCCTGTGAACCCCACGGTCAACGACCTGATCACCCGCTCCAACAGCCTCGGTGCGGACCCGAAGAACACCAACTACGCCGGCGGCAACACCTCCGCCAAGGGTACCGAGCAGGATCCGGTCACCGGGGAAGAGGTGGAGCTGCTCTGGGTCAAGGGCTCCGGCGGCGACCTCGGCACCCTCAAGGCGGCCGGTCTCGCGACCCTGCGGCTGGACCGGATGCGTGCGCTGAAGAGCGTGTACCCCGGAGTCGAGCGCGAGGATGAGATGGTCGCCGCCTTCGACTACTGCCTGCACGGCAAGGGCGGAGCCGCCCCGAGCATCGACACCGCCATGCACGGACTCGTCGAGGCCGCCCACGTGGACCACCTGCACCCGGACTCCGGCATCGCGATCGCCACCGCCGCCGACGGGCCGGAGCTGACCGCGACCATCTTCGGCGAGAAGGTCGTCTGGGTGCCCTGGCGCCGACCAGGCTTCCAGCTGGGCCTGGACATCGCCGAGATCAAAGAGGCGAACCCGCAGGCCATCGGTTGCATCCTCGGCGGCCACGGCATCACCGCCTGGGGTGACACCTCCGAGGAGTCCCAGCAGAACTCGCTGTGGATCATCGACACCGCCTCCGCCTACATCGCGCAGCACTCGCGCGCCGAGCCCTTCGGTCCGGCGCTTGAGGGATACGCGGCGCTGCCCGCGACCGAGCGCCGAGCCAAGGCCGCCGCGCTGATCCCGACGATCCGCTCCCTCGCCAGCGCGGACAAGCCTCAGGTGGGGCACTTCAGCGACGACGACGCCGTGCTGGAGTTCCTCGGCCACGCCGAGCACCCCCGGCTCGCCGAGATGGGCACCTCCTGTCCGGACCACTTCCTGCGGACCAAGGTCAAGCCGCTGGTGCTCGACCTGCCCGCCGACGCCACCGTCGAGGACTCGATCTCCCGGCTGCGCGAGCTGCACGAGGCCTACCGCCAGGACTACCAGGCGTACTACGACCGGCACGCGACCGCCGAGAGCCCCGCCCTGCGCGGCGCCGACCCGGCCATCGTGCTGGTCCCCGGCGTCGGGATGTTCAGCTTCGGCAAGGACAAGCAGACCGCCCGGGTCGCCGGGGAGTTCTACCTCAACGCGATCAACGTGATGCGCGGCGCCGAAGGCCTCTCGACCTACGCCCCGATCGAGGAGGCGGAGAAGTTCCGCATCGAGTACTGGGCGCTGGAGGAGGCCAAGCTGCAGCGCATGCCGGCGTCGATGCCGCTGGCCACCCGGATCGCGCTGGTCACCGGTGCTGCCTCCGGCATCGGCAAGGCCATCGCGGAGCGGCTGGCCGAGGAGGGCGCCGTCGTCGCCATCGCGGACCTGGACCTTGCCAAGGCCCAGGAGGCCGCGGCCGAGATCGGCGGGCCCGACAAGGCCGTGGGCATCGCGGTGGACGTCTCCGACGAGGACGCCGTGACCAAGGCCATCGATGAGACCCTGCTCGCCTTCGGCGGCCTGGACATCGTGATCAACAACGCCGGGCTGAGCCTGTCGAAGTCGCTGCTGGAGACCACCGCGAAGGACTGGGACCTGCAGCACAACGTGATGGCCAAGGGCTCCTTCCTGGTGTCCAAGGCCGCGGCCCGGGTGCTCATCGACCAGGGCCTGGGCGGCGATGTCATCTACATCTCCTCCAAGAACAGCGTCTTCGCGGGGCCGAACAACATCGCCTACTCCGCGACCAAGGCCGACCAGGCCCATCAGGTGCGGCTGCTCGCGGCCGAGCTCGGTGCCCACCAGATCCGGGTCAACGGGATCAATCCCGACGGGGTCGTCCAGGGCTCGGGCATCTTCGCCTCCGGCTGGGGCGCCAACCGTGCGGCCACCTACGGCATCGATGAGAAGGACCTGGGCGCCTTCTACGCCCAGCGCACGATCCTCAAGCGCGAGGTGCTGCCGCGCAACGTGGCCAACGCGGTGTTCGCCCTGGTCGGGCCCGAGCTCTCGCACACCACCGGACTGCACGTGCCCGTCGACGCCGGCGTGGCCGCCGCGTTCCTGCGCTGATGCACCCGGCGACGACGACGCATGCCGCCGTCGACCTCGGGGCCTCCTCCGGGCGCGTGGTGCTCGGCCGGGTCGGACCGGACTCGCTCGTGTTCCACGAGGCCGCGCGGTTCTCCAACGGCGTGGTCCCCATGCCCGACGGGCTGCACTGGAACCTCGTCGGGCTCTATGAACAGGCCCTCGCCGGGCTCGGCGCCGCGGTGCGCGAGACCCACGGCGAGCTGGCCTCGGTGGCGATCGACTCCTGGGCGGTGGACTACGGTCTGCTCCACGGGGCCGACCCGCACCGGATGCAGCTGCTGGGCACCCCGTTCCACTACCGGGACGAGCGCACCGCAGCAGGCGTGGAAAAGGTCCACGGCAGGGTCTCCTTCGCGGAGCTCTACCGGCGGAACGGACTGCAGTTCCTGGCCTTCAACACGCTCTACCAGCTGGCCCAGGAGGGCCTGGCCCCGCATGCAGATCGGCTGCTGCTGGTGCCGGACCTCCTGGGCTACTGGCTCACCGGTGAGCAGCTCACCGAGGTCACCAACGCCTCGACCACCGGTCTGCTTGACGTGCACACCAAGGTCTGGGACACCGAGCTGATCTCCACGCTCGGCCTGGAACCGGACCTCTTCGCGCCGGTGGCCGCCCCGGGCGCCACGCTGGGCCGCACTCGGTCCGAGCTGGCCCCGCTGCTGGGCGGGCACCGGCTGCCGGTCACCCTGGTAGGCTCGCACGACACCGCCAGCGCCATCGTCGGCACCCCGCTCTCAACCCCCGACGCCGCCTATATCTCCTGCGGCACCTGGGGGCTCGTCGGGCTGGAGCTCACAACCCCGGTGGTCACCGACGCCTCCCGGGCGGCGAACTTCACCAACGAGGGCGGCGTCGACGGGCGCACCCGGTTCCTCACCAACGTCATGGGCACCTGGCTGCTCTCCGAGACGCTGCGCACCTGGGAGCGCGAGGAAGGCCGGGCACAGGACCTGGTCGGGCTGCTCGACGCCGCCGCCCAGGTGAACCCGGCCGCCGTCGTCGTCTTCGATGTCCAGGACGAGCGGTTCGTCGCACCCGGGGACATGCCGGCGCGGATCGCGCAGCTATGCGCCGAACAGGATTCGCCGATCCCGGCGGGCAGGGCGGAGCTGGTGCGCAGCATCGTGGAGTCCATCGCCCACGGATTCGCCGCGGCGCTGCAGACCGCCGGAGACCTCGCAGACCGGCGGATCGACGTGGTCCATATGGTCGGTGGAGGGTCGCTGAACGCGCTGCTCTGCCAGGCCACCGCCGATCGCAGCGGATATCCTGTGGTGGCCGGGCCCGTGGAGGCCACCGCCATCGGCAACCTGCTCATTCAGGCGCGCACCGCAGGGACGCTCTCAGGCAGCCTCGAGGACCTGCGCGAGCTGATCCGCCGCACGCATTCCCCGATCACGTACCGTCCACAGTCCTGAAATTCCACAGTCCCGCAATTCCCGAGTCGAAGCAGTCACCGGTCTAGGAGCATCCAATGGTTCAGCGTCAACTGCCCAAGCCGCGCGACATCGCGCCGCTGATGAAGTTCAAGAAGTTCGACTTCAACGCCTCCCGCCGTCGGCTCTCCGCGGCGCTGACCATCGAGGACCTGCACAAGATCGCCAAGCGGCGCACCCCGAAGGCCGCGTTCGACTACACCGACGGCGCCGCGGAGGGCGAGTTCTCGCTGACCCGGGCCCGGGAGGCGTTCCAGGACATCGAGTTCAACCCCTCGATCCTGCGCGACGTCTCCGAGGTGGACACCTCCTGTGAGATCTTCGGCGGACGCTCCGCGCTGCCCTTCGGGATCGCCCCGACCGGGTTCACCCGGCTGATGCAGACCGAGGGCGAGATCGCCGGCGCCACCGCGGCCGGGGCCGCCGGGATCCCGTTCACCCTCTCCACCCTGGGCACCACATCCATCGAGGCCGTGAAGCAGGCGAACCCGCACGGGCGCAACTGGTTCCAGCTCTATGTGATGAAGGACCGCGAGATCTCCTACGCGCTGACCGAGCGAGCCGGCAAGGCCGGGTTCGACACCTTGTTCTTCACCGTGGACACCCCGGTGGCCGGTGCCCGGCTGCGGGACAAGCGCAACGGGTTCTCGATCCCGCCGCAGCTGAGCCTGGGCACCGTGGTCAACGCGATCCCGCGGCCCTGGTGGTGGTATGACTTCCTCACCACGCCGCCGCTGGAGTTCGCCTCGCTGTCCTCGACCGGGGGCACCGTGGGGGAGCTGCTGGACAAGGCGATGGACCCCTCGATCAGCTTCGATGACCTGAAGATCATCCGGGACCTGTTCCCGGGGAAGCTGGTGGTCAAGGGCGTGCAGAACGTCGAGGACGCGAAGAAGCTCGCGAGCCTCGGAGTGGACGGGATCGTGCTCTCCAACCACGGCGGCCGGCAGCTGGACCGCGCGCCGGTGCCGTTCCACCTGCTGCCCGAGGTGGTCCGCGAGGTCGGAGAGGACCTCGAGGTCACCATCGACACCGGAATCATGAACGGTGCGGACATCGTGGCCTCGATGGCCCTGGGCGCGAAGTTCACCCTGATCGGGCGGGCGTACCTCTACGGCCTGATGGCCGGGGGCCGGGCCGGGGTGGACCGGACCATCGAGATCCTGGCCGACCAGGTCGAGCGCACGATGAAGCTCCTGGAGGTCCCGAACCTCGCGGAGCTTCAGCCCAAGCACGTGACCCAGCTCGAACGCCTGGTCCCCCGCGCCCGCTGATGTTCTTCCTGGGTGGTTGCGTTCTCCGGTGGTGACGTTCCGACCGGATAACGCAACCACCCAGGAGGTGGGGTGGGCTAGCGCTTGGACGCGCGGTAGCCGGCGCTCTTGGCCGCCGCCGCGGTGGTGAAGCACTCCTCGGGCTTGGTCCGGGAGTAGAACGCCCCGCTGGGCACGTGGTAGATCCCGGAGTCCGCGTTGCCCTTGACCGGGTAGCCCTTCGGGCAGTTGAACGACGAGGACGTGACCTTCACCCGGGTCGGCTTCGCCGCCGGTGCCGGCGACTTCACCGTCGCGGTGGTCGCCGAGGTGCGGGTCACGGTGGTGTGCCCGGACTTCTTGCCGGTGACCACCACCGAGATCCGCTTGCCCTTGTGGGCGCTGGCGACCTTATAGGTCCGGCTTGTCGCTCCCTTGATCGTGGTGCCGTTGGCCCGCCACTGGTAGGAGAACGACGTCGCCCAGGTCCAGGTCCCGACGCTGGCCGAGAGGGTCTTCCCGGTGGTCGCGGAGCCGCTGATCTTCGGTGCGGAGGAGCGGGCCACCTTCAGCGTGGCCGCCGAGGTCTTCGACGCCGTCGCGTAGCCTGCACGCTTGCCGGTGACCTGCACGGTGATCCGCTTGCCCTGGTGCGCCGTGGTCGGTGTGAACGTGCTGCGGTACCCGCCGCTGATCGCCTTGCCGTCGGCATGCCAGCGGTAGCTCAGCGAGGTCCCGCTGGTCCAGGTGCCCGGCGACGCGGTGAGCCTGGTGCCCACGGCGGCGGCGCCGGAGATCCTCGGGGTGGGGGCGCGGAGCGTCTTCGCCGTGGAGCGGCTGGAGGTCACCGCCACGCCGGGAGCCGCGGCGGATCCGGTCGAGACCGCCGACGACGCCGGAGCGCTGGCCAGCTGGACGGCTGCCGGAGCAGACGTGGTCGGCGCAGGGGCGCTGAACACGGAAGGGGACAGCGGCGGCGTCGTCGGCTCCGGCGGTGGTGCGGAGGCGCCGAGCAGTGCGGCGGCCAATACGGTGGTGGTCAGGACCGAGGTGATGGTCCGCCAATGCAGGGAGTTCCCCATGGCATTCGTCTCCAGTGTGAGGCGTCCACTGCGCGGGACGGGGCGGCACCAGGATCCACTCCTGAACAGAGTGATCATATAGTCAAACAAGCCAATCTCCACCCGATCCAGACCACAACTTTTCCTGGGCAGTTGAGTTCTCCGGCAGCTACGTAGGAACCGGATAATGCAACTGCCCAGGAGGGTGGGGTGGGTGGGGGTTGCTGGCGGGGTCGTGGGGCTTCATGACCCTGCCAGGAATCGTGTTTCATGCGACCATGGAACATCTCTGATACTCCACACATTTCGAGAGTGAGGCGGGAGCACCGCATGGTGAATGCACCCCTGCACATCATCACCCTGGTCAAATGGGTCCCTGATGCCCAGCTCGAGCGCCGGTACAACGCCGAGGGGCGCATCGACCGCTCCGAGGGCGTGCTGAGCGAACTGGATGAATACCCGCTGGAGGCCGCGCTGCAGCTGCGCGAGGCCGCGCAGGACCGGGAGGTGCGGGTCACCGCACTGACCATGGGCCCCGCCGGATCCAGCACCGCCGTGAAGAAGGCCCTGCAGATCGGCGCCGACGACGCCTACCAGCTCACCGATGAGGCCCTCATCGGCGCCGACATCTGGGCCAGTTCGGTGGCGCTGAAGGCCGCCGTCGAGGCCGTGGCCGGTGCCGGCGAGTTCGAGTCCGGCGAGCCGGAGTACCTGGTGCTCACCGGCATGGCCTCCGAGGAGGGCGAGTCCGGCGCGATCCCCGCCCAGCTGGCCGAACGCCTCGGGGCCCATGTGGTCACCTACGCCACCAGCCTCGAGCTCGAGCCCGAGCGTCTCGTGGTCACCCGCTCCGGCGGCACCGAGTCGCAGAAGGTCGCGGTGCGCATGCCCGCCGTCGTCTCGGTCACCGACCAGGCCAACGACCCGCGCTACCCCAACTTCAAGGCCATCATGGCGGCGAAGAAGAAGCCGCTGACCCGCTTCAGCCTCGCCGACATCGGGCTGCGCGCCGAAGAGGTCAGCGCAAAGGTCCGCGTGCTGACCACCACCGCGCGCCCACCCCGCACCGCGGGAGAGATCATCACCGACGAAGGGGACGCCGGTCTGAAGATCGTCGAATTCCTGGCGAAGGAGCGTCTGCTGTGAGCAATGTCCTGGTCTTTTTCGACGTGCTCGGCGATGCGCTGAGCCCCGCCCAGCGTGAGCTGATCGCCCAGGCGCAGTCCCTGGGCGAGGTCCACGTCGCCATCGGCGCCTACGAAGGGGACCCCACCCCGGCGCTGGCGATCGGCGGCATCGGCGAGGTCTACCTCGCCGAGACCAGCCTGCCCGCCCCCGAGGTCGCCGTGGTGGACCTGCTGGAGACCGCCGTCGCCGAATGCGGCGCCGAGATCATCCTGGGCTCCGCCACCGCCGACATCACCGACGCCCTGGCCCGGCTCGCCGTGCGGCTCGACACCGGGATCATCTGTGGCATCGCGGCGCTCAACGGTGAACTCGTCGCCACGAAGTCCGAGCTGGCCGGCTCCTACACCACCATGTCGCAGCTGATCCCCGCCCCGGGCCGGCCGCTGGTCGCGACGTTCAAGCCGAACAACCTCGACCCGGAGCGGGTCGACGCGCTCCTGGAGGCAGGCGACGCCCCCGACGGCACCGTGCTCCCGGTGCGCCCCTCCGTGGGCGGGGTCGAGATCCTCGAACGCACCGCCCTGGAGGTCTCCGCCCGCCCAGCCCTGGCCGAGGCGCGCGTCGTCGTCGCCGGCGGCCGCGGCGTGGAGGGAGACTTCACCCCCCTGGAGGAGCTGGCGGACGAGCTCGGCGCCGGACTGGGCGCCTCCCGCGCCGCCACCGACGCCGGCTGGATCGAACACGCCGCCCAGGTGGGGCAGACCGGGGTCACCGTCTCCCCGCAGCTCTACATCTCCGCCGGCATCTCCGGAGCGATCCAGCAGCGCGCCGGCATGCAGACCGCCGGGACCATCGTGGCGATCAACAAGGACGAGGACGCCCCGGTCTTCGAGATCGCCGACTTCGGCGTGGTGGGAGACCTGCACGAGGTCATCCCGCAGATGATCGAGGAGCTGCGCCGACGCAAGGGGTGACCCTGCTCGCGCGACCCGCCTCAGAGCCGGCCCTCCCACCCAGGTGCCGGCACGCCCACCACACTCGGAGCACAGACATGTCACACCCCACCAAGGCCCGCTTCGGGCTGGGACCCGCCCTGCTGTTCTGTCCGGCCAGCCGGCCCGAGCTCTTCGCCAAGGCCGCCGCCGTGGCCGACGCGGTGATCATCGACCTCGAGGACGCGGTGGTCTCCGGGGAGAAGGAGATCGCTCGCAGCAACATGGTGCAGGCGCTGAACTGGGGCGACGAGTCCATGGATCCGGCGCGGACCCTGGTGCGGGTCAACGCCCCGGCCTCCGGAGAGCTCGAGGAGGACCTGCGCGCCCTCGCCGGGACCGAGATCAGCTACGTGGTGATCGCCAAGGCCGAGCGCACCGAGATCCTCGACCAGGTCGCCGCCGCCCTGCCCGGCGTCGGACTGATCCCGCAGATCGAGACCCCGGTGGGGGTGCTCAACGACCTGGCCCTGGCCCAGCACCCGGCCACCGCGGCCCTGCTGTGGGGCACCGAGGACCTGATCGCCGGCATCGGCGGCACCACCTCGCGCAACAACGACGGCTCGCAGCGCGAGATCATCCGGTTCACCCGCAACCGGCTGCTGCTCACCGCCGGTGCCGTGGGAGTGCCCATCATCGACGCGGTGTTCACCCGCGTCCCCGACCTCAAGCGCCTCGCGGTGGAGACCGAGGACGCCTGCGCCTCGGGCTTCATCGGGAAGGCCTGCATCCATCCCAAGCAGATCGACTCGATCCGGAAGGCCTACACGCCCACCGCGACCGATCTGGAATGGGCCAAGGGCGTCATCGCCGCCTTCGAGAACACCGCTGGGCTCGCCCCGGGCGCCGGGCATCGCGCCGACCCGGAGCTGGCCGGCGCGTTCAGCTTCCGCGGTGAGATGATCGACATGCCCGTGATCATCCAGGTCCAGCGCATCCTCACCCGCTTCGAGTCCATCGGCAGGGTCGCCTGAACCTGGCGGCACGCCCGCTGAACCTGGCTCTGGCGCCGCAGCCCCGCCCGCCGAAGCCCCGCCCGCCGCAGCAGCGACACCTGTACTGAACCAGCCTCCGCATCTCCCGAAAGGTCACCCCCCCCCGATGTTTGCCGGCTTCTACGACGAGATCCACGAGGAGTTCCGCGAGGTGGTGCGCGAGTTCGTCGCCCGCGAGGTCACTCCGCACTACCAGGCGTGGGACAACGCCCACATGATCGACCGCTCGATGTGGCTCGCCGCCGCGGAGAACGGGCTGCTCGGGCTCGCCGTGGACGAGGAGCACGGGGGCATGGGGCTCGGGGACTACCGGTTCCGGATGATCCTCGACGAGGAGCTCGCCCGCGCCGACGCGCTCGGAGTCGCCCTGGCGCTGCACCTGCACGACGACTGGGTCCTCCCCGCGGTGCTGAAGTTCGGTTCCACCGCGCAGCACCAGGCCTGGCTGCCGCGCTTCATGGACGGCTCCTTCGTCTCCTCGGTCGCCTTCACCGAGCCCGGGGCCGGGTCCGACCTGCGTGCCGTGCGCACCAAGGCGGTCAAGAACGACGACGGCGGCTGGACCCTCGACGGGCAGAAGACCTTCATCGGCAACGGCATCTCCGGTGACGGCGCCCTGGTCCTGGCCCGCACCGACGGCTCCGACGTCCGCCGGCGCGGCGCCGAGAGCTCCTTCAGCCTCTTCCTGGTCGAGAAGCAGGACAACCCCGGCTACCAGCCCGGACGTCAGCTGGAGAAGATGGGGCTCAAGGCCTCCGACACCGCTGAGCTGTTCTTCGCGGGGGTGCAGATCCCCGCAGCGAACCTGATCGGTGAGGAGGGCGGCGGGCTGGCCTACGCCAAGGCGATCCTGCCGCAGGGACGCCTCGGCATCGCCACCTCGGCCGCCTCGATCACCGCGGAGGTGCTGCGCCAGACACTCGGCTACGTCGCGGAGCGGCAGACCTTCGGGCAGCCCGTCAACGAATACCAGAACACCCGGTTCGAGCTCGCGCAGCTGCAGACGGGACTCGAGGCCACCCAGCGCTATGTCGCGGCGGCCGTGGAGCAGTTCAACGCCGGAGAGCTGGACCTGGTCACCGCCTCGAAGGTGAAGCTCTGGGCCAGCGAGCAGGCCAAGGGGTCAGTGGACAGCTGCCTGCAGCTGCACGGCGGCTACGGCTACATCCTGGACTACCCGGTCGCCCAGGCCTACCTCGCGGTGCGCCTGCTCACGATCTTCGGCGGCACCAGCGAGATCCTCAAAGAGACGATCGCGGCAGAGCTGCGCTGACGCTGCGCTTCCCCCACGCTGCAGCCACCCCGCTCAGCCCAGGACCCGAGTCATGAACACGCTGTTGGGATCCGGGACGTAGGCCCCGAAGGGCGGGCATTCGGTGAACCCGTGCCGCCGGTAGAGCCGGCGCGCCGCGGCGAAGTAGTCCTCCACCCCGGTCTCCAGGCTCAGCCGGGTGTAGCCGCGGGCGCTCGCCACGCTGAGCAGGTGTTCCACCATCGTGCTGGCCACCCCGCGCCCGCGCGCCGCCACCGAGGTGCGCATGGTCTTGATCTCCCCATGCGCCGGGTCCAGCTCCTTGAGCGCGCCGCATCCGGCCAGCACCTCCTCGGGCTCCAGCCAGGCGCTCCAGAACGTCATCCCCGGTCCCGCCAGGGCGTCCAGGTCGAGGGCGTGGATGCTCTCCGGGGGCGAGGTCGCGTGCATATCTCGCAGGTGCTCGAGGATGAGCTCCTGCACGACAGGATGATCCAGGGTCCCCTCGGTGATGCGCATGCTCGATATTCTGCCACCGGTGAGTCCACGCACTAGTCTGATCAGGTTCCATGCGCAGGCCAGCGCCTGGGGCCTGGGACACAGCAGGAGAACGGAACAGCATGAGCACAGCAGCACCCGCCGGCACCCGAGCAGGCCGCGGCTCTACTCTGATCTACCTCTTCGGCGCACTGGGTGGACTGAACTGGGGCTATGACACTGGCGTGATCTCCGCCGGGCTGGTGTTCCTGCGCCGAGACTTCGAGCTCAGCAGCTGGGCCGAAGGCGCGATCGTCACCGGCCTGATGGTCGGCGCCGCGATCGGGGCCTGCCTGGGCGGACGGCTCTCCGACCGATACGGTCGACGGGCCGTGCTGCTGGTCACCGCCGCGCTGTTCCTCATCGCTCCGCTGGGCATGGCCTTCGCGCCCAACGCCGAGGTGCTCGTCGCCGCCCGGCTCGTGGTCGGGCTCGGCACCGGCCTGGCCGCCGTCGTCCTTCCGGTGTACCTCTCCGAGATCGCTCCGGCACGGATCCGTGGACGCGTCACCGCCTCCTATGTCCTGGCGATCGTGATCGGCCAGTTCCTCGGGTTCGTGGTCGGAGTGGCCTTCGCCCCGATGGAGTCCTGGCGCTGGATGTTGGGACTCTCGGTGGTGCCCTCGGTGCTCTTCGCGCTGGGCCTGACCGTGGTCCGCGAGACCCCGCGCTGGTTGGTCCACCGCGGTCGGGAGGCCGAGGCAGAGCAGATGCTGCTGCGCGACCGGACCCCCGAGGAGGCCCGCCGCGAGCTCGATGAGATCCACGAGGTCCACGAGGCGGAGAAGCGCGACGGCGTCTCAGGTCTGCGCGCGCTGCGCCGCCCCTGGGTGCTCTCGATCCTCGGGGTGGGGTTCGGCCTGGGCGTCTATCAGCAGGTGATGGGCATCAACGCGGTGCTCTACTACGCGCCCACCACGCTGCAGAACGTCGGCTTCTCCGACGAGGGAGCGATCGGCTCCAACCTGATCATCGGGGCGCTGAACATCGCCGCGGTCTGGGTGGCGATCACCTACACCGACCGCTGGGGCCGCCGCCCGATGCTGCTGGTGGGCGCCCTGGGCACCTCGCTGGCGCTGGCGGTGCTCGCCGTGGTGAACCTGGTCATGCCCGCCCCCGACGGGCTCGGCGCGCTGGGCATCGCGACCCTGTCCTGCCTGGCCGTGTTCATCTTCATGTTCCAGGTCAGCTGGGGCGCCCTGGTCTGGGTGGTGCTCGGGGAGATCTTCCCCCTGGGCGTGCGCGCGGCCGCCATGGGCGTGGTGACCACCGCGCACTGGCTGGCCAACGGCCTGGTCTCGCTGCTCTTCCCCACGGCGCTCGCCGCCTTCGGCGTGGGCTGGATCTTCGCCGGATTCTCGGTCATCTGCTTCACCGCGTTCGTCTTCACCTGGAAGAAGGTCCCAGAGACCAAGGAACGCACCCTGGAGCAGATCGAGACGGCGTTCCGCCGCGCCGGCTGAACCCGTCTTGCGAGCTGGTCTGAACCCGTCTCGCGACCGGGTCTGAACCCGCTCTGCACCGGCTCGGACCCCGGGCCGGCACGGATTCGAGCCGGTGGAGACCGGCTGCGCCCGCCGGACTGCCTCCTGCGCTGGACCGCGGACCCTCGACAGCCCTAGTGGTTCACGTCACATAATGGCGCTCGGACAACTGTCCGGTGATCCCGCAGTCCTCGCGCCTGCAGTCCTGACTCCGCCGCAGCGCGGGAGGAGAGACCCCTATGACCATGAGCTTCAGCCACCAGACGCTGGGTCAGCGGGTCCACTTCGGCGTCGGGAATCTGACCACGGATGTGCGCACCGAGGCGAAGCGGCTCGATGCCCAGGAGATCCTGCTCATCGCCTCAGGCAGCGCGGAGCCCGCCGCCGATGATCTGCATGCCACCCTGCGCATCGCGCACCGGCTCGACGGCGCGCGGCAGCACGTCCCGGTGGAGGATGTGGAGCTCGCCTGCGACGCCGCCACCCAGGCCGGGGCGGATCTGATCCTCTGCGTGGGCGGGGGCTCCGCCATCGGCCTCGGCAAGGCGGTCGCGCTGAAGACCCGGGCTCCGATCATCGCGGTGCCCACCACCTATGCAGGCTCCGAGGCGACCAATGTCTGGGGCGTCACCGAGGCGGGTGCCAAAGCCACCGGGATCGATGATGTGGTCCTGCCTCGAAGCGTGGTCTACGACGCCGAGCTGGTCCGGGACCTCCCGGCCGAGCTGGCCGGCGCCTCCGGGATGAACGCGCTGGCTCACTGCATCGACTCGTTCTGGGCGCCGGGCGCGGACCCGCTGAACAGTCTGTGGGCTGAAGAAGCCATCCGGGCCCTGCGCCGGGGACTGGCCCAGCTCGCCGAGGGGTCGATCCACAGCCTGGAGGCGAGCCAGCAGCTCCAGTACGGCGCCTATCTCGCCGCCACGGCCTTCGCCTCCGCCGGCTCGGGCCTGCACCACAAGATCTGCCACGTGCTGGGCGGAGCCTTCGGGCTGCCGCACGCGCAGACCCACGCCGTGATGCTGCCCCACGTGCTGGCCTTCAACCTGCCGGCCGCACCGGAGGCGGGGGAGCGCATCGCCGCGGCGCTGGGTGCCGAGGGGCCGATCATCGGCCTGGACCGGCTGCGCACCCAGATCGACGTCCCGCGGGCGCTGCGCGACCACGGACTCAAGGAGGCGGACCTTCAGCGCGCCGCGCAGCTGATCCTCGACGTCGTCCCGGCCAGCAACCCGCGCCGGATGACCCCCGCAGACGCGACCGCGCTGATCCGCGCCGCCTGGTCCGGAGCGGATCCGGCCGCATCGCCCGAACGACCCCAGCAGTCATAGATCGCAGCAGTCACCTCCACAGAAGGGCATCATCATGACCTACCTGCTCGGCTCCCACCACGTGACGCTCTCCGTCGGCAAGGCCCAGGAGGACGTGGACTTCCACACCAAGGTCCTGGGCATGCGGTTCATCAAGAAGACCGTGCTCTACGACGGCTCGATCCCGATCGATCACCTGTATTACTCCAATGCCAACGGTGACCCCTCCGCAGTGGTCACCACCTTCCCCTGGGCCCAGCAGGGGATCTTCGGCACTCGGGGCACCAACCAGGCCCGCGAGGTGATGCTCGCAGTGCCCGCGGGGTCCCTGGACTTCTGGGCGCAGCGACTGAGCTCGATGCAGATCGAACACCAGCAGTCGGAGCTCTTCGGTGAGCGGCGTTTGGCGTTCAACCACCCCTGCGGCCTGGAATATGTCCTGGTCGGAGTGCACGGGGACCCCCGGGTGGGTCACCCCGGACACGGGGTGCCGCCGGAGCACGCGGTGCACGGGATCTACGGCATGGGCATCCATGTCTATGACCAGGACCGGATGGTGGACTTCGCCAAGGATGTGTTCTTCCTCGGCGGTGAGATCGCCGAGGCCGGCGATGTCGCCCGGTTCAAGGTCGGCTCCGATGAGTTCGGGAACTGGGTGGAGCTGCGCGGCAATCGCACCGACGAGCAGGGCACCTGGCGCTTCGGGGCAGGGACCTATCATCACTTCGCCTGGAACTTCGACACCCTGGAGAACCAGGAGGCCTCGAAGTTCGTGATCGAGGGTGCCGGCTACACCGACATCTCCGAGCTCAAGGACCGCACCTACTTCAAGTCCCACTATGTGCGCACCCCCGGAGGTGCCCTGTTCGAGCTCGCGGTGACCCACGCCGACGGCGGCTGGGACTGCGACGAGTCCCCCGAGGAGCTGGGCCGGAAGTTCATGCTGCCCCCGCAGTTCGAGCACGAGCGCGAGCACATCATGTCCCAGCTCGAGCCGTTGAGCGTGGACGACTGATCCGCCGTGCCGACCCATGACCAGATGGGCCTCGTGCACCACGGCGCCGCCGCCGAGGAGGCGCGGCTGGTGGTGTACGGGGTCCATGGTCGCACCCAGAGCCCCGAGTTCTTCATCGACCTCGCCGCACGCTTGACGCTGGAGGGGATCTGCTGGTGGCTGCCGAGCCCGGCAGAGCACTCCTGGTATCCGGGGAAGTTCATGGAGCCGCCCGAGTCCAACCAGCCGCAGCTGGACCAGGCGCTGGGGGTGATCCACAGTCAGCTCTCAGGCCTCCTCCGCGAGCGCGACGCCGGCGGCCCCCCCGGTGGTGGTCTTCGGATTCTCCCAGGGAGCCTGTCTGCTGACCGAGCATCTGCTCACGATCCAGCCGGCCGTGGACGGCGCGGTGCTGCACACCGGCGGATATCTCGGGCCGCGGCCGCGCAGCTTCGCCCCGACCGCCTCTCCCGGTCTGCGCGGACTCGCGGTGGAGCTCTTCTGCGCCGACGAAGACCCCTGGGTGCCGCTGCACCGGGTGAAGGACACCGCCGCGGCATTCGAGGGGCTGGCCGGGGTGACCACGCTGAGCGTCTACCGCGACGAGGAGCACCACATCACCGACGACGCCGCCGCCCGGATCCGTCACTATCTGAGCCGGAGGTCCCGGGACTGAGCCGCGTTCGGGGCTGAGCCGCCCTCGGGACTGGGTCGCCGGCGGACCTCAGCGCAGCTCGCGGGCCAGGCGCCGGATCGCGGCCGGACCCACCAGGTCCCCGGTGAGCAGCGGCAGCGTGTCCACCGGCACCCCGGGAAGAAGCTCGGTGAGCGAGTCGAGGTGGCGCTGCTCCTGCTGTCTGCGCTGGGCCAGATAGTCGCCGGCGTCGGTGGGGGAGAGCCGGTTGACCACCAGGCCGCCGACGTCGACGCCGGCCTCGCGCAGCTGGGCGCAGAGCTCCACGGATTCCAGGACCGGGAGCCGCTCCGGGGTCAGCACCACCACGAAGCTGCAGACCGCTGAGTCGGCGAGGACCTGGCGCATCATCTCGAAGCGCGCCTTCCGGCGGGTCAGCACCTGCCGGATCCGCTGATCGCGGTTGGTCGGGGAGGTCTTCGCGGGATCGTCGTCGCCGTCGAGGACCCGCACGGCCGCCCCGAACCGCTCGGCCTTGCTGCGTCGGGTCAGCAGCCCCGACATCCAGGTGGACATGATCTCGGGCAGCGCCATCAGCCGGGCGGTGTGGCCCGAGGGGGCGGTGTCGAACACGATCAGGTCATGGGAGTCGAGGCCGTATTCGATGAGCACGGCGATCCGTTCCAGGATCGCGGACTCATGGGTGCCCGGGGAGTGGGCGGAGAGCTTCAGATGCGCCGCTACCTGCGGGTGCAGGTGAGCGGGCATGAAGTCCCGCAGCGTGGCTCCGACCTCGGCCAGGTGCTCGTCGATGGTGCGCTGCGGGTCGATCTCCACCCCGCGCAGCACCCCGCCGGAGACCTCGTCGCGGTAGAGCTCCACCGGGTCATCGCCCACACCCTGGTCCCACAGATGGCCCAGATTGTGCGCGGGGTCCGTGGAGACCAGCAGCACCCGGCGACCGGCGGCCGCCTGATGCAGCGCCACGGCCGAGGCGGTGGCGGTCTTGCCGACTCCGCCCTTGCCGCCGAGGAAGAGCACCCGGCGTCGTTCAATCAGATCCAGCAACATGCGTGCAGCGTCCTTTCAGCAGCAGCCGAGTCCGTCCATCGGGGAGTGCTCCAACCCCTGTCGGGTGTGCCATTCATGCATCCGGTCCAGCATCTCGGGCAGCAGCTCCAGCGTCATCCCGGAGGCGGGATTCGGCAGGCCCAGCGCCTCGGAGAGCACCAGCATCATGAACAGGTCTTCCTCGTCGCGCTTGGCGCGGGCGAAGACGCGTCGATACGGGGCGACGTAGAACTCATGGAGTCCGGCGTTGAACCGTCGCCACAGGCTCGCCGGCTCGCCGGGTCCAAGGTCACCGCCGCTGGAGCCGAGAGCACCGGCGCCGCGGGCACCGGGTCCACCGGATCGAGGGCCATCGGCGTGCGGATCACGCCCAGATGAGCTTGTCACGGTGTCCCCCTTCCCCGCAGGAGCGGGCCATCTCGTGTGAGGCACCTCATGTTACGCGAGGCCGGCCGCGACGCGCTGGAGTCCTTGACGAAGCCGGGTTGTCGGACGACACTGGTCCTAAACGGACACACGTCCGCATCTTGAAAGGTGATCATGGACATCGGTCTGCTGCTGCTGCGCCTGGTGCTGGCGCTGATCCTCTTCACCCACGCCAGCCAGAAGCTCGCGGGCTGGTTCGGCGGCAACGGACTGCGCCGCCAGGGGGAGATCTTCGCCTCGCTGGGGCTGCGCCCGGGGCGAGGAATGGTCCTCGCGGCGGGGCTCTCGGAGCTGATCGCCGCGACCCTGCTGCTGCTGGGGCTGCTCACTCCGGTCGGAGCGCTGCTCGCGGCCGGAACCATGGTGGTGGCCGGAGTCACCATGCAGCTGAACTCCGGGAAGTTCTGGAACATCGCCGGAGGCGGGGAGTATCCCTACGTGCTCGCGGCCGCCGCCGCCGTGCTGGGCTTCACCGGCGCCGGAGCCTATGCGCTCGACGCGCAGTTCTCCGGGGCGGCGTGGAGCACGCTGATCCATGAGCCCGCGGCCTGGGTCGGGGTCCTCATCGTGCTCGCGGCGCTGGCGGCGGCGGTGCCCTTCGCCCTGGTGGTCCGCCGGTCGGCCCGCTGAGCGTCGGAGCAGATCCAGCCTTCGGCCTGGCGGCAGACGACTGGGGCTGCGCTCCCCTCGAGCGCAGCCTCAGTGCTTCCCTGCACGTGACCGGTGCGAGGGATCACGTGCAGGTGTTCTGCTGGCTCAGGCGTCAGGGCCCCGCCCCTGCGCGGAATGAGTCGTGTCCGTGCGGTAGTCGGTGTAGGTATAGGGGTTGTCCAGGATCTTGGTCTCCGGGACGTCCGGGCTCATGCCGGCGTCCCACTCCTGCTGCCCCAGCTCCGAGGTGATGTGCTCCACGGTGGCCTCCACGGTCCGCCGGACCTTGGCCATGTCCACATCCACCAGCTTGTGCTCGTGCTTCACGATCCGGCCGTTGACCATCACGGTGTGCACATCCCCGCGCTGGGCCTGGAAGACCACGTGGCCGTGCGGGTTCAGGATCGGGAACATCGCCGGGGAGTCGTCGTTCTTGATCAGCACGATGTCAGCCTTCTTGCCGACTTCGAGGGAGCCGATGGACTTCTCCATCCCCAGCGCCTCAGCACCGCCATGAGTGGCCCAGCCGACCACCTGATCCGCGCGCAGGCCCAGATTGGTGCAGGTCTCGCCGGTGGCGTGATGCTCGAAGTGCTCCCGCGCCCGGTCTGAGCTCAGCGTGGACCGCATCGCCGCGAACGGATCCGCGCTCCACCAGACCGAGGTGTCCACCGAGAGGGAGACCGGGATCCCGTGCTTGCGCAGCTGCCAGGAGGACGGATAGCCCTGGCCGCAGCTGGACTCGGACTCCGCCGAGACCGAGGCGGCGCCTCCGGTGGCGGCGATCCGCTGATAGGAGTCCTGGTTCAAGGTGGCCGCGTGGACGTACACGGTCTTCTCGTTCATGAACCCGTGCTCGTGCATGAGCCGGATGCCGTCGTCGTTGGTCGCGCCCCAGACGCCGGCGTGGGTGGTGACGCCCACTCCCAGGTCCCGGGCGACCTCGAAGGCCTTCTTCTCCGGGAACTCCGGGTCGCCGGTGACGTCGAAGGCCATCTGGAAGCCGAGCATGTCGTCGCCCAGCTGACCATCGGCGCGCGGGATCCGGCGGTCCACGAAGTCGCGGAACTCCGGCGAGGCGGACCACTCCCAGGGCCCGGCGTGGATGTTGCCGTAGGCGAAGACGAAGCGGCCGGCGACCTCTTCGAGCGCATCCACGGCGGCGTCGGCGTGGTCCACGGTGGAGAGCCCGTGGGACCAGTCCACCGAGGTGGTGACGCCGGAGTCGATGGCCTCCACGGCGGAGAGCAGGTTGCCCGCATAGATGTCCTCGGGACGGAACTTCCTGCCGTGCTCGAGGTAGTTCCAGACGAAGTACTGGGTCAGCGTCCAGTCGGCGCCGTAGCCGCGCATGGCGGTCTGCCACATGTGCCGATGTGTGTCGATGAACCCGGGGGTGATCATCCCGCCCTCAGCGTCGATCACCCGGGCGTGCTCGGGCGCTTGAAGATCCGGACCGATGGCCGCGATGGTGTCATCCACCACCAGGACATCGCCCCGGGTCAAGACGCTGTGCTGCTTGTCCATGGTCAGCACGATCCCGTTCTTGAACAGAACGGGCGCGCCGGTGCCGTTGGATGCGGCGTCAGAACTCATGTCAGCCTCCTGTGAAGATCTCTGTGATGGACCTCACGATAGCGTGCGTTCGCACAGTGGACAAGAGTCCGATTACTTCGTGACGGCGATCTCTCGAGGTTCATTCTAGAATTCACCACCGGATGCACGCGGGGTTGACGCCCGCGCATCCACGGTGTGAAACTGATCACGAGCTACGCGGACGACTGTCCGCATGACGACGCATCGGGGTGAAGCGCGCCGGTGCGGGAATCGTAGAAAGAGGACTCCGTGATGAGCCAGAGCAGTCCCCATGAGACCGGCGCCGCCGCGCAGTCCGGAAGCGAGGCAGGTGCACCCGCGAGCGGCGGTCTGCCGCTGGAAGGCGTCCTGATCGCGGACTTCTCCCGGGTGCTCGCCGGCCCCTACGCCACCATGCTGCTGGCAGACCTCGGTGCCGAGGTGATCAAGGTCGAGGGCACCGGCGGTGACGACACCCGGACCTGGGTGCCGCCCCGGCGGCCCGACGGCGTCTCCACCTACTACGCCTCGATCAACCGCAACAAGAAGTCGATCGTGCTGGACTTCAAGGACGCCGAGGACCTCGCCGCCGCCCAGCAGCTGGCGCGCCGCGCCGACGTCGTCATCGAGAACTTCAAGCCCGGAGGACTCAAGAAGTTCGGACTGGACTACGATGCGGTGGCGAAGACCAACCCCAGCGTCATCTACTCCTCCATCACCGGCTTCGGCACCGAGGGAGAGGGTGCGAAGTACCCCGGCTACGACCTGATCGTGCAGGCGATGTCGGGGTTGATGAGCCTCACCGGCTCCCCGGACGGTCCGCCCTACCGGGCGGGGATCAGCGTGTTCGACGTGATGGCCGGGCTGCATTCGACCATCGGCATCCTCGCCGCGCTGCGCCAGCGCGACCACACCGGCGACGGCACCCACGTCCAGGCGTCCCTGATGGCCTCGGCCATGTCCGGGCTGGTGAACCAGACCCACGCCTACGTCGGCGGCGGCACCACCCCGATGCGGATGGGCAACGCCCACCCCTCGCTCTACCCGTATGAGGCCATGCCCACCGCCGATGACGACGTGATCATCGCAGCCGGAAACAACACCCAGTTCAGCAGGCTGTGCACGGTGCTGGGGATCCCGGAGATCGCGCAGGACGAGCGCTTCGCCGACGTCGGGGACCGCACCGACCGCCGCGACGAGCTGCGCCCGATCCTGGAGGCGGAGCTGGCGAAGCACACCGCCCAGGAGCTCTTCGAGAAGCTCAACGACGTCGGCGTGCCCTGCGGCCCGATCAACACCATCAAGCAGGGTGTCGAGTACGCCGAGGCGCTGGGACTGGAGCCGGTGGTCCAGGTCGGCAGCGGGGAGAACGCCGTCCCCGGCGTCCGGCACCCGCTGACCTTCAACACCATGACCCCGCGCTATGAGCTGGCTCCGCCGGAGCTGGGGGAGCACACCGAGGAGATCAAGGCATGGCTGAAGCAGGCCGAGTCCGGACACGACGAGAGGACCCAGCGATGAGCGCCGCGCAGCCCGAGGAACAGACGCCGAGCTACCCCACCTCGCTGGGGACCTCCACCACCGAGGAGATCAGCCTCATGGGGCAGTCCCTCGCTGAGGATCTGATGGGCAAGGTCGGATTCGCCGAGCTGGCCTTCTGGATGACCGCCACCCGCCGACCCACCCCCGGTGAGCTGCGGACCTTCGAGGCGGTGCTGGTCGCACTGGCCGACCACGGGTTCACCCCCACCGCGATCGCCGCCCGGCTGACCTACCTCTCCGCCCCGGAGTCCATCCAGGGCGCCATCGCCGCGGGCCTGCTCGGCGGGGGGTCCCGCTTCCTCGGGGTCACCGAGGACACCGGCAGGTTCCTGCATCAGGTGCTCGAGGCCGACGACGGCGAGCGCAGCACCGACGCGGACTATGACGCGCTGGCGCGTGAGGCGATCACCCGGGCGCGAGCAGCGAAGCAGATCGTTCCCGGTCTGGGCCATCCGGTGCACAAGCAGGGTGACCCGCGCACGCCACGGCTGATCCAGATCGCTGAGGAGGGCGGCACCCGGGGGGAGCACCTGCGCCTGTTCGAGGCCATGGGTCGGGTCAGCGAAGAGGTGCTGGGAAGGAAGCTTCCGCTCAACGGCGCCGGGGTCTGCGGAGCGGCCCTGGCCGACCTGGGGCTCCCGGTGGACTTCCTGCGCGGCTTCGCCCTGCTCGCCCGGACTGCCGGGCTGCTGGGACAGATCGCGGAGGAGCGGCGCAACCCGATCGCCAATGACATCTATATGCACGTGGACCGGAATGCGAGGTTCGTTCCCCTGGCCCCGGAGCCCGCAGGCACCGATGCGTCCCATGAGTCTGACCAGAGCGGCCATACCGACCAGAGTGGCCATACCGATCAGGAGAGGCAGAGCTGAGCATGGCAGAGCTGACCGCGGTGCTTGCGAGCACCCACCACCCGTTCTACTACAAGGCCACCACCTCCCCGGAAGATCAGCGACCGCCCTATGCCGCCGACTGGCAGCGCAAGGTGGAGGCCTACCGCGAGACGCTCACCGCCGCGGAGCCCGACATCCTGGTGATGGTCGGGGCGGATCACTTCCACCAGCTCTGGCTGGACAACTATCCGCAGTTCCTGATCGGCAAGCAGGAGACCTACGACGCGACGTTCTACAACGAGGAGCGCGAGTTCGGGATCCCGAAGTACACCCTGGCCGGCGACATCGAGCTCTCCCGGTACATGCATGAGGAGCTGCTGGGCAAGGACTTCGACTTCTCGGTCAGTCACGAGCTGAAGATCGATCACTCCATCATCTGCCCGATCATCACGGTCCGGCCCGACGCAGATCTGCCGATCGTGCCGATCTACACGAACATCTTTGTTCCCCCGCTGCCCTCACCGCGCCGGTTCTACGCTGTGGGACGCGCGATCCGGGAGATCATCGACAGCTTCCCCAGCGACAAGAAGGTCGCCGCGATCGGCACCGGGCATCTCTCGCTGGAGCTCGGCGGGCCGCGCCAGTTCGGCGAGCACGGCCCCGATCCGCTGTTCGACGCCGATGCCATCGAATGGCTCTCCACCGGCAACATCGACGCGATCCTGGACAACGTCACCCACGAGTCCATGGCCGGGGCCGGCAACGCCACGCACGGCTTCATGGACCTGCTGCTGATGATGGGCATCGCCGGGCCCGGCGTCCACGCCGACTACGTCGATCACCTGGACCTGTTCCACACCCGGGAGATGTACATGACCTGGTACCCGAACAAGACCCAGGAACAGCTCGACGCCGCCGCCCGCGCGGCCGCGACCGCGAATGCCAGCACCGGGCCGATCTACGCCTCTGATCCGGCCTGGGAGAAGTTCCGTGTGACCCAGGAGCAAGCATGAGCAAGTACTACGTCAACAAGTTCCTCTACACGATCGACCGGGATCCCGAATGGGTGGCCAGTTACCGCGAGGACCCTCGGGCCACGGTGGACCGCTGGGAGAAGGAGGTCGGGGGCTGGCTGAACCCGGTGGAGCAGACCAGCTGGCTCGAGTTCACCGCTGAGGAGCGCGAAGCTCTGGCCACCCATGACTATGTGTGGCTCTTCGAGCACGGTGCCCACTTCTTCCTGAACCTCACCCTGTTCATCGCGCTCTTCGACGAGGAGTATGCCGCCGAAAAGGGTCCGCTGGCGTTCCAGACCGAGATGGCGCAGAAGCTGGGCCACTGGACCGGACGGGACTACCCCTCCGTCGCCATGTGAACCGTTCGGGCCGGCTCAGCCGGCAGTCGGGTCTTGCGCGCTAGTCCTCCGGTGAGGCCAGCAGCGGGATGCGTCCGACGTCGGCGGCGTCCCGCTCCCGGACGTGGCTGGGCAGTGACTGCCAGCGGGTCCAGTCCTCGGTGACCGCGTCGGCGGCCTCGCGCAGGGGCGGCAGGTGCTTCGTCAGCAGGGCTTCCACGCTGGTCTCGGCCGCATGCACGGTGGTGTTCATCGAGGCGAGCACCCGGCCATGGGAGTCCCGGACCGGCACGGCGATCGAGCGGATTCCGCGGGCCAGCTCTTCATCGGCCAGCGCATAGCCCTGCTGCTTCACCCGGTCCAGCTCCTCGAGGAACGACTTCTGGTCCCACTGCACGACCGGGATCACCGAGGAGCGTGAGGGGTCGGAGAGTCGCTGCAGGATCTCGCGGCGTTCCATGTCGGCCAGCAGCACCTTGCCCTGCGAGGTGGGGGGCGCCGGGAAGCGGGTCCCGATGTCGACCCGCAGCCCGATCAGCTTCGGCACCGCGACGCGGGCGACATAGACGATGTCCGGGCCGTCCAGCTGGGCCATCGAGGCAGACTCGTGGGTATGGCTCACCAGCGCCTCGAGGTGCGGCTTCGCCACATCCCAGAGTCCGAGCGAACCCACATAGGCCATGCCCAGCTCCATCACTCGGGGGGTCAGCGCGAAGAGGCCCTTGTCTGCGCGCACGTACTCCAGCTCTTGGAGCGTCATCAGGATCCGTCGCGCGGTGGGTCGGGCGAGATCGGTGGCCTTGGCCACCTGGCTCAGGGTCAGACTGGGGTACTCGGGAGTGAACGCCGTGATGACGGACAATCCGCGTGAGATGGCCTCGATGAATTCGGGACTTCGCTCCGGTGACATCTGGTTCCTTTCAGTGGAGCTGGGTCTGGGGCTGGTCGACGCGGGCTTCGCGCAGTCTGGTCCAGGTCCGGACGAGCTGGCTGAACTCCTTGACCTGCACCAGGACGTGATCGCGTGCGGTGTTCTCTGCGGTCTCGCCCGCTCCGGCGCTGATCGCGTTCACGATCGCGCGGTGCTCGGCCAGGGAGCGGCGCATCCGGTCGGGAGCGCGAAGCTGGAGTCGCCGGTAGGGCTGCAGCACGCGGCGCAGGTGGTGCGCCTGCTGCTGCAGATAGCCGTTGCCGCAGGAGTCATAGATGATCCCGTGGAACCAGGCGTTGGCGTAGTAGTAGCCATCGGCATCCCCTTGAGCTTCGAAGCGCTCACATTCTTTCAGGGCCTGGCCGAGTTCCGCCAGGGCCTCGCGCTCGATGTGCCGGGAGGCCAGTCGGGCGGCCATGCCTTCGAGCTCAGCCATCAGCTCGAAGCGCTCGGCGAGCTCGGGCAGGCTCAGCTCGGTGACGTAGGTGCCCTGCTTGGGGCGGATGCGCACCAGGCCGGAGCGCTCCAGGGCCTGCAGCGCCTCCCGCACCGGGGTGCGCGAGCACCCGAACTCTTGCTGCAGCTTGGCAGGGTCCAGCCGCTCGCCGGGACCGTACTGTCCATCGACGATGGCGTTCTCCAGCGCGTCGCGCACGCGCTGGGATTCCGGGACTCTGACCATGACACCTCCTGTCACGAGCATATCGCCAGCCGCATAGTGTGGCGTGGATCACGTTTATACCCTATAGTCCCTGTTATATACATCACAGCCACTGATATACACTGAGGGAGGGATCATGGCGACTACTCAAGGCTGGCTCCTCGCCGACCTGCTGCGCAGCCTCGGCGGACACAAGGCCCACCCTGGCATCGACAGCCACGAGCCCGCAGCGCTTGATCAGCTCACCGCCGCCTGTGCGGTCTTGATGGGAGACCTGGGCGAGGCCTCCATGCGGGCCGTGGCGGAGCGGGCACTGGCCACCTACCGCGAGCTTGACGATCAGTCGCGCATCGAGTTCTTCGCACATATGCTCCACGCCTACGCCGTGGAGCGCGACGAGCTGCGCCGGGCCTACGCCACGTGGGAAGCCAGCGAAGGACAGGCCGAGCTGGCGGACCTCTTCGACGCCAGCGAGCCACGACGCCAGGCGCTGCTGCGGCGGCTCAACCATGCCCCCGACGGCACGCTGCACCTGGTCAACATGCGCGCTGATCTGCGCCAGGCGATGCGAGACCACACCGATCTGGCCCCCTTGGACCGGGACTTCCGGCACCTGCTGAGCTCCTGGTTCAACCGCGGGTTCCTGCGCATGGAACAGGTCGGTTGGGACGCCTCCCGGGAGATGAAGAATCATCTGCTGCGCTACGAGAAGGTCCATCCCATGCGGGACCTGAACGATCTCAAGCGTCGCCTGCGGCCCAGGGACCGCACCTGCTACGCGTTCTTCCACCCCGCCACCGGGGACCTCCCGCTGATCTTCGTCGAGGTGGCGCTGGTGAAGGGCATCCCCGGGGCGATCGAACCCCTGCTCAGCGCCACCGAGGCGCTGCCCCCGGCCAAGGCCGACACCGCAGTGCTGTATTCGATCAACAACTCCCTGGACGGTCTGGCGGGCATCTCCTTCGGAAGCCTGCTCATCAAACAGGTCATCGATCAGGTCTCCACCGAGCTGCCGCATCTGGCGAACTTCGTCACGCTCTCCCCGATCCCCGGGTTTCGACGCTGGCTGCGCGAACAGGCCCGCACCGCGGCATCCCCTGAACTCGCCGCACTGCACATCGACCTCACGGAGCTGCGCGGCCCGGCGCAGATCGGGACCGAGCAGATCGGGACCGCGGAGCTGCGCTCCCGACTCTGCTCGGCCGTGGCCCGCTACGTCGCCGTCGAGCGCCGCGCTGACGGTCAGCCGCTGGATCCGGTGGCGCGCTTCCATCTGGGAAACGGGGCCACCGCCTGGCAGCTGCACTGGCCGGCCAGCGGAGCGGACTACATGTGGGACCAGTCCTACGGCGCGATGATCAACTACCGCTACGACCCCGCCCTGGTGGAGCGGCGCCACGAGGACTACGTCCGGCACGGGGTCATCGCGCTGGGCGGCCAGGTCTCGGACCTGCTTCCCGCCGGCGCAGCCCGCAGCCCAGACACCAACAGTCCAGACGCCAACAGCACAGCAGACACCGCCGACATCGGCAGCACAGCAGACATCCGCAGCGAGAAGGGAACCGCGCCAGTGGACAACCACACCGAGGGCATCTACCAAGGCTTCATCCAGCAGACACAGGCGCACCCTGAGAAGCCGCTGTTCCATCTTCCCGACGGGCGCAGGCTCAGCTACGCGCAGGTGCTCCACACCTCGCGGCGGATCGCATCGAAGCTGATCGGCGACGGCGTCGTCCCCGGCGACCGGGTGGCCGCGCAGGTGGAGAAGTCCCCCGAGGTCATCGCGCTCTACCTCGCCACCCTTCAGGTCGGCGGGGTGTATCTGCCGCTGAACACCGCCTACACCGGGTCGGAGATGGACTACTTCATGTCCGACGCCGCCCCGCGGGTGCTCGTCTGTGACCCGAGCCAGGCCGCCGCACACGTCAAGCGCGGCCGGGACGGCATCGTCGTCGAGACCCTCGGCGCCTCCGGCGAGGGCACGCTGCTCGCCGCCGAGCTGGAACACACTGAGATCGCCCAGCTGCGTCCCACGGACCCCGGCGCCATCCTCTACACCTCCGGGACCACCGGCCGGTCCAAGGGTGCGGTGCTGACGACGGGGAACCTGGCCGCGAACTGCGCCTCACTGCTGACGTCCTGGGAGTACACGAGCGAGGACGTGCTGATCCACGCGCTGCCGATCTTCCACATCCACGGGCTCTTCGTCGCGGTCAACATGACCCTGGTCGCCGGCGCCTCCATGATCTGGCTGCCCAGATTCGATCCCGACGCCGTGCTCGACGCCATGCCTGAAGCCACCGTGCTGATGGGGGTGCCCACCTTCTACACCCGGCTGCTGGGCACCGAGCGGCTCAGCGTCGAGGCCTGCGCCGGGATCCGGCTCTTCGTCTCCGGCTCGGCGCCGCTGCTGGCCAGCGACCACGAGGCCTTCGAGGCCCGCACCGGCCACGCCATCCTGGAGCGCTACGGGATGACCGAGACCGGGATGAACACCTCCAACCCCTACCGCGGGGGACCGCGCCGTCCCGGCACCGTGGGACATCCGCTGCCCGGCGTGGAGGTGCGGATCGTGGATCGGGAGAGCCAGGCGACGCTGCCCCAGGGCGAGGTCGGCATCATCGAGGTCCGCGGCGCCAACGTGTTCGCCGGCTACTGGAACATGCCGGAGAAGACCGCCGAGGAGTTCCGCGAGGACGGCTTCTTCATCACCGGGGATCTCGGAGTGATCGATGACCAGGGCTACCTGAGCATCGTGGGCCGCGACAAGGACCTGGTGATCTCCGGAGGCTTCAACATCTACCCCAAAGAGGTCGAGGGGCTCATCGATGTTCACCCCGGGGTCTTCGAATCCGCCGTGATCGGCGTCCCGCACCCGGATCTGGGCGAGGGCCTGGTGGCCGTGGTGGTCCCCGCCGGCGGCGACGCTCCCGATGAGACCAGGATCCTGCAGGCGCTCGCCGGAGAGCTGGCCCGCTTCAAGCAGCCCCGGGCCGTGCGCTTCGTGGACGCGCTGCCGCGCAACGTGATGGGCAAGGTCCAGAAGGCCGAGCTGCGCAAGCAGTACACAGATCTCTTCAGCAGCTGAATGCTCGCTCAAGACACTTTCATTCCAAGTCAGGAGTAGACGATGGTTCTCTATGGAGTCGCAGCGCTGGCGCTGTGCATGCTCGTAGGAATGTTGATCGGAGATGTGCTCGGGGTCGCCGTCGGCGTCGACGCCAATGTCGGCGGGGTGGGCTTCGCGATGATCCTGCTCGTCGTGGCCACCGACCGGCTGCGCAAACGGGGCCTGTTCCCGAAGCCGACCGAACAGGGGGTGCTGTTCTGGTCCGCCCTGTACATCCCGATCGTGATCGCGATGGCCTCCACGCAGAACGTGGCCGAAGCGATCGGCGGCGGGCCCATGGCCGCGATCGCCGGTCTCGGGGCACTCGCCGCAGGCGCCGCCCTGGTCCCGGTGATCGCCCGCATCGGCGGACAGTCTGAACCGCTGCCCGCGATGACCGAAGAAGAGAAGGCGGAGGCCTGAGATGGACATCATTGCTGATGTGCTCGAACGCAACGGCCTGCTCTTCGCCTTCGTGGTGGTCGGTGCGCTGATGATGATCTCGGGCTGGCTGTCCAAGACGCTGACCCGGGGCCGCCTGCAGGGCTCCGCCATCGCCATCATGCTCGGCCTGGTGCTGGCCTACTTCGGCGGCATCAACACCGGCGGCGAGGCCGGCCTGGCCGACATCGCCATCTTCAGCGGCCTGGGCCTGATGGGTGGCGCGATGCTGCGCGACTTCGCGATCGTCGCCACCGCCTACGGCGTGGACCTCCAAGAGATCAAGAAGGCGGGTGCCGCCGGTGTGGTCGCGCTCATCGCGGGCATCGTGGTCTCCTTCGTGGTGGGCGCCGCCGTGGCCGCCGCCTTCGGCTACACCGACCCGGAATCGATGGCCACCATCGGCGCCGGCGCCGCGACCTACATCGTGGGACCGGTCACCGGCACCGCGATCGGGGCCAGCTCAGAGGTGATCGCGCTCTCGGTGGCCGCCGGGCTGATCAAGGCGGTGGTGGTCATGGTCTGTACCCCGCTGATCGCCCCCTTCATCGGTCTGAACAACCCGAAGTCAGCCATGGCGTACGGCGGACTGATGGGCACCACCTCCGGGGTCGCCGGCGGACTCGCCGCCACGGACAAGCGCCTGGTCCCCTACGGAGCGATGACCGCGACCTTCTACACCGGCCTGGGCTGCCTGCTCGGCCCCTCGGTCTTCTACTTCGCCCTGGTCGGCCTCTTCGGCTGAGCGGCGGAGTCAACCAAGCCCACGACGACGACGGCGGCTGTTCACCTCTGCACAGGTGGGCGGCCGCCGTCGTCGTGCTGCGGGGACTACTTGTACCCGTCCACCATGGCGGCGGCGATGTTCATATACGCCCGGCGGGTCTCCTCCTGGAGCATGTCCAGGTTGATCCGGTCCCCGTCCACCACGGCGCGGTCGAAGGGCACCACCACCAGCTTGCCGCAGTAGCCGCGCAGACTCTCCTGGATGGCCTGCTTGTCCACCCGGTCCGAGACGCGCTCCTTGTCCGTGATCACCACGATGGATTCCCGGGCCAGCCGCTCATAGCCGTGATTGGCCAGCCAGTTCAGCGTCTGCAGCGCGCGCTGGGCCCCGGAGACCGCGAAGCCGGCGGCGATCACGATGTTGTCGGCGGTGTGCAGGATCCCCTTCATGGCGTTGTGGGTGACCCCGGTGCCGCAGTCGGTGACGATCACCGAGTAATACTTGGCGAACTCCGCATGGATCCGACGCCACTCCTCGGCGGTGAGGCTGTCGGAGAGGGCCGGATCCTGTTCCCCGGCCAGCACGTGCAGCCGCCCGGCCTGCTGCAGGTAGCCCTGCAGCGCGGTCAGCGAATCGACCTGTCCGAGCTGCTTGAGCAGGTCGGTGATGCTCGGCGGCTGATGCGCCTGGATCGCCCGCTCGCCGAGGGCGCGCTCGACCAGGTCCCCGGAATCGGGGTTGGCGTCGATGGCGCAGGGGATGTCGCCGCGATGCTGAGCCAGGGCCATGCCGATCCCCACCGTGGTGGAGGTCTTACCGATCCCTCCCTTGAGGGAGAGCACAGCGGTGGTGTGGCTGCCCTGCAGGGGACGGGAGATCCGTTCGATCAGCTCCTGCTCCTGCAGCTCCTTCTGGCTGGGTCCGATGTTGATCACTCCACCGGTCGCCGTATAGAGGAACCGGCGCAGACCTCCCTGCGGCCGCTCCGGTGCGACAGAGATGAAGGGTCGCCCCGCATCGGCCAGACGCCGTCGTTCGGCCCGGGTCCGAAGCTCCCTGGGCTCGTCTCCGGGCTGCTCGGCCGGACTCGGCGCGTCGCCGCGGCGCTGGTTCTGCGTCAGAGGCGTCGCCTCGGCTGGACGCATCAGCTCGACCGGCCGCTGTGGCTCGTCTGGACTCGGGGACATGTGAACCCTCCCGTTGAAGGATGAGACGCCTGAGGAGTCCCTGCCCGTGCAGGCTGGCCTCCATGGCCGGGCCATGCTGTGAAGCGGGCTGCGGCACATCATGAACAGTTGCACAAAGACAGTAGATCCTGTCAACACAATAAGCGATCCAGCGGTTATTGCACCCGAGACAGCATGGATTTATGCCCGATGAACATCTCCGTGTGGTGGTGACACATGACGACGGCCCGCCGGTGAGCACCGGGCGGGCCGTCGTCGTTCCTATGCAGCTGGTGCTTGAGGCTCAGACCTCGGCAGGCTGGCGCTGATGCACCCGGGCCGAGTGGGCCAGCTTCACGGTCCAGGTCTCACCCGGGGCCATGGTCTTGCGGGTGCCCTCGACGTTGACGTCGATCGGCTCCGCCGAGCCCTCGGAGAGCTTCAGCTCCACCTCATCATGGTTGATCGAGACCACGATGGGCTGGTTGCGGTAGCGCATCCTGAAGGTCAGGGACGGCAGCTCGTCGGGCAGCAGCGGGTGCAGCCACAGCGCGTCGGCGCGGGTCTCCACGCCGCCGTAGCAGCGCAGCACCATGTCCACGGTGCCCGCCATCGCCCCCAGGTGCACGCCCTCGCGGGTGGTGCCGCCCTGGGTGTCGGCGAGATCAGCCTCCAGCGCCTCCTTGAACAGGTTCCAGGAGCCGGAGCGATCGAACCGGGCCGCCACCCAGCCGTGGACCAGCCGGGAGAGCGTGGAGCCGTGGGAGGACCGGGCCAGGTAATACTCCACCGTGCGGCCGAAGTCCTCCATGGAGAGCGTGTAGCCCATGTGGTCCAGGGTCTCGACGAGCTCATCGGCGGAGAAGATGTAGCACAGCATCAGCACGTCGGCCTGCTTGGAGAGCTTGTACCGGTTGGTCGAATCACCCTCGGCCTGCAGGATCAGGTCGAGCCGGCCGATGTTGCCGTACTTCGCGCGGTAGCCCTCCCAGTCGAACTCCTCCAGGGCCTCATAACCCTCGAACTGGCTGATCACGTTGTCCTCGTGGAAGGGCACATGCAGCCGCTTGGCGATGTGCTCCCAGTGGTCCAGCTCGTCTTCGAAGATGTCGAGCCACTCCGAGAGCGGGTCATCGCGGCCGTCGAGGTCGCGCACCAGCCGTGCGGTGTGGCGCAGCATCCAGGAGGTCAGCACATTGGTGTAGGCGTTGTCGCGCAGGCCCGTCCCGGGCGCCTCGGCGGTGCCGTCGTGGTACTCGTCCGGGCCCATCACACCATCGATGCTGAACCGGTCGGTCTCGGCGTCGTAGGTGGTCATCGAGACGAAGAACCGGGAGATCTCCACCAGGATCTCGGCCCCGTAGTCGGCCAGGAAAGTGTAGTCCTGCGTGGTCTCGAAGTACTGCAGCACCGAATAGGCGATCGCCAGCGAGACGTGCCGCTGCCGGTGGGAGTTGTCCGGCATCCACATCCCGGAGCGCGGGTTCCACAGCTCGCTGGGAGTCTCCTCGCGGCCGTCGGAGCCGGACTGCCAGGGGAACATGGCGCCGTCGTAGCCCTCGCTGCGAGCCATGGAGCGGGCCTCGCTGAGCCGTCGGTAGCGGTAGAGCAGCAGCCCACGGGTCAGCTCGGGCCGGCGCAGGGTGAGCATCGGGTACATGAACATCTCGTCCCAGAAGAGATGCCCGCGGTAGCCCTCCCCGGTGAGGCCGCGCGCCGGAAGCGTCGCATCCAGATCGTGGCGGGCGCCGAAGGCGGTCTGCAGCACGTGGAAGGTGTGCAGATTCAGCGCCATCTGCTGGCGGGAGGCGTTCTGCCCGATGGAGACCGCGAAGCGGTGCCAGAGCACGCCCCACATCTCCTCGTGATAGGTGAGCATGGTGCGGAAGCTCGAGGCCCGCTGGACCTTCTTGACCGCGTTGTGCCAGACCGTGGAGATCGCCTGGTCGTGGGAGTTCGAGACCGCCGCGATCTTCTCCAGGATCACCGGCTTCCCGGATTCCAGCGCCAGCGAGATGTCGTGGCCCGCGACGAGCTCACCCTCGTGGATCGCTCGGCGCATCGGGTTGCTGGTCCCGGAGGTGGTCACCGTGGTGCGGGTCGCCAGCGCGATGCGCACCTCGGACTGGTTGGTCTGGGTCTCCAGCAGCACCGTCTCGCCGTCGACCTCGCGGGACTGCACCGGTTCCAGGTGGTTGCCGGCGAGCTCGCGGTCGGCGTCGACGTTGCGGTTGGCCACCCGGCCATCGATCATGGAGCGCACGTTGACGTTGCCGGACCAGTTCTCGGCCTCGATCTTCATCTCCAGCGCGGCGATCTGCACCCCGGCCAGGGACTGGAACTGGCGCATGGTCACCTTGGTGCGGCGACCGTGGAGGTCCTGGTAGCGGGCGATCCGGGTGACCACGCCGCGGCGCATGTCGAGTTCCTGGTGGTAGTGGATCAGCTCCGGGGAGCCCGGCAGCAGCGGGGTCCCGGCATCCGGGGTCACCTGCAGGAAGGTCCAGTCCGGCACATTGACCATGTGCTCGGTCTCCACGGTCTTGCCCATCAGGTCGGTCTTGAGCCGGTTGAACACCCCGGCGATGTAGCTGCCCGGGTAGTGGGTGGCATCGGCGGCGGTGCCCGGGTAGTGCCCGCGGGTGCCCCAGTAGCCGTTGGCCATCGCCATGAGCACCTCGCGGGTGGGCTCCAGCTTCGGATCGAAGCCGTCATAGGAGAGCACCCAGTCGGAGTCATAGGGGCGGGTGGTGCGGCTGGAGAGGTTCATCACGGCGAGATCGGTGACGACGACGTCGGCGCCCGCCTCCTTGAGCCGGGCCGGGTCATCGCCGCGGTTGAGTCCCACGACCATCCCGAAGTCCCCGGCGCGTCCGGCCTGGACGCCGGAGGCCGCATCCTCGATCACGATGGTGTCCTGGGGCTCCACGCGCAGCAGCTCTGCGGCGTGGAGGAACATGTGCGGGTTGGGCTTGCCCGGCAGACCCAGCTCCAGCGCGTCGGAGCCGTCCACGATCACGGTGAACGCGTCGAGCAGCCCGGCGATGGTGAGCACCTCGCGGCCGTTGCGCGAGGAGGTCACCAGCGCGGTCGGGATCCCGTCCTTGCGCAGCTGGGTGATCAGCTCGACGGTGGTGTGGAAGACCTCCACGCCGTCGCGGGCGAGCACGGACTCGAAGTAGCCCTGCTTGCGGGCCGCGAGCCCGTTGACGCTGAGCGTCTCGGGCGCGTCATCGAGGCGGCCCTCGGGGACCTCGAGATTGCGCGCCTCCAGCAGCGACCGCACCCCGTCCTCCCGCGGCCGGCCGTCGACGAAGTTCAGGTAGTCCTCTTCGGTGAACTCCGGCTGGGGGGAGCCGGCGATCTCGGGCAGGGCCGTGTCGAAGAGTTCCTTCCAAGCGCGCGTGTGCACCCCGGCGGTATCGGTGACGACCCCGTCCATGTCGAAGATCACGGCACGGAAGTGACGCAGTGCGTGGCGCTTGGCCTCAGCGCTGTGTCGGAAGGGATTCTCAAAGGGATGCATATCGGCCTCACGCGGAGATGGTTCAAAGGTCGGGTGGCTGCCCATGGACGGGGCTCGTCCGGTCGGGCACGGTGCCCCATCCTAGGTCTCTAGGGTCCACGATATACACCCGACGGGTTACCACCTATGGCGCAGGTCTCCCACGTGGGGGTGCTAGCGTCATTGTCATGGCGCGGCGAAGCAGCATCGAACTGACTTTTCGAGAGGTGGCGGGCACCTCTCCGGACTCCTATGTGGCCGCCGGCACGGTGGTGGACTGGATCGATAAGACCGCCTATGCGTGTGCGGCCTCCTGGACCAGGACCGACTGCGTGACCTCCTACGTGGGCAATATGCACTTCACCGTGCCGGTCCCGCGGGAGACCCCGGTCACGGTGCAGGCCCGGGTGGTCCACACCGGGCGCACCTCGGTGCACATCCAGACCCGGGTGCTGATCCGCAAGGACGAGGGCTGGGTGGTCTGCACCGAGTGCTTCATGATCTACGTGGCCGTGGGCGACGACGGCGAGCCCGCCGCCGTTGCCCCCTTCGAGCCGCAGACCGAGCTGGAGCGACGACGGGACCTCGACGCCTCCCAGCGGATGGTCTATCGCCGACAGATGGAAGAGACGATCCAGTCGCTGCCCGAGGGCATCGGCAGCTCCGAGGCGCTGACCCTGCGCTTCCTGGCCGACACCGACGAGCGCTACCCCGATGGCAAGATCCGCGGCGGTGCAGTGATGAAATGGATCGACAAGACCGCAGAGATCTGCGCGGAGCGATACAGCGGCTATGACGTCGCCGCCGTGCTCACCGGCGGTGTCCGCTTCTACCGTCCGGTGACGGTCGGGGACCTGGTGGAGGTCGATGCCCGGCTGGTGCTCACCGGGTCCAAGTCCATGCACGTGCTGGTCCGCGTCCGTGCCGGTGACCGCCGCGAGAAGCACCCCGCGGTGGTGGCCTACGGGCTTCCGGTGATGGTCGCCCCGGACGGCGAGGGCTCGGCCCGGCCGATCGCTCCGTGGGAGCCGATCACCGACGAGGACCATGCGGTGGCGGCCCAGGCCCGGAAGCTGCGCGACCTGCGCAACGCCACCTTGCTGACGCCGAGCCCCATCACCTCGCAGAACTGACCCCCTCACCTCACAGAACTAAGCTGGTATGCGATGACTCAGCCTCCGCAGAACCCCTACGGCCAGGACCCGGGCTACCCGGGCTACCCGGCGCCCGATGCCCACGGTCCGCAGCCCGGGCTCTACGGGCAGCCGCATGGCCAGCAACCCTCGCCGTACGGGCAGCCGCCGCAGCAGGGCCAGCAGGCCGGCCTCTATGGGCAGCCGTCGTACCCCTACGGGCAGCCGCCGCAGGATGCCTGGCCGCCCCAGGGCCACCCGGATCAGCAGGTCCAGCTGCCGCAGGGCGGCTGGCCGCCGGCGTCGTACCCTGCGCGCAAGCGGCAGCGCGACTCTGAGCCCGGCCGGTTCATCTGGGGCGATCTCATCGCCGTGCTGGCCTATGTGGTCGTGATGCTCGTCGGCGGGGTGAGCCTGCTGGCTCTCCTCCCGCCCTTCTCCACGATGCTCGGCTCCGGGGTCGAGGAGCAGGAGCAGCAGGCGCTGTTCCTGCTCAACGTCATCGGCTACACCGTGATGGTGGTCATCGCCCTCGCCTTCTCCGCCAAGGCGCTCATCCGTTCGATCCGGGCCTTCGGCCACCTGTGGTGGTTGAAGCTGCTGCTGGTCCCCGTGGCGTGGGTGGGCACGCTGATCGTCACGGCGGTGCTGGTGCTCAGCCTCGGTGGAGAGCCGGAGACCTCGGAGAACCAGCTCGCGATCGAGTCGATGCTCTCGTTCGTGCCGTTCCTCGCGGCGGTGCTGGTGATGGGTCTGCTGGGCCCCTATGTGGAGGAGTACTTCTTCCGGCACCTGATGATCGGCAAGCTCTCCCGCTATATCAACATCTGGATCTGCGGCGTCCTCTCGGTGATCACCTTCCCGCTGCTGCACTTCATCCCGGCCCTGGTGATGATGCTGGCCGACCCCGGGGCCCCCACGGACCTGACCCTGATCTCGGTGGTGCCCTACGTGGTGATGGGCTCGGTGTTCACCCTGGCCTACATCCTCACCGGGCGCTCGCTGGTCTACGCCTGGCTGCTGCATGCCTTCAACAACGTCATGGCCCTGGTGATGGCCTACTTCGTCCAGCCCCAGCTGGAGCAGTTCCTCGAGGACAGCGGCATGGAGGAGATGCCCGGTCTCCTCGCGAACACCGGTGCGGTGCTGCGCGTGCTCACCGAGACCGCCCTGGCGCTGACCGGCGGCAAGTGAACCCGCAGCCTCCGGAACTCGAGTCGAGGGCCCCGCGCGACCCACGCCCGATGGGACGCCAGATCCTCGCCCTGGCCGTCCCCGCCCTCGGGGCGCTCGTGGCCGAACCGCTGTTCCTGCTCGCGGACACCGCGATCATCGGCCGGCTGGGCGTCGATGAGCTCGCCGGGGCGGCCCTGGGAATCACGGTGATGCACACGGTCACCGGACTGATGATCTTCCTGGCCTACTCCACCACCCCCGCCGTGGCGCGACTTCTCGGCGCAGGCCGGCTCTCCCGGGCGCTGGCCGCGGGTCGTGACGGCCTCTGGCTGGCCGTGATGCTCGGTGTGGTGCTGGCCCTCGCCGGCCTGGCCTTCGGGGAGTCGCTGCTGATCGCCATGGGCAGCACCGGAGAGATGCAGGTCCACGCCTGGAACTATCTGCTCTGGTCGCTGCCCGGGGTGCCTGCGATCCTGCTGGTCTTCGCGGCCGTCGGGATGCTGCGCGGGCTGCAGGACACCAAGACCCCGCTGATCGTGGCGGCCGTGGGCTTCGGCGCGAACATCGTGCTGAACCTGGTGCTGGTCCATGTGGTGGGACTGGGAACCGCGGGAGCCGCGCTGGGCACATCGATCGCCCAGTGGGGGATGGCGGTGGCGTACCTGGCGATGCTGGTGCCCCGGATGCGGGCGGCTGGCGTGCCCCTGGGTGTGGACCCGATCGCGCTGCGCCAGGCGGCCAGCGTGGGCTCCTGGATGATGCTGCGCACCGTGTCGCTGCGCGCGGCCATCGTCGCCACGGTCCTGATCGCCACCGATCTGGGACCGCATACCCTCGCCGCGCACCAGGTGGCGTTCACCATCTTCTCCACCCTGGCGTTCGTGCTCGACGCGCTGGCCATCGCTGCGCAGGCGCTGATCGGCAAGGAGCTGGGCGCCTCCCGGGTGCGCGAGGCCAAGGCGATGACCCGCACGATGATCCGCTGGGGGCTCGGGTTCGGCGTGATCACCGGCGGGCTGATCGCGCTCGCGGCACCCTTCGCCCCGGCGCTGTTCACCCCGGACGCCCGCGTGGCGGCCGGCATCACCGCCGCGCTGCTGGTCATGGCCGCGGCCCAGCCGCTCGCCGGTTTCGTCTTCGTGCTCGACGGCGTGCTCATGGGTGCCGGCGACGTGCGCTACCTCGCCGTCGTCGGCCTGGTGAACCTCGCGGTGTACCTCCCGGTGCTGTGGTGGGTCTCCAGCGCCGGATTCAGCGGCACCGAGGCGATCCTCTGGCTCTGGGCCGGGTTCGCCGTGGTCTTCATGGGGGCCCGCGGGGTGACGCTCGGGATCCGCGCCCGCGGTGAGCGCTGGATGATCGCCGGCGAGCACCGCTGAGTCGCGGAGGTCAGAGGTGGTGCCGCATCCCGCCCGTGGGCCGCGGGTCATGGCCGCGGCTGTAGACTTCTAGGCGTGCCTGTGCAGAAGATCCCCGCCTCCACCGCCGAAGAGCTGACCCGTCCGGTCTGGCTGCGCGCGGTCATCACCGTCGTCTTCGCAGTGGTCGCGATCTTCTGGCAGGAGGAGACCGTCACCCTGCTGAAGATCTCGATCGCCGGGTTCTTCGTGCTCGGCGCCACGGCCGTCTGGGACTACGCGAAGGTCGAGGCGGTGCCGATCTCGCTGCGCGGTCCGCTGGCCATGGGCGCTGCGGCCTGGGTGCTCTCCGGTGTCGCGGTGATCTTCGTGGACACCGCCACCGCGGCCGCCGTGATCGCTGCCATCGGCTTCGCCGCGATGGGCGTGGCCGAGCTCATCGGAGGCCTCCGCGCCAGGAACGACTTCGTGCCGGCACGGGACCAGATCATCCTCGGCGCCGTGGGCGTGCTGACCGGCCTCGCGCTGGGAGTCGGCCTGCACCTGGACCCGCACGGGATCCTCGGGCTCGCCGGCATGGGCGTGGTCATCATGGCAGTGGTGCTCTTGATCAGCGGCGCCGGACTGCTCCATGACGCCAAGCGCGGGCGTGCGTCGACTCGTTGAGTCGCTGAATCGTCCCCGTTCTACTACAGGACGTAGAATTGATCTGGTGGTGCCGCGCCGCACGCGCAGCCCATCAGAGACCAGATACCGATGCTCAGGAACGAGGAACTCCAAGTGGCTGAAGACGATAAGGGGCGCCGATCTCTGCTTGAGACGGTCAAGGCTCCGCTGATCTTCTCTTTCGCCATGGGCTTCGTGGCGGGATTCGTCACGCTGATCACCTCATCCGGCGGCACCGACAACCCGGCCCGGCTTGACCTGGGGCTGATCGCGTTCGGGATCGGGTTCATCGCGACGCTGCTGGTGATCTCGATGCTGCACCTGGCGTCGCGGGAGAACCCTGAACACCTCGCGGAGGGCTCCGGCGTGAATCGGAACTCCGAGGAGCTCTACCGCCAGCAGGTGGCGAAGCGCCGCGAAGACGCCCGGCGCAATAAGGCCGACGAGGCCGCTCAGGCCCGGCGGGGTGCCGGGGAGCCCGAGGACGGCGATGAGCCGACCTACGGGCGACGCGACGAGCGTCGCTGATCCGCCACCGTCGCTGATCCGCCACGGTCGCTGATCCGCCACGGTCACTGACTCTTCCGACTCGCCGACCCTCGGCGGTGACCGACCTGCCCGGGTCGCTGACCCTCACGGCCGGCAGATCCTCCAGGTCCGAGGATGCGGGCCAGCACGGATTCTGGGCGCGCTGGTCCCGGGCCCACTGACTCCGGCGCCTCAGCACCAGCACCAGTCGACCCGGGATCACGCTGCCTGACTGACAAGCACGTCACAGCCTCCTGTTTCCGTGACGGTCCCTCAGTCATCCGGCTATTTCTTGACCTTCTTCTTCTCTTTCTTCAGCTTCTTGGCCGATTTCTTCTCGCGCTTCTCCATCAGCTCGTCCCGCATCCGATCCCGGAACTCCTTGGCCGCCCGTGCGGACTGAGATGTCGGCACTTCGATCTGGGCCGCCTTCTCTGCCGCGCTCGGCTTGGCCAGTCGCGGACTGTCCAGCGTGTCCACAAGGGCTCCCTGGTGCCGGGTCGAATGCACCGCGGCGGCAGCAGCTGCCTCTCGTGCCGTTGAGAACGTCTTGCGGTGTGCCGCCTGACGTGCTCGGTAGGCCCGGACATGGGCGCGGTTGGCGCAGTTGCCGAAGTCGCAGAACAGACGTGAGCGATTGCGGGTGAGGTCGATGATGACCGCATCACAGCTCTCACCCTTGCAGGTCCGCATCCTCACCGTCTCATCCCGCACCACCAGGTGCTGGATGGCGGTGGCGATGCTCGCCGTCATCACATCTGCCAGATCCTTCGACGCCGGGACCGGCTCGGCGCGGTACTCGCCGTCGGCGCCGCGAGCGACCCTGAGCCCCACACCGTGCAGCAGCTCGTTGAGCACCTGCACCGGGGCATCGGACTCGATCGGCGTCGAGCTCCAGATCCGCTGAACCTTCTCACGCAGGTGCTGCACCTTCTCGAGCTGCGTGCGGTCAGCGCCGGACGACGCCCACCGCATGCCGGGATCTCGTGAACCCAGATAATCCTTGAGCTGCGTCACCGTGGTGAGCTGGTCAAGACCGGGCGTGGCACTGCGCAGTCCAGCACTGGTGTTGACCAGGTCTGCTGCCGCTACGAGGGTTCGGTCAGTATCAACATCGAACATGCATCTCCTCTCCCGAGGTCATAGCACCCGTCCGAGATCCGCGGCCTCGCGGCGGCGGGCGCTGGTGTGCGGCTAATGCTAGTCCATCGGTGAGGCAGAGCCCGGGTCGGTCCACGGGTCGGATGCTGCGCTCACGCGTCAGGGCCGAACCGTTTCTGCAGCCTGGAGAGTGAGGCCTCGATCCCACGCCCGTTGCGGGAGTAGACCTTCGAGAGTCTCAGGGCCGCTCGCATGACTCGGAGCTGAGCCCGTGCGTCGTAGGACTCGGTGACCACTGTGCGGTTCGTGTCCGCCGGGACCGGGGTCATCTCCCAGCGCCACCGGTGCCCGGTGGGCTGGGCCCACTCCAGCACCCCGGTCCGCTGCGGCGTCGGCGGAGCCGCGGTCAGCACCCTCAGCGGCAGCCGGTAGGGGATCCCGAACACTCGCATGGCAACGCTGAAGCGATCGCCGGGCTGAAGGCGATGCGGACCGAACGCCCGGCTCTGCACGGTGCCGGATCCGTCGATCTCATGGTGCCGGTGCGGATCCGCGACCAGGGCGAAGACCTGCTCCGCCGAGGCGGAGACCTCTGCGCTGAAGGCCACGACATGGTCACCTCGATCCACCGGCTGAGGCGGGCGGAGGGCGTCTCGGTGGCCGGGTGCGTCAGGCGTCGGAGTGCTCATGAGCGCCAAGTCTAGGGCGGCACTGCCCACCGGAGGGGTCCGTTCGCTGGGAGTTCACCGCACCAGCTTGCAAGAAGCTGGTGCGACGGCAAGGCTTGGGCGGTGATCAGATCCCCGTCCACCCATGGCACCGCCCGCCGACTTGCGGCGCAGGCGGCGGTGGAGGAGGCCACCCACCCCGCGGAGACCACCCGGTCCCAGGCCGAGACCCAGGCTCGGCTCCAGGTGCTCATCGAGTCCCGGGCGATCTGGTGCGCCATCGGCGGCGCGCTCATCGGGCTCGGACTGGGATTCTTCGTCTTCGGCGATCACCGGCCGCCGCTCGCCGGGGAGGAGTCCATCCAGGTCTACGGCTCCGTGGTCGGCGGCGTCACCGCCGCGCTCGCCTTCCTGCTCGGCTTCTCGCTGAACACCCGACTGGCGAACATCTGGCTGGGCCAGCGACCCCGGATCCGGCAGGTGATGGACACCCTCGCACTGCTGGTGGTCCACGCCTCGATCGCGGTGATGGTCTCCCTCGGCCTCTTCCGAGTCTTCCAGGAGGCCTTCATCGGGCTGACCGTGGACCACATCGCGGGAGCGGTGCTGCTGGCCATCGTCGGGGGCACGGCCGGATACTTCAGCTTCAACTCCGGCGCGCGGATCAACGCGTTCACCCTCTCCACGCTGCTCGCGATCTTCACCGCCTCCGGCGTGCTGGTCTCGATGATCTTCGCGGAGAACCCGTTCTGGTGGCACGTGATGTTCTCCGAGCTGGGCACCGGCCAGGCCGGGCTGACCTCCTTCTGGACCTTCAACACCACCCTGGTGGTCTCCGGAACGATCATCACCACCCTGACCGCGTTCATCACCCGGGACCTGGAGATCTGGTCCGATCACATCTCCGGCACCCGCGACCAGGAGCTGGAGCGGCGTCAGGCAGGCCGCCGCCGTCCCAACGGCAGCCTGCCGCTGGGGGCCCGGCTCACCGCAGCGGTGAGTCGGCACGTCTCTCGCCCACGGATCGGACTGGTCCGTTCGGTCATGATCGCCATGGGCGTCTCCCTCGCCGGGGTCGGGCTGGTGCCGATCAGCCTGCATCACGACATCCACGTGCTCTTCACCGCCGGCTTCGGCTTGTCCTTCCTGATCCTGCTCCTCGGCATGCCCTACCTGCTGCCCGGCTTCCCGCGCACCTTCTACCTGGTCAGCTACCTGGCCGCCGCGGGCGTGATCTTCGCGGGCGCCCTCTGGGAGCCCATCGGCTACTACAACCTGACATCATTGGAGCTCATCGGCGCCGCCGTGCTGCTCTCCTGGATGGTGGTGTTCATCCGCAACATCGCGGCCCAGGTCGCGCAGCTGAAAGGCCCCTTCTCATGAAGCGAGCCGCCGTCGTCGGGTCGGGTCCGAACGGGCTGACCGCAGCCTGCCTGCTGGCCCAGGCCGGCTGGGAGGTCACCGTCTACGAGGCCGCCGACGCGCCCGGCGGCGCGATGCGCTCAGCCGAGCTCTTCGCTGGTGAGCTCGGCCGCGGGGTCCCCGGCGGGGAGGGCGTGATCAGCGACCTCGGCGCCAGCGTGTTCCCCTTCGGACCGCCGCCGGTCCCCGGGGTCGAGCGCCACGGCCTTCAATACGTCCACCCCCCGATCCCCGCCGCCCACGGGCTCGACCACGGCGCCCCGCCGGTCCTGCTGCACGCCTCGGTCAGCGACACCGCCGCGGGGCTGGGCCCCGACGGCACCGCCTGGACTCGGGTCTTCGGACCGGTCGCCCGGGACTGGGACCGGGTGCTGCGCGCCGGGATGACCCCGGTGACCGCCCCGCTGAGCAACCTGCAGTCCGATTCGGCCGCGCGTCGGGTGCAGTCCCTGGTGCAGATCGGGGCGCGCGGCGCCTGGCCGGCGACCTGGCTGCAGCAGATCTTCACCGAGGCCCCGACCAAGGCGCTCTTCGCCGGGCTCTCCGGGCACGCCACCACCGACCTGCGCAGACCGCTGACCTCAGCCTTCGGGCTGCTGCTCGGCGCCGCCGCGCAGGTGAGCGGCTGGCCGGTGGCCCGCGGAGGCTCCGGCGCGGTGGTGAGCGCCCTGGTCGCGGAGCTCGAATCGCACGGCGGCAGGGTGGTCACCGGTCGCCGGATCACCGGCCTGGAGGAGCTGCGCCAACCCGGCAGCACCGGAGCCCAGGCGCACATGCCCGACGCGGTGCTGCTGGACCTGACCCCGCGGCAGCTGCGCGGCTTCGGCGGACTGCGGCTGCCGCGCGGCTACTCACGGGCGCTGAGCCGGTGGAACTATGGCAGCGGCATCGTGAAGATCGACTACCTGCTCGAGGGCCCGATCCCCTGGCGGCATGAGTCCATGGGCCAGGCCGGCACCGTGCACCTGGGAGGGGGAGCCTCGCAGATGGCTGCCTCCGAGGCCGCCGCCGTGCGCGGCACTCTGCCCGGACGGCCGTATGTGCTGCTGACCCAGCCCAGTGTTGCGGACGCCTCCCGAACACCCGATGAGCGCACCGTGGCCTGGGCGTACGCCCATGTGCCCGGCGGACTCTCCGGACCTGCGGTGACGCGCGCCGCGAAGATGATCGAGGCCGAGATCGAGGCCCAGGCCCCCGGGTTCGGCGCGACCGTGCAGGCGCGCAGGCTCTGGAGCCCCGCGGACCTGCAGGAGTGGAACCCCAACCTGGTCGGCGGCTCGATCAGCGCCGGTGCCCCGACGCTGCGCCAGTTCCTGGCCCGCCCGGCGCTGCGCGCGGATCCCTACCGGGTGCCGCATGCCGGGGATGAGGCGCCGGGTGCGCCAGAGGTCCTGACGCCTGATGGTGCCGGCCCGGAGGTCTACCTCTGCTCCGCCTCAGCGCCTCCGGGCGGCGGGGCGCATGGAATGGCCGGGTTCCATGCCGCGCAGTCGGTGCTGCGCCGACACCCGAAGCGGCCGAACTAGAAGCCGCTGAACGCCAGCAGACCGGCGACCACGAGCATGATCGCTCCGACGAGGATGTCGAGCACCTGCCAGGTGCGCGGCCGGTTGAGCCACTTCGAGAGCACCGCACCGCCCAGGGCCAGCGCGCTGAACCAGATGATCGAGGCCAGCACCGCGCCGCCGGCGAAGAGCCAGCGCTGATCCCCGAAGGTGTTCGCCATGGTGCCCAGCACCACCATCGTGTCCACCCAGGCGTGCGGGTTGAGGATGCTCACGCTGAGCCCGGTCGCGGCGATCGAGGAGATCCGGGTGACCTGGACCCGCTGTGCCTGCTTGAGGGCACCGCCGCCTCCGCCGGAGCCGGCGGGCGCGTCGTCGTCGTGCTGCTGGCTGGAGAGCTCGACGTGGACACCGGGCTTCAGAGCCTGACCCGCGCGGCGGGCCGAGCGGAAGGAGCGGTAGGCGAACCAGGTCAGGTAGGACACGCCCAGCCAGCGCAGCACCTCCATCAGCCACGGCGCGTGATCGAGTACCGCGCCGACCCCTGCGGTGCCCAGTGCGATCAGCAGGATGTCGCCGAAGATGCAGCAGGTCACGGCCAGCAGCACGCGGTCCCGGCGCAGGCCCTGGCGCAGCAGCCAGGCGCTCTGCGGGCCGATCGCGACGATGAGGGCCAGGCAGGTCAGGAATCCGGTGAGCAAGATGGTCATGGCTCCATCTTGGAACCCACACCCCCATCCGCACCAGCTCATCATCCTTCACTATCTGAAGCAATGCTTCAGATGCCCAGGTAGGCTTGTCCCCATGAACACCGATCACCTGCGTGCCTTCGTCGCGGCGGTGGACGAGGGGACCTTCGAGTCCGCCGCCGCGCTGCTGCAGATCTCCGGCTCCGCCTTCTCCCAGCGGATCAAGGCGCTGGAGAAGGAGGTCGGCCATGTGCTGCTCACCCGCACGGTCCCGGTGGTGCCCACCGAGTCCGGGGCGGAGCTGCTGCGGATCGCGCGGCAGACCGTGATGCTCGAGGATGAGGCGCGACGCAGCCTCGGCTTCCACCGGATCCCCGGACAGGCGGCGCCCACGGTCACCCTCTCGGTGGCGGTGAACGCCGACTCCCTGGCCAGCTGGTTCCTGCGGGTGCTGCAGGAGGCCGCCACCTGGGACGATGTGGAGCTGCATTTCTACGCCGAGGACCAGGAGCACACCCACGAGCTGCTGCGCAACGGCACGGTGGCTGCTGCGGTGGCGGAGAACCCCGCGCCGGTCTCCGGATGCCGCTCCACCGTGCTGGGGGTCATGCGGTACTGGCCGGTCGCGAGCACCGAGCTGCTCGATCGGCACCGTTCCATCGGCGGGACGGTGGACTGGCAGCGGGTTCCGCTGGTGGAGTACGGCATCCGGGATTCGCTCCAGCGCACGGGCCTGCGCCGGCTCGGGGTCTCCGGGACTCCGACGACGCATATGGTGCCCTCGGTGGAGGCCTATAACGCGGCCGTCGGCTACGGACTGGGCTGGGGGATGATTCCCGAGTCCATGATGCCCGCCGGGGTCATGGAAGGGACGCATCGGGACCTGGCGATCGTCCAGGAGATCGGTCAGCAGGAGACCACCCTGCACTGGCAGCACTGGTCCAGCACCACCTCCGCGATGGACCGGCTGACCGCGGCGGTCCGCCGCGCCGCGGCCCGGATGAGCTGACCAGGAGTCCGAAGAGCCTAAGTCCTTCAAATTTTGAGGAATGAACCGGGAATGATCGGTGTTGCACCCACCATGAGCATCAGCACAGAGCGCCACAGCGACCATTTCGAACTCGGCCTGCACACCTTCGGGGACGTCACCAAGACCCTCGACGGCGAGCAGGATGTCCCACAGCCCCAGGTGCTGCGCAACGTCCTGGCCGAGGCCAAGATGGCCGACGCCTCGGGGGTCGATGTGATCGGCATCGGTGAGCATCACCGCCCCGACTACGCGATCTCGGCACCCGATGTGGTGCTCTCCGCGATCGGCGCCGCCACCGAGCGGATCAAGCTCGGCTCCGCCGTCACCGTGCTGTCCTCCGACGACCCGGTGCGCGTTTACCAGCGCTTCGCGACCATCGACGGCCTCACCAACGGCCGCGCCGAGGTCTCCCTGGGCCGCGGCTCCTTCATCGAGTCCTACCCGCTCTTCGGCTACGACCTCTCCGACTACGAGCAGCTCTTCGAGGAGAAGGTCGAGCTCTTCACCCGGCTGCGCTCCGAGGGCCCGATCAGCTGGCAGGGCAACACCCGCGGGTCGCTGAACAACCAGGAGATCTACCCCAAGACCGACCACGAACACGGCCTGCCCACCTGGATCGCCGTGGGCGGAACCCCCAATTCGGTGGTCCGCGCCGCACGCCACGGTCTGGGCCTGGAGCTCGCCATCATCGGCGGCGCCCCCGAGCGCTTCCGCCCACTGGCCCAGCTCTACCAGAAGGCGCTCGATGAGTTTGGTCACAGCGGCAACCGCCGGATCGCCGTGCACTCCCACGGTTTCGTCGGCCCCACCGACGAGGAGGCGCTGGACGTGTTCTACCCGTCCTGGGCCGAATCGATGGCGAAGCTCGGCCGCGAGCGCGGCTGGGGCAACGGCCACCCCTCACGGGCCCAGTTTGAGCAGGAGGTCCACCAGGGAGCCCTGTACGTGGGCTCCCCAGAGACCGTGGCCAAGAAGATCGTGCGCACCCAGAAGCTGCTCGGCAACAGCCGATTCGGCATGAAGTACGGCAATGCCAGCCTCGCGCACGAGCACATGATGAGCGCCATTGAGCTCTACGGCACCCAGGTGAAACCCCTGGTGCTGGACATGCTCAGCGACTCCTGAGTCGCCGGTGATCGGTGTCAGCGCGCCATGAGCGCGCTGACACTGCTTCGAGGTGCAACGGTACTGTGGTGACATGGCATCGCAGGAAACGCGCGAAGAGACGCATGAGGACCAGAGCCAGGGAACGGCGCCCGGGCAGCAGGACACGCAGAACCAGGGTCAGGTCGACCAGTACCCCGAGACAGACCTGTCCGTCCGCGACGGAAGCATCGTGGTCTACTCCGACCCGGGTCGCACCTCGCTGCTCGTGCGCAAGATGCTCCAACAGCCGCAGCGGGGCCGCCGCGCCGGCTGGGCCCGTGGTGCCGAGGTCACCCAGGAACAGGTGCTGATCCCGCTGCGCGAGGATGCCACCCTCGACCTGGAGGTGGCCAAGCGCTGGGCCCGCGAGGCCGAGGCCGACATGACGGTGATCGTCACCGAGATCCCGCGCATGGCCGGGGAGCGGCCCAAGACGGCGGAGCTGCACTTCTCGGACCGGCTCGCGATCATCTCGCTGCCCGCGCTGGGGCCGACGTTCATCATGCATTCGCTGCGCCGCGAGCTGCACCGTGTGGTCACCGCTCTGATCAACGAGTCCGTGGAGCCCGCGCGCCAGTACGGCGGCTACTACGCCCACGTCGAGGAGCAGAAGGGCGATGACACGTTCTTCATCTCGCCCGGGATGCTGTTCCCCGGGCGGTTCTGGATGACCTTGGGGATGGTGGCGGCGAACGAGCCGTTCTGGTCCCTGCCCAAACTCTCCGGCGTCTTCGCCGCCGCGGCCGCCACCGGCGCCTTCGGCATCTTCTTCACCACGATCTGGGAGATGGCCAGCTTTCTGCCGCATTGGCGACTGGCCATCGTCTCGGTGGCTGCGATCAGCATCGTCACCGCCTGGCTGATCATCAGCAATCGGCTCTGGGACAAGTCCGCCGCCGTCGGGGGTGCCCGCGAAGCCGCGATGTACAACATCTCCACCGTGATGAGCCTGCTCAGCAGCGTCACCGCGCTCTACCTGGTGCTCTTCGGCTCGATCCTGGTGGTCGGGCTGCTGCTGATCGAACCAGGGTTCATGGCCGAGATCCTGGGGGAGGAGACCGGCTTCGTCAACTACGTCGAGATCGCCTGGCTCTCCGCCTCCCTAGGCACCTTCGCCGGGGCGATCGGTGCGAACTTTGATGACAGCGTGGACCTGAAGAACCTCACCCAGGGTTCCCGCGAGCTCCAGCGCTACCCGAAGGACGCCGAGCAGCGCTGAGTCCCGTGCGGGAGTCGGCCCTATCCCGTCGGGGTCCAGTTCTGCAGCCCGGCGATCCAGCTGTCCCCGTCCACCGTGGTGGCGACGTCTGTGGCGAGTGTGAGTGATTCGATCATTGGTTCATTATTTCGGAGGACCGCCGGGAAAAGCGTCAGCCTGAGGGCTGATCTGCGGCTTTATCGGCCGCCCCCGCTGCGCTGTGCCGCTCTCGAGCGGGCCGGGCCGCGAGGTGCTGAGTCCCGATGTGCCGAACTGTGCCGTCCTGTGCGGAGCCGATGGAGTGCCGAATCCCGGTGTGCCGAACCGCACGTTCTTGCACTTGTGCAAAATTGTATCGATGCATAAGATGCACTAGTGCAAGAAAACCTGACTCAACGCAAGCGCAACCAGCGTGACACCTGGAACGCGATCCACCAGGCGGCCTTCGGGCTGGCCTCCTCCAAGGGGCCAGGGGCGGTCACCGTGGATGAGATCTCCGCTCAGGCGGGCGTCTCCCGCCGCACGTTCTTCAACTACTTCCCGGTGAAGGAGGACGCGGTGCTCGGGACCCGGTCAGCAGAGCTGGACCCCGCCGTCGTCGAACGGTTCCATGCCTCCACCGAGGATGAGCTCACCCGCGTGGTCCACCTGTTCGTCTCCGTGGTGCGCACCTGTCTTCCGGAGGAGACCGCCGCGCAGCGCCGCGCGATCATCGCCGAGCACCCGCAGCTGCGCGCCCGGCTCGCCGAGCTGCTCGCCCAGGTGGAACGGCTGGTGTACTCGGCCGTGCACGCGGAGACAGACCAGGGCGGGATGCACCTGCCTGAGGGAGCGGGCGCCCATGCGTTCGAAGCGCTGCTCGCGCTCGCCGGCGGCATCACCAAGTTCGCCTTCTCCCGCTATCACGAGTCCGGCGCGGAGAGCCTGGACCCCTTCATCAGCGAGACCATCGCCCTGTTCAGAAAAGTCGTGGAGACCACCCGATGACCAACCCAGAGACCTCTTCGCTGCCGAAGGCCATTCCGCCGTCCGAGACAGAGGGACAGGCCGCAGGCATTGCCAACGCCGCAAGCACTGCCAACGCTGCCGACACCGTCGACGCCAGCACCCCGCTCGAGCCCGAGACCGGGCACCTCAGATGGATCTTCAGCGCCCTGATCCTCGCCATGCTGATGGCCTCGCTGGGCCAGACCGTGCTGGCGACCGCGCTGCCGACCATCGTCGGGGAGCTTGACGGGGTGGAGCACATGGCGTGGGTGATCACCGCGTTCATCCTCGCCTCGACCGTGATGATGCCGGTCTACGGCAAGCTCGGAGACATGTTCGGGCGCAAGCCGCTGTTCATCTTCGCGATCATCGCCTTCGTCATCGGCTCCGCGCTCGGCGGCGCCGCAGACAGCATGTCCCAGCTGGTCGGGGCCCGCGTGATCCAGGGCATCGGCGGCGGTGGACTGATGATCCTGTCCCAGGCGACCATCGCCGACGTGGTGCCCGCGCGGGAGCGCGGCCGCTATATGGGTGTGATGGGCGGGGTCTTCGCCTTCTCCTCGGTGGCGGGCCCGCTGCTGGGCGGCTGGCTCACCGACGGTCCCGGCTGGCGCTGGACGCTGTGGATGAACGTCCCGCTGGGCGTGCTCGCGCTGATCGGGATCGTGCTGCTGCTGAAGCTGCCCAAGCGTGAGCCCGAGGCCCGCGGACGCATCGATGTGTGGGGGATGGCGCTGCTGGGCGTGGCCACCACCGCCGTCGTGCTGGTGGCGACCTGGGGCGGCGGCGAATACGCCTGGACCTCCCCGATGATTCTGGGCCTGCTGGCCACGCTGGTCGTCTCGGGACTGCTCTTCACCTGGATCGAATACCGGACGCCGGAGCCGATCCTGCCGCTGATGCTCTTCCGGAACCGCAACTTCGTGCTCACCATGGTGGCCGGACTGATCACCGGCGTGGCGATGTTCGGCGCGCTGGGCTACATGCCCACCTACCTGCAGATGGTCACCGGCTACAGCCCCGCTCAGGCGGGCATGCTGATGATCCCGATGATGGGCACCCTGCTGGTGGCCTCGATCATCGTCGGGCGCCGGGTGAGCAAGTCCGGCCGGTACAAGAAGACGATGGTGATCGGCAGCGTGATCACCGCGCTGGGCCTGGGGCTGCTCTCCACGGTCAGCGCCGACTCCCCGGTGATCCTGGAATGCCTCTACCTCGGGGTGCTCGGGCTCGGGCTGGGCTGCACCATGCAGCTGCTGACCCTGGTCGCGCAGAACTCCTTCGCGCTGCGCCACGTGGGCACCGCGACGGCGGGGCAGAACTACTTCCGCCAGGTCGGCGCCACGCTGGGCTCGGCCGTGATCGGCTCGCTCTTCGCGAGCCGACTCACCGAGATGCTCACCGACCGGCTGCCCGCCGACGCCGCGGGCGGGGTGGGCGCGAACTCGCTGACCCCGGAACTGGTGCGCGGACTGCCGGATTCGATCTACACGGTGGTCGTGGAGTCCTACAACGAGGCGCTGGTGCCGTTGTTCCTCTTCATGGTGCCGCTCGCGCTGATCGCGACCGTGATGCTGCTCTTCGTGGAGGAGAAGCCGCTGGCGACGACCCTGGACCGCTGAGCCGTCCCGCGCAACCCGGGCGATGCCCGGCCCCGGCCCCCTCCTGCGCGGCCCGTCCGGCCCCGGCCCCGGCCCCCGCTTCTCATCTGCTGGGCGATTTGAGGGATTTTCGGGGCCTGATCGGGCTGAAAATGCCCGCAAATCGCCCAGCAGATGGAGCAGGCGCCTACCTCACGGCGAAGGGCTCACCGAGGCGGAATCCCAGGCTTCCGGAGCCGCCGGTCGCGGCTCTCCACCCCGCTGGTCACACCCAGGACGACCGCTGCGCCGACGCTGCTGCCGATGAGCACCATGATCGCACCGACCATCCAGAGCCCGGTCACGTCTTCGGCGGCGGCGGTCACGCTCCAGGCCACGGTGAACGACGGTGGCAGCAGCAGCACAGACTTCCAGTGCCGCCCCCAGGAAGCGGGCAGGGCGACCGCCAGCAGGGTGACCCCGCAGCCGATGACCTGCCAGGCCTCGTAGGGGCCGTGCTCCAGGCCGGTCATCGGGTCCACCTGGTACTCCTGGTCCCACCCCATCCAGGCGAACCATGCGCCGGCGGATCCGAGGATCACGAAGATCGACCAGGTCAGGAAGCGTGCGCTTCGCCATGAGTGGCTGCGGTCGGTCTGTCCGGGCGGCGGAGTGGTGGTCATCGCGCCAGTATGTTCGAGGCTGTGTCAGTCTCACTGCGACACGCTGGAACTGCCTGCGAAGGGAGACCTGGGCAGCCGGTGCTCAGGCCGGGCGAATCTCGTGACGCCCAGAACGACAAGTGTCCCCAGCGTGGTGCCGACCGCCATGACGCCTGCCCCCAGCGGCCAGAGCCCGGTGATGTCTTCGGCGGCTGACGGTCACGCTCCAGGCCAGAGTCAACGACGGCGGCAGCAGCAGCACCACGGGCCAGGACCGGTTCCAGGACGCCACCACCGCGATTCCCACGAGCAGGACGCCGCAGACCAGGAACTGCCCGGGCATCGGCGGGCCGTGCTCCCCTCGAAGAAGCCGCTCGGCGCATCCGGTGGGGTCACCCTTCATCCGCCACACACCCGCCTCAACGGTTGTGCAATTCGACCGCCGAAACGGGCTGAATCGGGCGAAGAACCTGCACGAATTGCACAATCGATGGCGGGATCAGGCCTCGCGCGAACGGGCCTGTCGACGCCCCGCTCCCGCCTCAGTCGAGTTCTACGCGCTGTAGTAGACTCGCCCGCATCAGCCGAGGGAAGGGGTCTCCTGTGGTCAATGCCGCGGACTTCGCCCCTTCTCCGCGCCCCGTCACCGGCGCTGCACGGCTGACCCGAGGCCTGTTGGCCGCGAGTCTGGCCATCGGCTCCGCCGCGGTCTCCCATTCTGTCGCTGGTCATCACCTGCCGCACTGGATCGTCATCGTGCTCGCCCTCGCAGTGAGCCTGCCCGTATGCGCCTCGCTCTCCGGCGTCCGGCTCAGCCGGGTCCGGCTCGGCGTCGCCGTCGTGTTCAGCCAGGCGGTGCTGCACGGTCTCTTCGCGTTCTTCCCGGCGGCCAGCGCATCGGCCAGCGCCACGATGCCCAGTGATGTGGCGTCCAGCGAGGCCGCAGCTCACGTCGGGCACGCAGCGCATGACCACGCCGTCGTGGTCACCGCGGCGGCGCAGACCAGCGCGGTCACCCAGGTGCTGCCCGACGGGCCGATGCTCGTCGCCCACGCCCTCGCCGCCCTCTTCGGCTTCGCGGTGTTCCGCCGCGGCGAGGTGATCCTGCATGTGCTCAGCGCACTGCTCCTGCTGCGCCCGATCTTCCTGCTGTTCCTGCGCCCGGTCTCGCTGACCGGGCCCCGCGCCATCCGCGCGCACGATTCCTTCTCCACCGTCATCCTGCAGGATCTCTGGCTCGGCGGCGGCGCGCGGACCCTGCGTGGACCGCCGGTCCTCGTGAGCTGACATCACCACGTGGTTCCCGGCGCGATGCCGGGGGCCAGTCACCTCGCGACGGAAAGCACCAATCTCATGTCATCCCGCACATCCACATCCCGCACAGCCACCACCGGCCGCCAGCGCGCCGGGCGCATCACCGCCCTCTCGGCCACCGCCGCACTCGGCCTGGCAGTCACCACCATGGCCGCCCCCGCCTGGGCACACGATTCGCTCCTCTCCTCCACCCCGGAGGCCGACGCAGTCCTGGAGCAGAGCCCCGAGGAGATCACTCTCGAGTTCTCCGGCGGCGGGCTCACCACGGGAGAAGCGATCACCAACGTCATCGAGGTCAGCGATGAGGGCGGGGAGAACTGGGAGGGCGAGACCGAGATCGACGGGTCCACCATGTCCACCGAACTCCCCGAGGAGCTCCCCGGTGGGGACTACACCGTGGCCTACCGGGTGGTCTACTCCGACGGGCACGCCGAAGAGAGCTCCTTCGACTTCGAGGTGGTGGACACCGCGCCGGAGCCGACGCCCGAGGCCTCGCCCCCGACCGAGCCCTCAACTGAGACCGAGGCCGAATCTGAGTCAGATGCCGAGTCTGAGACCGAGTCCGCTGCCCCGGCAGAGGACGACGACGTCGCCGAGGCCACCACCGCGGACTCCGGCCAGCCGGACGAGCCGGTCGCCGGTGACGCCGCGTCAGACACGCAGCAGAATCCCGGCCTGCCGGTCTGGGCAGTCGTGGTCGGCGCCGTCGTGGTGGTCGGGCTGCTGGCCGCGATCGTGATGGCAGTTCTGCGCGGGCGCAAGAACCCCCGCGCCTGATCGGCATCGGCTGACCTGCTCGCACCCGTTCCGTCGGCCTCCCCGGGATGATCAGACCCTGCTCACACAGCCGGGCGCCTGGCTCCGGCGAGGCCGACGACCAGGACCGCGGCGGCGATGAGCAGCAGCGACAGCGCCACTGCCGCGTCGGGGTCTGTCTCGCGCTGCAGATAGATCTCCAGCGGCAGGGTGCGCGTGACTCCTTCCAAGCTCCCGGCGAAGGCGATGGTCGCGCCGAACTCCCCGAGTGCCCGGGCAAACGCCAGGATGGCCCCGGAGATCAGGCCGGGCATGATCAGCGGAAGCATGATCGTGCGCAGCACCGCGGTGGGCCCGGCGCCGTCCATCACGGCGGCCTCGATGACGTGCGGGTCCAGCGCGTGCAGCGCGTTCTCGACCGTGATCACCAGGAAGGGCATGGCCACGAAGGTCTGGGCGAGGACCACCGCCGTCGTCGAATACGCGATGTGGATGCCCAATGCGCTCATCGACTCGCCCAGCAGGCCCTGGCGTCCGAAGGTGTAGAGCAGCGCGACGCCGCCCACCACCGGGGGCATCACCATCGGGAGCAGCACCAGTGACCGCAGCACGCCGTGGCCGCGGAACCTCAGTCGGGACAGCACGAGGGCCATCGGCACACCCAGGACCACGCACAGGACCGTGGACGCGCCGGCGGTGCGCAGGCTGAGCATCAGGGCTGAGACGGAGGACGGGGAGGTGACCAGGGCGGGGAACTCGTCCCATGACACTCGGAGCACGATCGCGAGGATCGGCACCACGATGAGCGCGATCCCGATCGAGGCGGGGATCAGCAGCCATCGGGGACTGGAGGAGGCGTGCCGACCGTTCTTGGGCCGAGGCATGACCGGGGAGGCGAGTGTCATGGCCGACCGAAACCGGCGTCGCGCAGAATCGCCTGCCCCTGCTCGCCCTCGACGAACGCGACGAATTCTGCGGCGACGTCAGGGTTCTGCGAGGACTCGAGGGTGGTGATCGGGTACCGGTTCACGACACCTTCGGACTCCGGGAAATCGATCCGCTGGACGTCCTCGCCCGCGGCCGAGGCGTCGGTGACGAAGACCAGCCCGGCATCGGCCTCGCCTGCACGGACCTTGCCCAAGACGTCGGTGACGGCCGATTCTTCACTCGCCGGTGAGAGTTCGACGTCGGCCGCTGCCGCGACCTCTTCGGTGGCAGTGCCGCAGGGCACCTGGGGGGCACAGACGACGGTGATGATCTCGTCCCCGGCGAGGTCGGTCAGATCCTCCACCGCGGCAGGGTTGTCGTCCGGCGTCACGATCGTCAAGGTGTTGGAGGCGAAGATCGCCGGCGTCGTCCGTACGAGCCCAGCAGCCTCGACGCGGTCCATCGTGACCTCGTCCGCGGAGGCGAAGACATCGGCGGGTGCGCCCTGGTCGAGCTGAGCCGCCAGGTCTGCGGAGCCGGCGAAGTTGAAGCTGACCTCCACGCCGGTGTCTCGCTCAAACTGCTCCCCGATCTCGGTGAAGGACTCGGTCAGCGACGCGGCGGCGAACACCTGAATCGCGTCCGTCGGTTCCCCGGGTGAGGCACACGCGCTGAGCAGCATCAGAGGCAGCGCCGAGGCGAAGGCCAGGAGACGCTTCATCAGGGCTCCTTCACCGGCTTCTCCAGCACCACCTGCGTGGCCTTCACCGATGCTGTGGCGATGACCCCGGGTTCCAGTCCGAGCTCGCGCACGGATTCCGTGCTGAGCAGGGAGACCACCCGGAACGGCCCGCACTGCAGCTCGACCTGGGACATCACCGGGTCGCTGTGCACCGCGGTGACCAGGCCGGTGAACTTGTTCCTGGCGGAGCTCCGGGTGCTGCCGGAATCGGCAGGTGCAGAGGCGCGAGCCTTGGCGAAGCCTGCCAGTTCGGCCCCGTCGAGCACCATGCGCCCGTGGGCGTCGTCCTCGGCACGCAGCTGGCCCTTGGAGATCCAGCGACGGACGGTGTCGTCGCTGACGCCCAAGAACTGGGCTGCGTCGGAGATTCGAATCTGCGGCATTCTTGGAGCGTATCAGCCGCAAACGCGCTACAAACGTCTACTCGACGTTGCGAATGCAGATCTTCGTGTCCCTCTGCAGGAGCTGTTCGGGCGGGCCAGGCCCTTCTGATCACTGCGGGGGATGCTATTGAATAGGGGGGTGAACTCCATGATCTCTACGATTCTCAATGTCATCTGGCTGGTCTTCGGCGGTCTGTGGCTGGCCCTGGGCTACTTCCTCGCCGGGATCATCTGCTGCCTGCTGATCATCACGATCCCCTTCGGGCTGGCGTCCTTCCGCATCGGGGCCTACGCATTGTGGCCCTTCGGCCGCACGATCGTAGACCGCAGCCCCCGGGGTGCAGGCCTGTTCACCACGATCGGCAATGTGATCTGGGTTCTGGTGGCAGGCATCTGGATCGCGATCGGCCACGTGCTCACGGCGATCCCGATGTTCATCAGCATCATCGGCATCCCGCTGGGCATCGCGAACCTCAAGCTGATCCCGGTCTCGCTGATGCCCCTGGGCAAGGTGATCGTGACCTCCAACGCGGTGCTGCCGACCTACCGGCACGCCTGAGCCGGCGTCAGCCCTTGAGCAGGATCTTGCGCATGCCCCACGAGATGGGGGCCTTCGCCAGCCGGGTGGGATCGAATCCGGGCAGCTTGCGCAGCACGCCGCGCTCGTGGCTGAAGGTCTCCACGCTGTACTCCCCGTGATAGCGGCCCATGCCGCTGGCGCCGACTCCGCCGAAGGGCAGCGTGGACACGGCCAGCTGGGTCATCACGGTGTTGAAGGTGATCCCGCCTGAGGAGGTCTGCCTGAGGAAGTCCTCACGCACCTCGGGGTGCTCGGTGAACGCGTAGAGCGCCAGCGGCTTCGGGCGCGCGTTGATGAAGTCGATGGCCGCCTGGTGATCTGCCACCGTGAGGATCGGCAGGATCGGACCGAAGATCTCATCCTGCATGATCGCCGAGTCGGGATCCACCTCGAGCAGCACCGTGGGGGCGATGTAGCGGGCGGCGGTGTCCGTCTCCCCGCCGATGACGGCTCGGCCCGAGTCCAGCAGTCCGGCGAGGCGCTCGGCGTGGCGCTCGTTGATGACCCGCCCGTAGTTCTCGGCCCGGGACGGGTCCGAGCCGAAGGCTCGGCGCGTGATCCGGGCGATCTCCCGAGCCAGCGGCTCAGCGAGCTCCGGGGTGGTCAGCAGGTAGTCCGGCGCCACGCAGGTCTGGCCACAGTTGCTGAACTTCCCCCAGACCAGGGCCTCCGCGGTGGCGGTGAGATCCGCAGAAGCGTCGATCCATACGGGGGACTTGCCGCCGAGCTCCAGCGTGACCGGGGTCAGATGCTTGGCCGCGGCGGTCATCACGATCGAGGCCACCGTGCCGTTGCCGGTGTAGAAGATGTGGTCGAAGCGGTGTTCCAGCAGGCGGGTGGTCTCTTCGACGCCGCCCTCGATCACCTGCACCGCTTCGGTGTCGAGGTACTCCGGGATCAGCTTCGCCACGGTCGCGGAGACCGTCGGCGCCAGCTCGCTGGGCTTGAGCACCACAGAGTTTCCGGCCGCCAGCGCGCCGATCAGCGGCATCAGCAGCAGGTGGAACGGGTAGTTCCAGGGTCCGATGATCAGCACCGTGCCCAGCGGCTGGCGCTGCACATGGGCGCGAGCGCTGCCGACGATGAAGGGCACGGAGGTGCTTCGATCCCGGGTCCAACTGGTCAGGTTCTTCAGCGTCGTCTTGACCTCGGACTTCACCGAGAGGACCTCGGTGAGGTGAGAGTCGACGTCGTTCTTCCCCAGATCTGCCGCCATCGCGGCATGGATCTCCGGTGCCCGCTCCTGGAGCAGTCGCAGGATGCCCCGCAGCTGGTCCCGGCGCCACTGCATAGACCGGGTGCGGCCGGTGGCGAACGCCGCCCGGGTCCCCGTCACGCAGGAGTCGACGGCGGCCAGGGGAGTGGAGAGCTGCTTCGCAGCGGTGCCCTCCACCTCGGCTGGGGTGTATGGCGTCATGGAGTGAACCTCTCAGGTCAGGGCGTCGTCCCCACACTACAGATCACGAACCGTCCCTACCTGGGGCGCAGGGCGTGGGCGGGCGGTCAGTCTAAGACCGAGCGGCTGCTGGGCGCGGTCAGCGGGTCGGGGAGCCGTCGCGCTCGCCCCGCCGCGCGCTCCACCAGAAGACCCTCACGGGCCCAATACTCGAACCCGCCGATGAGCTCCCGGACCTGCGAGAACCCCAGGGTGCTCAGAGTCAGCGCGGCGCGGGTGCTGCCGTTGCACCCCGGACCCCAGCAATAGACGACGACGGCGCGGCTCCGATCCTCGCCCAGCTCGTCCACTCGGACCTGAAGCTCAGACCCCGGAATGTGGATCGCGCCGGGGATGCGTCCCTGTGCCCAGGCTGTCTCGGAACGGACGTCCACGACCAGCGGGGAGGCGCCTGAGGCGCGATCAGCCGCGAGGTCGGCAGGGTCGGTCTCATGGCGCAGCTTTGCCGCGAAGAATGCGGCGGCAGACGATGGAGTGTTCATGGGTCCATTCAACGCGGGAGCGGCATTCGGCAGAACGCCCATTCGTCGAGAAATCTCAGCTCTGACCGGCATTTCGACGCTATTCTTAGCCCCATGCCGGCGAATACTCGTATCGACATAGATTCCACCGACCATCGCATCATCGAGCTTCTGCAGCGTGATGGCCGGATGAGCATGGCCGAGTTGGCGCGCAGCATCAACCTCTCCGCCAGTTCCACAGCAGACCGGCTGCGTCGCCTGCGCGACGCCGGGGTGATCACCGGATACTCCGCGACGGTGAATCCCGAGGCGCTGGGCTATTCGGTGAGCGCCTTCGTACGACTCGCCTATCCCTCCGGCAACTACAAGCCGTTCCATGATCTCGTGGAGACCACCCCGGAGATCATCGAAGCCCACCACGTCACCGGAGCGGACTGCTTCATCATCAAGGTCCTGGCGCGATCCATGCGGGATCTTGAACGGATCACCGGCCGGCTGGCCACCCTCGGAAGCATCACCACCAGCGTGGTCTACTCCAGCCCGGTGCCCACCCGCCACGTCGCCCCAGCATGAGCGCGGCTGACTCGGAGTGGCTGCACGTGAGCCGGGCTACCGACGGCGCGTTTGCAGAGACAGTCCAGCTGCGCCCATGGCGCCCCGGTGACGCCCGCGCGCTCATGGCCGCCAGGGGTGACGCTGCGGACCTCCAGACGCAGTTCGACGCCGCCGCGGTCGCCACGGAGGAGCTGGCTCGTGACTTCATCGCCGGTTCTCTCGGCTTCGCCGAGCAGGCGAAGAACTGGGCCGTCGTCGTCGGTATCGAGCGCGCGAAGCTGCGCTATGGCGAGCAACGGTTCGACGTCGAGACGCACGCCCGCCTTGCCACGGATCCGACGCCCATCACGAACTGGATGCCCAGCGCGCAGCAGGCACCGACCGCGCAGCAAGTGCCCAGCGCCCACTGAGTGCATCATGGTGCGATGGGCCGGCGACGCCGGCGGCGAACAGGTCCAACGTCGTCCTGGACCATGAGATGGAGCAGGAGCGGAGCTCCGGGGCCGACAGGATCAAACCCACTGTTCACTCACATTGCGTTAGAGGTGCTAATAGTTATACGGTCTAACAGTAAGGTTGATGAAGAGGTAGATGTGTGACTGCAACAGGGGGCAGGCACTCGAGGGTACGGAGAGTTCAGATGAGTACACAGGCAGTCCCCAACACCAGGATCACGCAGGCAGACGCGATGCCTCAGCCCGTTGAGCACCAGACGCCCCGCAGGGCAGTGCTGGATGCGGATCAGCAGCTCCGCTGCTCGCGCTTCGACCAGATGGCCAAGGCCGCATCGGCCGGGCTCATGGCTCACCCCCATGTGGAGTCCGCGATGGTGGAGATCTCCGGCGACGACGCCGATCTGGTCTTCCACCTGACCTGCACCATCAAGGCCGAGGCTGACCCCTCAGATCTCATGGAGACGATCTCCCAGGGGGTCATCTCCAACATCGAACGGATGCTCGGCACGGAGTTCGCATCCCGGAGGCTGCATTTCAATCGCAGCCTCGACGGCGCCGCCTGAATCCGCTCACCCGAGCAGCAGGCCAGCAGCGACAGCACGGCAGCATCAGATCACGCACACTTTGAGGAGCCAGCCATGGACATCACCCTGATTCAGACGTTCAACGCGTTCTTCATGGCCGCCGTCCTGCTCGCTGTGCCGGTGCTCCTCATCGCGGGCATCTGGGGTGCCCTCGGACGCCGTCAGCCGATTCCCGTGACGGTGGAGCTCCAGCCCGTGCGGCAGCCGGCCAACCAGTCCTGAGTTCAGTGCAGGAACTCGGTCTGCGCCACGCTCGGGCTGGCCGGGCCGAGCACGTCGATGAGCATGTCGGGATCGGCATAGCTGCCATGGAGATCCCACCCGGGCACGGCCCGCAGGTCCGCCCTGATCTGCTCCGCTGAGCGGAATGCCTGGGCATCGGGATGACGCCAGTGCACCGACACCAGGTGCCCGCCGGATTCCAAGGTATCCGCCGCGCGTCCGAGGACCGTCGCCCACTGGGAGTCGTTCAGGTAGTAGGCCAGTTCGCTGATCAGGATCAGGTCGATCGTCCCGTCCGGCCAGTCCTCGATGCTCGCCTGCTCGAACGTCACGTTCTCTGCCGCGACCCGCCGCGTTGCCGCCTGCAGGGCGGAGCCTGAGATATCTGTGGCGAGGACGGCGTCGCAGCGCTGCGCCAGCTGTTCGGTCAGCACGCCGATGGAGCAGCCCGGCTCGAACGCGCGGCGGTATCGGGCCCGGGGGAGCACCGCCATGGTCAGCGCGTATTTGCGCTGTTCATACCACCGGCTCGTCACGCCCCACGGATCCGCCTGCCCGGCGTGGAGGCCCTCGAAGTCCAGCGGCGTCCCGGGAAACACGATCTGCCGCTCCCGCAGCACGGTGGCCAGCATGGTCGCCGTGAGCACCGGCTCACCGGGTGCGCGATCCACCGGCGTGCCGTGCGCCGTCCCCAGCTGGGAGACGAACCCGGCGACGGCGCGGCCCCGGACCCGCGCGAGCTCGGCGTCGATCGGGATGGAGCGCGCCGCGGTCCACGGCACCTCGGTCCCCGAGGATGGCGCAGCCTCGGCTCTCAGCTCGCTCGCCTCGTCAGCGCCAGGGGCTTCCTCACCGGCAGCGCGTGGTGCGGGCGGGGTGCTGTGCAGCCAGAGCCACACCGGGTATTGCACCAGCGGGGCGTTGTGCTGCGCGGCGGCGGCCGCGGCGGCCTCGCCACACGCGTCGTGGTCGGGGTGGCCGTCACGGGAGAGCGGAGCGGTCACCAGGGTGCCGTCGGGCAGGTCCTGCAGTGCGGCGCCGATCGCCTCGGTGAGGGATTCGGTGTGGGTGCTGAGCTCGCCGTCGGGCAGCTGCAGCCTGATCCGTTCCAGGGTGCCCAGGCCGTGCGGACCCGGCGTGAGCGAGCGCAGCTCCGCCATGGCCGCCTCGGACTCCGCGGCCCGGATCTCGGCGAGCTGATCGGCAGGAATGCTGCTGGAGGGATGTGAGCCGGTGCCGTCGGTGGCCGCCAGGACCCGGACGGGGGAGCCGCGGCGCAGCCCGGCGGCGATCAGGGCCGCCGCGCCGAGCACCTCATCATCGGGATGCGGAGCGATTACCAGCAGCCCGGGCAGCTCGTGAGGAATCCAACGCCCGGCGTCATCGATCTCACCGATGCCCCATTCCGGCACTGCGGCGTCGTACTGCGCCAGTGCGGCGCGGGTGGTCCGCGGAGTCTGAGCTCCGTGGAAGGTCGGCGGGGTCTCAGCAGGTGTCACGGGCGTCTCCGATCAGGTCGTCCCAGCTCAGACGGTCCTCGGCGATGACGGTCGGCAGCGCCGCCTCGTCGGTCTCGGCGTGGGACTGCCGGATGTAGACGCTGAGATCGGCGACTCGCTGGGCGTGGACGGCGTCCGAGGCGAGCGGTCCCGGCCCGAGTGCCCGCCCGGTCCGGTCGATGACCTCGGCGGCCAGCCGGTCGATATAGGTGCGCACCGCGAAGGCCTGCGCCTTGGCCAGCGGCAGGTTGTGCGGGTCGGCGTCGACCGCGCGGGCGATGCTGCTCAGCAGGGCCCAGCCAGCGGTCAGCGCGGCGGCCACCGCCCCGGCATGAGCGCGCAGGATCGGTGAGGCGCCGGCGGCCGTGGCTCGAGTGAGCAGCGGCGCGGCGACGGCGCGGGCGGCGCCGTACCAGCATGCGGCCACCCCGACCCCGCCGTGCCAGAAGCCGGCACGATCGAGGTAGTCGGCATGCGTGCCCAGCGCGGTCGCGGGCACCTGTTCGAAGGCGACCCAGCCCGAGTCGCTGGCCGCCATCCCGACCGCCTGCCAGGTGTCGGGCACCGGAGCGACGCCGGGGGAGGAGAGGTCCACCGCGAAGACCATCTTCTGCGGTGCCCCGTCCGGCGACCCGTCCGGCGTGCCGCCCGTGCCTGCGGTGGTTGCGGCAACCGTGGCGGTGACCAGCGCGTGGGTGCACATCGATGCTCCGGAGCACCAGGGCTTGGTGCCGGTCAGCGTCCAGCCCTCGTCGCTGCGCGCCGCGGTGAGCACCGGTGTGGGCGGCTCTGCGGCCCAGACGCCCCAGAGCTGACCGGGGGAGACCAGGTCGGGGTGGCCGAGGTCCGTGGTGATCGCGACCGCGTCGGCGTGGGCCTCATAGAGCCGGCCCACCACCGTGTTCTGTGCGGTGATCCCGGCCAGTCGGCGCCAGCGCGCCTCCGTCTCGCCCCGCCCGGGAAGCGCGGGGGTGGGCTGGCGGAGGTGCTCGTGCAGCTGGTGCAGAAGATCGGTCATGCGTTCAGGGCTCCCAGGGTTTGAGCGAATCCGCGCGGGGTGCGGCCGGTGGTGCGTCGGGAGGTCATCACGGGCATGTCGGTGGCGGTCACGAGGACCGCGTCGCTGCGCCGCAGCCGAGCCACCAGGTCGACATCCTCGTCATCGGCGAGGCTGCGGAATCCCTGTACGGCGAGGTAGGCCCGGGCGGTGAACGCCAGGTTGGCACCGTGGATGTGGCTGTGCCGGGTGCCGGTGATCTTCTGGGCATAGTCAGCCGCCCAGGCCAGGCCCACCGGGTCCGCCCCGGGAACCGGGGTCAGGAGCACGGTCCCGACGACGACGTCGGCGCCGCGGTCTCGATGCTCGGCCTGCTTGGCGAACCAGTCCAGCGGGACGTGACTGTCCGCATCGGTGGTGGCCAACCACTGCCCAGCTGCTGCTTGTCGGGCATCGGCGCTCGCTGGCGGGTCTGCGGCGTCGCCGGGGCTGGTCAGCGCGTGATCGAACCCGGCCGCACGGGCGGCCCCGACGTTGTTGGCGTCGATCTCGAGGACCTCGGCGCCTGCCGCGCGCGCGATGTCCGCCGTCGCATCCGTGCAGGCGTCGGCTACCACGAGCAGCCGAAGCCTCACGTCGGCCAGGCGGGCGGAGGCCTGGACGGAGTCGAGCGCAGCGGCGATGGTCTCGGCCTCATCGTGGGCAGGGATCACCACGATCATCTGCGGGTCCTGCGCGGAAGGGACGGTCACCTGACTGAGTCTAGGCTCTCGGTGAGGTGGGAGGTCACCGCTGTCTGGGGCTTTGGTCCTTGCGCGGGTCAGGCGGGGGCGGGCAGCCTGCAGCGCCGGAGTGCAGGCGCAGCAGCTCACTTTCTTCTTCCATGCTCAGTCCGGAGCGACGGGGCCTTTCGAGTCCGCGCCGGCGCTCATCTTCGAGCACCCGCGCAGTGCTCTCAACGAAGGGGCTCAACCTCCCACCGGCGCGCCTCAACGCAGCGCTGCTCCGCTGGGCGAAGGGGGTGTCGGTCAGGGGCAGCCACAGCGGCAGGGAGCGTGGCCCGGCCCAATACCGCACGGAGCGGTCCAGCAGCCATTCATCGGTCGCGGTCACCAGTGTGGTGCCGGTCGGGGCAGCGGATCGAAGCTGGGTGAAGAACTCGTGCAGGGGAAGGCTGGGCCCGACGGCGTTCACCTCTCCGCTGGCCCGGGTGGAGCCCGCGTGCAGGATGAACTCGGCGAGGTCGGACACGTCGATGCTCTGCACCCAGCGGTTGGTCACCTCCGGGACCAGGATCGGTCCCCCGCGTTGGAAGCGTGCCGGCCAGTACCCGAACCGATCGCTCGGGTCGTCGGGTCCGCTGATCAGTCCAGGCCGGATGATCGCCAGACGATCCCCCAGTCGTGCCCGGGAGATGCCCTCGGCATGGACCTTGGCATCGGCGTATTCCGCCAGATCACGAACCTCGAGGAGCGGCGCCGTCTCATCAGCCCCGGGCTGATCATTGTCGGCATAGACCGACACGCTTGAGATCAGCGTCCAGTGCCTGGCGTGTGCGGCGAGTGCGTCCAGAGCCGACTCGACCAGCTGGGGCGTGTAGGAGAGTTCGATGACCTCATCCCATTCGCGCTGGACCTGCTGGTACGCTCCCGGCTCGGTGCGGTCGGCCTTGATCAGCGTCACCCCATCGGGCACGGTTCCTGAACTCCCGCGCGCCAGGGCAGTCACCTCGTGGCCCTGTGCCACGGCAGTCGCTGCGATCTCGGCGCCCAGCCACCCGGTTCCGCCGAGGATCAAGATCCGTGTCATAGGCCGATCCAACGTCACGACGCGGGGCGCGGCAACAGTGTTTCGCTCTGAGCACCAGGCCACGACCCCGATGGAGTCGACGGTGGACTCAGGAGTCCTGATCCTCCAGCAGCTGCTGGAGCGCCTCCTTGTGCCCGAGGTATGCCTCGTGTCCGGCAGGGGTCAGCGCGAGCATCAGGCGGGAGCGGCCCTTGAAGACGAAAGGCTCCTCGCTGAGGTATCCGGCGTCGGTCAGCTGACTCAGGTGCTTGCTCAGCGCCGACTTCGACAGCCCCGTGCGCTCCTGGATCTCACCGAACTCGATCCCGGAGGCTTGAGAGAGCATGGCGCAGATCCGCAGCCGCTGTGGGGCGTGGATCAGCGCGTCGAAGTGCGGCTCAGGCGTCACGGTGCCGCCGCTGATAGGGAACACCGACGGCGAGGATCCCCGCCGTGAGGATGGCGCCTGCCACCAGCCAGATCCAGGCACCCAGGACATCGTCCAAGAGGATCGCCGCGACCGGGAAGGCGCCAGCCAGGGCACCTGCCGCGCAGACCTTGACCCACAAGAGGCGTCGTGATGTGTCTCGGCTCTCTCTCGAGTGTCCGGGGGAATTTCCTCAGCCCCTCGCGGCTTCCACCGGACATGACTTCCATTGCAGAATCCTCCGCACCGACCAGCCGTACCGCGCTGATCGTGGGTGCCTCCGGGATCACCGGATCGGCTATCGCCCGCCAGCTCATCGACGAAGGGTGGGAGGTCATCGCGCTCTCGCGCAGCGCCTCCTCCGCCCCGGGCATCCGCGGGGTCGCCGCTGATCTGCGCGACCCCGAGAGCCTGCGCAGCGCGCTGGCGCAGGAGCGCCCCACTCACGTGTTCTTCACCGCCTGGCAGAAGCAGGACTCCAAGGCCGAGAACATCACGGTCAACGGCGGGATGCTGCGCGACCTGCTGGCAGCCCTGGCGCACGCGCCGCTGCAGCACGTGGCGCTGGTGACCGGGCTCAAGCACTACCTCGGTCCCTTCGAGGCCTACGCCGCCGGAGAGACTCCCGATACCCCCTTCCACGAGGAGGAGCCCCGGCTGGAGACCCCGAACTTCTACTACGCGCAGGAGGACGAGCTCTTCGCCGCCGCCGCCACGCAGGGGTTCCACTGGTCGGTGCACCGTGCGCACACGATCATCGGCCACGCCGTGGGCAACGCCATGAACATGGGCCTGACCATCGCCGTGCAGGCCACGCTGGCCAAGGAGCTCGACCTGGACTTCGTCTTCCCGGGCAGCCAGCAGCAGTGGAACGGCCTGACCGATATGACCGATGCCGGACTGCTCGCCGAGCAGATGATCTGGGCCTCCACCGGCCCAGCCGGCTCGGATGAGGCGTTCAACATCGTCAACGGCGACGTGTTCCGCTGGCGCTGGATGTGGCCCCGGCTCGCCGCGGACCTCGGCGTCCCCGCCGAACGGGTGGTCGGCTACGCCGACGCCCCGCGTCCGCTGGAGCAGCAGATGGCTCCGCATGAGGCGGCCTGGCCCGGCATCGCGGAGAAGCACGGCCTCGTGGAATCAGACATCAGTCGGCTCGCCTCCTGGTGGCACACCGACGCCGACCTGGGCCGGGACATGGAGGTCGTGACCGATATGGGCAAGAGCCGCGACGCCGGGTTCCTCTCCCACCGCCGCACCGAGCAGGCGTTCAAGGACCTCTTCGCCCGCTACCGCGCGGACCGCGTCATTCCCTGATCCAACAGCCCTGTGTGCCGGCTGGCCGGGGTGCGCGACGTTCAGGCGAGCTGATCGTCGCGCCGGGCGCTCAGTCCTGGACGGCGGCCACGGCTTCGATCTCCACCAGCTGGTGGTCGTAGCCCAGGACCGTCACCCCGAGCAGCGTGCTGGGCGGATCATGATCACCGAACGCGGCGCGGACCACGCGCCAGGCCGTGACCAGGTCCGCCTGGCGCGTTGAAGCGACCAGCACTCGGGTGCTCACCACGTCGCTGAGCCCGGCCCCGGCGTCGTCCAAGGCGGTGCGCAGGTTGGTCACGCACTGTGCGGCCTGGGATGCGTAGTCGCCGACGCCGACGGTGACGCCCTGAAGGTCCAACGGGCACGCCCCGGCCAGGAAGATCAGCCGCGCATCCGCCGGTGCGGTGGCCGCATGGGCGTACTCCACCGACCCGGCCAGAGAGCCGGACCGGATCAGGGTGACGGCGCGCCGCGCGCTCACCGCTGACTGATCCGCAGCAGGTTGCCGGAGGGGTCGCGAAAGGCGCAGTCGCGGACCCCATAGTCCTGGTCGATCGGCTCCTGGACCACATCGGCGCCGGCGGCCTCGAGCTGCTGATAGAACGCGTCGAGGTCGTCCACCGCGAGCGTCATGCCGGCGAAGCTGCCCTTGGCGATCAGCGAGTGGATCACCCGGCGCTCCTCCTCGGTGATGCCCGGGTCCACCGCCGGGGGCTGGAGCACGATGGAGGTCTCCGGCTGCCCGGGAGGGCCTACGGTGATCCAGCGCATGTCCTCGTAGCCGACGTCCTGGCGGACCTCGAAGCCGAGCAGATCCCGGTAGAACCCCAGCGCCGCCTCGGGGTCGGTGTGTGGCAGGAACGTGTAGTGGATGGTGATGTTGTTCATGACCGTCAGCCTAGGCAGACGCGCCCGCACGCGCTTCTCGATTCCTGACCTGTTTCTCCGACGCCCTGCCGGAGCCGCTCCGGACCGGCCGGCTGACCTGCTTGGCCAGACAGGGTGGGATCCCGGCCAGCGCCCCGGCTTCGGTCTCCCGGTACACCCGCGGCGGCACCCCCCACCAGCTCGGTGAACCTCGTGCTGAAGGTGCCCAGCGAAGAGAACCCGACGGCGAAGCAGACATCGGCCACGGTCATGTCCGCCCGGCGCAGCAGCGTCATCGCTCGCTCGATCCGGCGCGTCATCAGGTAGGAATATGGCGACTCCCCTGAGCTTGAACTGTCGGCTCAGATACCCGGCCGAGAGGTGCACGCCCCGGGCCAGCTGCTCGACGTCGAGCGGCCGGTCGTACTCCCGGTCGATCCGGTCGCGCACCTTGCGCATCAGCACGAGCGTCCTGCGCTGCTGGTCTTCCCGCGGGCTGCCCATGACGGCATTGTGCCTAACTCCGCGGTGCGGCGCGAGGGTTCGGCACACGGCCGGCGTAGAGCACGAGCTTCAGCAGCTCGGTGACCACCAGGACCAACACCCCTGAGCCGAGCGTGATCAGCAGGTAGAACGGGTCCAGCACGGCGGTGTCGAAGACCGTGTGCAACCAGGGCAGGTAGATGAACCCGACCTGCAACAGGGTCAGCGCCCCGACCATCATCCAGGCCACCTTGTTCTTGAACAACACCGAGGGGCGCAGGCTGAAGCCCTCCAGGGACTTCACGCTGAAGAGGTAGAAGACCTGACAGACCACCAGCACCGTGGTGGCCAGGGTCCGGGCGACCTCGAGATCATCCCCGGCGTCCATCCGCCAGCGGAACACGATGATCGTCACCGCGGCGATCAGCAGCGAGACCACCACGATCTGCACCACATGCCGGGCCTCCACGATCGCCGCCTTCGGATCCCGCGGCCTGCGCCGCATGATGCCCTCCTCGGCAGGTTCGAAGGCGAATGCGAAGGCCAGCGTCACCGCGGTGACCATGTTGACCCAGAGCACCTGCAGCGGGGTGAGTGGAAGCGTCCAGCCGAAGGCGACGGCGAAGAGCACCACGGTGGCCTGGGCGCCGTTGGTGGGCAGCAGGAACACCAGCGCCTTGCGCAGGTTGTCATAGATCCTGCGGCCCTCTTCGACCGCGGTCTCGATGGTGCTGAAGTTGTCATCGGCGAGCACCACCTCGGCGGCGTCCTTGGTGACCTCGGTGCCCTTGAGCCCCATGGCCACGCCGACGTCGGCTCGGCGCAGCGCGGGGGCATCGTTGACGCCGTCGCCGGTCATCGCGACCACCTCGCCCTCGGCCTGCAGGGCGCGGACCAGGCGCAGCTTGTGCTCTGGGGAGGTGCGGGCGAACACGTGATGGCGCATCGCCAGCGCTCGCAGGTCCTCATCATCGGTGGCTTCCAGCTGAGTCCCGGAGATGGCGCCCTCACCGTTGTCGATGCCCATCGCCCGCGCGATCGCGGTGGCAGTGCCGGCATGGTCGCCGGTGATCATCTTGACCTGGATCCCCGCGTCGTGGCAGACCTTGATCGCGTCGATCGCCTCCTGCCGCGGGGGATCCACGATCCCGACCACGCCGACGAAGGTCAGCTCTTCGCCGACGCCTTCCACGGTCAGGGATTCACGGTCCGACCCCTGGGCCGGCCGGTAGGCGGCGGCGAGGACGCGCAGGCCGTCGGCGGAGAGCGCGTCGATGTGTTCGTTCCACGCGGTCGCGTCGAGGGCTTCGGTCTGGCCCTGCGCGGTGAGCTGTGTGCTGGCTCGGGCCAGCAGTCGGTCCGGGGCGCCCTTGACCAGCACGAGGGTCTCACCCTCGGGAAGCGGCTGACCTTCTGGAGCCGCCTCGGGCTCGGGCAGCGTCGCGGTGGTCGCCATGAGCTTGTTCTGCGAGCTGAAGGGCAGCGTGGTCAGCCGTGAGCCGGCGTCGTCGTCGAAGTCGAGCTTGCCGGCCAGGGACTTCAGCGCACCCTCGGTCGGCTCTCCCGCGATGCTCCAGGCGCCCGACTCGCCGCGGACCAGCTCGGTGTCGTTGGTCAGGCTCATGATCTCCACGAACCGGCGCAGCCCCGGGTGGGCCAGGTCGACCCGCTCGCCGTCCCGGGTCACCTCGCCCTCAGGGAGGTAGCCGGTGCCGGAGACCTCGAAGGTCTCTCCGGCGAGGACCACGCGCTCGGCGGTCATCTCGTTCTTGGTCAGCGTCCCGGTCTTGTCCGAGCAGATGGTCGTCACGCTGCCCAGGGTCTGCACCGCGGAGAGCTTGCGCGTGATCGCATTGCGCTTGGCCATGGTCTGCACGCCCAGCGCCAGGGTGATGGTGATCAGTGCAGGCAGGCCCTCGGGGATCGCGGCCACGGCGAACCCGGCGGCGGCCTGGAGCAGCGCGGTCATCGGAGTGCCGTGCACGCCCCAGCCCAGGCCGATCAGCAGCACCGTGAGCACCAGCACGCCCAGGGAGAGGACCTTGCCGAACCGGGCGATCTGCCGGGTCAGCGGGGTCTCCAGCGTCTCCACCTCGGACATCATCGTGTTGATCCGCCCGATCTCGGTGTCCTCGCCGGTGCCGACGACGACGCCGGTCGCGGTCCCGGAGGTCAGCATGGTCCCGGAGAATGCCATGGAGGTGCGGTCGCCCAGCGCAGCGCCCTCCTCGCTGGGCTCGGTGGTCTTCTCGGATGGGACGGATTCGCCGGTGAGCGCCGATTCCTCGATCGCGAGGTCGGCGGTGTCGGTGAGTCGGACATCGGCGGGGACCTTGTCTCCGGGGCGCAGCCGCACCATGTCTCCGGGGACGACCAGTTCAGCGTCGACCGTGGTCCAGGAGCCGTCGCGGCGGACGTCCGCGCTGGGCGAGAGCATGTTGCGGATGCCCTCCAGAGCGCGTTCGGCACGGCCCTCCTGCAGGAAGCCCACGAGCGCGTTGATCACGACCACCAGCAGGATCACGATCGTGTCCGCCCAGTGCTGCAGCACCGCGGTCAGGGCTCCCGCGCCGAGGAGCACATAGATCAGCACATCGTTGAAGTGCTTGATGAAGCGGATGAACGCGTGGTCCTTGTCCGGCTCCGGGAGCCGGTTGGGGCCGTGCCGCTCCAGGTTGGCCGCGGCGGCCTCGGCGCTGAGCCCCTGGGCGGGGTCGACCTCCAGACGGCGCAGCACCTCCTGGTGCTCGAGTGCGTAGGCCGTGGCGACATCCGCGGGGTTCGCGGGCGGGTCGGCAGGTGAGGCGGCGGAGGTGTCGAGCGTGGACGGGGTCTGGGCGGGGGAGCTCACAACGGTTTCCTTCATCCGGGGGGGGGTGCCTCTATGGTTTTCGTCAAGCGGCCAGGGAGTGCTCAGTTGCGATCGGGGCGGCGGGGTCTTGGTAGAGGGTCCCGTCGCGCAGCATCGCGTAGAGAGTGTCCAGCCGGCGGCGGGCCAGGGCGATGATGGCCTGCTTATGCCGCTTGCCCTCGGAGATCTTCCGGTCGTAGTACGCCCTCGAGGGCGGGTGCTGCAGGGCAGCGAACGCTGAGTTATACAGGCTCGATTTCAGCCGCTTGTTGCCACCGCGGTTGGCAAACTCCCCACGAATGGAAGTCCCGGAACGCCTCGTGGT
>NZ_PVTY01000005.1 GCF_003003175.1 Nesterenkonia sandarakina | reverse complement strand
CCCATCCCCGCGTCATCGGGCAACACCGTCCGGCACCGGATCAACCGGGGTGGCGACCGGCGCCTCAACCGAGCACTCCACATGGCCGTCGTCACCCGCATGCGAATGGACCCGCGAACCCGCGCCTACGTCGAGCGCCGTACCGCCGAAGGGCGCACCCTCCGGGAGATCCGTCGCTGCCTCAAGCGCTACCTCGCCCGCGACATCTACCGCCGCCTCAACACCGCCGCTCAGAATGAGCTCACCGGGGCTTGACAGACATAGGAGATTCAACGGACGGCTCGAGCACCTGCGTGGCACGGCTCTGGGGTTCCGGAACCTCGCTCACTACATCACCAGATCATTGCTAGACACTGGTGGCTTCAGACCGCTACTACACCCTCATCTGCGATGAGCAGGATTATTCAGATGCCATCAACGAGGCGCCTCCCGAGGAGCTCGCCGCCGAAGTGGAGCGCGCCCAGCAGCACAACCGAGATCTCGCCTCTGGGGTGGGGATCATCGACCCGTTCTCGGTCGATGTCGCGCAGCAGAACGGCTTCGGCGTCGGTCAGGACAGCCTTTATCAGGATCTGTTGTCCGGGGCTCCGGGTGAGGTGATGGCCCGGCTGAACATCCCCAGCATCGACGTCGACCTGCCGGTCTTCCACGGCACCAGCGAAGAGACTCTCGGACGCGGCGTCGGCCATCTTGAGGGGACCGCTCTCCCGGTCGGCGGCGAGGGCACTCATTCGGTGCTCACCGGGCATCGCGGACTCCACTCGGCCGAGCTGTTCACTCACCTCGACGAGCTGGGGGAGGGGGACATCTTCTCCATCGAGGTCTTCGGCGAGAACCTGACCTATGAAGTGACCCGAACCCAGGTGGTGGAGCCCGACGAGACCGAATCGCTGTACCCGGAAGCGGGCCGCGACCTCGTCACGCTGGTCACCTGCACACCGCTGGGGTTAAACACCCACCGAATTCTGGTTACCGCCGAACGGACCTTTGAGGAATCTGAGGCGCCGGAGTTCTCCCCCTGGGAACCTTTTGATCTGCCGATGCCCTGGTGGGCGCTCATCCTTTCCCTGGCGCTTCTTCTGCAGATCATTTACCTCCGCAGAACCAAGGCAAAACAGGCCGGAGGAACGGTGAAGATCGCGGGCACGCGACGCTGACACCAAGCGTCATCTGTCGCTGACGTCAGGCTTCAACCGAAAGGAAGCCCTGTTCGATTTGCCTTTTGCACCGTAATCTGATGCTGACGCTGTCGTTTCCTGAAAAGAGCGGGCCCCTATGGAGCTTCACCAGTACGTCCGAGTCCTCAAGCGAGGCTGGCTCACGCTAGTCCTTTCTGTGCTGGTCGCCCTGGCTGCCGCCGCAGCCTTGGTGGCATTGTTGCCGGTGACCTACGAGGCCGAGACGCGCATCTATGTCTCGGTCGATGATGCTGAGTCCTACGACCTGAGCCAACGGTCGATCTACAGCCAGGAACTCGTGCGGAGCTTCGTCGAGCTCGCCCAGAGCTCAGCGGTGCTGGGGCCGGTGGTGGAGGACCTGGACCTTGAAGAGACCCCGCGAGAGCTCGCCGATCGGATCAGCGTGGCCGCACAGACCGGCACGGTGATCCTGGAAGTCACCGTCGCCGACGACGACCCAGAACAGGCCGCCGCCATCGCGACATCGATGACGGCTGCGCTTGATGATGTGGTCCAGGGCCTCACGACCTCCACAGCGGGCAGCGGAAACGTCACACTGACCACCGTGGAGGAGCCCTTCACCCCTGAGGGTCCCAGCTTCCCCCAGCCGGTGAACATCCTGGGGCTTGGACTGCTCGCCGGGCTCGCCATCGGGATCGTGCTGCTGGCGCTGCGCGAGGTCCTGGACACCAAGGTGCGCAGCGAGGAGGACATCGCGGAGCTCACCGATCAGGCGGTGCTCGGAGGCGTGCAGTACGACCGTGGGCTCCAGAAGGGTCAACTGATCGCGCACACCGACGTCGGCAGCCCGCTGACCGAATCCTTCAGCACGCTCGGCACCAACCTGCAGTTCCTCGCCGTGGGACAGTGTGCGCGAAGCTTCGTCATCTCCTCCGCGATCGAAGGGGAGGGGAAGTCCTCGATAGCGGTCAACCTGGCGATCAGCCTGCGCGACGCCGGCTATCGGGTCCTGCTGGTCGACGCGGATCTGCGCCGGCCCAGGGTCGCGCCGATGCTCGGTCTCGAAGGTGCTGTGGGTCTGACCGATGTGCTCAGCGGACGCGTGGACCTGCCCGACGTCGTCCAGCTGTGGGGGCCCGATGAGTTGGAGGTGCTCCCCGCCGGCACGGTGCCGCCGAATCCCATCGAGCTCCTGGGCTCCGAGGCCATGGCGGAGCTGGTCGCCGCGCTGCAGCGCGAGTACGAGATCATCATCTTCGACGCCCCGCCGCTGCTGCCCGTCAGCGACGCCCGGGTGCTGGGTGCCCTCTGCTCCGGAGTCCTTCTGGTGGTCGCGGTCGGCAAGGTGCAGAAGCCGCAGCTGAAGAAGGCCATCGAGGCGCTCCGCCTCGTCGACGTGAAGCTTCTCGGACTGGTCCCGACGATGCTGCCTCCCAAGGCGATCGTCGGCTACAGCTCCGCATATCGCCAGTCGGTGGGGGTGGAGGCGCGATGATGCCGGCCAATGACGATCCGTTCAACGTCCTGGTCGTCTGCACCGGAAACGTCTGCCGCTCGCCCCAGACCGCGCAGCTGCTCCAGGCCAAGCTCGAGGAGGCAGGCGAGCCCTGGAGATCCTCGGTGGTGGTCGCCAGCGCGGGGACTCGGGCCTTGGAGGGATCTCCCATGGATGAGCACTCGGCGGCGATCGCCGCGAAGCTCGGTGTGGCTCGCACGGAGCACAAGGCCAGGCAGCTCACCCCGGCGATGGTCGAGCAGGCTGACCTGGTGCTCTGCATGGCACGCGAACACCGGAGCGGGGTGGTGCGCGCGGCACCGCGATCCTCCCGCAAGGCCTTTCTGCTCACCGAGTTCGCCGACCTGCTCGAAGGTGTCGAGCAGGCCGCCTCGCGTCAGTTCGAACCGCTTCCCCCGCCGGGGCTGGGAGTCACCTCGCCGACCCTGCCGGCCCAGCTGCGCCAGGGAGTCGAGCGTGCTGCGGCGCAGCGCGGGCTGATCCCGCCCCGGGACCCGGACGCCATGGACGTGCTGGATCCCTATCAGCGCAGCCCGAAGGTCTATCGGGAGTCTGCCGAACAGGTCCGGCTGTCGCTGGCGCGGATCCACGGATCCGTGCGGAAGCTCGCGCAGGGCGTGCCCTGGTGAGGTCGCTGCGGACCTGGTTCTTCTACGTCTATATCGCCTGCACGCTCGGGGTCAACGCCGTCATCCTCATCTCCTACGACCCCTCCGGCGGCGTCGCAGACAACTCGATCTTCTCGGCAAGCTGGATCCTGCTGCATCTGCTCTCCGTGCTGGTCCTGCTGACCTCCCGAGTGCTGAGCCCGGTGCCGGTCACGATCGCACTGGGCATCGGGGGACTCGTGGTCCTCAGCGCGGCCTGGTCCGTCTCACCCATGGATTCGCTGATCTACGGCGCCATGGCCGCCGGCAACATCCTCGTCGCCTGCATGATGGCTGCGGAGTACTCGCTGAATCAGATCGCCCGGATGTTCCTGAAGGTGCTGACCGTGCTGGTGCTGGCCGGCATGGCCTTCGCCCTCATCGGGCTGGAACAGGTCATGGACTTCGACCCGCATGCCCGGTCCAACCTCCTCGGCGGAGAGAAGATCCGCGGGTTCTTCCAGCACAACATCATGGCCGGCTTCTACGCGGCCACCGGCGCGGTCCTGGCGATGACGCTGCTGCGCGGGATCCGCCGGGTGCTGGTGCTCACCGCCTTCATCGTCTTCGTCGTCTGGGCCGGTTCAGCCACCGGCCTGCTGCTGGCAGGCGCCGCGGTGATCATCGTGCCGCTGGCCCAGCTGCTGGTGCCGCGCATCCCGCTGGGCGGGCTGCTCGCAGTCCTGGTGCCGCTGGGCGCGACGGCGGGGGCTGTGCTGAACCAGGTGTGGGTGCCGCTGTTGGAGGCCGTCGGGCGTGATCCGACCCTGACCGGGCGCACCGTGCTCTGGGAGTGGGGCCTCCGGGCCATCGCGGAGCGCCCAGTCGTCGGCTGGGGCTTCACCGGTTATTTCAACTCACCACAGGGCGCGATCCCCAGCCTGTACGTGCCCGAGTTCGACGACTACGTGATCGCGCACTTCCACAACTCCTACATCCAGACCGCCGTCGATCTGGGACTGCTGGGGCTTCTGGTGCTGATCCTGGTGCTCGGTTTCACGACCGGGGCTGCGTATCTCTACGCCCGTTCCACGGACACCCGCACCGGTGTGGGACTGCTGATGGTGATGGTGATCTTCCTGATCGCCTCGCCCACCGAGTTCCTCTTCATCAACTACAACCATTTCGGCAGCTTCGCGCTGTTCACCCTGTTCTTCGGCCTGTTCCAGCACCGACGGATGAGGGCGCGGCCCCAGGAGAGCGAATCTCCCGGTGCCGCGCCCTCGAAGCCGGTCCCACTCAGCGGTCGAGAATCTGCCGTTTCGCAGAGATGACCCCGGTGTTGAATCCGGCGAGGTGAAGGTTGCCGTGGAAGCGGCCGTGCTCGATCTTGATGCACCGGTTCTGCACCGCATTGAGCCCGGCGTCCTGGGCCACCTGCATGGCCTCATCGGAATGGATCCCGAGCTGGGCCCAGATGGTCTTCGCGCCGATCTCGGCAGCCTCCCGGGCGATCCCCGGGACATCGTCGGGGCGGCGGAAGATGTCCACGATGTCTGGGACCTCGGGGAGGTCCTTGAGCGAGGCGTAGACCGGCTGGCCCAGCACCTCCTTGAGCCGCGGATTCACGAAGTAGACCGTGTAGCTCGAGGAGCTCAGCAGGTAGGTCGCCACGAAGTAGCTGGCCCGCGCGGGCTTGTCCGACATGCCCACGATCGCCACGGACTTCGCGCTGCGCAGCAGCTGCAGCCGGCGAGAGGGCGACGGCGCCTCCCAGCGGCCATGGGGATGTTCGGCCGTGGCCTCGTCGTCGTGCTTCAGCGTCTGCTCGCTCATGACTTGTCTCCTTCGACTGCGGTGCTCAGCGCCTGGTCCAGGTCCCAGATGATGTCGTCGACGTCTTCGATGCCGACCGAGATGCGGATCAGGTCCTCCGGGATCCCGGCCGCTGCCATCTGCTCCGGGGAGAGCTGCTGGTGGGTGGTCGATCCTGGGTGCAGGATCAGGGTGCGCACATCTCCCACATTGGCCAGGTGGCTGGCCAGCTGCAGGGATTCGATGAACCGGGCGCCGGTGGCTCGGCCGCCACGGATGCCGAAGCTGAACACCGAGCCCACGCCCTTGGGCAGCATCTCCTTGGCGCGCTCGTGATCCGCATGCGAGGCCAGCCCGGCGTAGTTGACGTAGTCCACCCGGTCATCGGCCTCGAGCCATTCGGCGACCTTCTGGGCGTTCGCCACGTGCTCGTCGATCCGCTGCGGCAGGGTCTCGATGCCCTGGATCAGGTTGAACGCGGCCTGCGGGCCCAGCGAGGGTCCGATGTCGCGCAGCTGCTCGGCGCGCAGCTTGGTCAGGAATCCGTACTCGCCGAAGTTGCCCCACCAGGAGAGCCCGCCGTAGGACGCCACCGGTTCGGTCATCGCGGGGAAGTTGCCGTTGTCCCAGGGGAACTCGCCGGATTCCACGATCACGCCGCCCAGGGTGGTGCCGTGACCGCCCATGAACTTGGTGACCGAGTGGATCACGATGTCCGCGCCGTGCTCGAAGGGCCGGATCAGGTACGGGGTGGTCAGCGTGGAGTCCACCACGAGCGGCACCCCGTGCCTATGCGCAACCTCCGAGAGTCCGCGCAGGTCAGCGATGTCTGAGCTGGGGTTCGCGACGACCTCGGTGTAGACCACCTTGGTGTTCTCCTGCATCGCGGCCTCGTAGTCCGCCGGCTCGAGCGAGTCCACGAAGGTGGTCTCGATCCCGAAGCGGCGCAGCGTGACGTCGAGCTGGGTGATCGTGCCGCCGTAGAGCTTCGAGCTGGCCACGATGTGGTCCCCGGACCCGCACAGTGCGGCGAAGACCAGGAACTCGGCGCTCATCCCGGAGGCGGTGGCCACGGCCCCGATGCCGCCCTCCAGGGAGGCGACGCGCTCTTCCAGCGCCGAGACCGTGGGATTGCCGATCCGGGAGTAGATGTTCCCGTACTTCTGCAGCGCGAACAGGTTCGCGGCGTCGTCGGTGTCCTTGAACACGAAGGAGGTGGACTGGTGGATGGGCACAGCACGCGATCCGTAGACGGCATCGGGGACGGCCCCGGCATGCAGGGCGCGGGTGCGGAAGCCGAACTGGCGATCGCTCATGTAGCTACCTCTTCTTTTCTCGGCGCGGTCCCGCGCCGTTGGCAGATCTCTTCGATCCTCGGTACACAGGGTTCATTCTGCAGGCTTGTGGTGTCTCCCAGGGTCTCCCCGTCATGGAGCTGGGTCAGCAGCCGGCGCATGATCTTCCCGGAGCGGGTCTTCGGCACCTCCGGGACGGGGATCACCGTGCGCGGCTTCGCCACCGGACCGATCACCTCGCCCACATGGCTGCGCAGGGCGCCGACCAGCTCCGCCTCGGCCGCGCTGCCCGTCCCGCCGGCGGCTTCGAGACGCTCACGGGCGGCGGTGGTCAGCACGGTGAAGGCGACGGCGGCGTGCCCGGTCATCGGATCGAACACCGGGCAGACCCCGGCCTCGACCACATCGGGGTGGGAGATCAGCGCGGATTCGATCTCGATCGTGGAGAGCCGGTGTCCGGAGATATTGATGACGTCATCGATCCGGCCCAGGATCCAGATGTCTCCGTCCTGGTCCTTCCGTGCACCGTCACCGGCGAGGAACCAGCCCTGATCGGCGTACTTCTCCCAGTACGAGGTGAAATAGCGTTCCGGGTCTCCCCAGACGGTCCTGGCCATCGAGGGCCCGGTGTGGGTGAGCACGATGTTGCCCTGTGTCGCGGCGGGCACCGGGTCACCGGCCTCATCGACGACGGCGGCGGCCCAGCCTGGCAGCGCACGGGTGGCGGCTCCGGGCTTGAATCCAGCATCCTCGGGCCGGGGGGAGAGCACCGTGGACCCGGATTCGGACTGCCACCAGGTGTCCACCATGGGAAGCGCAGGCTGGCCGGCGTCGTCGGTGGTGTCACGGCCGATCTCCCGGCGGATCCAATGCCAGGCCTCGGGGTTGACCGCCTCGCCCACCGTGCCGGCGAGCCGGACCGAGGAGAGGTCGTACTGCGCCGGGATGCCCTCGGGGAACCAGCCCATCAGCGAGCGGACCAGAGTGGGGGCCGTGTAGTAGGTGGTGACGTTGTGGCGCTCGATGATCTCGAAGTGCCGGCCCTCGTGCGGGGTGTTGGGGGTGCCCTCGAAGATCACCTGGGTGGCGCCGGCCGCCAGCGGACCGTAGATCTCGTAGGTGTGCGCGGTGACCCAGGCCAGGTCGGCGGTGCACCAGTGGACGTCCTTGGAGCGCCGGGCCGGATCCGGGTGCGCGAAGAGCCGCAGGTAGGTGTACAGCGCGCCGGTGAGGTACCCGCCGGTGGTGTGCACCAGGCCCTTGGGCCTGCCGGTGGTCCCGGAGGTGTACATGATGAACAGCTCGGTCTCGGCGTCGAAGAACTCCGGCGTGTGCTCGGTGGAGGCGGTCTCGACCACCTCGTGCCACCAGAGGTCCCGCCCCGGAGTCCATTCCACGTCCGAGTCGGTGCGGTTGATCACCAGGACATGCTCGAGGTTGCCGCCGTGCAGGGCGGTGGCCTCAGCCACGGCGGCATCGGCGTTGGCCTTCACCGGCACCGCCTTGCCGCGGCGGAACTGGCCATCGGTGGTGACCAGCAGCTTCGCCGCGGTGTCCTCGACGCGGAACTTCAGCGCCTCGGCGGAGAACCCGCCGAAGACCAGCGAGTGCACCGCGCCGATCCGGGCGCAGGCCAGGGTGATCACGATGGTCTCGACCAGCACCGGAAGATAGACCACCACGCGGTCCCCGCGGGTGATGCCCATCGAGGTCAGCGCGTTGGCCGCCTGGTTGACCCGGCGGCCCAGCTCGGCATAGCTGACGTCCTCGCGGTCTCCGGGCTCGCCCTCGAAGTGCAGCGCGATCTTCTCCCCGCGTCCCGCAGCGACGTGCCGGTCGACGCAGTTCACCGCGGCGTTCAGCGTTCCGCCCTCATACCAGCCGATCGTCGGGCCGCGCCGGGTCACCGGGTTCGGCGGCGTCCAGGAATGGGTGCGTTCCCAGGGGGTCGCCCAGTCCAAGAGGGTCGCCGCGGTGGACCAGAACGCCATGCGCTGGTCCTCATCCTGGGGATCCGTCCACTGGTGGACGTCCGCGCCGAGCGGATCCGCGGGCACGGTGAAACGGGGGTGGGTGGTCAAGAAGGGTCCTTCGGGTCAGCTCAGGGTGGTCAGGGTCTTGAACTCGTGCTGGTGGAACACCAGCCCGGGAGCGCCCTCGGTGAAGCCGAGGTCCAGGATCTCGAGCACGATGATGTCGTGGTCTCCGGCGCGGACCTGGTCATAGATCCGGGTGCGCAGCCACATCGGGACCCCGTCGAGCAGCAGCGCCGAGCCGTGCAGCTGGTAGTCCACCCCAGTGAAGCGGTTGGCGCGATCCTTGGACGCGATCTGCCGGCACAGCCCGTTCTGGTCGCGGCCGAGCACCGAGATGCCCAGTTCGCCGCCGCTGCGCTCCAGCTTCGGCCAGGTCGAGGAATTGTGCTGGACCGCCAGGGTGACCAGGGGCGGCTCCAGCGAGACGCCCACCGTGAAGGTCGACGCGATGATCGCCTCAGGCGCGCCGTCGACCTCCGCGCCCACGGCCACGACGCCCTGCGGGAACTGGGCCAGGGCATGGCGCAGCGCAAAGGAGTCCACCCGGGATGCGGCAGTGGGGTTCTCAAGGGTGCGAGCAGGAACAGACATGCAGATCAACTCCATCGGTCCTGGCGTTAGCACCCGGCGTATCCGGGTTGCTGCGGCGTCTCTGAGCCAGATCTCTCAGCCGCTCGGGATGGTGACTCCTCAACGCTACGCCCGGTCCCGCCGACCAGCAAGAATTGTTCGCACTGTGAGACGCCGTGTGACATTCCGGAGGCAGGCCGGCGCCACCTGGCCTCATGATTCGTCCGATGAACACACTGCAGCGCACTGACGGCCAGCAGGGAAGCGTTCAGGAATATCTATCGGCGGTCTCCCCACGTCGCGGAGCCAGACTTCAGACATCGAGCGTCATTCGAACTTGACGGATGAACCCCCGCACCCTCTATATTGAGCGTCATCACCATCCAGAGCGACTGAGGGATCTGGCCCGAAGACGTCGCAGCAACCCGGATACGCCGGGTGCTACCGCCAGAATCGATGGAGGAAAGAATGAACATTCAACTGCCGGTGCCCCAAATCCTGCACGACGCCATTGAGCGTGTCGGCCTCTCCGCGCTCGACCGGGAGCGCAGCCGTGAACTGGCCCGGGAGGAGGTCAAGGACCTCGTCGCAGCCGGCATCGGGCGGCTCCGCGTGCCCGAATCGGCGGGCGGCTTCGGCCTGGACTGGGTGCAGACCACCGAGGTCCTCCTGGAGCTCGCGGCCCAGGACAGCAACATCCCCCAGGTGCTGCGCGGGCACTTCGCGGTGCAGGAGGATCTGCTCTGGCGCGCAGCCGCGGAGACCGACGCCGCGTCCGATCCAGGGCCCCTCGTGCAGCGCTGGCTGGCGCGGCTGGCGGCGGGAGAGCTGGTCGGCAACGCCTGGACCGAGCCGGGCAAGGGAGGCTTCCACCAGTCCGGCACCGTGGTCCGCGAGACCGACGACGGACACGTGGTCACCGGGGTGAAGTACTACACCACGGGTGCGATCTTCGCGGACTGGCTCGATGTCACGGCTCGGGACGCAGCAGGCCAGGAGCTTGCGGTGCTGGTCCGCCGGGACCAGCCCGGGGTGGAGATCGATGACGACTGGGACGGCTTCGGCCAGCGCACCACCGGCTCCGGCACCGCGAGGCTGACCGACGCCGTGGTGGAGGAGGCCGAGCTGCGCGGGCTGACCGATCGGTTCCCGTACCAGACGGCGCTCTACCAGCACTTCCTGCTGATCGTGCTCGCCGGTGTCGCCGAGGCCGCGGCCCGGGACGCCGCCAGCCTGCTGCATGAGCGCTCGCGGACCTTCTCCCACGCCAACACACGCACTCCGCGCACGGATCCGCAGCTGCTCCAGGCCGTCGGGGAAGTGGATGCGGTGGCGGCGCTGGCCCGGGCCCAGGTCCTCGCGACCGCGGCTAGCCTGGATGCCGCCTTCGCCGCCCGAAGCCGCACCCAGGATGCGCAGATCGAGGCGGCCAACATCGTGGAACTTGCCACCGGCCGCGCCCAGGTGGCGCTGCACCGCCCGGTGCTGGAGGCGGTCACCCGGATCTTCGACGTCCTCGGCGCCTCCGGGGTGAGCCAGTCGCGCAGCCTGGATCGGCACTGGCGCAATGCCCGCACCGTCACCAGCCACAACCCCTGGGTCTATAAGGCCCGGATCGCCGGGGACCACCGGGTCAACGGCACCGCGCCGGTCCGGCTGTGGAGCGTCGGCGAGCCGGCCCTCGCGGAGGAGTCTGCCGCGGCCACCCCGGCAGATACCCCGGCGGACACCCCGGTCAGCGCAGCGCCGAGCGCCTGAGTCGCACCTGCGGCCCGCACCCCCGGCCCGCGCGACAGGGCCCGGTCCGGGCCTGAGCGCCGATATCTGTCACTGATCATCTGTCATTGATCGCCTGTCATTGATCCGAACCCCAAGGAGACCAACGCATGACCTTCCCGACCACCGAGTCCGGCAATCGCGAGATCCTCTTCAACGCCTTCGACATGAACTGCGTGGTGCATCAGTCCCCGGGGCTGTGGCGGCACCCGCAGGACCGCGCGCGGGAGTACAACACGATCGGCTACTGGACCGAGGTGGCGCAGATCCTTGAGCGCGGGCTCTTCGACGGCCTCTTCATCGCCGACGTGCTGGGCCCCTATGACGTCTTCGGCTCGAACCCGGAGGCCGCGCTGCGCTCCGGGGCGCAGATCCCGCTGCAGGATCCGTTCCTGCTGGTCTCGGCGATGGCCGCGGTCACCAAGAACCTCGGCTTCGGCATCACCGCCGGCACCGCCTATGAACACCCCTACCCGTTCTCCCGGCGGCTGGGCACCCTGGATCACCTCACCGGCGGACGTGTGGGCTGGAACGTGGTCACCGGCTACCTGCCTTCTGCCGCGCAGAACATGGGCCAGGACGACCAGATGGAGCACGATCGCCGCTACGACCACGCCGATGAGTACCTCGACGTCATCTATAAGCTGCTCGAAGGCTCCTGGGAGGACGACGCCGTCCTCGCCGACAAGGCCTCGGGCGTCTTCACCGACCCGTCGAAGGTGCACCGGATCGAGCACCACGGCGAGTTCTTCAAGACCCCCGGCATCGGCGTGGTGGAGCCCTCCCCGCAGCGCACCCCGGTGATCTATCAGGCCGGCGCCTCCTCCCGCGGCCGCGCCTTCGCGGGCAAACATGCCGAGGCCGTGTTCATCAATCCACCCACCAAGGAGCTGGCCAAGGCCTCCGTGGCCAAGATCCGCCAGTCGGTGGCCGATGCCGGGCGTGATCCCTATTCGGTGCGGATCTTCGCGATGCAGACCATCGTCACCGGCCCGGACAACGACGCCGCCCAGGCCAAGTACGACGATCTGACCCAGTACATCGACGCCGAGGGCGGACTGGTGCTGATGTCGGGCTGGATGGGCATCGACCTGAGCCAGTTCGACCTCGACCAGCCCATCGGAGACGTGAAGTCCAACGCCATCCAGTCCACGGTCGAGACCTTCCAGAAGGCCTCGGGTCGCGAGGACGAGGTCTGGACCGTCCGGCAGCTGGCCGAGTGGGTCGGCGTCGGCGGCTTCGGCCCGGTGATCATCGGTGACGGTCCGACCGCCGCGCAGCAGCTCATCGACTGGCAGGAGGAGACCGACGTGGACGGGTTCAACCTCGCCTATCACATCACTCCTGGCACCTTCATCGATGTGGTCGAGCACGTGGTGCCGGAGCTGCAGAAGCGCGGGCGCTACAAGACCGAATACGCACCCGGCACGCTGCGCAACAAGCTCTTCGGCGCCGGTGACCACCTGCCCGCGGAGCACCACGCCGCGCAGTTCCAGCTGCGTCGCAAGGGCTGAGCCGGCGCCTCGACGCAGAAGACCGTGGCCCGGCGTGTGCCATCCCGCCGAAGATGCGGCTGGTGGAACACGCCAGGCCCCGGTCAGGGCCGGCTGGGCGAGAGGCTAGGCCCAGGTCTTGAGCGCCTTGCGCTCGAGCACCCCGAGCAGGGTGTCGGTAAGCTTGCCCAGCAGCGCCAGCAGCACGATGGCCAGCAGCAGCCGGTCGGTGCGCCCGTTGTTCTGCGACTCGGTGAGCAGGAAGCCCAGGCCCTCGGCGGCCGCGAGCAGCTCGGCGGCGACCAGGAAGAGCCAGGCCTGGGCGAGGCCCAGGCGCAGTCCGGAGAACACGCTGGGCACCACGGCGGGCAGCTGGACGGTGCCGAGCAGCCGGATTCCGTGGAACCCGAAGGCGCGGCCGGCCTCGACCAGCTGAGCGTCCACATGCCGCAGCGCGGAGTGGATCGCGGTGAACACCGGGAAGAACGCGCCGATCGCGATCAGGATGACCTTCGAGTCCTCACCGATCCCGACCCAGAGCAGCAGCAGCGGGACCCAGGCCAGCGACGGCACGGCCCGGAAGGCTCCCACCGTGGGGTTCAGCAGCTTGTCCGCGATCGAGGACAGGCCCAGCAGCGAACCGAGCGCCAGGCCCAGTGCAGCACCGATCCCGAATCCGATCAGCACCCGCTGCAGCGAGATCCCCACGTGTTCGAAGAGGTCGCCGGACTCGAAGAGTCCGATTCCCGCGGTGAGGACCGCCTGTGGGGCAGGCAGCTGGATCGCGGTGAAGGTGCCGGTGACCTCGGTGACCAGCCACCACAGTCCCAGCAGCAGCACCGGGACGATGGCGCCGATCAGCAGACCACCACCGGGAACCCCGCGTCGGGTGCGCCGCTCAGTCGGGCGCGCGGCCCCATCGGCGGGCTGTGCCGCCGTGGGGGAATCTAGGGTGTCTGTCACTCGTCGTCCTCCTCGATGTCTGCCTCGTCGGCGGCGTTCTCGGTGCCCTCGGCGTCGGTTGCCTCGCGGTTCTCGGCGAACTCGGTGTAGAAGAGTGAATCCAGCGCCTCATCCACCGCCTCCTGGCTGTCCACGTCCCCGTTCTCCACGAAGAACGGTCCGGCGGCCTCCATGGCGGCGTAGACGTCATCGCCGGGCACCGGGTCCACCTCGAAGTTGGTGCGCTCGGTGATGACCGCCTCGGCGATCTCCGGCTCGATCCCGGCGTACTCGGCGAGGATCTCGGCGGTGCCCTCCGGGTTCTCGATGGCCCATTCGCGGGCCTGCTCGTAGACGTTGACCACGATCTGGGCGACGTCGGGGTGGTTCTCCACGAAATCGCCGGTGGCGTTGACCACCGAGTAGGTGTTGAACTCCACGTTGCGGTAGAGCAGCTCGGCGCCTTCAGCCTCGGCACCGGCCATGATCGGATCAAGGCCGGCCCAGGCGTCGACGTCGCCGTTCTCCAGGGCCTGGCGGCCGTCGGCGTGCTGCAGCGCCTGGACCTCGACGTCGTCCACGCTGAGCCCGGCCTCCTGCAGCGCGCGCGCCATGAAGAAGTAGGGGTCGGTGGCGAGGGTGGCGGCGATCGAGGCTCCTTCGAGGTCCTCCACGGACTCGATGTCGGATCCCTCCTGGGTCACCAGGGCGGACCACTCGGGCTGGTTCTCGATCATGATCGTGTGGGTGTCGGCACCCACGGCGCGGTTGAGCAGCGCAGCGGATCCGGCGGTGGAGCCCACGTGGATGTTTCCTGCGCGCAGGTTCTCGTTCGCGCGGTTCGAGCCCTGGGACTGCACCCACTGCACGTCGACGTCGAGCTCCTCGAGCTCCTCCTCCAGCCAGCCGTTCTCAAGGATGATCAGGCTCAGCGGGTTGTACGTGGCGAAGTCGATGTTCAGCGTCTCGAGCTGCTCATCCTCGCCGCCGCCGTCGCCGCAGGCGGTGGCGAGCAGCGCCACGGCGGCAGCCATGGAGACCGCCTTGACGGAGGTGCGGCGGGTGCGTGAGGAGCGGGAAGCGGTGGTGCTGGGCATGGGGGAGGGCCTTTCAATACTTCAACGATGGACAGTCTGCGAGATGTTCTGAGTCATGCATGTCAGCGGCAAGCGGGTGGATGCATCTGAGCGGATCGGCTGCCCGGTGATGACCGGGATCTGATCGAAGTGGTGCGGGAAGAGTGCATCGGACAGCTGGCCGATGCGCTACGGGTGGGCGGGAGGTCAGGGCTTCGCCCGGAGCGCTCCCCGTGGGGTCGGTGGCGGGGTCAGTGGCTGTGCGAGTCGACGCCGAGCCCGGAGAAGAGCTCACCGCGCAGTGCGGCCAGCTCGGCCGAGGCGCGATCCCGGGGACGCTCACCGGGCACGCTCAGCAGTCGAGCGATCGTGGCGCCCTCGGCCGGGTCGGGATCTTCCGGATCCTGACCCAGAAGCAGCACGCGGTCTGCGAGCTGCAGCGCCTCGTCCACGTCGTGCGTGACCAGCAGCACCGTGGTGCCGGTCTGCGCGTGGAGGTCCAGGAGCAGGTCCTGCATCTTGAGCCGGGTGAGTGCATCCAGGGCGCCGAAGGGCTCATCGAGCAGCAGCACACCGGGGCGGCGAGCCAGGGCGCGGGCCAGTGAGGCGCGCTGTGCCATGCCGCCGGAGATCTCCCGGGGCCGCAGCGAGGCGCGGTCATGCAGCCCGACCAGCTCCAGGAGCTCGTCGACCCGTTCCCGGCCCTCGGACTTCGAGAGGGTGCGCGGCAGGCCCAGGCTGACGTTCTTATGGATCGAGCGCCAGGGCAGCAGTCGCGGCTCCTGGAATCCGACCGCCGTGCGCTCGTCATAGCGCTGCACCGGGGAGCCGTTGATCAGTATCTCTCCGGTGTTGCCGGTGTCGAGACCGCCGACGGCGCGCAGCAGTGTGGACTTGCCGCAGCCGGAGGAGCCCAGGATCGCCAGCACCTCGCCGGGGGCGATCTGCAGGCTGACGTCACGCAGCACGGTGCGGGAGCCGAAGGCCCGGCCGACGCCGGAGAGCTTGACGTCGAGCGAGGTGTACTGCGCTCGGCCGCCCCGCTCTGGGGCAGCCACGGCAGAGATGTTGGAGGCGTCGGCAGTGGACGCAGCGGTCGCTGCGGCGGCGCCGTTCAGGGTGGAGGCAGGCGAAATCATCAGAGGATACTCCCATCGATCCTGGCGGTAGCACCCGGCGAAAAGACACCTCGATTGAGGAGCCCCTCCCTGGGTTGCTGCGGCGTCGACGAGCCAGATCTCTCGGCCGCTCGGGATGGTACGCCAGTCAGACTACGCCCAGCCGGGGAATCCGATCAATGTCAGGCTCACTCAATGAGACAAAACGCAACACATATCCAGACTTGACTTTTCGCCCAGGTTCACCCTTAGAGTGAGGGCACTCAACCATCCAGAGCGACTGAGAGATCTGGCTCGAAGACGTCGCAGCAACCCGGAGGGCCTCACAGCCTCGGCCGGGTGCTAACGCCAGGACCGATGGAGCATGCCCCATGATTTCGCTTACCCATGTCTCGACGACCTTCGCCGCCCGCGGCAGGGAGCCGCTGACCGCAGTCGATGATGTCAGCCTTGAGGTGCCGCGAGGCAGCATCCAGGGCATCATCGGGTTCTCCGGCGCCGGCAAGTCCACGCTGCTGCGCAACATCAACCTCTTGGAACGTCCCACAGCAGGCACCGTGAGCGTCGCCGGTACCGAGCTGACCAGTCTGGATGACGCGGCCCTGCGTCAGGCTCGGCACCAGATCGGCATGATCTTCCAGGGTTTCAACCTGGTCAACAACCTCACCGTCGCCCAGAACGTCGAGCTTTCACTGAAGTTCGCCGGGGTCAAGGACCGGCGGGAACGCCTCCGTCGGGCCGCCGAGGCGCTGGAGATCGTGGACATCACCGATAAGACCTCGGTCTATCCGGCCCAGCTCTCGGGCGGCCAGAAGCAGCGGGTGGCGATCGCCCGGGCGTTGGCCACCAAGCCCGAGGTGCTGCTCTGCGATGAGCCGACCTCCGCGCTGGATCCCTTCACCACGGCCACGGTGCTGCAGTACCTCGCGGACGTGAACCGCGAATTCGGCATCACCGTGGTGATCGTGACCCACGAGATGGAAGTCATCAAGGCCCTCGCCGACAACGTCGCGGTGATGGAGGACGGACGCGTGGTGGAGGAGTTCCCCGCCTCGGAGCTTCGCCGGGAAGGCTTCAACCCGCGCACCTCGATCGGGAAGTACCTGCTCAGCGACGGGATCCGGCTGGACCGCAGCGGGGAGAGGCCCCACGAGTCCACGTCTGCTCCGCAGGACCCGGACGCCGCGCAGCCGGGTGGCACGCACCGGTCCCAGCACACCGCGCTCGCCGGTTCGGCAGGGGGTGTGCGCTGATGAACCTCGTCATCGAACGACTCCCCGAGATCAACCAGGCCATGCTGGAGACCTTCGCGATGATCGCGGTCGCCATCCCGGTGGCGGTCCTGCTCGGCACCCCGCTGGGGATCTGGCTCTTCGTCCACGCCCCCGACGGGCTGGCGCCGCGACCGCGCTCCCACGCGATCGTCTCCGGACTGGTCAACATGATCCGGTCCTTCCCCTTCCTGATCCTGCTCATCGCCATCATCCCGTTCACCCGGTTCGTGGTGGGCACCTCGGTGGGCACCGCCGCGGTGATCGTCCCGCTCACGATCAATGCGATCCCGTATTTCGCGCGTCTCGTCGAGCAGAACATCACCCAGCTGGGCTCCGGCGCGGTCGAGGCCTCCCGGGCCATGGGAGCGACCCGCGGGCAGATCATCCGCAATGTGCTCCTGGTCGACGCCAAGCCCGGCCTGATCGGGTCCATCACCATCACGACGGTCAGCTTCATCTCCTATTCGGCGATGTCAGGGCTGGTCGGAGGCGGCGGGATCGGGGACCTGGCCATCCGCTACGGCTATTACCGGTATGAGACCCCCACCATGATCGCGGCCATCGTGCTGATGGTGCTGCTGGTCTCGCTGGTGCAGTTCACCGGCACCCGGGTCGCCCGAGCCTCAGACCGGCGCATCACCGCCTGACCAGATCCCCCGCAGGCAGGTTCTCCGCCTGTCACGCTCACCACGCTCCATCACCACACCCCGGCCCCGGCGCGCGACGTCGCGCCCTGGTCACCTCCGCACACCCTCAGGGCGCCTTGTCGCCCAGCAAGAGAAAGCAGCTCACCCTCATGAACGCTCGACGCCCCGCGATCCTCACCGGCGCAGTCCTCTCCACCGCGGCCCTTGGCCTGACCAGCTGCGGACTGGTGGAGGACGACGAGACGATCAGCATCGTCGTCACCGAGTCCGCACCCTTCCAGGAGCCCGCCGAGATCGCCGCGGAGCTGCTCGCAGAGCAGGGCTACGAACTCGACATCACCTATATGACCGACATCGTCCAGCCCAACCAGGTGGTCAACCAGGGCGAGTTCGATGCCAACTACTTCCAGCACCTCGCCTATCTGAACAACTTCAACCAGTCCAACGACACCGAGGTCGAGCCGCTGTTCTCGGTGTACTACGCCCCGGCGGGGCTCTTCTCGCTGACGTATGACTCCCTGGAGAAGCTGCCCGATGGGGCCGAGATCAACCTGCCGGTGGATCCCTCGAACAACGGCCGGGCGCTGCGGCTGCTCGCCGACGAGGGCCTGATCGAGGTCGACGAGTCGGTCTCCGTGATCGAGCTCACCCAGAACGACATCACCGACAATCCCCGAGACTTCCAGTTCGTGGAGACCGACCAGCAGTCCGCGGCGCAGGTGCTCCCCGACGTCGACGCCGGGTTCGCGTTCGTCCGGCTGATCGCCGAGGCGGACCTCGATCTCGAGGAGACCACGCTGAGCATCGAAGACGGCCGCGAAGAGGTGCGCACCCCGTTCACCTGCGTGGTCGCCGTCGGACCCGACGGGGTCACCGACGAACAGGCCCAGGCGCTGCAGGACGCCTTCCAGTCCGAAGAGGTCGAGCAGTGGTTCGAGGAGTACCAGGGCGGGGTCATCGACTTCGAGGACTTCATGACCACCGAGAACGCCGAAGAGATCTGGGCGGACTTCAGCGCATGAGCTCCTCCAGCGCCCCCACACTCTCCCGACGTCGAGTATTGAGCGGTTCACTGGGCATGGCTGCTCTGCTCGGCGTCGGGAGCCTGACCTCAGGCTGCGGCCTGGTCGATCGGATCGGAGGTGATCGCACGCTGCGCCTGGTGGTCACCGAGAATGCTCCCTTCCAGGAACCGACCCGGATCGCCCAGCGCATCCTGGAGGCCGACGGGTGGGAGTTCGACGCCACCTACGTCACCGACATCATCCAGCCGAACCACGCGGTGAACAACGGCGAATACGACGTCAACTTCTTCCAGAACATCAGCTACCTGCGTCAGTTCAACGAGGACAACGACCTAGACATCGAGCCGATCTTCTTCATGTTCGAACAGCCCTCGGGGATCTACTCGCAGCAGTACGACTCGCTCCACGAGATCCCGGACGGCGCCCAGATCGCCCTGCCGGTGGACACCGCGAACAACGGGCGCGGGATCCGCCTGCTCGCCCGCGGGGGCCTGATCGAGATCGACGAGTCCAAGCATGTCGCCGCGCTCAGCGTCCAAGACATCACGGCCAATCCCAAGGACCTGCAATTCATCGAGGTGGACCAGCAGTCGGTCGGCCAGATCTACTCGGACGTGGACGCCGTCTTCGGCTTCGCCCGGCTGCTTGCGGAGATCGATGTCCTCCCCGACGAGGTGCTGATCATGGAATCGGCCGAGGAGGCGCTGCCCTTCGCCCTGGCAGTCTGCGCTCGCCCGGGCTTCCGCGAGGAGCAGCCCGAGCGGTACGAGGCGCTGAAGGCCGCCTACCATTCCGCCGAGGTGCGCGAGTGGTACGGCGAATACCTCGACGGGCTGCTCAACCCCGCCTTTGACCGAGACATCGACGCCGCATGGGAACAGGTGAACGCCGCATGACCCGCACGATCCCCCACGAACTTCTGACCCGCATCCGGGACGGCGCGGTCACGCGGGAGCTGGAACGGATCCTGCCCTTCGAGCAGGTCAGCTGGCTCGACGACGTCGGCTTCGGCGCGCTGCGCGTGCCTGCCGCGTTCGGCGGCGAGGAGGTCAGCGTCGAGGAGCTGATCACCGAGGTGATCGCGCTCGCCGAGGCCGACTCCAACGTCGCCCACCTCTATCGCGGCCACTTCGGGTTCGTCGAGTCGCTGCGCTTCCAGCCGGCTGCTGTGCGCGAGCTCTGGTACGCCCGGGTGCTGAAGGGCAGCACGGTGGGCAACGCCTCCACCGAGAAGGGCGGCAATGCGCTGGGCAGCCTGAACACCCGGCTCGACCGCGGCGAGGACGGCGCTGCACAGCTCACCGGAGAGAAGTACTACTCCACCGGCACCATCTTCTCGACCTACACCAGGGTCTCCGCCGCCCAGGCGCTTGAAGGCGAGGGACGGCGTTTCGCGGTGGTGCCCACCGATGCCGCCGGAGTGACGCTGCTCGATGACTGGGACGGCTTCGGACAGAAGCTCACCGGCACCGGGACCACCCTGCTGGATTCGGTCGCCGTGGAGGATCTCGCGGTGCTCGGGCGCAGCCCAGGTGATCACGAGTCCGTCCACGAGGCGGCCTTCTTCCAGCTCTACCTGCTCGCCGTCCAAGCCGGGATCGCCAAGGCCGCACTGGCAGATGCCACGTCCACGCTGGCGCGCCGAACCCGCACCTTCAACACCTCCACCGCCGGGCAGGCGTTCAGCCACGATCCGTTGATCCAACAGGTGGTGGGCAGGATGTCCTCGAAGGCCTTTGTGGCGGAGGCCGCGGTGCTCCAGGCGGCCCGCACGCTGGACAAGGCGCTGGTCGCGGGCCTGCAGGCCGGCACCGGCGAGCCCGACTTTCAGGGCGGACCACCGAGGGAGGTCCACGACGCCGAGATCGCGGTGGAGAAGGCCCAGATCACCGTGCCCGACCTGGTCCTGGCGGTAACCTCCGAGCTGTTCCAGACCGTCGGTGCCTCCGCCACGCTGCGCACCAAGGCGCTTGACCGGCACTGGCGCAACGCGCAGACCATCGCCACCCACAACCCGATCGTCTTCCGCGCCCGGTCGCTCGGAGACCACGAGATCAACGGCACCCTGCCCCAGGGGCTCAATGCCATCGGCGAGGCCAAGGAGAAGCTGTGACCATCCACTTCAACGCCTTCGACATGCTGGTCCCGGTGCATCAGTCCCCGGGTCTGTGGCGCCACCCGGAATCGCGGATCGAGGAGTTCGACACGCTCGACTACTGGACCGAGCTCGCTCGGACGGTGGAGCGGGCCGGATTCTCCTCACTGTTCCTCGCCGACATCCCCGGGGTCTACGACGTCTACGGCGGCACCGCCGACTCTGCGGCACGAGGGGGAGTGCAGTTCCCGCTGCTGGACCCGCAGGTCATCGTGCCCGCCCTGGCAGCAGCCACCACGCATCTCGGCTTCGGACTGACCGCCTCGGTCACCTATGAGGCTCCCTACTCCCTGGCTCGACGGTTCGCCACGCTGGACCACCTGACCCGGGGCAGGATCGCCTGGAACATCGTCACCAGCTATCAGGACTCGGCCGCGCGCAATCTCGGTCTCTCCCAGCAGATCCCGCACGATGTCCGCTATGACCGGGCCGACGAGTACCTCGAGGTGATGTACAAGCTCTTCGAGCAGTCCTTCGAAGAGGGCGCGGTGCTGGCGGACAAGTCCACCGGAGTCTTCGTGGACCCGGAGAAGGTCCATCCGATCGAGCATCAGGGGCAGTGGTTCACCGTGCCGGGCGAGATGCTCACCCACCCAGGCCCGCAGCGCACACCGCTGCTCTTCCAGGCCGGGTCCTCCGCCCGGGGGCAGAAGTTCGCCGTGGACCACGGGGAGGCGATCTTCGTGATCAGCTCCTCCCCGGAGCGGCTGGGAACCCAGGTCTCCGACACCCGGGAGGCGCTGAGTGAAGCCGGGCGTGATCCTGAGTCGGTGCGGTTCTTCGCCATGGCCACGATCATCGTGGCCGAGACGGAGGAGCTCGCGCAGGCGCGGCTGGCCGAATACCGGGAGTACGTGGACACCGCCTCCGCACTGACCCTCTTCGGCGGGTGGACCGGGGTCGATCTGTCGAACCTGCGCGATGACGACGTGGTCGCCGATGTCCAGACGGAGGCCAATCAGTCCGCACTGGCGATGTTCACCAAGGACCCGACGAAGCGCTGGACCGTCCGCGATGTCGCCGAGTTCATCTCCATCGGCGGGCGCGGGCCGCTGGTCGTCGGAGACCCGGTCCAGGTGGTCGATGAGCTGGTCCGCTTCAAGGAGCTCTCAGGCGTGGACGGATTCAACATCTCAGCCGCGGTCCGTCCGGCAGACTTCGAACGCTTCGAGGCGTTCGTGACTCCGGAGCTGCGCAGACGAGGACTGCTGCCCGAGCGCCCCGAGACACCGGTGACCCTGCGCGAGACGCTGCTGGGGGAGGGCCCCCATCTGCGATCAGACCACCCCGCGCGGCGCGCCGCTCAGCGCGAGGCGCGCAGCAGGATCTCATCGGCGATCGCGCCGGCGACGTCCCTGGGCTCTCCGTAGGCGGGCAGATGCGCCGGGCTGATGTCGGCGTCGGGAAGGACTGAGCGGACGACGGCGCCCTCGGCGGACTCCAGGTCCGGCACCTCGAGGTCCACGGCGGCGGCGAAGAGTCCCGGCACCGCCATGACAGCCTCCACGGCGAGCTCATGCAGAGCGTCCGCCAACACAGCGGTCACGTCGATGGTCAGCCCGCCGGCGGCGATCTCGGCGGAGTCCTGCAGCTGCACCAGCTCATGCAGAGCGGGCACCTGGTCCGTGGTGAGTCCGCGCCGGCTCAGCTGCTCCTGCACCGTTGGAGTGCCCCGGTCAGGGGTGACGGGCACTGCGGTGCCGGCGAGCAGCGCGTGTCGGGTGCGCGCCTCGACGTCGGCCTGCATCAGCTGGTCCAGCGTGGAGCTGCCGTCGCCGAGGACCGCCGCGGGCAGCCGGAGCAGCGAGGCGCAGACCCGCTCCCCGACGACGAAGGCGCGGATCGTGCTGGGAGCCGCGGGCTCGGTCGGGGACGAGTCCCCGGTGAGCTCCTGCGCGGGCTCCTGCCCGTCTTCTTGATCGGTGTGTTGGCCGGTGCCTCTGCTGACCTCGGCCGGGCCGGCGGGGGTCCTCGCAGCGGCCAACGGCACCTCCTGGATCTGCAGGTGCCGGCGCAGGAGGTTCGGATCCGCGGCGATCCGGCGAGCATGGGCGCTCACCAGTGTGGTCACCGCCGCATCCATCCCCCCGACGACGACGCCGCCGAAGACGAAGACCTGGCTGTGCTCGCCCACGGCCTTCAGCGTCACCCGACGCCGGCGCAGGGCCCTGCGCAGCAGCTGGTCGTGGCGCGGAGCCTCTGGGTAGTCGTTCAGCTTTCGGGAGCCGAGGGTCTCGGCGATGAGTCGGGCGGCGAAGGTCTCAGACGGCATAGGTCTCAGGATATAGGTCGGCCGTGGGCACGGCCCCCTTCTCAGGGGACGAGACCCACGGCCGTCGCTGTTCGAAAGTGCCCGGGATCTGAGGCCCGAGGCTCAGAGCCCGCGGCTCAAGACCTGAGGTCAGCGTCCGTTGTTGCCGGACGGCTTGTTGGAGGCCCCGCCGGTGCTGCCACTGCTCGAGGATCCTCCGGTGGAGGACGAGCTGGACGACGTGTTCGAACCGTTGCCGCTGGAGGCTCCGCCGGACTTCTTCTCAGCTTCCTCGGCCTGCTTCTGGACCTTGTCGGCGGCCTGATCGACCAGCTTCTCGGCGTTGCTGCCGGCCTTCTTGACTGCGTCTTCGGCCAGCGCCGCGGCGTCGACGACCTTGTCGGTGACCGGGGAAGCGGCGTCGTTGGCCTGCTTCTTGACCGAGTCAGCCACGGTGGAGACATACTGCTTGGCGGTCTCTCCGGCCTTTGTGACGGTCTCCTGGACCTTGGGATCCTTCCAGGTCTCCGCGGCGCTCTTCTTCACGGCGTTGAGACTCCGCTCGAATTCTGCCTTGCCGCGCTTGCTGCCGATGATGTAGCCGATGGCTACGCCGGCGCCCAGTGTGAACAGTCGCATGGTCAACTCCGTTCCGTTGGTGAATGTCTCTCTCGTGTCTTACGAGTCCCTCTAGAACCTAGTCTGCTTTGCACGCCGATGTCACGGCCATGACCCCTGATGGACCCTGATTCAAGCCTGGTCACACCCCGAGTCCTCCGCCGGGCCCGACCACTCGTGTCGGTCAGCTGAGCACGGCGGTGCGCGGGTCCAGCTGGTCCACCGCGCCCGGCACCGGCTCCGCCGGGTCCTGGCCCAGGGCCACGATGCGGTTCTCGGAGTCCACGTGGACTACACGGGGCCGGTGATCGGCGAGCTCCTTCGCATCCAGCATCACGTAGGTGATCAGGATGACCAGGTCCCCGGGGTTCACCAGGTGGGCGGCCGCGCCGTTGATGCCGATCACCTGCGAGCCGCGTGGACCGGCGATGGTATAGGTCTCCAGGCGGGCCCCGTTGGTGATGTCGACCACCTGGACCTTCTCGCCCTCGACGATCCCTGCGGCGTCGAGCAGGTCGGCGTCCACCGTGATGGACCCGACGTAGTGCAGGTCCGCGTGGGTCACGGTGGCGCGGTGGATCTTGCCGCCCATGACGGTCCTCAGCATGCTCGGCTCACTCTCGATGAAGAAGGGTTGATGATCACGTGGTTCATTATCCAGCGTCCGCGGCGGACCGGAAATTCCCGGGTCCGGACCGAGCCCCCGCCCCTGCCCCGGCCCCTGCCCGGGCCCCGAACCCGGCTCACGCGGCTGATCGGCGTTCGGTCAGCGCGGTCACGGCTCGGCTGCCGACCTCGACCAGTCCGCAGCCCAGGATGCTGGCCACGAACGCGGCGGCCAGCAGCTCGGCCGAGGGCATGACGAAGAGGTGGTACTGCTGGGAGATCGGGACCAGCAGCACCGCGGCCAGCAGCAGGTACATGGTCCCGATCAGCGCCACGCGCGGGAAGGTCAGCGGACGCAGCGCCACATTGAGCACCCAGAGGCCCACCGCGGTCAGGCACAGTGTGGCCGCGGTCTGGATCGCGGCCGCGGGCTCCTGGAGGTAGCGGCCGAAGGCGCTGACCGTGATCACCGCGAGCACGATCGCGATCGCCGTCGGGATCGAGAAGAGCATCGAGCGGCGCAGGAATCCCGGTCGGTAGAGCCGCGGATTGGGCATCAGCGCCAGGAAGAACGCCGGGAAGCCGATCATCAGGAAGTCCACCGTGGAGAACTGGCGCGGAAGGAACGGGAACTCCCAGAACAGCAGCCCGTAGATCAGTCCGAGCAGGATCGCGTAGGCGGTCTTGGACAGGAACAGGTGCGCCACCCGTTCGGTGTTGGCGATGACCTTGCGTCCCTGCTCGAGCACCGAGGGCAGCCGGTCGAAGCGACCGTCGAGCAGCACCATCCGGGACACCGCCTTGGTGGCCGGGGCACCGTCGCCCATGGCGATCCCCAGATCGGCCTTCTTCATCGCCAGGGCGTCGTTGACCCCGTCGCCGGTCATCGCCACCACATGTCCGGCCGCCTTCAGCGCCTCGACCATGGTGCGCTTCTGCTCGGGCGAGACCCGGCCGAACACCGAGTGGTGCTCCAGGACCTCGCGCAGCTCCGCCGGGTCCTCGGGCAGCGCCGAGGCGTCCATGGCGTCGCCCTCGATGACCATGCCCACCTCGCGCGCCACCGCCGCCGCCGTCTTGGGGGAGTCCCCGGAGATCACCTTCAGCGCGATGTTCTGCTCGCGGAAATACTCCAGCGTGGCGTGGACCTCGGGGCGGACGTTCTCCTTGAAGGCCAGCAGGGCCACGGGGACCATGCCGGATGGCAGCCGCTGCCCGCGTCCGAGCGGGCCGGTGCCGCCGGCGAGGAGCGGACCGTCCAGGGGCGCATGGGTGAGCAGCATCGTTCGCAGCCCGCGGCTGGAGAGCTCATCGGTGCGGCGCAGCAGCTGCTCCGTGTGCACCTGCGGATCGGTGGAGTCCCCGCGGAGGATCTCCGGGGCTCCCAGCACCCAGTGACCGGCCAGGCCGCCGGCGTCCTCGGCGAAGCTCACGGTGGAGAAGCGCCGGGCGGAGGAGAACTGGACCTGGCTGGCCACGCGATGCCGGGGCAGGGCGGTGTAGGGCGCGCGCAGTGCGGCCGCGGTGGCGTTGGCGCGCTCGTCGGCGCCGAAGAAGGCGAGCACCTGCTCCCACTCCTCGGTGCCCTCCAGCGCGGTGGACTCCGGGTGGCGGCGCCGCGTGGAGTCGAAGCCCTGCGGGTCCAGCGCTGTGGCGCGGTGGAAGGCGATGGTGCCGTCGGTCAGCGTGCCGGTCTTGTCCAGGCAGACCACGTCCACCCGGGCCAGGATCTCCACGGCCGGCTGCTCCTGGAGCAGCACGTTCTCCTTGGAGAGCTTCACGGCGGCGACGGCGAACGCGATGGTGGTCATCAGGGCCAGCCCCTGCGGGATCATCGCGGTCACCGAGGACACCGAGGTGACCAGCGCGTCCCGCCACTGCCCCGACTCCCAGGCGGCGTTCCAGCCGCCGAAGGCCTGCATCTGCCCGTTGAGCACCACCGCCACGATCGGCACCAGCACCAGCGAGAGCCACAGGGCGATCTTCTCCATCGCCCGACGCAGCTCGGAGTTGATCTTCTGATACTGCTTGGCCTCGGTGGCCAGCCGCACTGCGTGTGCCCGTTCCCCGACGGCGGTCACGCGGAACCTGCCGGAGCCGGCGACCACGGCGGTCCCGGAGAGGAGCCGGTCATCGCGGCGCTTGGCCACGGCATCGGACTCCCCGGTGAGCATGGATTCGTCCACGTCGAGGCCCTCGGAGCGCAGCACCTCGCCGTCGGCAGGGATCTCATCGCCGCGGCGCAGCTCGACCACATCGTCCAGCACGATCTGCTCCCGGTGGATCTGCAGGAGCATCCCGTCGCGCAGCACCCGCACCTCGTCCTGGTGCAGCAGCGCGATCGCGTCGAGCTTGCGCTTGGCGCTGTACTCCTGGAAGAGCCCGATGATGACATTGGCGACGGCGGCGACGGCGAAGAGCAGGTCCAGCCAGCGTCCCAGCAGGATGATCGCCAGCGCGCAGATCCCGATGATGAGGTTGAACAGCGTCATCAGGTGGGTGCGCAGGATGTCGGTGATCGAGCGGGAGGTGGTGCGCGGCTGGACATTGGCCAGCCCCAGCCGGTTGCGCTCCAGGACCTGGACCGAGCTGAGCCCGACGGCTTCAAGCGCCTTGGGGTCGACGGCAGACCGAGTCTCCGCGGTGTCGCGGATCGCAGTCTTCTGGGCAGCCACAGGGCCAGAGTCTACAGAACGGGTCAGTCGGATCCGGAGACCGCAATGATCAGCTCTTCGCCGCTGGCGCCGACCTCGATGTCCAGGTCGAAGTCCACCAGGTGGCTCTCTTCGAGGCTGGCGCCGTCGTGGAAGTGCCGGGAGTCGAAGGCGATCGTGGCCTGCAGAGCGGTGTCGGCGATCTCCCAGCCGTCCTCGTCGAAGCCGAGCGTGAGCTCCTGCGGGTCGGGCATCTGCCAGTTGATCGATTCGGTGGCGACCTGGTTGGGGGTGTTGATCCCCATCGGACATCCCGCGGGCATCAGCACCTGCTGCTCGGCGCAGGAGTCCAGATACGCCTGGACCTCTTCGTGAAGCACGTCCTGGGCGGCGTCGGAGGCCTCGAGCTCCAGCGTGATCTGGTGCGCCTGGGCGTCGTCGTCCTCGCCGACGTCCTGGACCACCACATAGCGGGAGGCGCCGACCAGCCATTGGCTGTCCACCGCGATCTCCACCACGGCCGGGACGTAGGTGCGCAGCGTCGCGGAGTCGTCTTGGAGGTTCACCGGCTCTCCGTTGACGCTGATCTGAGCGATCCCACCGGCTGCCGCGCCGGGCACGTCGATCTCCAGCTGGCTCATCGACGCCGCGGTGAGCTCCCAGTCCGGGAAGAAGGCCAGCGTGTTCTCGTGGGATTCCATGGGCAGCTGGGTCTGGAAGCTCTCGTCCTCGACGTCGAACTGCATCACCGCGCCGCCCCGCCGCTCGGGGTCCTCCCCGAACCGCAGGTTCTCCACGCCCTCGGTGCTGCGCGCCAGCGGCTCACCGTCGAGCAGCAGGCTGTCCACCGGGTCGCCCTCGGCGGCCTCCAGCGAGGCGGGGTCGAAGAACCCCAGCGTCTCGGAGCCGCTGCCCTGGCTGATCGTCTCCCAGTACTCCTGTGCGGTGTGCCGGGGAGTGTAGATCTCGTCGCTGACCTGCCAGATCGCGACGCCGCCGGCGGCGATCCCCATGACCAGCGCGGCCGCCCACGCCACCAGCAGCCCGCGGCGGCGATCAGGGCGCCCGGACGCCTCCGGTGGGGGCGGCGGAGCGGAGTGATGGGCCTGCGACATAGGGTTCAGGGTAGCAATGACCGGCCCGCGTCCCGGGAGGATCGACCCGGCCGCAGATCAGCCCAGATCAGCCCGGCGACTCAGACCAGCCCGGCCTCTCAGCCCAGCAGCACCGCGGCGAGCACCACCGTCGGGATCGCCAAGATGGTGGTCAGCAGCACGGTGTCGCGGGCGATCACCTCACCGGCCTGATAGCGCACGGCTGTGACCAGCACGTTCTGTGCGGTGGGCAGGGCCGCCATGACCACGGCGACCAGCACCTGATGGTCCTCGAGCCCGAAGATGACGCCGGCCAGCAGCCAGGCCAGCAGCGGATGCAGGATCAGCTTGAGCCCGGCAGCGAGGAACGCGTCACGCCGCCGCCCGGCGGCCTTGTCCAGCGGTCGGCTGCCGACCAGCGAGAGCCCGAAGGCCAGCAGCATCAGCGGGATCGAGGCGCCGGCGAGGAGCTCGATGGCCTCCTGCACCGGAGTGGGGAAGCTGAGCCCCTGCCAGGAGAAGAGCAGACCCAGCGAGGCGCCGATGATCATCGGGTTCACCGCGGACTGCCCGATGCTGCGCAGGGCCGAGATCCGCGGCCGGGGCCGCACCTTCGTCGTCGTGCCCTGGTTGCGGGTGAGCAGATCCAGTGCGGTGACGTAGATCGGGGTGTAGATCGCCAGCTGGAACATGATGATCGGCGCGGCCAGCGCGACGTCGCCCAGGACGTAGGCCGCGATCGGGAAGCCGAGGTTCGCGCCGTTGACCAGCGAGGCGCTCATGCCGCCGATCATCAGGTCGGATCCGGCCCGGCCCTTCAACAGAAGGAATCGGCCGATCAGGATGAACACCACCAGGGTGCTCAGCGCGCCGAGTGCCGCGATCACGAACTGCGGACCCAGCACCTGACGCAACGAGGACTCGGAGATGGTGACGAAGAGCAGGCAGGGTGAGGCCACGAAGAACGCCACGCGGCTCATGGTCACGCGCGCATCCGGGCCCAGGACCCCGAACCTGCCGATGATCCAGCCGACGCCGATGATCAGCCAGATGATGGTGAAGCCGGAGAGGACGGCACCCATGACATTCCTCCCGGCTCGAGCAGCAGATTCAGCTCATCACTCTAGCCCCGGTCGGGGCGGAGCGAGCCAGCCGCTCAGCGGAGCTCAGCTCATTGCTGGGCTTCGGCCTCCTCGGCGGGGCTGATGAAGTCGGTGCGGATCCGCTCCACACCCTCGGCCGAGATCTGGAAGCCGTGCTCCTGGCCTGCGTCGATCATGATGCCGGCGCCGGTGATGGACTGCACGATGGCGACCCCGGGGGCCTCCACGGCGTGCGGAGCGTGCTCCTTGTAGTCATCGGGGATGTTCCCGCTGGTGCTGAACAGCGCGATCAGCGGGTTGCCCTCGTTGTCCTGCAGGGTCAGCGGGTTCACCGACCCGGTCTCGTCGTTGACCTCCTCAGGGCTGAGGAAGTAGACGCTGCTGGTCAGGAAGGTCCGGATGATCTCTCCGGCCTGCGCGTTGCCGTCCTTGCCCTGGATCAGGACCTGCTCGAGCGTGGCGGCGGTCCCGGCCTGCTCGGCGGCTGCATCGGTGGCGGGGGTCTGCTCTGGCTGGGTGTTGGGAGTCTCAGTCATGCCTCTACGCGATCACGGACGCGCACAGAATGCAATGCGAGCGGGCCCATCTCGCCCCGAGCAGAGGCGGGCTGGGGTATTTTGGGCGGGTGCTGCTATCTGATCGAGACATCCGAGCCGAGATCGACGCCGAGCGGATCAAGCTGGACCCGCTGGACACCTCGATGATCCAACCCTCAAGCGTCGACGTGCGACTGGAACGGATGTTCCGGCTCTTCGACAACCATAAGTACGCCCACATCGACCCCGCCGCGGACCAGCCGGAGCTGACCCGACTGGTGGAGGTGGACCCGGAGGAGCCCTTCATCCTCCATCCTGGGGAGTTCGTGCTCGGCGCCACCTACGAGTCGGTCACCCTGCCCGACGACGTCGCGGCGCGCCTGGAGGGGAAAAGTTCGCTGGGCCGGCTGGGGCTGCTCACCCACTCCACCGCAGGGTTCATCGACCCGGGGTTCTCGGGACAGGTGACCCTGGAGCTCTCCAACATGGCCACGCTGCCGATCAAGCTGTGGCCCGGCTCGAAGATCGGTCAGCTCTGCTTCTTCCGGCTCACCTCGCCCGCCGAGTACAGCTACGGCGCCGGGGCGCACCAGTCCCGCTACCAGGGTCAGCGCGGGCCCACGGCCTCGCGCAGCCACGTGAACTTCCACCGCACCATCATCAGGTAGGCCGATCCGGCGTTCCCCGTTGACTCACCCCCTGAGGTCAGCCCCGCGCGGGCACCCGGTGCTCGCGCATCTTCGCCGGTCCGGTGGGGTTGTGCACCAGCGTCAGGGTGGCCAGCCCGAGGCTCAGGATCACCACTACCCCCAGGATGATCGCCTTGTCGCTGCCGCCGGCGCTGAAGAGCAGCAGCGCGATCAGCCCGGGGGTCAGGAAGGACACGCTGCGTCCGGCCGTGGCGTAGAGCCCGAAGAGCTCCCCGGCGCGGCTCGGCGGCGCCAGCCGAGCCAGGAACGCCCGCGAGGAGGACTGCGCCGGCCCTACGAACACGCAGAGCATCAGGCCGAAGACCCAGAACGCGCCGGTCGGGGTGATCACGAAGGCCCCGAAGCTGCGCTCCACGTCGAGGAAGTACAGGATCCCGGCGGTCAGGATCAGGGCGGTCACACAGGTCGCGATCACCCGTCGCGGACCGACCCGGTCATCGAACCAGCCCCCGATGAACGCTCCCAGGGCCGCGGCCACGTTGCCGGCGATGCCGAAGAGCAGGATGTCTGAGGTGCTGAACCCGAACACCGTCACGCCGAGGATCGCGCCGTAGGTGAACACCGCGGAGAGTCCGTCGCGGTAGATCGCCGAGGAGACCAGGAACCAGAAGGTGTTCCGGTCCTCGCGCCAGAGCCCGATGATCAGTCCGATGAGCCGGCGGTAGGACTCCAGGATGCTGACCCGTTCCTGGACCACGTCCTGGTCCGCGGTCTTCAGCGGGGTCAGCAGCAGCGGCAGCGAGAAGATCAGGAACCAGGCGGCGGCGACCAGCGCCACGGCCCGGACGTTGACCATCTCGTCCTCGCCGAGCCCGAACAGGTGCGGCGGCTCACCGGCGACCAGGCCGAAGTAGACGATGGCAAGGATCACGATGCCGCCCAGGTAGCCGGAGCCCCAGCCGATGCCCGAGACCCGGCCCATCCGTGGGGAGTCCGCGATGTCGGTGATCATCGAGTTGTAGTTCAGGTTCGCGAACTCGTCGAAGAGCGTCATCGTGGCCATCAGGGTCACGCCCAGGACCAGATAGGCCTGGTCCGGCTTCACGAAGAAGCATGCGGCGACCAGCGCGATGACGATCAGGGTGTTCACGGCGAGCCAGCGTCGTCGTCGGCCGCCGTTGTCCGCGCGCTGCCCGATCACCGGGGCGGTGAGCGCGATGATCAGCCCGGCGATGGTGTTCGCAGTGGTCAGGTACTGCGTGCCCTGACCTCCCGGCCCGACGGCGTCCGCGATGTAGGTGCCGAAGACGAAGGTCACCATCACCGCGCTCACCGTGGCATTGCCCCAGCTCCACAGGCTCCAGACCGCGATGAGTCGCTTCTTCAGCGGGGCGAGGGCGGCGGCCGCGGTGGGCTGGATGCTGCGCATTTGGGCATGGTAACCCCAGTTTGTTAACATTAGGATGATTGCCGCCGCAGAATCTTGTCCTCAGGGACCCGCAGCAGGGCGTGCGAGGAGCTGATGACTGGAGAGGAGCGGGGTACATGATCATTGGGATGCTGGCTGTGCTGTTCTCCATCAGCATCCTGACCCCTTTCCTGTTCCACCGGTTCGGTCGGCGCACCTTCTTCTTCCTCGCCGCGGTCCTGGCCGTCGCCCTGGTCGCGATCCTCAGCTATGTTCCGGCGGTGCTCGAGGCCGACCAGGCGGCCGGGATCGGCGAGCCCAACGCCCCGCCGGCCGAGGTGATCGAGTGGATCCCGCAGTTCGGCGTGGAGCTGGCGTTCCGCATCGACGCGCTGGCGCTGGCCATGTCGGTGCTGATCCTCGGCGTCGGCGCCCTGGTGATGCTCTACTGCGCCCGGTACTTCTCCTCCTCCGAGCGGGCCGCGGGACCCTTCGCCGCGGAGCTATTCGCCTTCGCAGCCTCGATGCTGGGCCTGGTGCTCGCCGACGATCTGGTCATGCTCTTCGTGTTCTGGGAGCTCACCACGATCCTGTCTTTCCTGCTGATCGGCTTCTCCGCGCACCGCATCTACGCCCGCCGCTCCGCCATCCAGGCGCTGCTGGTCACCACCTTCGGCGGCCTGGCGATGCTGGTGGGGCTGCTCTGGCTGGGGGAGCTGACCGGCAGCTACCGGCTCTCCGAGATCCTCGCGGCCGCCCCGCAGCTGGTCTCCGACCCGGCCACAGCCACCGCCGTGGACATCGCGGTGGCGCTGGTCCTGCTCGGGGCGCTCTCGAAGTCGGCGCTGGTCCCGTTCCATTTCTGGCTCCCCGCCGCGATGGCCGCACCCACCCCGGTCTCGGCGTACCTGCACGCCGCCGCGATGGTCAAGGCCGGCGTCTACCTGGTGGCCCGCTTCGCCCCGGGCTTCCATGAATCCACCTTCTGGCTGCCGCTGGTGCTGGGACTCGGCCTGCTGACCATGCTGGTCGGCGCCTGGCGGGCGCTGCGCCAGACCGACATCAAACTGGTGCTCGCCTACGGCACGGTCTCCCAGCTCGGCTTCCTGATCATGGTCAACGGGCTGGGCACCGAGGACGCCGCGCTCGCCGGACTGGCGATGCTGCTGGCCCACGGGCTGTTCAAGGCGGCGCTGTTCATGGTCGTCGGGATCATCGACCACCAGTCCGGCACCCGGGACCTGCGCCGGCTCTCCGGGCTCGCCCGTACCCAGCGTCCGCTGTTCATCGTGGCGCTGATCAGCACCGCCTCCATGGCCGGGCTGCCGCCGCTCTTCGGCTTCGTGGGCAAGGAGGTGGTCTTCGAGTCCTTCTTCGGCTACGCCGAGGCCAACGGCAGCGGTTCGCCGCTGCCCTGGGGCTGGCTGGTGCTGGCCGGCGTCGTGCTGGGCTCGGCGCTGACCGTGGCCTACTCCGCCCGATTCCTCTGGGGCGCCTTCGCGACCAAGCGCGGGTCCTCGGGCGCTGCGCTGTCGCCGATCGTGTTCAAGGGTCCGGTGCCGCGCGCGTTCCTCGCTGCGCCGATGATCCTCGCCGTGGCCACCGTGGCGCTGGCGCTGTTCCCGCAGCCGGTGCAGGCGCTGGTGGAGCCCTTCTCCTCGCTCTTCGCCCCGGTTGAGCCCGGCGTGGAGCCGACCTACCTCGCGCTCTGGCACGGACTGACTCCGGTGCTGGGTCTCTCCGTGCTGACCTGGGTGCTCGGCTACGCGCTCTTCCGCGCCCGGGAGCCGTTTGCCCGGGTCCAGACCAGGATCCCCCCGGTGTTCGACGCCGAGCGCGGCTACCGCGCCACGGTGCGCGGGGTCGACATGCTCTCCTCCTGGGTCACCGCCCGCACCCAGCGCGGCGCCCTGGGCTGGTACCTGTTCATCATCCTCGCCGTGGCGACCCTGGTCCCGCTCAGCGTGGTGATCTTCGGCGCCCCCGGAGGTGCCGGGATCTCCGACCGCTGGATGGTGGACTCCTTCATCATCGCCGAGCAGCCGCTGCAGGTGGTGCTCGCCCTGGTCATCCTGGCCGGAGCCTCCGGCGCGATCTGGGCCCCGAAACGCTTCATGGCGGTGCTGATGGTCTCGCTCTGCGGCTGGGGGATCGCCGGGATCTTCGCGCTGCAGGGCGCCCCGGACCTCGCGCTGACCCTGCTGCTGGTCGAATCGATCGTCCTGGTGGTCTTCGTGCTCGCGCTGCGCAGCCTGCCGGCCGGCATCTGGACCCAGAGCCCCACCCGGTTCAAGTTCGGCCGGGCGGCCCTCGGGGTCGGCTTCGGGGCCGTGATGATGGCGGTCGCGGTCATGGCGATGAACTCCCGCACCGCCGAGTCGATCTCCATGGAATACCCCTGGATGGCCTACGAGGTCGGCCAGGGCGCCAACATCGTCAACGTCACGCTGGTGGACATCCGGGTCTGGGACACCTTCGGGGAGATCACCGTGCTCGCCGCCGCCGCGACCGGCGTCGCCTCGCTGATCTTCGTCAAGCGCCGCGACGTGCAGCGCCGCGAGCTCCACGAGGTGCCCAGCGGCACCGTGGGCCGGGTGCTCTCGGACAAGGCGCTCTCCCCGCGCCAGGTCCGCGAGATCAAGGTCGCCCGCTCCTTCGCCACCGTGGCCCGCGAGGCCTGGCTGGTGGCCGGACGCACCGTGGCGCCGGAGCATCGCAGCATCGTCTTCGAGGTGGTGACTCGGCTGATGTTCCACGGCATCATCATGATCTCGCTCTACCTGCTGCTGGCCGGACACAACCTGCCCGGCGGCGGCTTCGCCGGCGGCCTCCTCGCCGGACTCGCCTTCGTGCTGCGCTATCTGGCCGGCGGACGCTACGAGCTCGAGGCCGCGATCCCGTTCTCCGCCGGCGCCCTGATGGGCTGGGGCCTGGCGATCGCCTGCTTCACCGGACTGGCCCCGCTGATCGCCGGCGGACAGGCCTTCCAGTCCTTCGACTTCTACCTCACCCTCCCGATCTTCGGCGAGCACCACTTCGTCTCGGCGATCCTCTTCGACGTCGGCGTCTACCTGGTGGTCATCGGCCTGATCGTGGACATCCTGCGCAGCCTCGGCTCCGAGATCGACGTCCGCAGCGAGCGTGAGGGCCAGCGCGCCAGCATCACGGCACACGGCATCCATGGCGAGACCTCCGCGGGGGTGGCCCGATGACCGTCAACCTGACCCTGCTGGTGCTGATGGGCGTGCTCTTCGCCATCGGCATCTACCTGCTGCTGGAACGTTCACTGACCCGAGTGCTGCTGGGCATCATCCTGATCTCCAACGGGGTGAACCTGCTTCTGCTGCACACCGGTGGCCGCGCGGGACTCGCCCCGATCTACGATCCGGAGATCGGGGCGGAGGAGTATCTCGACCCGCTGCCGCAGGCGCTGCTGCTCACCGCCATCGTGATCGCCTTCGCCCTGGTCAGCTTCATGCTGGCGCTGATCTACCGCTCCTGGGTGCTGGCCCGCCAGGATGAGCTCGCCGACGACGAGGAAGACCGCCGGATCGCCTCCTACGCCAATGTCCATGACACGGAGGAGGATGCGGAGCTCGCCACCGAGACCACCGAGTTCGCCGACGACACGGACTCCTCGGGTGCTCAGCTGCTGAATCCGCGCCGTGGCACCGACACGGTGGACGCCGCGGCTGCCGTCGACGAGACCGATGCCGTGCGCGGCACCGGCGACGTACAGGGCAGCGACGAGGCGTGGACGCAGACCGACGCCCGCGCCGGCGTGCATCCGGATCAGCTCGACGTCACCATCGGTGCCGGTCGCGCCGACGGGCCGCGCCGGAAGCCGCCGGTGGACCCCGACGCTGATCCCACCGCCGACCCAGACGTGAGTGCCGACCCAGGCGCCGCGACGGACCCAGATCCGCGTGACGGCCCCGACCCGACCGAAGGAGGCCAGCGCTGATGAACACCGAGCTGCTCAACTTCACCCCGCTGGCCGTGCTGATCCCATTCTTCGGCGCCGGATTCGCCTTCGCCTTCTACCGCAACAAGTCAGCCCAGCGCGCGATCACCGTCGGTGCGCTGGTGCTCACCGTGATCCTCGAGGTCACGATGCTGAGCCAGGTCTGGAACGGCGGTGCGCACGCCATCCACCTGGCGGGCTGGCCGGCGCCCTTCGGCATCGTGATGGTGATCGACCGGTTCGCGGCGCTGATGCTCGTGGTCTCCTCGATCATCACCCTGTGCGTGCTGCTCTACGCGGTGGGTCAGGGTGCTGCGGAGGAGAAGGACGACTCCGGACCGGTCTCGATCTTCTACCCCACCTACCTGATCCTGGTCGCCGGCGTCTCCAACGCCTTCCTCGCCGGAGACCTGTTCAACCTCTACGTCGGCTTCGAGATCTTCCTGACCGCCTCCTATGTGCTGCTGACCCTGGGCGGCGGCGAATCCCGGATCCGGGCGGGCGTGACCTATGTGGTGGTCTCGATCGTCTCCTCGATGCTGTTCCTGATCACGATCGGGATGATCTACGCCGCCACCGGCACGGTGAACCTGGCCGATCTCGCGCTGAAGCTCGGCGACCTCGACCCGAGCACCCAGCTGACGCTCCACGTGATGCTGCTGGTGGCCTTCGGCATCAAGGCCGCGGTCTTCCCGCTCGCCTTCTGGCTCCCGGACTCCTATCCCACGGCACCTGCCCCGGTCACCGCAGTGTTCGCGGGCCTGCTCACCAAGGTCGGGATCTATGCGATGATCCGCACCGAGACGCTGCTCTTCCCGGGAGAGCGGATCAACACCGCACTGATGATCGTGGCGGCGCTGACCATGATCGTGGGCATCCTGGGTGCGCTGGCCCAGGCGGACATCAAGCGGATGCTCTCCTTCACCCTGATCAGCCATATCGGCTATCTGGTCTTCGGCCTCGCGCTGAGCTCCATCATCGGCATGGCCGCCACGATCTACTACGTGGCCCACCACATCACCATCCAGACCACCCTGTTCCTGGTCACCGGCCTGATCGAGCGTCGGTCCGGGACCTCGAACGTGCTGCGCCTGGGCGGGCTGGCGAAGATCTCCCCGGTGCTGGGACTGCTGTTCTTCATCCCGGCGATGAACCTCGCCGGGATCCCGCCGTTCTCCGGCTTCGTCGGCAAGCTGGGGATGATGCAGGGCGGCATCGCGGAGAACACCTGGATCACCTGGACCCTGGTGATCGCCTCCGTGCTGACCTCCCTGCTGACCCTGATGGCGGTGGCGAGGATCTGGACCCGCGGCTTCTGGCGCAAGCCCGAGGACGCCGACGAGACCCCGGAGCGCCAGCTGATGTCCAAGACGCTGGCCCACTCCCGGGCGGCGAACAAGCGCTACCTGCCGATGTCCATGGTCGCCCCGACCGCGACCCTGGTGGCGATGTCGTTGGCGTTCAGCGTCTTCGCCGGCCCGCTGATGGACTTCTCCCGCGCCGCGGCCCAAGACATGTATGAGCGCACCCCCTACCTGGAGGCGGTCTTCGGGCCCGAGCGCACCGAGGGCGTCCGCGAGGAGCTCGAGGAGTTCGCGGCCACCTTCCTGATCGACTACGAGCTCGACGACGACGGCGCGGCCGATCATGCTCCGGTGGAGACCTCGCTGCAGCCCGACGACGAGGACGCCGTCGTCGTCCCGGAGATCCCGGACGGGGATGATCAGTGATGAAGCGACCCAAGACTCCGCTGAAGCTGGAGCTGCCGCTGATCTGCTTCCTCGGCTTCTTCTGGATGGCGATATGGCAGGACTTCACCCTCGGCACGTTCCTCATCGGGGCCATCTACGCCACGATCATCGTCCGGGTGTTCTACCTGCCGCCGCTGCGCGGCAGCGGACGGCTGAACCTCTGGTGGGGGCTGGTCTTCACGCTGCGCTTCCTGGTGAAGATGATCGCGGCCTCCTTCCAGGTCTCCTGGATCGCCGTCGCCGTCGGTCCCAAGGTGAAGAACTCGATCATCTCGGTGCAGCTGCGCAGCCATGACGACCTGATCGTCACCCTCACCGGTCACGCGCTGGCCCTCGTCCCCGGCTCCCTGGTCCTCGACGTCGACAGGACCACGGCCACGCTGTATCTCCACGCCCTGGACGTCGACTCGGACGAAGACGCCGAGAGGATTCGGCAGGATGCGCTGAGGACCGAGGCGCTGATCATCATGACCTGCGGCAACCGCTCCGATGTGGCAGTGGTCAAGGCGGAGAAGCGGCTGGGACGGATGTCTGGCTTCTCCAAGACCGAGCGCGACGCTCCCTTCATCCACCGCGGCGGCGGTCCCAGTGAAGCCGATCGGGACGCCGAACGGGCTGCCGGACGCACCCCTGAGCGCACCGACATCGCGGCCAGCGCAGATTCTCCCGAGCGCACCACGATCGAGGAGGTGGAGCACTGATGCTCGACATCGCTGTGCACATCACCCAGCTCCTGCTCGCGCTCGGCGCTCTCGGCAGCGTCTACCGCATCTACAAGGGCCCGTCCGTGCTGGACCGGGTGATCAGCCTCGACGTCATGCTCATCATCGTGGCCTCGATGATGATCGTGGACATGGTGGTCAACGACCATCAGGACTTCATCCTGTTCGTCGTGATCACCGCGGTGATCGGTTTCCTCGGTGCCGTGGCGATCGCACGCTATGTGGTCGTGCGCTCTCCCGAGGAGGTCGCCGCCGAGACCTCGGAGCAGGACCCCTACCCGTCCCCGCCGGTGGCCCCGGCGATCCCCGGTGCCGCCGCGGAGAACGAACCGGAGGCGCCGCACGACCCCGTGAGCACCCCGCGGATGCCCGGGCTCGAGCCTGAGGAGGATGAGTCCACCTCCTGGTTCTCGGCCCTGGCCCGCTCGGGCTTCACTCCGCGCCGCCACGACGCCCAGAGCGCCGACGCAGGCGCGGGCATTGGCCCGAGCGCCGCCACCAGCAAAGACGCGGGCACAGACGCCGCCGCAGATCCTGAGTCGGAGCACACGCAGGACGCCGACACGGCAGCCCGCCCAGACGCCCGCCCGGACGCCAGCGCAGCTGCCCAGAAGCAGACGCAGCAGGAGCGACAGGAGGATCGCGATGTTTGACTCGCTCGACGCGGACCTGATCCTCGACGCGGTGGCCTCGGTGCTGCTGGTGCTCGGCGGGCTGATGTCCCTGGCCGCCGGCGTCGGCCTGGTCCGGCTGCCCGACCTGCACTCCCGGATGCACGCCGCGACCAAGCCCCAGGTGCTCGGCCTGCTCTCGCTGCTGCTCGCCGCGGCGATCACCTGGCGGTCCTGGGAATGGGTGGCCATCGTGCTGCTCGCCTGGGGTCTGCAGCTGCTCACCGCCCCGGTCAGCGCGCATGTGGTGGGCCGCTCCGGCTACCGCACCAAGCACATGCGCAGGGACCTGCTCACCCACGACGAGCTCGCCAGCGCCGTGGAGCGGATCAGCCGCGACATCCCGCCCTCCCGCGGCTGACCAGCCCGCCGGCGCCGGTCCGGTGCAGTCCGCCGCCGCGAACCGACCGACTCAGGTCCAGACGAGGTTCCAGGCTCCGCTCAGGATCGCCGCGCTGACTGCCAGCGCGCCGATCGCGGCGCCGCCCAGGATCACCGGCAGGTCTGCCGGGCTGAACCGGGACGGACGGGCCCAGCTGCGCGGACCCGCGCCGAAGCCGCGAGACTCCATGGTCACCGCGAGCCGGGTCGCCATCCGGATGGCCTGGACCAGCAGCCCGAAGGCCTGCGAGGCGGTGCTGCGCATCCGGGCCGCGAACCCGCCGTGCGCGCCCACCCCGCGGGCCCGGCGGGCGTGACCGATCGTCGTCCAGTGCTCGGCCAGCAGGCCGAGCAGGCGCATCGCCGCCAGCGCACCGAGCACGAACCGCGCCGGCAGCCGGAGCTGCTGCGCCAGGGAGTCTGCCAGGTCGGTCGGGTCCGTGGTGGAGAAGACGATCACCGAGGGCAGCACGATCGCGAAGGCGCGCGCGCCCAGCGCGAGGCCCAGCGCGATCGACCCCTCGCTGATCGTGGTGAACCCCAGGTCGGCGACCACCCGGCCGGACTCCTCGGCGGCGATCGCGGTGCCCCAGGCGGCCACCACCGCGCCCGCAGCGAAGGGCCAGATCCGCCGCAGGAACCCCGCCGGCCGGATCCCGGCCAGCGGCAGCAGCGCAAAGCTGGCGAGGATGACGACGCCGGAGCTCACCGCGTCGATGGTCATCACCAGCGCCGCGGTGATCAGGAACACCGCGATGAGCTTGGCCAGCGCGTTGCGCCGTCCCAGCCAGGACGGGGAGCGCGCAGCGCCGAAGAGCGGCCCGCCCGGAGCCTGGGATTCGTCCGCGGTGTCCGGTGCAGGCCGTTCCGCGGCCTGGATCTGGAGCTCCTGCGCATCGAGCGCGCGCAGAAAGCCCGCGTCGTGGGTGACCGCGAGCACCGTGCCCCCGGAGTCCAGGTGCTCGCGCAGCAGCGAGATGAGCTCGGCGAAGGTGCGCGCGTCCTGGCCGAAGGTGGGCTCATCGAGCATCAGCACCTCGGGCCCCGCCGAGAGCACCGTGCCCACCGAGAGCCGACGCTTCTCCCCGCCCGAAAGCGTGAACGGATTCGCCTCGGCGAGCTCTGCGAGCCCCAGCCGGTCCAGCAGCCGGGACACACGTGCTTCGACCTGCTGCTCGGAGAACAGCGGGTCCGCGCTGCCAGGGATCCTGGCCTGTTCGGCGCCCAGTGCAAGCTCCTCACGCACGGTGCTGCGCACGAACTGGTGCTCCGGCTCCTGGAAGACCATCCCGATCCTGGCGACCAGGTCCGCTGAGCGCCACTCATGCGGGTCCCGGGACAGTCGCTCACCGCCACCGCCACCGCCGGTGAGCGCGGCAGTCGCGGAGACGCCGCCGGCGTGGGCGGGCAGCAGCCCGGCGAGGGTCAGCAGCAGCGTGGACTTGCCTGCGCCGTTCGCGCCGGTGATGCCCAGGGTCTGTCCCCGGCGGATCATCAGATGAAGGTCGGTGAGGGTCGGCGGGGCGGGTGCAGCGCGGCGCCATCCGGCCTTGGGGGAGTGGCGCCCGACCGCGAGACCCTCCGCGAGCAGCAGCGGCTCGGCCTGAGGCGCAGCATCGCTGCCACCCTCGGCGCCCGCCGTCGCATCATCCCCCGGTGATCCCGGTGATCCCGGCCGCCACGGCGGCAGCTCCTGCAACGGGTCGCGGCCGGGCACCCAGAGTCCCATCCCGCCCAGCTCCGCGCGCAGCCCGGCATCGGTGAAGACGTCTGTGGCGGGGCTGCGTCGCCGGATTCCGCCTCCGGTCTCGAGCACGAGCAGGGTGTCCATGTGCTCGGCCCAGACCTCGAGCCGATGCTCCACCACGATGACCGTGGCGCCGGTGGCCTCGGCGGCGGCGAGCACCGCGTCACGGACCTGCCACAGGCCCTCGGGGTCCAGGTTCGCGGTGGGTTCATCCAGCAGGAGCAGGCCTGGGCGCATGGCGAGGATCCCGGCCAGGGCCAGCCGCTGCTTCTGGCCCCCGGAGAGCTGCGCGCTGGGATGATCCAGCGAGAATCCCTCGAGGCCGACGTCGGTGAGTGCGGCACTGACCCGCGTCCAGATCTGCTCCCGCGGGACCGAGAGGTTCTCCGCGGCGAAGGCCACGTCGTCGCCGATCCGGGAGAGCACCACCTGCGACTCCGGGTCCTGCTGCATCAGTCCTGCCCTGCCCCGGGCGTGATCGGGTGCGACCCCGTCGAGCAGCAGCTGGCCGTGGACCTCGGCCTCGTCGTCGTGGAGCACCGCGGCCAGCGCATGGAGCAGGGTGGACTTCCCGGCCCCCGATGGACCCGCGAGGAGCACCTTCTCACCGGGGATGATCTGCAGGTCCAGTCCCTGCACGGCGGGACGCTCGCGCTCGGCATGGGTCCAGGACCAGCCCTGCGCGGTGACGGCGACTCCCCGTCCGCGGCGGGTCAGCCTCGGCTCGTCGAGGTCGGCGCCGCTCTCCTCGGGGCCCGAGCGGTCATCCACGGGAACGGCCGAGGCTCAGCCGCGGCTCCCGGTGCGCGCGCCGAGAGGCGAGCGGTCCCAGCACCGAGGCCGCCGCGAGTCCGCGGGTGGCGAACCAGGGGAGCAGTCCGGCGATGATCGCCCCGGAGAGCGCGAAGGAGGCGATGTGGATGATCGTCTCCGCCGGCGCATAGGCGTACATCGGCACGATCCAGTGATAGGTGATCCCCCCGGTGAGTCCGGAGGCTGCGCCGGCGAGCATCGCGAACTCCAGGGAGAACCGGCGATAGGCCACTGCCAGGAAGATCAGCTCGGCGCCGAGCCCCTGCATGAAGCCGGAGGAGAGCACGGTCAGCCCCCACTGGGAGCCGAGCAGGGCCGAGACCGCGGCGGCGACCATCTCGCAGTAGATCGCGGCGCCGGGCTTGCGGATGACCAGGGCGCCCAGGACGGCTGGGAAGAGCCACATTCCATGCACCAGGGTCTCCACGGGCGGGTAGAAGACGAAGAGGTTGCCGATCAGGTGGTAGCTGAGGTTCCATCCCCAGAAGATGACCCCGGAGGCGACGGCGAGCACCGAGGCGACCACGATGTCGGAGACCGACCAGCGCCAGGATCGGGCGGGGGAGTGTTCGGTGGTGCCGCGGCCTGCGCTGACCGCGCGTTCTCTGCTGCTCATGATGCTTCTCCCTGAGTGAGGGTGGACCAAAAGCACGCAGGAGTGAGACTCGAGCCGCAGCCCGAGCATCCGAGTGAAGATTCTCGACTTCCTTCGCAGGTCCTAACCTGATCAGGTGCGAGGGTCTGGGCCTTCAGCCCACTCTCAGCGCCCTGCCGACGGAATCGTGGCTTCTCAGCCGGGTTCCTCCGTCGAGGGGCGCTCCCCTGTCGTGTCTTAAATGACGTGCACTAGAGTAACACCAGGACACCGACCCACCCCCTGAGGAGAACACTGTGGACAAGCTTCTGGACAAGGGCATGGCCCTTGGCATCTCACTGGCCGGCGGCTTCGTCGCCACTCGCATCTTCGACTTCGTGTGGAAGAAGACCACCGGTGATGATGCGCCCCGCGTGGCGAATGACGAGATGACGCTCAAGCGTGCGCTCGCCTTCTCCATCGGCTCCGCGGCCGTCTCCGCCACCGTGCAGGTGCTCTCCCAGCGCGGCGCCAGCTCCACGGTGAAGAAGTTCCGCAGCCGGGTCGGAGATCGCACGGAGGTCTGATCCATGCGCATCGCTGCCGCTCAGATCACCACCGGCCCGGATCCCGAAGCAAACCTCGAGCTGATCCGCGACTACGCCGCCCGCGCCGCACAGGCCGGTGCGCGCGTCGTCGTCTTCCCCGAGGCGGCCCAGCGCGCCTTCGGCCATCCGCTGCCCCCGGTGGCGGAACCGGTCACCGGGCCCTGGGCGGAGGCGGTCCGCGCCCTGGCGCGGGAGCTGCAGATCGTGATCGTCGCCGGGATGTTCACCCCCGGGGTGCCCAGCAGCGACGGCCGCCCGCGCGTGGTCAACACCCTGCTCGCGGTGGGCCCGGCCGGCCCCGAGGAGGAGATCGACGTCGCCTACGACAAGATCCACCTCTATGACGCCTTCGGCTTCAAAGAGTCCGACGGCGTCCAGCCCGGCCGGAGCCCGGCGCAGTTCGTCCTCGACGGGGTGACCTTCGGTCTGGCCACCTGCTACGACATCCGCTTCCCCAACCTCTTCACGGCCCACGCCCGTTCGGGCGCCCAGGTGACCCTGGTGCCGGCCTCATGGGGCGCCGGGGAGGGCAAGCTGGAGCAGTGGCGGCTGCTGGCCCAGGCCCGGGCGCTGGACTCCACCCAGTACATCCTTGCCTGCGGGCAGGCGGACCCCGCCGCAGCCGGCGTCGATTCGGTGCAGGGAGCGCCCACCGGGATCGGTCATTCGATGATCGTCTCCCCGCTGGGAGTCCCGCTGCAGGAGGCCGGGAGCGCACCTGAGCTGCTGGTCGCCGACGTGGATCCAGACGTGGTCAGCCAGACCCGAGCGCTGGTTCCGGTGCTGCAGAACGCCCGTCAGCTCTAGAGCCGACGGGCGCAGGCGCTCGCCGGCGAGCCGAGTCGGCCTCGCGCGCTCAGTCGACCGGGTGGTTTACCGGAAGGTCCTGGTCCAGGAAGCTGTTCAGCTGACCGGTGAGCTCCGGGTTCACGGCGAGCTCGTGCTCATCGATCCGGTTCACCGGAGCGGCCAGCCGCACCGAGGACAGCAGCCACACGTGGTCTGCGGCGTAGAGGTCCTCCGGGGTGAGCGGACCGTATCCGAGCTTCCACCCCGCCCGCTCCGCAGCGGTGAAGATCGCGCCCTGTGTGGTCCCCGGCAGGATGCCGGTCTCCAGCACCGGGGTGATCAGCGTCGGCGGCTCGCCCTCGGCGCCCGCCTTGGCGATCAGCACCGTGGAGGTGGGGCCCTCGAGCACCTGGCCGTCGGAGGTGGTGAAGATGACGTCGTCGAACCCGTTGGCATCGGCGTGGCGCAGCGCCGCCATGTTCACCGCGTAGCTCAGCGTCTTCGCCCCGAGGACCAGCCAGGGAGCGCGCTCAGCGGCGGTGGAGTCGTAGCCGCGGTCCAGAAGCGTCACGGCCAGCGGCTTGCCGCGGTTGGTCCGCATGCTCTCCGCGACCGGGGTCAGCATCAGCCAGTAGGTGCCGGCGAAGGCCGGATCCTCGGAGGCGGGCTCGTTCTCGACCCCGCGGGTCGCCACCAGCTTGACCGCCAGCTCCTCGGGCACCCCGCCCCGGGCGCGGTACTCCTCGAGGCCCAGCCCGACGGCGGCCTCCCAGGAGTCAGCCGGGGGGATGCCGATGTCCAGGATGCCCGCGGAGCGACGGAGCCGGGCAAGGTGCGCGTCGAGCTTCCTCGGCGTCCCGTTGACGGCGTACATCGTCTCGAAGATCCCGTCTCCGCGGATGGCACCGAGGTCGGTGATCCGCAGCTGGGGCTGGTGCGGGTCAAAGACCGCTCCATTGGGGTGTTCGGCGTCGATCCGTACGGCGACGGCGGCCACAGAGTCATCACGAAAGTGCTCAGCCATGGCTACAGCCTAGCCCCTGCGCGGCCCGCCAGGGGCGATCGACTGCGGTCGACCCAGTAGGCTGTGCTGGAAGGATCGGGAGGGGACGAATTGCTGTGGCCATTCAGCGGGTTGGGACTGGAAGACCTGCCGCAGGGGATCTTCCTGAGCATCCTCGTGTTCGAGATCGGTGTCCGGGTGGCCGTGATCGGCATCATCCCGTCGAACCGCCGTCCCAACACCGCGATGGCCTGGCTGCTGGCGATCTTCTTCATCCCTGCGATCGGGCTTCCTCTGTTCCTGCTCCTGGGTCGCAGCAAGCTCTCCGCCCGACGGCAGGAGCGTCAGCGGCGGATGAACGCGGCGCTGCTGGAGGCCACCAGCCAGATGGAGCTCTCGGACCAGCTGCGCGAGCATGAGCAGCTCAGCGCCACCGCGGTGCTCAACCGCAACCTCGGCGCGTTCCCCATCCAGGAGGGCAACCAGCTCACCCTGATCACCGACTACAAGGCCTCCTTCACCTGGCTGGTCGATCAGATCGATGAGGCGCGGGAGTACGTCCACGTGCTCTTCTACATCGTCGGCGATGACCCCGAATACACCGGTCCGGTCCTCGACGCCATGGAGCGCGCGGCCGAGCGCGGGGTCAAGGTGCGCTTCCTCTTCGACCACCTCGGCACCGCCCGGGTCAAGGGCTACCGCCGCCTGAAGCGGCGGCTGCGCAGCTCTAAGATCGAGTGGCACCGCGTGCTGCCGATCCGTCCGCTGCGCCGCCGCTTCTCCCGCCTCGACCTGCGCAACCACCGCAAGATCGTGGTGATCGACGGCATCACGGCCCTGACCGGATCCACGAACCTGATCGAGCCGCACTACCAGCGCCCCGCGGCGGTGCGGATGGGCCGACGCTGGGTGGAGCTCAACGTGGTGCTCACCGGCCCCGCCGTGACCGGGCTCGACATCGTCTTCGCCTCGGACTGGTACGCCGAGACCAATGAGAACCTCGGGGAGAAGCTGCTGGTGGACCTCGAGGCCGATGAAGCCTCCTCCGGAGGGTCGCTGGTCCAGGTCGTCCCCTCCGGCCCGGGCTTCCCGGACGAGAACAACCTCAGGCTCTTCAACGACCTGATCTACCAGGCCACCGACCGGATCATCATCTCCACCCCGTACCTGGTCCCCGACGATTCGCTGCTCTACGCCCTGACCAATGCCGCGCACCGCGACGTCGAGGTCCTGGTGCTGGTCTCGAAGAAGGCCGATCAGTTCACCGTCCAGCATGCCCAGCAGTCGTATTATCAGATCCTGCTCGAGGCCGGGGTGCGGATCTTCCGCTACCCGGATCCTGATGTGCTGCACGCGAAGTTCATGATCATCGATGACCACGTCGCGGTCCTGGGCTCCTCGAACATGGATATGCGGTCATTCTCGCTGAACCTCGAGGTCACGCTGATGATCGTCGATGTGGACAAGGTCGCCGAGATCGAAGCCGTCTTCGTCGACTACCTGCTGCTCTCCACCGAGCTTGACCTCCAGGAGTGGGCACGCAGGCCGTGGCACGTGCGCTACCTGGACAACACCTTCCGGCTCACCTCCGGGCTGCAGTAGAGCCCCGTTTGACGAGCATATATACTCTCTGCCGAGGACGCCGGAGCCCTGCTGGCACCTGTCCACCCTGCGCCGATGAGACCTGAGGAAACATGAGCGGACTGCGTTCGACGGCTCGCCGAAGCGCGCCCTCCGCAAACCGGGCATCGGCTCTGCTCGGAATCGCCGCCGCGGTGACGCTTGCCGCCACGGCCTGTTCTGCGGACCCTCAGGACTCGGGTCCCGAGCAGAACACGGCATCCGTGAGCGGCCTCCCTTCGCAGAGTGCGGAGGCCGGGGCGCCCCAGGACGCCTCCGCTGAGGACGGCTCCGCCCAGGACCCCTCCGCTGAGGACGGGAGCAGCCAGGATGACGACGGCGCCGAGGCGTCGCCCGCGCCTGCGTCCGAGGAGCTGCTCACCGAGCGTGAGATCGCGCAGATCCTGCTCACCGAGTCGGAGCTCCCCTTCACCCCGGACAGCCACTCCACGCTGACCGGGCTGGACTTCTTCGAGGATCAGCTGGGTGCGGCCGCAGAGGTGTACACCGAGAGCTTCGGCGAGGGTGAATGTGCTGCGGCGATGGACCGGATCAACGCGGACCTCGTCGGGGAGAGCCCGGAGCGCGGCGTGGTCCAGGAGTACCAGCGTGAGCTCACCGATCGCACCGAGAGCCTCTATGTCTGGATGCTCGGACTTCAGGAGCCGCCGAACTCAGGCGCCGTCTGGGATCGGGTCACCGAGGCCTGCGCCGCGGCGCCGCTCGAGGGGGAGACCGATTCGGTGGACTTCGAGCCCTTCGAGGCCCACGACTTCCGTGGACTCGAGCTGAACATGGAGGTCTACGACGGAGAGTCCATGGTGGAGGTCCTCGGCTTCTCAGCGAGCGTGGACTACGGCAGGCACCTGCTGATGGTCAGCGCCGCGAACATGGACGCCGAGACGTTCGATGTGATCGTGGAGCGGCAGGCGGACAAGCTCGCCACCTTCGATCACCAGCTCACCGACTAGCGTCGTCCGCAGCGTCCGGGAACTGCGCACCGAGCGCCTCCAGCACCCCGCGCGACTTGGTGCGGATCTCCTCCCATTCCTCGGCAGGGTCGGAATCCGCGGTGATCGCGCCGCCCAGACCCAGGTGGAAGCGGCGGGCGTCGCTGCCTCCGCTGAGCACCGCGGTGCGGATCAGCACGGCGAGGTCCGCGGCGCCGTTCAGGCTGAAGTACCCCGCCACGCCCGAATAGGGCCCGCGCGCCCCGGTCTCCAGGCGCTCCAAGATGTCCATCGTGGAGATCTTCGGCGCCCCGGTCATCGACCCGGGCGGGAAGGCGTCGGCGACGACCCGAGCTCGTGGGACCTCGTCGGGGATCCGGGCGCTGACCGTGGAGACCAGCTGGTGCACGCTGGGGTAGGTCTCCACCGCGCAGAGCCGTTCCGTGCGCAGGCTGCCCGGGACGGCGTGGATCGAGAGGTCATTGCGGGTCAGGTCCGCGATCATCACGTTCTCGGCCCGATCCTTCGGATGGGTGCGCAGATCCTCGATCAGGGCGCGGTCCGCGGCGGCGGTGGCCCCCCGAGGCCGGGTGCCCTTGATCGGCTCCGACCGCACAGTGCCGCCCGCGCTGACGCTGAGGAACCGTTCGGGCGAGGTGGAGAGGATCTCGGTCTCGCCGATGCTCAGGTACGCGGTGAAGGGCGCCCGGTTGCGGGCGCGAAGCACCGCGAAGAGCTCGACGCCGCGTGCGTGACCGGGTGCCAGCGTCCCGGTGACCGCAGTGGTCAGGCAGATCTCGTAGCTGTTGCCCGCGGTGATCTCGCGCTTGGCCTCCTCGATCGCCGCGAGATAGGCGCTGCGGGCATCCCGGAGCACCACGTCGCGCAGGACCGACGCGTCGCGCGGGGCTGGAGTGTCAGTCGCAGCGCCACCGGCAGTGCCTGTTGCGCCCGCGGCGCCGGGCTGGCGCTCGGGGGTCCCCTCCGGCACGACCCGGCCCAGTGCACAGATCACCTGCTGCTCCCAGTCCGCCTCGGCTGCCGGGTCCAGGCACTGCAGCTCCAGCTCACCCGTGTGATGGTGGATGACCACAGCATGTGTGGCACGGAACAGACCGGCCTCCTGGGCGGGCAGGCCGCTCGGCTTCGCCGGCGTGTCTGCCAGGTCCGCCGCGCCGTCCGGGTCCGCCGCGCCGGCCTCCCGCTTGAGCTCATAGCCCAGCCATCCGACCCAGCCGAGCGCGAACCGCGGGGTGTCGCGCGGGGGCTGCTCCGTGCCGTGCTCGCCGGAGTTCTGATCCGCGGGCCGGGTCCAGTTCTCGGCCAGCCAGCTGAAGAACGGGAGCCGGCGCTCGGTGGTCCCCGCTGGCGTGGTCACGCTGGTCCAGCCCTTGAGGTGGGTGACCGTGGCCGCCTGGACTCCGAAGGAGAACGCCAGGATGCTCTGGGCGCTGCGCGCTGGCTGATCGGTCCGGGCGTGGTCGCTGCTCTCCAGCAGCGCGGCCGGGACCCCGGCCAGCTGATCGCCGAGAACCGTGAAGAGCTGTGCGGCGAGGTCCTCGGTGTCGCGGCGCTGCTCTCCGGGGCTCCGCAGGTGGTCCGCGAACAGCTCGTCCAGAGCCAGCAGGCGGCCGGTCGAAGCAGTCCTCATGGAGTCCCTGGTGCAGCGGTCATGGATCAAGGATGGCACAGGCCGGGGATCGTCTCGGCGCGCTACGATATCGCCCATGGCATCTGAGGCACGGCGGTCCGACACCGCAGAACCGCGACGGGGGCGTCCGCGCAGCGAAGTCTCCCACCAGGCGGTCCTGGATGCCACGACCCGGCTGCTACGGGTGAGCTCCTATGAGGAGCTCACGGTGGAGGCCATCGCCTCCGAGGCGGGTGTGAGCAAGCAGACCATCTATCGCTGGTGGAGGTCCAAGGCCGCCGTGGTGCTGGAGGTGATGCTCACCGGCGACGCCGAGATCGAGCTGGTGCCCATGCCGTCCACCGGTGACCTGCGCGCAGACTGCCTGACCTGGATCCGCGGCATGCTCGTCGAGGCCTTCCGCGACACCCACGTCGGGATGGCGCGCAGCCTCGTGGTGGCGGGACTCCAGGGTGACCCCGGGACCGAGCGGCTGCTGCAGCAGGCGAGCATGTGGGATCACGGCCTGCTGGCCGAGCGGCTTCGCGAGGCCGAGCGGGCCGGTGAGCTCCGCGACGGAGTCGACATCGCCGCCGCCGCCTCCGCGATCGGGGATCCGTTGATCTTCCGCATGCTCATCGGATCCGCGCCGAGCCTGAGCTGGTCGGAGAGCCTGGTCGACGTCGTCGTCACCGGACTCGTGCGCCCGGAGATCGGCGCGTTCCGCAACTGAGAGCCATGACCTTGGTCACATCGAGGCGTCATAGAGTCATCGGTGAATTTCGAGACGCGGCGTTCCGTTTATGATCGTGTCATGGCAAAGCTCCTTTATCGCCTCGGCCTCCTCTCCGCGCGCCGAGCCAAGACCGTCGTCGCAGCCTGGTTCGCCATGCTCGCCCTCGCCGTCAGCTCCTTCCTCGCCTTCGGCGGACAGCTGACGGATCAGATCACCCTGCCTGACCTGGAGACCACCGCGGTCGCCGATCGTCTGGCCGAAGAGATGCCGGACTCCGGCGGCGGCAACGCCTCGGCGATCATCCGCACCGACGACGGCGAGCCGTTCACCCAGGAGCAGGAGGACCAGGTCGCCGAGTTCATCGAAGAGCTCGAGGCCGATGACATCGTCAGCAGCGTCACCGATCCCTTCGCCACCGAGGACCAGATCGCTGACGCGCGCAGCGACATCTCCACCGGCGAGGAGGAGCTGGAGTCCGGCCGCGAGGAGATCGACACCAACCGCGAGGAGCTGGAGTCCGGCCGCGAGGACATCGAGGAAGGATTCGAACAGGTCGACGAAGGCCAGGAGCAGCTCGATGCCGCCATCGCCGACGCTCAGGAGCAGGGCATCTATGATGCCGCTCTGCCCCAGTTCGAGGCCCAGCAGGCCGAGCTCGACGCCGGCCGCGCCGAGCTCGAGGCCGCGCAGCAGGAGCTCGAGGCAGGCGAGGAGGAGCTGAACTCCGGCGAGGACGAGCTCACCGAGGCTGCTGAGGAGCTGGAGCGCGGTGAGGCTCTCCTGGAGCTCTCATCCGGCGCTCAGGTCGTCTCCGACGACGGCGACGTCGCTGTGCTGATGATCAACTTCACCGACCCGATGGAGAGCATCGGCACGGAGGACCTGGCCACGGTCTCGGCGGCCATCACCGACGCAGAGATCGACGGGGTCGAGGCCCTTCCCGGCGGCGACCTCGACTTCGAGCTTCCGCACCTCTTCTCCGTGGCCGAGCTGATCGGTCTGATGATCGCCGCCGCCGTGCTGCTGATCATGCTCGGCACGCTCATCGGCGCAGGACTGCCGCTGCTCAACGCCCTGATCGGCGTCGGAGTCGGCGTCGCCGGTGCGATGGCATTCTCCGGCGTCGTCGAGATGATGTCCATGACCCCGATCCTGGGTCTCATGCTGGGACTCGCAGTCGGCATCGACTACTCGCTGTTCATCATCCACCGGCACCGCCGACAGCTCAAGGACGGCATGGCGGTCCACAAATCGATCGCCCTGGCCACAGGCACAGCGGGCAACGCCGTGGTCTTCGCCGGTGCCACCGTGGTGATCGCGCTGCTGGCGCTCAACGTCACCGGTCTGCCGTTCCTTGCGCTGATGGGAACCGTCGCCGCAGCCTGCGTGGCCATCTCGGTGCTCATAGCGGTCACCATGACCCCGGCGATGCTCTCCCTCGTGGACCGCAGGATCCTTGCCCGCGAGGAACGTCGCCACATCGGCGAGCGGCGCACCAAGGAGATCACCACCCCGATGGGTCACGGCAAGGCGATCGGCATCGCCGCGGTCGCGCTGATCGGACTTGGGGTGCTCTCCATTCCGACCTTCGACCTGCGCCTCGGACTGCCCGACGCGAGCTCCAACGCCGAGGACTCCGCGTCCTACCAGGCCTATGCAGCCACCGAGGACGCCTTCGGCCAGGGCGTCAACGGACCGCTCCTGGTCCTCGCCGACCTGCCCTCCGGGCTGGACGACACCCAGGCGCAGGACTACCAGATCGAGATCGGCACCGCGCTTCTGGAGAACGAGAACATCGCCGCAGCAGTGCCCGCCGCGCTCAACGACGACAACACGCTCGGAGTCTTCCAGGTCATTCCCGAGGAGGGGCCCGCAGCTGAGTCCACCGAGAACCTGGTGCACGAGTTCCGCCAGGGCAACCCGCTCTCCGGCACCGACGCGGCCGACGTCGAGCTCTCCGTGGCGGGCATGACGGCGGCGCAGATCGACATGTCGGATGTGATCTCGGATGCGCTGCCGCTATACCTGGCGCTGGTCATCGGGCTCTCGCTGCTGCTGATGATCATGGTGTTCCGCTCGATCCTGCTCCCGGTGATCGCGACCCTCGGCTTCGTCGGGTCCTTCGCAGCCGCCGTGGGCATCGTCGTCGCGGTGTTCCAGTGGGGCTGGTTCTCCGACATCTTCGGTGTCACGACACCTGGCCCGGTCTTGACCTTCCTTCCGGTGCTGATGGTCGGCATCCTCTTCGGGCTGGCCATGGACTATCAGCTCTTCACCGCCTCCGGGATGCGGGAGGCCTACGCGCACGGCTCCGCGCCACGGCTCGCCGTGCGCCAGGGTCTCCACGCCGGGCGCTCAGTGGTCACCGCCGCGGCGCTGATCATGGCCTCGGTCTTCGCCGGCTTCGTCTTCACCGACGACCCGATGATCGCGTCCATCGGGCTGGGTCTCTCCGTGGGCGTGCTGCTGGACGCCTTCGTGGTCCGGCTGATGCTGGTCCCCGCGCTGCTGCACCTCGCCGGCCCGGCCGCCTGGTGGCTGCCGAAATGGATGGATCGCCTCATCCCGGACGTCGACGTCGAGGGTTCTCAGCTGGAGCGCGAGGTCGTCAGCGACTCGCCGAGCTCCTCAGACGGGATCGAGCCGCTGGCTCCCCGGTCGGAGCCGGTGCACACGCGCTGATCGACCCGCACACACGAGAACGCCCGGCACCTGCCTGCAGGTGCCGGGCGTTCTCGTGTGGTCATCGTGCGTGGTGATCCTGCTGCGTGCCGGTCGCGCGGCTTGACGCTGGTCCTACTGGGTGTCGTCGTCCTGGTCGACCGGGTCGTCGAGCAGCTCGTAGACGCCGTCGATGATCTGGTTGGGACGGAATGGGAAGTCCGCGATGCTGGCACGGCTGGAGAGTCCGGTCATCACCAGGATGGTGTGCATCCCGGCCTCCATGCCGGCCACGATGTCGGTGTCCATCCGGTCACCGATCATCGCGGTCTCCATGGAGTGGGCGCCGAGATGGTTCAGGGCAGAGCGGAACATCATCGGGTTGGGCTTGCCGACCACATAGGGCACCCGGCCGGTGGCCTTGGTGATCAGGGAGGCGATCGCGCCGGTGGCGGGGAGCACACCCTCGGGACTCGGGCCGGTCGCGTCGGGGTTGGTGAGGATGAAGCGTGCACCGTTGTTGATCAGCCGAAGCGCCTTGGTGATCGCCTCGAAGCTGTAGTTCCGCGTCTCGCCGACGACCACGTAGTCCGGGTTGGTCTCCGTCATGATGAAGCCCGCGGCGTGGATCGCGGTGGTGAGGCCTGCTTCACCGATGACGTAGCAGCTGCCCTGCGCGTTGGACTCCGGATCGACCTGGTTCGCCAGGAAGGTCGCGGTGGCAAGGGCCGAGGTCCAGATCCGCTCCTCGGGCACGACCAGCCCGGAGTTGCGCAGCCGGGCGCTGAGATCGCGGGCGGTGAAGATCGAGTTGTTCGTCAGAACCAGATAGGGGAGGTCCTTGCGCCGCCACTGCTCCAGCAGCTCCGCGGCGCCGGGAAGCGCCTCCTGCTCACGGACGAGCACGCCGTCCATATCGGTCAGCCAGCATTCGATGTTCTCACCGTTCATGACCTGATCCTATGTCCTTCGGCTGCGGCCCTACCAGAACTCGGCTCTGGGACATCGCGCACAGGGCGATGCATCCACCTCTGGATCACAGACCACAGACCAGACGCCCCAGCCCGACAGGCCAGACGCCCCGGCCCGACAGGCCCCTGATCATCGGCCCTTGACGCAACCAAACCTCTATGGTTCATTAGTAGAGTAATTAACCATAGAGGTAGTGGACTCGGTATGCTGATGAGTCTCCGAAGAAAGGTGGCTGGTTCGTGGAAGAGGGCCGTGCACTCTTTGTGCAGATCGCCGAACAGCTGGAGGCCTCCGTCCTGGACGGCTCCCTGGCTGAAGGTGAGCGTGCCCCATCGACCAATGAGCTCGCCACCTTCCATCGGATCAATCCCGCCACGGCCGCCAAGGGTCTCAACCTGTTGGTGGACCGGGGGATCCTTCTCAAGCGCCGGGGTCTGGGCATGTTCGTGGCGCCCGGCGCCCGGGAGATCCTCACCGCTCAGCGCAGGCAGCAGTTCGCCACGCACTACCTCGATCCGATCATCATCGAGGCCCGAGCGGTCGGGCTCTCGGTGGACACCATCATCGAGATGCTCCGCTCCAGGGCGTGAACGGCGCGCCCAAGCGCTGAAGGAAGGAGGCGGTCATGAGCACCGCCATTGAACTGAAAAGGGTCTCGCGCAGGTACCGCAGCGCCACCGCGCTGCAGGATGTCTCGCTGAGGCTGGAGAAGGACGCCATCCATGGGCTGCTGGGACGCAACGGCGCCGGCAAGACCACGCTGATGTCCATCGCCACAGCACAGGACTGGCCCTCCTCCGGCGAGGTGAGGATCCTCGGCCAGCGTCCGCACGAGAACGAACAGGTGCTCCCGAAGATCTGCTTCGTCCGCGAAGAGCAGCGCTATGTCGACGACGCGCTCGCCAAGCACGCGTTCAGCGCGGCGGCCCAGGCGTTCCCGCGCTGGGACGCCGAGCTCGCAGCCCAGCTCGCCCGTGAGTTCCGGGTCCCGGAGAAGACCCGGATCAAGAAGATGTCCCGGGGTCAGCGCTCCGCCGTCGGAGTCATCATCGGGATCGCCTCTCGGGCTGAGGTGACGTTCTTCGACGAGCCCTATATGGGCCTCGACGCCGTGGCTCGCCAGCTCTTCTACGACCGGTTGCTGGAGGACTACGCTTCTCATCCGCGCACCGTGGTCATCTCCTCCCACCTGATCGACGAGATCGCGCACCTGATCGAGAACGTGGTGGTCATCGACCAGGGCCAGATCCTGCTCCAGGAGCCGGTGGAGCAGCTCCGCGATCGCGCAGTGACGCTGGTCGGACGCGCAGATGCCGTGGCTGAGATTGCGGGCACCCGCGAAGTCCTCCACCACGAGGCGATGGGGCGGATCGTACGGACCACGATGCTGGGCGCACTGGATGACTCGGAACGCCAGGCACTCATCGAGCGAGACGTGGAGATCGTCCCGGTCTCGCTCCAGCAGCTCATCGTGCGGCTCACTGCACGTGAAGACGCATCCAACCAGACCACGCTGAACCCATCTCAGGAGGTGGCCCGATGAGCAACGTCGCAGTTGAATCCATGGCGGCTCCGGCAGCACAGGAACAGGCCGCCACACGTTCGAGCCTGTCCCGTATCCCGGCGGCCTTCAAGCTGCAGTTCACGGTTCCTTCACAGATGATCTGGGTGCCGCTGGTGGTGTTCTTCGGGGCCTGGGGCATAGCCATCGGTATCGGAGCGTGGATCCGGCACGTCGCCGGCGACGGGGACATCATCAACACGGGTGCCTCGCAGGCCACGATCTGGTGTCTGGCGTTCATCGCGGCCTACTCGGCCTCCCACACCTTCCCCTTCTCCATGGCGCTGAGCTACAGCAGGAGGGTCTTCGTGCTCGGAGCGTTCCTCGCCTTTGCCACCGTCTCGGCGGGATTCGGCGCGCTGTTCTCCATCGCCATCCTCGTCGAACGTGCCACCGACGGGTTCTGGGCCGAGAGCTACGCCTTCGACCTTCCCTTCGTGACGCAGAATGCGGGCGTTCTCGGCGCGGGGATCCTGGCCGGGGCCGTGTGCCTCGCAGCGATGATGTTCGGCTTCTTCTGGTCGATCCTCTACCGCCGGGTCAGCCTGGTCGTCCTGTGGGTCATCGTACTGGCGCTGGTGGCGCTGATGGCGGTGACCGTCATGGTTCTCACGCAGAACGACTGGTGGCCCCACGTCTGGGACTGGCTGGCGGTGCAGAGCTCGTACTCCTTCGCCGGGTGGGTGCTGCTGCTCACGCTGGCCCTGACGGCGTTGAACTACCTCGTGATCCGGCGAGCTGTGCCGACGGCCTGAGCGTCGAACATCTGAGTCACAGAAGGAGGGAGCCCCAGATCGGCCAGCGTGAGGGGGACGCTGTATCGGCCGATCCGGGGCTCCCGAATCACTCGCACCTTGATGAGGTAGTCCCTACTCTAGGACGGCTCCTTGGACGGGCACTTGTTGTTGGCTGGTAAGTCACTGTGAATCCGGGTCGGCGTCTCGGGCATGAGAAGAGCCCCGAGTCGGCCAGCGTGAGGGGACGCTTTAAATGGCTGACTCGGGGCTCTGAATCACTCGCACCTTGATGAGGTAATAAAGACTCTAGGTGCCATTCTTGACGTTTTCCCGTGCAGTTCCTGGGAGCTTCCTGAGTCTTTGTGCGTCGGGCATCTTGGCGGTCGAGGCTAAGGGGCTGAGTCTCCGTCCGGGCGGGGCGTTCCGGGATGGAGAACCAGTCGGTCTCCGTCCATCGTGACCCGGTGCGTCTTCACGGGGCGCAGCGCCGGCAGGGTCTCCGGGACCCCGGTGCGCAGGCAGAAGGCCGAGGCGTGCATCGGGCACTCCAGGGTGTCCTCCTCGACGTAGCCGTCGGAGAGGGACACCGCCTCATGGGAGCAGGTGTCGTCCAGCGCATAGAATCCGCCGTCCTCGGCGTGGACCACCGCGATGTCGTCGTTCCAGCCAGAGTCATCTGCTGAGACTCGGAAGACCTCCCCTTCCGGATACTGGGCCGCGGGGCCGAGGTCGATCGGAGGGAGTGCATCGCTGGTGGACATCTGTAGTGCCTCTCTGGTGGTGGATAGGTGTGAGCTGCAGTCTTCCAGAACCGCTCATCCGGGCAGCTGGCCACGGAGCTCTTCGAGCTTCCGGCGTTCACGTTTGGTCGGTCGACCCGATCCCCGTTCCCGCACCGGCAGTCCGACGTCGCGGGGCCTGATCCTTTCGGGGGAGTGGTCCCGATAGGCCTTCTGTGCAACGGGTGGCCCTACTCGCTTTGACAAGGTGTGGACGACGTCGAGGATTAGCTCGTGTCCCGGGCGGCGGACGTGGATCCGAGTTCCAGGAGTGATCCGCAGGGAGGCCTTGGCAGGATTGCCGTCGATGGTGATGTGCCCGGCCCGGCAGGCGGTCGTGGCTGCGGAGCGGGTCTTGAAGAGACGGACTGACCAGAGCCACGCGTCGATGCGGACCGGTCCGGTCGGCCCCGAGGGGGCGATCTCTGTCATGGGCTCAGTCTAGGGAATCCGGGCGGTCGACGTGCCCGGAATGACCGGTGAATGCGCAGACCCCGCGCCCGGAGTGTGAGGGGACACTGTTCCGAGACGCGGGGTCTGCTGAATCACTCGCACCTTCAAGAGGCACTTCCCACACTAGGAGCGCTTCTTGGGTGCACGGTGGTCAAGGGCTGTGAACTGCCTGGGACCCACAGTGCCTACGCGTCGTCTCCGAAGACCTGGTTGTGGTATTCGCCGTCGCAGAATCCCACGGTCAGCCATCCGGCCACCGGCTCCGCGGCCACCAGGACTGCTTCCTCGTCAAGGGAGTCCACTTCGGTGTCGAGCAGGGAAAGAATGTTTTCCAGAGGTTCACGAAGTTCATCAGGGGCCAGAATGTAGTTCTGTTCGACGGCGAGATAGATCTCGTCCACGACGCCTTGTTCTTCCACCCCAGAATTCATATCCGTCTGCAAGCCATCGATCATTGATCCGACAGACATGCAAGCTTCTGCTTCAGAGAAATAAGCACCCAGCTCCTCGGTCCTTTCGAGGTCGAGCTCGTCGGGATCGGGAAGCTCGCCACCCCGGCCCTCGCCGGAGGGGATCTCCCCGGCGTCGTCGCCGGCTTCCCCCTCGCTCTCGACGTCTTCCTCGGTGGGCTCCGGCGAGGCACTGGGCTCCGGCGAGGCGCTGGGCTCTGCAGATGCGGGCGCCTCTGATGCGGTGGTCTCAGGGCTCTCGCCGGACTCCTCCTCGGCCGCGCATCCCAGGAGGACCAGGGGGGCGATCGCGACGAGGGCGAGCGTGCTTCTGAGGCGCGCCCCGGTGGTGCCGAAGCCCAGAGACTGCGGGCGCGTCGGAGAGAAGTTCGGTGTCATGCGTCCAGTGTGGCACGTGCCCAGCGCAGTGGGTCACGTTCTCATCACAATGGTCTCAGCCTTGGGGCAGCCGGCCGTTCCTTGACCTGGGAAATGGGATACTTTTCGAGCGAGGGCAGTGCAGCGCCACGCGGATGTCCTGCGGTAGTGATGTTCGCCAGTTGCGCTGCCCTCCAGTCATAGCCTCGATCCGGGGAACTCTTCGGCGTGAACGCATCCGCCCGCCTCGTCTCATCCGCCAGGTTCATCAACCGGCCGTGTTCTGTTCGTTTCCACGATTACGAGCTGGTTAAAGTCGAACTGGAAGCTTTCCTAAAAACTCTTGTCGCGGAGAACAAATCATGGGTTACAGTAGTCACGACTCGGCTTGCTGTACGCGCAGGTTTCCCATCTCCTAGTACGGTTCGCTGCTTCCCCAGTCGCCATATCTGCTTATGAATACCCCGTATGCACGCGCCATTGCGTGCTGGTCCTCACGTACCCGTAGGGGGCTCTCCGGTCTCCCAGCCGCTGAGTGCGAGGCTCCCAGTCGCCTGCCGCGGGTGTTGTCCGGTGTATTCACGGAGCCGTTCTGATGTGAACGACTAGTGAGGAAGCACCCGTGCCGAAAAAACTCTCGTCTGCCGTCGTCGGCGGTCTCGCCGTAGGTCTGACTTTGCCGATGACTGCGAATGCCGCTGCTGCGGACACCGCACCGATGAACGTGGCGCCGCTGCCCGTGGTGGGGGTGGATGCCCCAGCGACGAGCCTCGCCGGGCTGGGCGCCGTGGACATCTCCGCAGCTCAGAACGCCACGCAGTTCAGATCCCCCATTGCCCAGCGCGCCTACAGCTACACCTCCCCCTATGGCCCACGCTGCATGCCGGCCGTCGGTGCCTCGACCTGGCACCTGGGCCAGGACCTCGGAGCCGCCGACGGCACTCCGATCGCCTCGGTGGCCGATGGCACCGTGGTGCGCACCTTCACCGGCAACCGGTACAACGCCAGCTACGTCGTCGTGCAGCACCGGGTTGGCGGCAAGACCTTCCACAGCGCGTACTACCACATGTGGAATGCGAATACCCACGTCCGGATCGGCCAGAACGTGAAGGCCGGCCAGACCATCGGCCTGGTCGGCAGCTCGGGACCCTCCACCGGCCCGCACCTGCACCTGGAGATCTGGGAGGGCGCGTGGATCAACGGCACCTCTCACAATCCGACCACCTGGCTCTCCCAGCGCGGGGTCAACCTGCGCTCGGGTGCCACGACGGTGCTCAACATCACCACCCCGTCCTCCTGCAACTACTGGACCCTGAACTCCACCCCGCTGCGCGCCACTGCGAGCAGCGCAGGCGCCGTCATCATGCAGCTCGGCGCGGGTGCCACGCTGACGGCATCTCCCGGTGACATGAGCAACTCCATGATGCGAGTTAACGCCAACGGCCGGACCGGCTGGGTGGCACACTCTTCGCTCACCCCCTCTCGCCCCGCCGGAGGCGGCACCACCGTGCCCGCGGCCTCGGTGCCTGAGGGCACTTCGATCACGCCGACCCAGTACCGCACCACCACGTCGCTCAACGCCCGCAGCGGACCTGGCACGAACTATGCGGTCCTCCAGGGACTGGCGTCGGGCACCGAGGTCACCGTCACCGCCACGCACGGCAGCTGGTTGAAGTTCAGCCGAAACGGCCAGACAGTCTGGTCCCACAGCGACTTCATGTCTGAGGTCGCCGCGCCTGCGCCTGCACCGACCAATGTGACCCCGGCCAGCGGCAGCTACACGGTCCAGCCGGGTGGTCCGCTGAATGTGCGCACCGGTCCCAGCAGCACCAGTGCGATCGCGAAGACCCTTGCCCCCGGGACCACGGTCACGGTCAACGGCCGGCAGGGTTCCTGGCTCCGGTTCGTCGACGGCTCCCGCACGCTCTGGGTGCATGCGAACTACGTCAACCGGGTCACCACTCCGGCGCCGGCTCCTACACCGAGCACCGGCGTGACCGCCGCCAGCGGGACCTATCAGGTCCAGCCCGGCGGGCGGCTGAACGTGCGCACCGGTCCCAGCAGCACCAGTGCGATCGCGAAGACCCTTGCCCCCGGGACCACGGTCACGGTCAACGGCCGGCAGGGCTCCTGGCTCCGGTTCGTCGACGGCTCACGGAACCTCTGGGTGCATGCGAACTACGTCAACAAGGTCGACATCAGCACCGGCTCGGGGTCGGGATCCGAGACCATCTCTGCCGCCAGCGGCAGCTATCAGGTGCAGCCGGGCGGGCGGCTGAACGTGCGCACCGGTCCCAGCAGCACCAGTGCGATCGCGAAGACCCTTGCTCCCGGGACCACGGTCACGGTCAACGGGCGCCAGGGCTCCTGGCTCCGGTTCGTCGACGGCTCCCGCACGCTCTGGGTGCACGCCAACTACGTCAACCGGGTCACCACACCCGAGCCTGCACCGGACACCGGGGTCACCGCGGCCAGCGGCACCTATCAGGTGCAGCCGGGCGGGCGGCTGAACGTGCGCACCGGTCCCAGCAGCACCAGTGCGATCGCGAAGACCTTGGCGGCCGGGACCACGGTCACGGTCAACGGCCGGCAGGGCTCCTGGCTGCGGTTCGTGGATGGTTCAGCCACCCTTTGGGTGCATGCGAACTACGTCAACCTCGTCACCACGCCGACGCCTTCGACGGGTTCCGGGGTCACTGCGGCCAGCGGCACCTATCAGGTGCAGCCGGGCGGGCGACTGAACGTGCGCACCGGTCCCAGCAGCACCAGCTCGGTCGCCAAGACTCTGGCGGCCGGGACCACGGTCACGGTCAACGGCAGGCAGGGCTCCTGGCTGCGTTTCGTGGATGGATCCGGCACGCTCTGGGTTCATGCGAACTACGTCAACCAGGTCACCACGCCAGCCCCCTCGGCGGGCTCCGGGGTCACTGCGGCCAGCGGCACGTATCAGGTCCAGCCGGGCGGGCGACTGAATGTGCGCACCGGTCCCAGCAGCACCAGCTCGGTCGCCAAGACTCTGGCGGCCGGGACCACGGTCACGGTCAACGGGCGCCAGGGCTCATGGCTGCGGTTCGTGGATGGATCCGGCACGCTCTGGGTGCATGCGAACTACGTCAACCTGGTCACCACGCCGGCTCCCTCGGCGGGCTCCGGGGTCACCGCGGCCAGCGGCACCTATCAGGTGCAGCCGGGTGGGCGACTGAATGTGCGCACCGGTCCCAGCAGCACCAGCGCGGTCGCCAAGACCCTTGCGGCCGGGACCACGGTCACGGTCAACGGGCGCCAGGGCTCCTGGCTGCGGTTCGGGGATGGATCCAGCACGCTCTGGGTGCATGCGAACTACGTCAACCTGGTCACCACGCCGGCTCCCTCGACGGGCTCCGGGGTCACTGCGGCCAGCGGCAGCTACCGGGTCCAGCCCGGCGTGAACCTGAACGCCCGCACCGGTCCCAGCAGCACCAGCTCGATCGCGAAGACCCTTGCTCCCGGGACCACGGTCACGGTCAACGGCCGGCAGGGCTCCTGGCTCCGGTTCGTCGACGGCTCCCGCACGCTCTGGGTGCATGCGAACTACGTCACCCAGGTCACCACTCCGGCACCGTCTCCGGCATCGAACGCCGGGGTCACCGCGGCCAGCGGCACCTATCAGGTGCAGCCGGGCGGGCGACTGAACGTGCGCACCGGTCCCAGCAGCACCAGCGCGGTCGCCAAGACCCTTGCGGCCGGGACCACGGTCACGGTCAACGGGCGGCAGGGCTCCTGGCTCCGTTTCGTGGACGGCTCACGGAACCTCTGGGTGCACGCAAACTACGTCAACAGGGTGAATGTCAGCACGGGGTCCGGCTCCGGCTCCGAGACCATCCCCGGTGGACCAGAGTCCTCGACGTCGAACACCCCCACGACCATCGCGGCCAGCGGGACCTTCCAGGTCCAGAGCGGCGTGAGCCTCCACGCTCGGACCGGCGCCTCGGCGACGAGCTCCAGTGCGAAGATGCTTCCGGCGGGAACCAGGATCTCGATCACCGGAAAGAGGGGTGACTGGGTCAGTTTCCAGGACGGCTCCCGCACACTGTGGGTCCACTCGGGCTACCTGACGAAGGCGACCACCTCTGCTCCGGCGCCGGCCTCGAACACCGGAGTCACCGCAGCAAGCGGCACCTACCGGGTCCAGCCCGGCGGTCCGCTGAATGTGCGCACCGGTCCCAGCAGCACCAGTTCGATCGCGAAGACCCTGGCGCCTGGCACCACGGTCACGGTCAACGGCCGGCAGGGTTCCTGGCTCCGGTTCGTCGACGGCTCCCGCACCCTCTGGGTGCATGCCAACTACGTGAATCTGGTGACGGCCGGCTCCTCGGGCTCGACCCCCTCTACCGGTTCCAGCACGGGTTCCTCCGCGAACACCGGGTCGACGTCGAGCTCGACTAAGCCTGCCACCGGGACGCATCACGTCAAGCCCGGCATCTACCTGAATGCTCGCGGAGGACCAGGCACGTCACACCCGATCGTGCTGAACCTTAACCCGCTGCGCCAGTTCGAGATCACCGGGCGCAACGGCAGCTGGGTCAGCTTCGTCTATAGCGGCAAGACCGTCTGGGTCGACTCCACCTACATCAACTCCGGTCCGGCGAGCAGCTCGAGCAACACAGGCTCCAGCAGCTCCACTCCCACGCTGGCCAACTCGACGAACAGCACGAGCAAGGTTGTCGGAACCGCCTACGCCACGGCCCAGGTGAACGTCCGCATGGGCCCGAGCACCGAGAACAGCCCCATGTTCTCCGTGCGGACCGGGACGAAGGTCCAGCTGCTCGAGAAGAAGTCGAACGGCTGGCAGGAGATCAAGGTCAACGGCGCCACCGGCTGGATGTCTGCGCAGTTCCTGAGCACCTCAGCTCCGGCGACCTCGGGCTCCGGTTCCAACAACACCGGTTCGAACACCGGATCCTCCGGCAGCGGCTCCTCCACGGCGCCGTCGACCTCGGCCATGCACAAGAAGAGCGCCAACGGACCGTACAGCTCGGCCTGGGACAAGCTGGCCCAGTGTGAATCCGGTGGAAACTGGAAGATCAACACCGGCAACGGCTTCTACGGCGGCATCCAGTTCAGCCCAGAGTCCTGGAAAGAGGTGGGTGGCTCCGGCTTCCCGCACCAGGCCACGAAGGCGGAGCAGATCAAGCGGGCCCACATGCTCTGGAAGAAGCAGGGCTGGAAGGCCTGGCCACACTGCACCTCCCAGCTGGGCCTGAAGGGTGACCCGGGCGGCTACGGGGACGAGTACTACAAGGTCCACCCCAGCGCGAAGACTGCATCATCGGCCTCCGCCGCAGGGACCTGGACCTCGACCTACAGCGTGCCGCTGCGCGAGAAGGCCGCGACCTCCAGCGACAAGCTGGTGCAGATCCCCCGCGGCGCGGAGCTCCAGCAGCTCCAGCGTGAGGGCTCATGGCTGAAGGTCCAGTACACCGCCGGCGGGGACACCCACACCGGATGGGTCAACACCAGCTACATCTCGCAGGCCTGAGCACTCAGCTCTGAGCACTCAGCTCTGAGCGTTCCGCTCAGAGACGGCGACTCAGGGAGCGGCGCCACCCACGGTGCCGCTCCCTGCGCCGCCATGCCAGGCGCCAACACCCGTCTGGGAGCGCACACACTGCCAGGCGCGCGCTGCTCAGCACGGCAGCCTCACCACGGCACTCCACCACGGCAGTTTCAGCACGACGACGGCGGGCTCGACTCTCTCATTCGCGGGAGAGTCGCGTCCGCCGTCGTCGTCGGCAGGGCCTGCGCGTGCAGCTCAGCGGGCTGCCCGGGCCCGCCGCATCAGCTCAGCGGAACCGGGCCTGCACGGCGTCGCCGTGAGCGGGCAGGCCCTCGGCCTGCGCCAGCGCTGAGACGTGGCCGGCCACCGCGCGCAGCCCCTCACGCCCGTAGCGGATGACCTGCTGGGAGCGCAGGAAGCTGGAGACGTTGAGTCCGGAGGAATACGCCGAGGCGCCTCCGGTGGGCAGGACGTGGTTGGATCCGGCGCAGTAGTCGCCCAGGGACACCGGGGTGTGGGTGCCGACGAAGACCGCGCCGGCGTTGTGGATCTGCTCCACGATCGCATCATCGTCCCCGGTCATCACCTCGAGGTGCTCCGCACCGTAGGCGTTGGCGATCTCCACGCCCTGTTCCATGGTGTCGACCACGAGCACCGCAGACTGGGTGCCGCTGAGCGCCTGCTTGACCCGGTCCGCATGCCGGGTGTTGCGTGCCTGCAGCTCGACCTGGGTGCCCACGGCCTCGGCCAGTGACATGGACGGCGTGACCAGCACCGCGGCGGCCAACGCATCATGCTCCGCCTGGGAGATCAGATCCGCGGCGATCAGCTCCGCCGGAGCAGTCTCATCGGCGAGCACCATGATCTCGGTGGGGCCGGCCTCGGAATCGATGCCCACCACCCCCTGGACCGCGCGCTTGGCCGTGGCCACGAAGATGTTCCCCGGACCGGTGATCAGCGAGACCGGCGGGCACACCTGCTGGCCGCTCTCGTCCTTGGCCCCGTAGGCGAACATCGCCACCGCCTGCGCGCCGCCGACGGCGTAGACCTCCTCGATCCCGAGCAGGTGCGCGGCACCGAGGATCGTCGGGTGCGGCAGTCCGCCGAAGTCAGCCTGGGGCGGGGAGGCGATTGCGAGCGACCGGACGCCTGCCACCTGCGCGGGGACCACGTTCATCACCACAGAGGAGGGGTAGACCGCCTGGCCGCCGGGCACGTAGAGGCCCACTCGGCGGATCGGTGCCCAGCGGTTGAGCACCCGGGCGTCGGGTCCGGGGGAGACCTCGGAGGACTCGGGCAGCTGGGCGTTGTGCACCTGCCGGGCACGCAGGATCAGCTCCTCCAGCGCCGCCCGGACCTCGGGCTCGAGCTGCTCGGCCGCCTCGCGGAGCTTCTCCGCCGGGACCCGCAGCGCAGGCGGGCGGACGCCGTCGAACTTCTCGGAGTAGTCCAGCAGCGCGGAGACACCATGCAGCCGCACGTTCTCCAGGATCGGGGCCACCGTCTCGATGGTGGTCGAGATGTCCTGGGAGGCGCGGGGAAGCACGGAGGCGGCGTCGATCGAGCTGCCGCGCAGATCCTTGAGGGTGAGCATGGGTCTCCTAGTGGGTGCGATCAGTGTTCGCCTGCTGGATCGAGGGCGCACACTCCTCCATTGTCCCCATTGCAGACCCCTCGCGCCCACTTCGTGACGTGAGAGCCCACACACCGGACGCCTCGTGGTGGTCCAGTACCTGTCCAGAACGGCGTGGCATGATGCTGGCCATGGTCTTTTCCCGGATGGATTTCTCCCCGAGCTCACTGGCCTTCGCCAGTCCGCGTGCCGCCGATGTCACCGACCCCGACGACGCCGCCGATCTCGCCCCCGGTGACGGGCAGCCCACGCAGGAGGTCGGTGACATCGTCGAGGGGAGCGTCCCGGAGGGGCTCGAAACGCTGATCGCCGAGCAGGGGCCGTTCTTCGGCATCATCACCGGGCTGGTCATCGCCGTGGTGATCGCCCTGGTGGTCACGGTGATGTCCTCGATGCTGCTCAAGCAGATCTTCCGGAACAACGACGGGGTCAAGCATGCGGTGAACCGGACGCGGACCCCGCTGTTCGTCACCCTGGTGCTGATCGGATCCTGGTTCACGCTGAACATCCTGCTCAGCGCCGCGGCATGGTTCCAGCCGGTCTCCTTCGTGCTGCTGGTCGCGGTGGTGATCGGCATCGCCTGGTGGGCGCTGCGGATCGTGCGGATCGCCGAGGCGATGATCTACTCCAAATACATCGGATACGCCGACGGCGAGCTCGACGTGGAGGACCGGCGCGGCCGCAGGCTGGCCACCCAGGTGTCGCTGATCCGCCGGATTCTCACCGCTGTGATCATCACTCTCGCGGTGGCCGCGATCATGCTGATGATCCCGCAGGTCCGCGCGCTCGGCGCCGGGCTGCTGGCCTCGGCCGGCGTGGCCTCCGTGGTCGTGGGCCTGGCGATGCAGTCGGTGCTGACCAACGTGTTCGCCGGGATCCAGCTGGCCTTCACGGACTCGATCCGCGCCGGAGACGTCGTGGTGGTCGAAGGCGACTTCGGCACGGTGGAGGACATCACGCTCACCGCGGTGGTCATCAAGTCCTGGGACGAGCGTCGCTTCATCTACCCCTCCAGCTACTTCGTGGCCACCCCCTTCGAGAACTGGACCCGGGTGGGCACCGAGATCCTGGGCACCGTGGAGCTCGATGTCGACTGGCGCGTCCCGATGGACCCGCTGCGCGCCCGGCTGAAGCGGCTGCTGGACTCCGCCTCGCTCTGGGACGGTCGGGACTACTCGCTCCAGGTCACCGACGCCGTGGGCGGCATGATCAAGGTCCGCGTCGTGGTCTCCGCCCGGAACTCCGGAGAGCTGTGGGATCTGCGCTGCCTGGTCCGCGAGGATCTGGTGAACTACCTGCGCGCCGAGCACCCGTATGCGGTCTTCACCCAGCGGATGCTGATGACCAACGAGGAGGCCCTGGCGAAGTCCCCGGCGCCGGTGCGCACCGGGCAGGTCGGCGTCGTCGATCCCGACGACGATTCCCAGCCGGTCACGCAGGCGGGGGAGGGTGCCTCGGTGTTCACCGGGTCGATCGCCGCGGTGCAGCGCAACCGGGAGTTCTCCGGCCCAGGAGCCGAGGCGTATCGCGAGCGGCTCGGACGCCAGGAGGAGCGCCAGGACGGACCGGAGCTCGACGCCGACGGCACCGCGTATCCCGAGGATGTCGCGGCCACGCAGACCGTGGCTCTGCCGAAGGGCGAGGTGCCGGGGGCTGCTGATCCGGTCGCTGCCCGGTCGCGGCGGGATGCAGGACCAGGGGCCCCTGATGCGCGAGGAGCCTCCGCCGATCAGGATGCCGAGGAGACCTTCGGTGCCGCGGCCACACGTCGTCCCGGTGAAGCGCCTCCGCGGCCAAGCTCCCCGCGCCGCCCGCGCTGAGCTCGCACAGCTCCTGGCCCGGGTGAGCCGGTCCGGTCATTCACCCGGTCGGGGGCTGGGACTCCCGCTTCGTGCTGCTCCTGGCCGAGATCTTGGCCTTGGCGGACTTATAGGCATCCACGGTGTTGATCGCCTCGGTGGTGGGCTCTGCGGTGCCGTCGCCGTACTCAGCACCGGCTGAGGGGCTGCCCTCGGGCTGATCCTCGGTGCTCTCGCCGCGGCCTGGGGATTCGGTCCGCTTGTCAACGGCCCACTGGACCATCGAGTCGGGCATGAAGCGCAGTCCGGCGGTGAGCATCTGATAGCTGCGTGCCGGCACGCAGGTCGAGGCCCCCTGGGCGTTGGCGGTCAGCGCCTGGCGGACGACGTCGTCGGCGTCCAGCCACATCCAGCGCTTCGCGGACTTGATCTTGATGCCGGAGCGCTGGTGGAACTCGGTGCGGATCAGGCCGGGCACGAGCGCGGTGACCGTCACCCCGGAGGAACGCAGCTGCGAGTGCAGCCCCTTGGAGAAGTTGATCACCCAGGACTTCGCGGCGGAGTAGGTCCCGGTGGGCGTGTAGCCCGCCACCGAGGCCACGTTGATGATCCGCCCGCCGCGCCGACGCGTCATCGCCCGGGCGGCCGTGTGGGAGAGCTCCATGGTGGTCTGCACGTGCAGGCGCAGCAGCTTGCGCTCATCGTCGAGGTCGGAGTCGATGAAGTCTGTGGCCAGGCCATGTCCGGCGTTGTTCACCAGCAGATGCACCGGATTGGTGCGATCGGCCAGCCGCTCCTGGACCGCGGCGACGCCGTCGTCGGTCACCAGATCCGCGACGATGACGGAGGTCTTCACCCCGTACTGCGAGGCCATGGACTCGGCCTGCATCCGCAGACGCTGCCCATCGCGCGCGACCAGCACGAGGTCGTAGCCCTGTGCAGCCAGCTGGCGCGCGAACGCTGCGCCGAGGCCGGCGGTGGAACCAGTGATGACGGCCGTGTGGTTGCTCATGCTCGCTATCCTAGAGGTCAGAGATGGGCGGCGCGGTCAGCTTCGCGCCTGCGGTGCCCAGACGGGTCTCCACACCACACCACAGGAGGATCATTGCGCTGGAAGAGACGCGCTGCGTGGGGGCGGCGCCCCCTGGCGGCCGATGAATGGGCTGTGCTCCATGCCGAGGTCTTCGCCGAGGATCTGATCGCGGTGGACGACGCGGTGGAGGAGCTCACCGGGTTCATGGACCCCTTCCGCGCCGACATCGAGGAGGGGCCGCTGGTGGGAGTGACCGACGGTCAGCTCTCGGTGGCCAAGGGCGAGTTCCACGATCCGCGCGGTCGGCGCGGGCTGAGGCTGAGCTTTTACGCCGCAGGGGTGACCGGCGGAGCCGGGGCAGATGCCTTTGAGCGGCTGAACTCCGCGGCGTCGGCGCTGCTGGACCACCTCAACGCCGAGGGCATCACGCTGGAGTCGGTCCGCTGGACCGAGGCGGAGCACATCACCCGGCCCTTCTAGGCTCAGCGCTCGCCGAGATGCTGAAGGTGCTGCAGCTGGGCGGCGGCGATCTTGGTGGTGATCCCCGCCGGCAGTGCGCTGCGCTCGCCGTAGATCCGTACGCCCAGCGCCTCCGCGTCCAGCGTGACTCCGTCACTCTCGGCCGCGATGAGCAGAGAGCGGACCTGATCCAGACGCTCCAGCCGGTGGGTGAGGTAGCGCTCGGCGGCCGCGGCCACGCTGGGCTGCTCCGGCCCATGGGCGGGGAGCAGCCTGGCCTGGGCATATTCGCCGAGCCTGCGGAGGCTGCCCAGATAGTCGGTGAGCGTCCCGTCCGGGTGATCGAGCATCGTGGTGCCCTCGCCCAGGATGGTGTCCCCGGTGAACATGGCCTGCTCGCCCGGCGCGAGCGCGCCCTGGTTTGTGACGCCCTGGTTTGTGACGCCCTGGTTTGTGACGCCCTGGTCTGTGGAGCCGTGGTCGCCGGCGGCGTGCAGCCAGAGGCAGACGGAGTCGGAGGTGTGCCCGGGGGTGTGCAGCACGCGCAGCCGCAGACCGCCGAGCTCGATGCTCTCCTGGTCGCGCAGCGGCTCCGCCGGCCGACCCGCGACTCCGATGCACTGCGCAGGGCTGTGGCCGCGCACCGGCGCCGCGAAGGCCTCGCTGAAGCTCGCCGCCGCCCCCGTGTGGTCAGCATGACGATGTGTGACCAGGATCTGCGACACCCTGCGCGGGCCGACGACGGCGCGCACCTGCGCCAGATGCTCGGGGTGATCCGCGGGCCCGGGATCGATGATCACCACCGCCGAGGCCTGATCCCCGCCGATGACGTAGGTGTTCGTCCCCTGCAGCGTCATCGGGGAAGGGTTCTCGCAGGTGATCCGCCGCACCGGGCTGGGCTCAGACATGGGCTCAGCCTACCGATCGGGCCGCGTAGGCTGAGCCCATGGCCCAGAACAGCGAACCGCAGAAGACCGCCGGCACCGAGCATTCCACCAAGGGTGCCTACGTGACCGGGGGAGAGTTCACCCGTGACACCAACTACATCGAGGACCGCGTGGTCGCCGATCCGCAGGCGGCGCAGTCGGCGCCGCAGGAGGAGTCATCGTCGATCGGAGACCCGCGCATGGCGGGACTCACCGAGGGCGGACAGGCCTGGCCGGTCGAGCCCGGCCGCTACCGGCTCGTGGCTGCCCGCGCCTGCCCCTGGGCCCACCGCTCGATCATCATCCGCCGCCTGCTGGGGCTCGAGGACGCCATCTCACTGGGCACCCCCGGACCTACGCACGACGCACGCTCCTGGACCTTCGACCTGGATGAGGGCGGGGTGGACCCGGTGCTGGGCACCGAGCGGCTGCAGCAGAACTACTTCGCCCGCTTCCCCGACTATCCGCGCGGCATCACCGTCCCGGCGCTGGTCGACGTCCCCTCCGGCGGAGTGGTCACCAACAACTACCCGCAGCTGACCCTCGACCTGTCCACCCAGTGGCGCGAGCACCACCGCGAGGGAGCACCCGACCTGCTCCCGGAGGACAAGCTCGACGAGATGCTGCCGGTGATCAAGCGGATCTTCACCGAGGTCAACAACGGGGTCTACCGAGCGGGCTTCGCCGGCTCCCAGGGCGCCTATCAGGATGCCTATGACCGGCTCTTCACCGCCATGGACTGGCTCGAGGACCGCCTGGCCGGCAGCCGCTATCTGATGGGGGAGCACATCACCGAGGCCGATGTGCGGCTGTTCACCACCCTGGTCCGCTTCGACCCGGTGTACCACGGGCACTTCAAGTGCAACCGGAACAAGCTCACCGAGATGCCGAACCTCTGGGCCTACGCCCGGGACCTGTTCCAGACCCCCGGTTTCGGGGACACGGTGGACTTCGACCAGATCAAGCGCCACTACTACGAGGTCCACGAGGACATCAATCCGACCCAGATCGTCCCGGCCGGACCGGACCTGGCGAACTGGCTCAGCGAGCACGGCCGCGAGGCGCTCGGAGGGTCACCCTTCGGCGCCGGCACCGCGCCGGCCCCGGTGGCAGCCTCCGAGCAGCCAGGCGGAGCCAACCCGCTCTACCGCTGATATGTGGCGATCACCTGGGAGTCGTCGTGCCGGGTCAGACCGGCCTCGCCGGCTTCCAGGTACTTCGCTCGCGCAGCCTCGAGCATCGGCGCCTCGAAGCCGTGTGCGCTCGCGATCTCGCTCACCAGGGACGAGTCCTTCACAAAAATTCCCACCGCGCTTGCCACCTGGGCCTCCGGTCCCTGGAGCATCCGCGGGCCCCGGTCGCTGAGCATGAAGGAGCCGGCCGCTCCCTCCGCCACAGCCTCGAGGACCTGGGCCGGATCGAGTCCGAGCTTCTCGGCCAGGGCGAGCGCCTCGGCGGCCGCGACGATATGCACTGAGCACAGCAGCTGGTTGACCGCTTTGAAGGCCTGGCCGTCGCCGATCGCGGTGCCGCACTCCACGACCGTGCCCATCGACTCCAGCAGTGAGCGGTTCTCCTCCAGGCCGGCGAAGTCGGCGGAGACGAAGAGTCGCAGCGAGCCCAGAGCGGCCCGCGCGATCCCGCCCGTGACCGGAGCGTCGACCAGCGTGATCCCGCGCTCCCGGGCGGGTTCCACGAGCGCCTGCACGGCTTCGGGGCCCACGGTGCTCATCACGATCAGGCTCGCCCCCGGTCGCATCGCGCCGATCAGACCCGCTGGCCGCGCAGCGTCGGGCGCCCCTTCCCGTGGACCCGCCCCGTCCCGCGGACCCAGGGCGGCGCTGTGCAGCTGCTCTGCGGTGGCCACCATCACGATGACCGCATCCGCGACGGCCGCGGAGGCCGCAGAGTCCTCGGCCCGAAGTCCCTTCTCCTGAGCGGCCGCGCGCTGTGCGGCCGAGAAGTCGACGGCGGTCAGGTCGAATCCTGCAGCGGCGACCCGGGTGGCCATCGGCAGCCCGATGGCGCCGATGCCCACGAAGGTCACCTTCGGCGTGGAAGAGTTCTCGGTCATCTGTGGTCCTCGTCTCGTGATCGGCTTCACATTCTCCGCACGCCATGTTAGCTTATGTGAACTTGGCTGTGAAGATTCACAGTCGGGTTCATGCCGGTGAATGCCTCCGGCCGCACACGAGAGGGAGGGACTTCATGGCGCTGCGTATAGGAGTGCTGGCCGACGACTTCACCGGGGCCACCGACATCGCCGGATTCCTGGTCTCCGCGGGCATGACCACGGTTCAGTTCACCAGTCCCGAAGACCTCCCGGAACACCTCGACGACCGGGTCGACGCCGCCGTGATCAGCCTGAAGACCCGTTCCATCCCATCCGCGGAGGCCGTGGCGCAGAGCCTGAAGGCGCTCGCCGCACTGAACTCCCACGGTGCCGAGCAGATCATCTTCAAGTACTGCTCCACCTTCGACAGCACCGCCGAGGGCAACATCGGCCCGGTCACCGACGCGCTGCTGGACGCGATGGGGGAGGAGTTCACCGTGCTCGCCCCTGCGCTGCCGGTGAACGGCCGCACCGTGTACCAGGGACACCTCTTCGTCCACGACCAGCCGCTGGACGAATCCGGGATGCGCGACCATCCTGTCACCCCGATGACCGACTCCAGCCTGGTCCGACTCATGCAGGCGCAGGCGCGCGGCCGCGCCGTCGTCCTCCCGTACGCCACCGTGGAGGCCGGTCTGGAGGCCGTGCGACAGGCCCTGGAGGATGCCCGGGCCTCCGGTGCCCGCTATGCCGTGCCCGACACCGTGGAGATGCGCCACCTCGAGACCCTCGGCGAGGCGCTCACCCAGATGCCGCTGATCACCGGTGGATCCGGCATCGGCTACGGACTGGCCCGTGCGGTGACCCGGGCCCGCGCGGTCACCGAGCCTGAGGCCGGAGACTCCTCCTCTGCCGCCACGGACTGGAGCTTCGCCCCCGGGCCCGCCGTGGTGCTCTCCGGCTCGAGCTCCCAGATGACCAACGCCCAGGTGCACGCCTACCGCACCCGCGCCGCCGCCCTCGCCCTGGACATCGACTCGGTGCTGGCTGACGCGGAGGCCTACTGCGCAGAGGTCCTCGACTGGGTCACCCGGCAGCAGGGTCCCGACGCACTGGCGCCGCTGGTCTACGCCACGGCCTCGCCCGATGAGGTGCGCGCGGCCCAGCAGCAGCACGGCGCCCAGGAGCTCTCCGCAGCGATCGAGGACTTCTTCTCCCGGCTCGCGGGCGCGCTGCGCGCCCACGGCACCCGACGCTTCATCGTCGCCGGCGGCGAGACCTCCGGGGCGGTCACCCAGGGGCTCGGCGTGCGCGGATTCGAGGTCGGACCGCAGATCGCGCCGGGGGTGCCATGGACCCGGACGCTGCCCGGCGTGGACCAGGGGACGCTCGATCTCGCGCTGAAGTCCGGGAACTTCGGCGACGAGGACTTCTTCAGCACGGCCCAGCAGCTCACCGACCGGGACGGAGACACCGCCTGATGCCGCAGTTCGCCGCCAACCTCACCCTGATGTTCACCGAGCGCCCCTTCCTGGACCGGTTCGCCGCCGCCGCCGAGGCCGGATTCCGCGCCGTGGAGTATCTCTTCCCCTATGAGCACTCCGCCGAGGACGTCGCCGCGGCGCTCAACGCCGCGGGCCTGACCCAGGCGCTGTTCAACGCCCCGGCCGGGGACTGGACGGCGGGTGAGCGCGGCATCGCCTCACTTCCGGGACGCGATGCTGAGTTCAGCGCAGGCCTGGTCACCGCGATGGAATACGCCCGCGCACTTCAGTGTCGGCAGCTCCATGTCATGGCCGGGGTCCCCGGCGCGGACCCGGAGGCCCGAAGCCGCTACATCACCCGGCTGCGGGAGGCCGCGGAGGTCGCCTCGGACGCCGGGGTGCGCGTGCTGATCGAGCCGATCAACCCGGTGGACATGCCGGGCTATTTCGTCGACAGCGTGCGCGCCGGCGTGGAGCTGATCGAGGAGATCGACCACCCCAACATCAGGCTCCAGCTCGACCTCTATCACGCACAGATCACCGAGGGAGACCTGACCCGACTGATCCGCCGCGTCGCTCCGCTGACCAGCCACATCCAGATCGCCTCGGTGCCGCATCGGAACGAACCTGACTCCGGCGAGCTGAACCACCCGTACCTCTTCGACCTGCTCGATGCCAGCGGCTACACCGGCTGGATCGGTTGCGAGTATCGACCCGCGGCCGGCACAGAGGCCGGGCTGGGCTGGTTCGCCCGCTACCGGGCCGCTCAGACCGGCATCGCGCAGCCTGGGTTCACCCAGCCCGGCACCCGGCAGAGCACGCCCGAGCAGGCCGGGGCATGATCCCCGACGAGCGCCGACGTCGGCTGGTCCACATGGTCGAGGACCAGGGCGCGGTGAGCATCGCCGCGCTCACCCAGGTCCTGGGCGTCTCGCACATGACGATCCGTCGGGACATCAAGATGCTCGAGGATGCCGGACGGCTGGTCTCGGTCAGCGGGGGAGTCACCATGCCCTCGCGGATCCAGCTCGACGCGACCCACCAGGCGAAGCTCGGCATCCGACCCACCGAGAAGGACGCCATCGCCGCCCGCGCGGCAGACCTGGTCTCACCCGGGGATCTGGTCTACCTCGACGCGGGCACCACCATGCTCTCCCTGGCCCGCACCCTGGTCGCCCGCGCCGGCACCGAGGGCCTCGACGTCGTGACCAACGATCTCGTCGTCGCCGCAGCCGCGGGGGAGCACCCGCAGGCGCGGGTCCACGTGCTGGGCGGCCGACTGGACTCCGGCAACATGTCCACCGACGGTCCGCTGACCGCCGCCGAGCTCGGCGAGTTCAACATCGACCTGGCCTTCGTCTCGGCCTCCAGCTTCGACCTGCGCGGCCTCTCCGTGCCCAGCCAGGCCAAGGCCATCGTCAAGCGCGCCATCATCGAGAACTGCGTGCGCGCCTATCTGACCACCGACAGCTCGAAGTACGGGCGCGTCGCCGCCTTCAAGGCCATCTCCTTCGAAGCCTTCGAAGGAATCATCACCGACCCCGCCCTCCCCGAGCCTGCCCGTGAGCGCGCGGCAGAGCTCGGCGTGGACCTGATCACGGCAACCGCCGACGCCCGAAAGGACACCACTGCCTCATGAACATCGTCGTCACCGGAGGTGCCGGGTTCCTCGGCAGCCGGGTCATCACCGAACTGCTCGCCGCGGCTGATGCCGGGAAGCTCCCACACCCGCTCACCACGGTCATCTCGCTGGATCTCAGCCCGTCGACGCTGGATGATCCACGCGTGGTCTCCCACACCGGAGACCTCGCCGACCCGGCGCTGCTGGAGCGGGTCATCGACGCCGACACCGCCGGGATCTACCACCTGGCAGCGGTGCTCTCCGGAGGATCGGCCGAGGACTTCGACCTCGCCCACCGGGTCAACGTCGATGCGACGCACCAGCTGCTCGAGACCGCCCGCCGGCTCGACTCCCCGCCCACCTTCATCTTCACCAGCTCGCTGGCGGTCTTCGGCGGCGACATGCCCGACGTCGTCCCGTCCAACCTGGCCACCCAGCCCGAGTCCACCTACGGCGCCTTCAAGGCCATCGGGGAGCTGATGGTCAACGAGTACTCCCGCAAGGGATGGGTGGACGCGCGGATCGCTCGGCTGCCCACCATCTCGGTGCGCCCGGGCAGCCCCAACTCCGCGGCCTCCTCCTTCGCCAGCGGCATCATCCGCGAGCCGCTGCAGGGCATCCCGGCAGTGTGTCCGGTGCCGCTGGACACCCGGATGTGGCTCTCCTCGCCGAACACCGCCGTGGCGAACCTGGTCCACGCCTACCTGGTGCCGGCCGAGAGGCTTCCCGCCTGGCGGGTGCTCGACATCCCCGGCGTCAGCGTCACCGTGGGCGAGATGCTCCAGGCGCTGGAGGCCGTCGGCGGTGCAGAGGCGCGCGCACTGGTCAGCGAGGTCCCGGACCAGGCGGTGATGGACATCGTCTGCTCCTGGCCCGGCGCCTTCGACGTGGACGCAACCCTCGCACTGGGCTTCGCCCCAGACAGCAGCTTCGAATCAGCAGTGCGTCAGTTCCACGCCGAGTTCGTGGCCTGACCAGCAACCCAGCAGACCTGTATGACGTGTCAAGGAGGACACCATGACTGAAACGATGGGCTCTTCGGAGCTTGCGGCCATCATCGGCCTGGCGGCGGCGGTGGCGCTGCTGATCTTCTTCGTGCTGCGCACGAAGATCCACGCGGTGCTGGCGCTGATCATCGCCGCATCCATCGCCGGCCTCGCGGCAGGCATGGCCCCGGACGAGGTGATCGACTCCATCACCACCGGCTTCGGCTCCACCCTGGCCACGATCGGTCTGGTCATCGGCCTCGGCGTGATGATGGGCCGGATCCTCGAGGTCTCCGGCGCGGCAGAGAAGCTCGCGTACACCCTGATCCGCTGGCTCGGGAAGAAGAAGGAGGAGTGGGCGCTCGCGGGTGCCGGCTTCATCATCTCCATCCCGATCTTCGTGGACAGCGCGTACGTGATCCTCTCGCCGCTGGTGAAGTCGCTCAGCCGCACCACAGGACGCTCCGTCCTGACGCTGGGCATCTCCCTGGCCGGCGGTCTGATCCTGACCCACCACGCCGTGCCGCCCACCCCCGGTCCGCTCGGCGCGGCCGGGATCTTCGGGGTCAGCATCGGGGAGATGATCCTCTGGGGCATCATTCTGACCCTGCCGGCGCTGTTCCTGATCGTGATCTACGCGAAGATCATGGGACCGCGCATCGAGGCGATGATCGAGGCCGACACCGGCGAGGCGCTGACCCCCACCGAGGCCTTCGACGAGTTCCAGACCCGCGCCGAGGAGCGCGAGAAGGAGCTGCCCTCGCTGTTCCTCGCGATCCTGCCCATCCTGCTGCCGATCGTGCTGATCTTCATCAACACCGTCTCCGCCTACATCGCCGAGGCCGGGATCCTGGAGATCCCCGCCACGCTCGTCTCGATCGCGGCCTTCATCGGGAACCCGGTGATCGCGCTGCTGGCCGGCGTGCTGGTCGCCATCTACGGTCTGACCCGCAAGCAGAGCCGGCAGGGCACCCTGGATGACATGGAGCAGGGAGTCCAGGCCGCCGGCATCATCCTGCTGGTCACCGGCGCCGGCGGCGCGCTCGGCGCGGTCCTGCGCGACAGCGGCACCGGCGATTCCATCGGCGCCTGGGTGGCAGGGCTGCCGCTTCCCACCATCATGATCCCGTTCATCATCGCCACGGTGGTGCGCATCATCCAGGGCTCCGGCACCGTCGCGATCATCACCGCCGCCTCGATCTCAGCGCCTATCCTGGCCCAGGTGCCCGATGTGAACATGGTGCTCGCCGCCCAGGCCGCAGCGCTGGGCTCGCTGTTCTTCGGCTACTTCAACGACAGCTTCTTCTGGGTGGTCAACCGGATGCTGGGCGTGAAGAACGCCAAGCATCAGATGCTGGTCTGGTCCATCCCGACGACCATCGCCTGGGCCACCACCCTGGTCACCCTGCTGATCGCCAGCGCGATCTTCTAGGGCGTCCCAGAGAAGAGCCGGCCCCAAGAGAGGCTGCACGCATCCGCTGCGCACCTCGCGCAGCCTGACCCGGCACCCGCCGAGGAGAGGACACCACCGATGACAGCACCGGCTGGGAACGAGAACACGCTGCGGGAGAGCGTCGTGGCCCTGGGAGCGAGCCTGTTCGCGCGCGGCTTCTCCGTGGGCAGCGCGGGAAACATCAGCGTCCGCAGCGGCGACGGGTTCCTCATGACGCCCACGAACTCCTCGCTGGGACGGCTCGACCCCCAGGCCCTCTCGGAGCTCGACGCGCAGTGGGTGCACACCGCGGGCCCCAAGCCCTCTAAAGAGGTGGTGATGCATCAGGCGATGTATCAGGCCCGGCCCCAGGCCGCCGCCGTCGTGCACCTGCACTCCACCTATGTGACCGCGATCAGCTGCCTCGACGAGGAACAGCCGATCCCGCCGCTGACCCCGTACTTCATCATGCGGCTGGGTCGAGACGTTCCCACCGTGCCCTACTACAAGCCTGGGTCCCCCGCGGTCCTGGACGACATCCTTGCGGCGGGACAGCGGGGTCCGGCCGTGATCCTGGCGAACCACGGCTCGATCGTGGCCGGCAGCTCCTTGGAGGACGCGGTCAATGCCGCCGAGGAGCTCGAGGTCTCGGCCCAGCTGGCCTTCCTGCTCGAGGGGCGGGCCACCCGACCGCTCAACGAGGAGCAGATCCAGGACCTGCTCGGCTGAGCAGGGACGCCGCCCCCGCACCGGGTTCAGTCCTGGCCTGCCCACCGGTAGGGTTGTGGCTAGAGTACGCCAGCCGCATGCGAACGGGAGGGCTCAATGTCCGCATCAGATCAACTCGACGGTCCTTTTCAGAAACGCTTCGTCGCCCTCGGGGACTCGTTCACCGAAGGCGTGGCGGACATCGATCCGTCCAGCCCCAACGGGGTGCGCGGGTGGGCCGACCGGGTCGCCGGCCAGCTGATCGCCAACGACTCCTCCTGGGGGTACGCGAACCTCGCGGTGCGCGGCAAGAAGCTCGAGCAGGTCCTCGACGAGCAGCTGGACCCTGCGATCGGGCTGGACCCGACCTTGGTGACCGTCTACGCCGGCGGCAACGACATCCTGCGTCCCACGGTCAACATCGACGCGCTCATGGGGCGCTACCGCTGGGGTGTGGAGAAGCTCCTGGCCAGCGGGGCGCGCGTGGTGCTGTTCACCGGCTTCGACTCCGGCAAGGCGCCGCTGTTCAAAGCCACCCGCGGACGCACCGCCATCTACAACGAGCACGTGCGCAAGATCGCAGCCGACCTTGACCTGGACCTGGTCGACTTCTGGCACATGCGTGAGTTCCAGGACTGGCGCTACTGGGACGAGGACCGGATGCACCTGGGCATCGCCGGGCACATGCTCATGGCCAAGGAGGTGCTCAAGGTCCTCGGCGAGAAGGACGAGATCGAGGACCCCGAGGTCGACACCGCACCGGTGGCCTCGCTGCCTGAGCGTCTGATCGGCGAGCTGACCTGGACCAAGGACTACCTCTACCCCTGGGTCCGGCGGCGGGTCACGCGCACCTCCTCGGGCGACGACATGTCCCCGAAGTACCCGCAGCTGACCTCGCGCGTCTGGTAGCCGGCGGGGTGGCGCGATCACGCCACCCCACCGGCTGCACCGGCTGCACCGGCTCCTAGGCGACGACGGCGGCCACGGCCTCGGACCACAGCGTCAGCGCCCGGTCGACCTCGGACTCCGAGACCACCAGCGCCGGGATGAAGCGGACAACCTCGCCCCAGGATCCGCAGATCAGCAGCAGCAGACCCCGACGGGCGGCCTCCTGCTGGACCGCCGTGGCGGTGGCGGGGTCCGGTGCGCCGTCGGCGTCGCGGAACTCATTGCCCACCATCAGGCCCAGGCCGCGGACCTCGGCGATGCGGGCGGCCTTCGCCCGGGTGTTCGCCTCGACGGCGATCTGGCGCAGGCCCGCGCGCAGCTGCTCGCCCCGCACGGCGCTGTTCTGGACCAGCCCCTCGTCGGCGATCACCTCCAGCGTCGCCACCGCGGCGGCGCAGGCCACCGCATTGGCGCCGTAGGTTCCGCCCTGGGAGCCCGGCCAGGCCTTGCCCATCAGCTCGGCCGAGGCTGCGATTCCGGAGATCGGGAAGCCCGAGGCGATTCCCTTGGCGAACATCATGATGTCGGGAAGCCGCGGGGAGTCGGCGGAGACGAAGTGGTCGTGTCCCCAGAACTTCCCGGTCCGCCCGAAGCCGGTCTGGACCTCGTCGATGATCACCAGGATCCCGTGCCGATCGGCACGTTCGCGCAGTCCCGCGAAGAAACGCTCGTTGCCCGGCACATAGCCGCCCTCGCCGAGCACCGGCTCCACCAGGAACGCCGCGGTGTCCGCCGGGTTGGACTGGGTCTGCAGCAGCAGGTCCAGCTCCTTGAGCGCGAAGTCGGTCGCCTGCTCGGCATCCCAGCCGTACTCCCGGTAGTGGCTCGGGTTCGGGAACGGCGCGACGACGACGCCTGACATCAACGGGCTGAAGCCTGCGCGGAACTTGGTGCCGGAGGTGGTCATCGAGGCCGCCGCCACGGTGCGCCCGTGGAAGCCGCCCTGGAAGACCACGATGTTCGGTCGTCCGGTGGCCTGGCGGGCCAGACGCAGCGCGGCCTCGGCGGCCTCCGAGCCGGAGTTGGAGAAGAACACCGAGTCCAGGCCGGCCGGGAGCACGTCGGAGAGCCGCTCGGTCAGCGTGAGCAGCGGCTGGTGCATGATCGTGGTGTATTGGCCGTGGATCAGGCTTCCCACCTGCGCCTGCGCGGCGGCGACCACATGCGGATGGCAGTGTCCGGTGCTGGTGACCCCGATGCCGGCGGTGAAGTCCAGATGCGCCTGGCCCGCCTCGTCATAGAGCCACACGCCCTCACCCCGGGTCGCCACCACGGGAGTCGCCTGCTTCAACTGGGGAGACAGCGTCGCCATCGAGAACACCTTTCGGATTGTTGACAATCTTGTTGGTCTCCAGGCTAGCCGTGATCGAGGCGCATGGCCAGACTGGCGCGCACGCCCGCAGGAGATCCCAGCGACGTCGGCGGCGCCAGCGGCGTAGGCTGGCCAGGGAAGGCCCACGTCACGTCCGACGCACCCCCTCAAGGAGGACACATGGCAGAGCAGACCATCACCGCAGAGCGTGAATCCAGCCTGATCGAGGCGGTTCCCAAGCGGCTCTTCATCAACGGCGAATGGGTGGACGCCGAGGGCGGCGCCACCCTGGAGGTCATCGATCCCTCCACCGGCAGGCTGCTGTGCACCGTGGCCGACGCCTCGGAGCAGGACGGGTGGAACGCGCTGAAGGCGGCCGAGGCCGCACAGTCCGGTCTCGCCGCAATGGCGCCGCGCGAGCGGGCGAACATCCTGATGCGCGCCTTCGAGCTGATGCACGAGCGCAAGGACGACCTCGCCCTGCTGATGACCCTCGAGATGGGCAAGCCGCTGAGCGACTCCTACGGCGAGGTCGCCTACGCCGCCGAGTTCTTCCGGCACTTCGCCGAAGAGGCCACCCGGATCAGCGGCAGCTACCAGACCGCGCCCGCCGGGGGTGCACGCTTCCTGGTGGCCAAACAGCCCGTGGGACCCACGATCCTGATCACCCCCTGGAACTTCCCGCTGGCCATGGGCACCCGGAAGCTCGGTCCGGCGATCGCCGCCGGCTGCACCTCGGTGCTCAAGCCCGCCGAGCTCACCCCGCTGTCGATGCTCGCGCTCGCCGACATCCTGCACGAGGCCGGACTCCCCGCCGGGGCCGTGAACATCCTGGTCACCTCCACCGCCGGCAAGGTCATGGAGCCGCTGATCCGCTCCGGCATCGCCCGCAAGCTCTCCTTCACCGGCTCCACCGGGGTCGGCCGCAAGCTGCTGGAGCAGGCCTCCGAGCGCGTGCTGCGGACCTCCATGGAGCTCGGCGGCAACGCCGGATTCGTGGTCTTCGAGGACGCCGACATCGACGCCGCGGTGGCGGGCGCGCTGCTGGCCAAGATGCGCAACACCGGCGAGGCCTGCACCGCCGCCAACCGGATCTTCGTCCACCGCAGCGTGATCGATGAGTTCGCCGCCAAGCTCGCCGCCGAGATGGAGAAGCTCCCCCTCGGACGCGGAGTGGAGGACGGAGTCCGCGTCGGGCCGCTGGTCGACGCCAAGCAGCTGGGCAAGGTCGATGAGCTGGTCACCGATGCGGTCGAGGGCGGGGCCAAGGTCCTGATCGGCGGCACGCCGGTGGACCGCGACGGGTATTTCTATCCGCCCACGGTGCTCACCGACATTCCCGCCGGAGCGCGGATGCGCCGTGAGGAGATCTTCGGGCCGGTCGCCCCGCTGACCCCCTTCGACACCGAGGCCGAAGTCATCTCCTGGATCAACGACACCGAATACGGGCTGGTCAACTACGTCTACACGGAGAACCTGCGCCGCGGCATCCGGGTCGCTGAGGCTGTGGAGTCCGGCATGGTGGGGCTGAACCAGGGTGCCGTGTCCAACCCGGCCGCCCCCTTCGGCGGCATCAAGGAGTCGGGCCTGGGCCGCGAGGGCGGCGACACCGGCATCGAGGAGTTCCTCGAGACCAAGTACATCGGCATCGCGATGTGAGCTGATTCCAGCCGCAGTCACCGCGCAGAATCGCCTGCCGGGAATGGAATCCCACGCGCTGTGGTTGGAGCGGGAGTAGAAAGTTGAGTCGACTGCACTCAAGTCAGTTTGACACCACGTCACGCGAGTACAAGACTTGAGTGCAGTTCGCTCAATACCGCTCTCGAAAGGAGACCCCATGTCCCGCTCAGTAGGCATCGACCTCGGAACCACCAACTCGGTGGTCACAGTCCTCGAAGGTGGCGAGCCCACCGTCATCGCCAACGCCGAGGGTGCGCGCACCACCCCCTCGGTCGTCGGCTTCTCCAAGTCCGGCGAGGTCCTCGTCGGCGAGGTGGCACGCCGCCAGGCAGTGTCGAACCCCGACCGCACCATCGCATCGGTCAAGCGCCACATGGGCACCGACTGGTCCACGGAGATCGACGGGAAGAAGTACACCCCTCAGGAGATCTCCGCCCGCATCCTGATGAAGCTCAAGCACGACGCCGAGTCCTACCTGGGCGAGGACGTCACCGAAGCCGTCATCACCGTGCCGGCCTACTTCAACGACGCCGAGCGCCAGGCCACCAAGGAGGCCGGCGAGATCGCCGGCCTGAAGGTCTCCCGCATCGTCAACGAGCCCACTGCCGCGGCCCTGGCCTACGGCCTGGACAAGGGCAAGGAGGACGAGCTCATCCTGGTCTTCGACCTGGGCGGCGGCACCTTCGACGTCTCCCTGCTCGAGGTCGGCAAGGACGAGGACGACTTCTCCACCATCCAGGTCCGCTCCACCTCCGGTGACAACCGCCTCGGCGGCGACGACTGGGACCAGCGGATCATGGACTGGCTCTTCGCGCAGGTCAAGGCCAAGGAGGGCGTCGATCTCTCCAAGGACAAGATCGCCGTCCCGCGTCTGAAGGAAGAGGCCGAGCGCGCCAAGAAGGAGCTCTCCTCCACCTCCAGCGCCAACATCAACATCCCCTACGCCACCCAGAACGACGGCGTCCCGGTGCACGTCAACGAGACCCTGTCTCGGGCGAAGTTCGAGGACATGACCTCGGACCTGCTGGACCGCACCAAGAAGCCGTTCAACGACGTCATCAAGGAGGCCGGGGTCAAGATCGCTGAGATCGACCACGTGATCCTCGTCGGCGGCTCCACCCGTATGCCCGCCGTGGCCGAGCTGGTCAAGCAGCTCGCCGGCAAGGACGCCAACAAGGGCGTCAACCCGGACGAGGTCGTCGCCGTCGGCGCAGCCCTGCAGGCCGGCGTGCTCGCCGGTGAGCGCAAGGACGTGCTGCTGATCGACGTCACCCCCCTGTCCCTGGGCATCGAGACCAAGGGCGGAGTGATGACCAAGCTGATCGAGCGCAACACGGCCATCCCGTCGAAGCGCTCCGAGGTCTTCTCCACCGCCGAGGACAACCAGCCCTCCGTGGCAGTCCAGGTCTTCCAGGGCGAGCGGGAGTTCACCCGGGACAACAAGGCTCTGGGCACCTTCGAGCTGACCGGCATCGCGCCGGCACCCCGCGGCGTCCCGCAGGTCGAGGTCACCTTCGACATCGACGCCAACGGCATCGTCCACGTCTCCGCCAAGGACAAGGGCACCGGCACCGAGCAGTCGATGACCATCACCGGCGGCACCTCGCTGGAGAAGGAAGACATCGAGCGCATGGTCGCCGACGCCGAGGCTCACGCCGAGGAGGACAAGGTCCGTCGCGAGGCAGCCGAGAAGCGCAACGCCGCGGAGTCCACCGCCTACTCGGTGGACAAGCTGCTCAAGGACAACGGCGACAAGCTGCCCGAGGAGGTCAAGACCGAGGTCCAGGCCGACGTCGATGCGCTCAAGAAGGCACTCGAGGGCGAGGACAACGCCGACGAGGTCAACGCCGCCTATGAGAAGCTGCAGGCCTCCCAGGTCAAGATCGGCGAGGCGCTCTACGCGCAGGCCCCTGATGCCGCTGCCAACGGCACCGGTGAGCCCGCGCAGAACGAGGATGAGGACATCGTCGACGCAGAAGTCGTCGACGAAGAGGACGAAGCCGAGAAGAAGAAGTAGGGGGTCTGACACATGGCAGATCACAAGAACCCTGAGGTTCCCGACGCCGAGGAGCCCGAGGAGCAGGATCCCGTGCAGGACCCGTTGGCCCAGGCCGAACAGATCCTGCAGGACCTCCCCGAGGAGGACCCGCAGGACATCGAGGCCCTCGGCGGCGAGGGCCGGCAGCAGAGCTACGGCGAGACCGGAGACCCGGTCACGGCGGCCGAAGCAGCCGGCACGACGTCGGAGGATGTCGACCCCCGTGTGGCCGAGGAGCCCGAGCTCGTGGAAGTCTCTGCGGAGGACGGCTTCACCGGTGGTGTCGAGACTGAGCCTCAAGAGCGGATCCAGGCGGCCGATGAGTTCCTCCGTGGCACGGAGGAAGAAGCGATCGCCGAGGCCGCCATGGCGATGGATCCGGACGCGGTCCTGGCCGAGGACAGCATCCGCGAGGAGGCTCCTGCCCAGGACGGTCTCCGCGAGGCCGAGCTGCAGGCTGACCTGCAGCGGCTCCAGGCGGAGTACATCAACTATCGCCGTCGGGTGGAGCGCGATCGGGCGACCGAGCGCGACCGGACCAAGGGTCAGCTCATCACCGAGCTGATGCCGGTCCTGGATGACATCAACTCGGCCCGGCAGGCCGGAGATCTCCAGGACGGTCCGTTCGCACACATCGCGAGCCGGCTGGAGTCGCTGCTGCAGAGCCAGGGGCTCGAGGTGGTGGGTGAGATCGGGGAAGCCTTCGATCCCAACCAGCACGAGGCCATCATGACTCAGCCCCACGACGAGATCCCCGCCGACCACGTGGCCATCGTGCTGCGTGCCGGCTATCGCCACGGTGACCGCCTGCTTCGGGCGGCCCAGGTGATGGTCTCTTCCGGGCCCGAGCAGAGCTGAACCTAGAGCAGCAGGAAGGAGGGAGGCGCCATGGCCTCACAGGACTGGATCGATAAAGATTTCTACGCCATCCTCGGCGTCTCCCGCGATGCCTCCGAGGAGGACATCAAGAAGGCGTACCGAAAGCTCGCCCGGAAGCACCATCCCGATAAGAACCCCGGTGATGATGCCGCCGAGCAGAAGTTCAAGGACGTCGCTGAGGCCCACTCCGTGCTGGCTGACAAAGAGCAGCGCGAACAGTACGACGCCGTCCGCGCCATGGGCTCGGGCGCCCGATTCTCGGGCGGCCCGGGCCCCGGCGGGGGAGGCGGCTTCGAAGATCTCTTCGGCAACCTCTTCAACGGCGGCTCCGGCGGCGGGCGCGGCGGCTTCGGCCGCGGCGGCTCAGGCGGCCCCGACCTCTCGGACCTCTTCGGCGGGGCCGGCGGGTTCGGCGGCTCCGGCAGGTTCGGCGGAGGCGGGGCGCCGGCGAAGGGCGCCGACCGCACCGCGGGGACCACGATCTCCTTCGGCGGGGCCATCCGTGGCACCACCGTGGGCCTGCGCGAGCCGGACGGCGGCGTCATCGACGTCCGGATCCCCGCGGGGATCCGCACCGGCCAGAAGGTGCGTGTGAAGGGCAAGGGCCAGCCCGGCCCCGGCGGCGCCGGTGACCTCCTGGTCGAGGTCATCGTCTCGGGACATAGGCTCTTCGAGCGTGACGGCGACGACATCCGGATCCACCTGCCCGTCGCCTTCGACGAGGCGGTCCTGGGCGCCACCGTGAAGGTCCCGACGGTGCACGGCGAGAAGGTCAACATCAAGATCTCTGCTGGTGTGTCCTCCGGACGCGTGCTGCGGCTCAAGGGCCACGGGGTGCGTCGGAAGGAGAAGGGCCGCGAGGTCGCCGGCGACATGCTGGTCACGGTGGAGGTTCACGTGCCCAAGGACCTCTCCGACGAGGCGGTCGAGGCCGTGAAGGCCTATGCGGAGGCGACCAAGGGGCTCGATCCCCGGAAGGACCTCGAGGCGAAGGCGGTGCTGTGATGGTGGACCCCTGGATGCGTGACCATGACCACCGGCACGCGCCGATGTTCGTGATCTCGGTGGCCGCCGAGCTCGTCGACATGCACCCGCAGACGCTGCGCCAGTATGACCGGATCGGCCTGGTCACCCCGGGGCGCCAGGGCGGACGCCACCGGCGCTACTCGCCGTACAACATCGAGCAGCTCCAGCAGATCCAGCAGCTCTCCCAGGAGGGTGTCTCGCTGGAGGGCATCCGAAGGGTCCTCGACCTGCAGAACCGGATCGAGACCCTGGAGGAGACCGTCGAGGCGCTGCGCCAAGAGCTGCGCGAATCCGAGCGGCACTCCACCAAGCCGCGCTTCTTCGCCGTCGGCCCGCACGGAGACGTGGTCACGGTGCCCCATGGACGTCGTGGCCGGGCGAACACCCAGGCGCTGGTCCTCTGGGAACCCCGCCCGTCAGGTCGCTGACCGATGAGCCGGCCGGCCGTACCCGCCGCTGGTCAGCGAGTCCTGCCTGCAACGCGCCGGGGAGGCCGCGATACTGGATCCATGTCTGTCTCCTCACGTTCCCGGCTGATGGTTCCGAGTGCCGTGGGGGTCGCAGCAGTCCTGATGCTCACCAGCTGCAGCGCCGACCCGGCCGATTCGGTGGACGAGGCCGCCGGCGCCCTGGCCGAGGCGATCTCCAGCGGGGACTTCTCCGCGCTGAGCTTCGCATCCGGGGATCCCGAGACCATGGCCGCGGCCGTGGAGAACCTCCACGCACCCTTCGGAGAGCTCACTCCGGAGGTGACCCCCGGGGAGATCGAGCTCGACGTGCCGCCCGAGGACTCGCCCCGACCGGTGACCGCCACGGTCCCGCTGGAGCACAGCTGGGAGCTCGAGGACGTCGGCATCGACGGCGAGGCCTGGACCTATGAGACCACTGCCGAGCTCGTCTACGACGAGGAGTCCGAGGTCTGGGCGCTCGAGGCCGAGCCCGAGATCATCCTGCCCGACTACACCGGTGGAGAGACGGTGAGCCTGGGCACCACTCCCGCCGACCGCGGCCGGATCATGGACGACGCCGGACAGGCCATGGTCTACAACCGCGACGTCGTGCGGCTGGGCATCGACAAGTCACAGCTGGCGCAGGACGGGGAGCCCGCGGACGAGGACACGCTGCGTGCCTCCGCCGAGGCGCTCGCCGAGCTGGTCGAGATCCCGGTGGATCCCTATGTCGAGAGCGTGCTCGGCGGCGGCGATCTGGCCTTCGTCGAAGCCATCACGCTGCGCAGCTCCGACGGCGACGTCACCGCCACCGATGTCGAAGCGATCTCCGGGGCCCTCGCCATCGAAGACCAGATGTCCCTGGCAGACTCCCGAGACTTCGCCCCGCTGCTGCTGGGCCGCGTGGGACCGGTCACCGCCGAGTCCCTGGAGGAGGACCCGAGCCTGAGCGTCGGCGACACCATCGGGACCTCCGGGATCCAGGCCTCCTACGAGGACACTCTCCGCGGCACCCCGGGCATGGCGATCCAGATGAACGGCGAGACCCTCTACTCGGTGGACCCCGAGGACGGCGGAGACGTCGAGACCACCATGGTGCCGCGGCTGCAGAACCTCGCCCAGGAGATCGTCGACGATCAGGACACCACCGGCGCCATCGTCGCCATCCGGCCCTCCGACGGCGGCATCCTCGCCGCCGCCAGCCATGTCCCTGACGGTGGCTTCGTGGAGATCGCCACCCAGTCGACCTACGCGCCGGGCTCCACCTTCAAGGTGGTCTCCTCGCTTGCCATGCTGCGCGACGGGCTCACCCCCGACACCGACGTGACCTGCTCGAACCGGACCACCGTGCACGGACAGTCCTTCGGCAACTACAGCGGATTCCCCTCGGAGTACATCGGCGAGATTCCGTTCCGCGATGCCGTGGCGGTCTCCTGCAACACCGTCTTCGCGGACGCCTACGACGACGTGAGCTCCGAAGAGGTCCACCAGGCCGCGGTCGACCTGGGCATCACCGAGGAGACGAATCTCGGAGTGCCGGCTCGGATGGGCTCCGTGCCGCAGGACTCCGAGCTGAACCTGCATGCTTCCAACCTCTTCGGCCAGGGCGTGGTGGAGTCCTCCACCCTGGGCATGGCCACCGTCACCGCCTCGATCGCCGCCGGGAGCACCGTCCACCCCCACCTGGTCGTGCCGGGGGAGGACGTGGAGACCCCGGAGAGCGGGATCAGCGAGGCCGAGGCCGAGGACCTGCGCACGCTGATGACCGACACCGTGAACTTCGGCTCGCTGGAGTCCCTCGTCGACGTCCCGGGCGAGCCGATCTATGCCAAGACCGGCACCGCCGAGGCCGGCGACGGCGACGACTCCTACGCCCACACCTGGGTCATCGCGATGCAGGGCGACCTCGCCGTGGCGATCTTCCTGGAGGAGGGAGAGTTCGGCGGGTCCACCAACGGGCCGCTGCTGCAGGAGTTCCTCGAGGGGGCCTCCGCTATCCTGTAGCGGTGACTTCCCAGCCCGACACCTCCCAGCCCGACATCTCCCAACCCGCGCCCACCGGCGCCGAGACCCCCCGCCGGGCGCTGCCGATGCGCCGGCCGCTCTCCTTCGTCCGACGCAGCAACCGGCTCAAGCCCAGCTACCAGCGGACCTGGGACGCGGCCCTGGGCAAGGAGCTGCTGGAGATCCCCCATGGGGAGCGCGACACCTCAGTGGCCGAGGGCTTCCGCATCGACTGGGCCGCCGAGTTCGGCCGCAGCGCCCCGATCGTCGTGGAGATCGGCTCCGGCTCCGGGGAGGCTGTCGCCCATGCCGCCGCCGCGAACCCGGACACCGACTTCCTGGCCATCGAGGTCTACAAGCCCGGCGCCGCCCAGCTGGTCAGCCGGATCCGCCGGGAGCAGCTGAGCAACGTCCGGGTCGCCGTGGCCAACGCGCCCGAGGTCCTGGATCAGCTCTTCGCCCCCGGCGAGGTCGCCGAGGTCTGGATCTTCTTCCCGGACCCGTGGCACAAGAAGAAGCACAACAAGCGTCGACTCATCGATGAGAGCTTCATCGACCGTGTCGCACGGGTCCTGCCCGCCGGCGGCGTCTGGCGGCTGGCCACCGACTGGTCCGGCTATGCCGTGCAGATGCGCACCCTCATCGGTGCCTCCGCCCGGTTCAAGAACCCGCACGCAGGGGAGCGTGCAGGGGACGCCTCCCCGCTGACCGAGGTCCGGCTCCATGACCTGGACGCGATCTCGATGGGCAAGGAGCCGGCACCGCTGGAGCTGGAGCAGGCCCGGGACGACGACGGCGGCTGGGCCCCCCGGTTCCCCGGGCGCACCCAGACGGACTTCGAGACCAAGGCGCTCGCCGTCGGACGCAAGATCTTCGACCTGACCTTCATCCGGGAGCCGTAGCGGCTCGCGCCCGGACCAGGCACACTCGCGGCTATTGCGATCACTCACTCGCACCTGCACATGTCCTCCGCCACCTGCGCCGGGGGGAGACACCACGATTGAGGTACACCACTGATGTCCGAAGAAGAGCCACGCACCCGCAGCCAGCGGCTGGGTGAGGAGACCCGCCGGGTCTCTCGCCAGGCCGGCCAGGCGCTGGGCCAGCTGAACCCGATCTCTCGGTCGACCTACCCGCACAACATCCACCCCGCGCTGGTGCCCGGAATCGGCATCGACGAGCAGCGCAGGCGCTACAGCATCGACTGGCTGATCTTCGCGATCACCGGTGTGCTGACCGTGGCCTTCGTGATCTGGGGCGTGGTGAACCCGGCGAGCGTCGGCGAGGTGGCGGGGGTCGCCTATGACTGGACCATGGTCCATGCGGGCTGGCTCTTCAACGCACTGGCCATCGTGGTGCTGGTCTTCCTGCTCATCCTGGCGTTCACCCGCTATGGAAAGATCCCGCTGGGCAAGGACGGGGAGAAGCCGGAGTATTCGACCTTCGCCTGGATCGCGATGCTCTTCGCTGCAGGCATCGGCATCGGCGTGCTCTTCTGGGGGCCGGCCGAACCGCTGACCTACTTCCACAATGTGCCGGCGCCGCTGGACCACGCACCGGAGTCCGAGCAGGCGCTGCACAGCGCGATGGCTCAGACCTACTTCCACTGGGGCCTCCATGCCTGGGGCATCTATGCCCTGGTCGGCGGCGCGGTGGCCTACGCCGCCTACCGCCGCGGCCGGGTGCCGCTGATGTCGGCGATCTTCGAGAAGATGTTCGGCAAGAAGCACTCCGAAGGCTTCGCCGGTCAGATGATCGACATGTTCGCCATCATCGCCACCCTCTTCGGCACCGCCGCGGCGCTGGGCATCGCGGTGATGCAGATCGGCGAGGGCGTGGTCATCGTCTCCGGCGCCTCGGAGCTGACCAACGCCATGATGATCGGGATCATCGCCGTGCTCAGCGCCTGCTTCGTGGTCTCGGCGGTCTCCGGGATCTCGCGCGGCATCCGCTACCTCTCGAGCATCAACATCGTGCTCACCATCGGCGTGATCGCGCTCTTCTTCTTCGCCGGACCCACGCTGTTCCTGCTGAACCTGCTGCCGTCCTCGCTGATGGAGTACTTCGGGACGATGTTCGAGATGATGGGCCGCTCCGCCTCCTGGGGTCAGGACACCCTGGACTTCCAGTCGACGTGGACGGTCTACTACTGGGCCTGGTGGATCTCCTGGTCGCCCTTCGTCGGCATCTTCATCGCCCGGGTCTCCCGCGGCCGCACCATCCGCCAGTTCATCCTCGGCGTCATCCTGGTCCCCTCCTCGCTGCTCTTCGTGGCCTACGGAGTCATGGGTGGAACCTCCATGTGGCTCTCTCGCGAGGGCCAGGGCGAGGTCAGTCCGGACCTGAGTGCGCCCCAGGTGCTCTTCGCCGTCATCGACGCCCTGCCCTTCCTGCAGTGGATGCCGATCGTCGTGGTCGTGATCCTCGCGATCTTCTTCATCACCTCGGCAGACTCGGCCTCCGTGGTGATGGGGATCCTGACCACCCGCGGCGACCAGGACCCGAACAAGATCGTCGTGGTGTTCTGGGGCCTCGTCATGGCCGGTGTGGCCACCGTGATGCTGCTGCTCGGCGATGAGACCGCGCTCGAGGGTCTGCAGTCCCTGGTGATCGTGACCGCGCTGCCCTTCGCGCTGGTGCTGATCCTGATCATGATCGCCTGGTCTCGTGAACTCGCGACCGATCCGCACGCGCTGCGGGATCACTATGCAGATCTCGCCGTGAGCAACGCCGTCATCGACGGCGTACAGCGCTACGGCGACGACTTCGCCATCGAGGTGGTCCCCACCCACCCGGGTGAGGGTGCCGGCGCCGAGGTGGATTCCGAGCACGACGACTACACCGACTGGTACCAGCGCACCGATGAGGACGGCACTCCGGTGGGCTACGACTTCGCGACCGGAGAATGGGCCGACGGCTGGGATCCGGAGACCGGCGAGATCGGCACGGTCGTCGCGCAGCCGGGTCAGGAGTCCGACGAGCCCAGCGCCGGTCAGACCACCAGCCGGTAGCCGCGCTTGACCACGGTCTTGACCATCGACGGGTCGGGCAGCGCCTGACGCAGCCGTGACACCCACATCTCCAGGGCGTGCTCTGAGCCGCAGTGCGGCAGCACGGCCAGCAGGTGCTCCCTGGAGAGCACGGCCCCCTGGGCCTTCATCAGCGCGCGCATCAGCGCCAGCGGCCCGGGCGCCAGCTGGACCGGGGTGGCGTCCGGGTCAGGCAGGTGCAGGGTGTCGCCGCTGACCTGGATCTCCCCGGAGCGGGTATGCAGACGCAGCGCAGAGTCACCCGCCACCGGCTGCTGTGCCGGACTCGCCATACGCCGATCCTCCCCGTGAGGCCTTCAGTCGAGGCAGCTGCTGGGCTGCCTGGACTCAGGCTAGAGGCAGGGCGTTTCTCCGCTTTGTCGGCGGTGTGACGCTGATGTGTCCGGGACTTCTCAGTGGCCGGAGGGGGTCTTCTGTCGGGTCTGCTGCGGGAAGGCGCGTCGGGCGAAGATGAGCAGGCCGATCAGCAGCAGTCCCGGCAGGATCCAGCCGGAGAATCCCTGCAGCGTGGCCTGGCGCAGATCCACCGTCACCCCGGCGCTGGCGAACCAGAAGTGCAGGATCGCGGCGGCCGAGATCATCGACTGGGCAAAGGCTGCGGGCCAGATCGAGCCCGACTGCATCCGCAGCCAGGCGAGCACCCCGCCGATGATCGTCGCGTAGCCGAGCATCAGGGCCAGCGCCTGGAACACCGGGGTCTGGTCGTAGAAGAATCCGGCGGCGAGCAGCGGCGCGTACCAGAGTCCGGAGATCACACCGGTGAGCACGACGGCGGCGCGCGGGCCCCAGCGCAGCTGCAGCCGCGGGAACAGATAGCCGCGCCAGCCCATCTCGATCCCGGCGTGCAGGAACACGCCCAGCACCGAGGCGGAGAAGATCACGCCGACCTCCACCAGCACGCCGGTGGCGATGAACTCCGTGGCGTCCCGGCCGAGCCGGGAGCTCAGATCCTGGACGAAGAGCGGCATCGACGGATCGAAGGGGTACAGGCCCAGCGCTCCGCCCAGCGGGAGGGCGGCGAGGCTGAACGCGAAGAACAGCAGCAGACCCAGCACCGACCAGCCCAGCAGGCCGCGCACCGGACGCAGCGGGGTGATTCCCAGCGCGTCGGTCACGCTCTGCGGCTTCAGCATCCGGACGGGCCGGTCACTCAGGTCTTCAGCTGCGGCATCACCCGCGCCCGCCTCAGCATGGTGGCCGTAGAGCACCTCCAGCGGCTGACGGCGCTCCAGGACGTAGGCGATCACCGCGGCCAGGGCGGGGGTGAGTATGAACAGGTTGTAGTACACGCCGAGGGAGGCGATGCTGCGCTCCTCCGGGCTCATCAGCACCACGGGCAGGCCGATCAGCCAGCCCAGTGTCAGGGTCACCAGCACGAAGGTGCTCAGGATGACCAGGGGAGTGCGCGGCGTCGTCGTCAGGGCGGGGGTGGGTACAGTCACGCGATGACCCTACCGGCTGCGGCTGGACTGCTCAGCCGCGGCCGCTGCGACGCGCGATGAAGAAGAGCCGCCGGAACGGCAGGATGGTCCCGATGCGCGTCGCCGGGTACGCCTCGCGCAGCGCGGCCTTGTACTCGGTGATGAACTCCTCGCGGACACCCCCGGGCAGCGCCTGCAGCACGGGACGCGCGGCTGCCGCGGAGATCCACTCGAAGACCGGATCCTCCCCCTGGAGCACGTGGTGGTAGCGGGTCTCCCAGGCCTCGACCTCCCAGCCGGGCAGAGACACGTCGAGCATGTAGTCGCTCAGCTCGGAGGTGGGCTTGAGCAGCGCGTCCGGGTCGATGTGCGCGGCGAAGCGGGGCTTCGCGGCGAACTCGGCGAGCAGCTGGTGGCTCGGGGCGCCGAAGTTGCCCGGGACCTGCACGGCCAGCGCGCCTCCGTCGGCCACGTTGTCCATGATCGACGGCAGCAGCTCGCGGTGTTCGGGGATCCACTGGAGGGCGGCGTTGGAGACGATCAGGTCCGCCTTCTCCTCGAGCTTCAGGTCCCTGATGTCGGCACGGGCGTAGGAGATGCGGTCGTCGTCGGTGGCCTCGCTGGCCCGCTGGAGCATCTCTTCAGAAGAGTCGATCCCGGTGATCCAGGCCTTGGGCCACATCCCGCGCAGCACCGGCATCCCGTTGCCGGGGCCGCAGCCGAGGTCGACGATCCGGTCGGCCTGGGGAGCCCGCACGCGCTGGAGCAGGTCGATGAAGGGCTGGGTGCGTTCGGAGGCGTAGGTGAGATACGCCCCCGGATTCCACTGGGTACTGGGCATGATCCGAGTCTAAATCGCCGGTGCGCGAGACCCGCAGGGTCTCGACACAATCCGACACCGGGTCGCGCTGTCTGCGCAGGGTGGTGTACCGGCTGGTGGTGACTCGCCGCTCGAGCCAAGTGTTAATGCGAACGATTTGCAATTGGCCGGGGGTTAATTAAGAATGATTCGCATGAACACCAAACATCTCGCTCTGCCATCTCTCTTGATGATCTCTGCCCTTGTACTGAGCTCCTGCGCCGATGGTGCCTCCGGCGGTGCTGGGTCTGACCCTGGCGAGGACGACGCCGCGTCGGCTGCCCCGGCGGAGTCGCCCCAGGCCGCGGAACCCTCCGTCGAGCCCTCCGACCGCGAGACCCACGAGGCCGGCGGTCCCAGCCCGCGCCTGGCGGTCACCTATGACGGCGGCGTCTCCGTGCTCGACGGCGCCACCCTGGAGGTGCTCAGTCAGGACGAGGCTGAGGGCTTCGTCCGGGTCAGCCCGGCCGGCGATGGTCGGCACTTCTTCCTCACCGAGGGGGAGAGCTTCCGACTGATCGACGGCGGCACCTGGGGCGAGCCGCATGGGGAGCACGACCACTTCTACACCACCGATCCCCACGTCAGCGAGATCACCGTGGACGGGCCCGCTCCCGGTCACGTGGTCTCCTACGAGGGCATCGGAACGCTCTTCTTCGACGGCAGCGGCGAGATCCACAGCTACGACCTCTCCGAGCTGGACGTCGAGGCTCAGCTGGAGACCGAGGTGGTCGAGACCGAGGAGGCGCACCACGGGGTCGCGGCGGTCTTCCCCGACGGCGGCCGCTTCGAGACCCTGGGCAACGAGGATGAGCGCAACGGTGCGCGGGTGCTCGACGCCGACGGCGAGGAGATCGCACGCAGCGAGGAATGCCCCGGCGTGCACGGTGAGGCGGCCGGGCCCGAGGGGATGCTCGCCGTGGGCTGTGAGGACGGCGTGCTGACCTTCGACGGCACCGAGTTCACCAAGATCCAGGCCGACGAGGAGTACGCCCGCATCGGCAACCTCTTCCCCGCCGAGGATTCTCCGATCTTCCTGGGCGACTACAACCTGGACGAGGACGGCGAGGAGCCGATGACCCAGGTCGCGCTGGTCGACACCGCGAGCGGCGAGATCTCGACCGTCGACATCGGGGCTGCCTACAACTTCCGCTCCCTCGCACGAGGCCCGGAGGGTGAGGCCCTGGTCCTGGCAGAGGACGGAGTGCTGCATGTGGTCGACCCGGAGACCGGCGAGCACACCGACGAGCTGGAGATCATGGAGGAGTGGACCGAGCCCGAGGAGTGGCAGGAGCCGCGCCCGGCCATCCGCGTGGTGGACGACATCGCCTACATCACCGAGCCCGATGCGCAGACGCTGCACATGGTGGACCTCGGCTCCCTGGAGATCATCAACTCGGCCGAGCTGGACTTCACCCCGAATGAGATCGCCGCGGTCGATGGTCGCACGGCCGAGGGTGCCGATGAGCACGCTGCGGAGGACGGTGCTGCAGGGGGCGAAGAGGAGGAGGATCACGAGGGACACGACCACGATGATGAAGCGCACGAGGATCACGACCACGAGGATCACGACCACTGATCGCTCCCGCACGTGACGCCTGGCGCCGACCCGTCAGCGACGCGAGTTAAGCGAGCTCTGTTCAGCCGAGTCCGCCGGAAGGGTCGGAGGCGCTGTGCCTCCGGCCCTTCTGCGTGCCGCCGCCGCGGTCCACCAGGCCCCACCGATGATCATCGCGCAGCCCACCAGCTGCCAGGCGCTGGGGATGTCGGCGAAGAGCACCGCCGCCAGCGCGACGGCGAAGACCGCCGAGAGCAGCATCAAGGTGCTCGAGGCGGTCTCGGAGATCGCAGTCATCGCCACGTTGAAGCACAGGTAGGTGAGCACCTGACCCACGAAGGCCAGCGCGAGCATCGCACCCCAGCCCGGAAGCCCGTCCGGCACCTCGAGCCGCCCCAGCCCCGTCGCGGTCAGCGCGGTGGTCACCCCGGCGGAGAGGCAGACCAGGCTGAGGATCGTGAACGGCGCTGATCTGTGCCGCCGCGGCTCCGGCGGTGCGGTGCGCCGGATGATGGCCAGGTAGAGCGCGTAGCCGGTGCCTGCGGCAAGTCCGGCGAGCACGCCCGCGAGCTGCAGGTTCTCCAGATCCAGGGCGCCCGCGGTGAGCGCGACCCCGGCGAGCATCAGTGGGATGATCAGCGCGAGCTGACGCATCGGCCGCACGCCCTCCATCGCCCAGCTGATAAGCGGCAGGATCACGACCTGCACGTTGATCAGCACGGTCGCGATCCCTGGACCGATCATGGTGATCGAGGTGTTGTAGAAGCTGTAGTCCACACCCAGGGCGACGCCGGCGATCAGCGCGCCGATCAGCGTGCGCCGCGGGAGGCTTGCCCGGCCCCTGCGACGCAGCAGCTCCCAGGCGGCCAGCGGCAGCAGCATCGGTACCGCCAGCAGGCAGCGCCAGGCCGCGACGCTGAGCGGTTCACCATCGATGGCGGAGATCATCGCGGCCGAGCCGGCCAGGGCCAGGGTGCCCACGACCATCAGGGCGACGCCGCGTGCGGGAGTCATCACTGCCAAGCTCAGGACTTCACGAGCCGGCGGATGGCGGCGGTGGCCTCCTGGAGCTTCGCCTCGCCCTCGTCCCCGCCGGCTGCCACCGCGTCGGCCACGCAGTGCCGCAGGTGATCCTCCAGCAGCGCCATGGCGACGTTCTCCAGGGCAGCCGTGGTCGCGCTGATCTGGGTGAGGATGTCGATGCAATAGGTGTCCTCGTCCACCATCCGGTGGATCCCGCGAGCCTGCCCCTCGATCCGGCGCAGCCGCGACAGGTACTTGTCCTTCTGCGTCATGTATCCGTGGTGATGTTCATGAGCCTGTGTCTCGGCGGTGGTGTCCAGCGCTGCGTCGTCCATGGATCCTCCTCAGGTGGCCAGGGCAACCACTATATGAGCCGTCTTCCCTAAATATACCCTGAGGGGGTATATTTGCGAGTGTTCCTGCACCACCGATTCATCGCTCGAGGAGCCCATCATGACTGAGACCCGCCGATACAGCGTCACCGGAATGTCCTGCGGCCACTGCGAAGGCGCCGTCCGGGCAGAGGTGGAGCAGCTCCCCGGCGTCACGGGCCTTCAGGTCAGCGCCGAGACGGGACGACTGGAGATCGCGGTGACGGACAGTGCGGCGCTCACCGATGAGGCCGTGCTCGCCGCCGTGGATGAGGCGGGCTACGACGCTGTGCGTGCGTCGTGAGCTCAGCTGGCAGCCGCATCGACCTCGAGATCGGTGGGATGACCTGCGCCGCCTGCGCCCAGCGGATCGAACGGCGGCTCAACAAGCTCGACGGGGTCACCGCCACCGTGAACTACGCCACCGAGAAGGCTGCGGTGCAGCTGGCGGGTCCGGTCGCCCTCGACGAAGCCGCCCATGACACAGCTGCACGCGACGCCGCCGTCGCGCAGCTCATCGCGGCAGTGGAGAAGACCGGATACAGCGCGCAGGAGCCGGCGCCGCTCACCGAGGAGCCCTCCGCCGCCGGCCCGGCGGCGCGGGAACTGGTGGGGCTGCGTCGTCGTCTGCTGATCTCCGCCATGCTCACCGTGCCCGTGGTGCTCCTCGCCATGATCCCGGCGCTGCAGTTCCCCTGGTGGAACTGGGTCTCGCTGGCGCTGACCCTGCCGGTGGTGCTCTGGGCCGGATGGCCCTTCCACCGCGCCGCGGCGCTGAACGCCCGCGCCGGCGCGGCCACCATGGACACGCTCATCTCGCTGGGCACGCTCGCGGCCCTGCTCTGGTCGCTCTACGCGATGATCTTCGGCGCCGCCGGCGACCCGCAGCTGCGCCATGAGTTCGTGTTCTTCACCGAGCCGCCCTGGGCGGCCGGGGCTGCGCACCAGATGGGTGCCGCCAACATCTACTTCGAGGTGGCCGCCGCGGTGACCGTCTTTCTGCTGCTGGGCCGGTACTTCGAGAAGCGCTCGAAGTCCCGGGCGGGCCAGGCGCTGCGCTCGCTGCTGAACATGGGCGTCAAGGAGGTCGCGGTGCTGCGCGACGGCGACGAGGTGCTCATTCCGGTCCGCCAGCTCGCCGTGGGGGACGAGTTCATCGTGCGCCCCGGCGAGAAGATCGCCACCGACGGCACCGTGGTCACCGGCGCATCTGCGGTGGACATGTCGATGCTCACCGGTGAATCTGTGCCGGTGGAGGTCGCCGAGGGTGACAGCGTCACCGGCGCCACGATGAACTCCTCCGGTCGGCTGATCGTCCGCGCCGCCCGGGTCGGAGCCGACACCCAGCTGGCCCAGATGGCTCGGCTGGTGGAGGAGGCGCAGTCGGGCAAGGCGCACGTCCAGCGGCTGGCCGACCGGATCTCCGGGATCTTCGTGCCGATCGTGCTGATCATCTCGCTGCTCACGCTGCTGCTCTGGCTCCTCCTCGGGCCGTCGGCAGAGTTCGCATTCACCGCCGCGGTCGCGGTGCTGATCATCGCCTGCCCCTGCGCGCTCGGGCTGGCCACCCCCACCGCGCTGCTGGTGGGCACCGGCCGCGGCGCGCAGCTGGGCATCCTGATCCGAGGCCCCGAGGTCCTCGAGGCCTCGCGCGGCATCGACACCGTGGTCCTGGACAAGACCGGCACGGTGACCACGGGCGCGATGAAGCTGGCCGCGATGCACTCGGCCCGGGCATGGTCGCTGCGCAACGACCAGAACGCCACCGACGACGACGCCGAGCTGCTCCGGCTCGCCGGGGCGCTGGAGGCGGCCTCCGAGCACCCGATCGCGCGCGCCGTGACCAATGCGGCCCGCGAGACCCTCGGCTCGACCTCGGGAAAGCTCCCGGCGGTGAGTGACTTCATGAACCATCAGGGCTACGGGGTCTCAGGAGTGATCTCGGGGCAGACCGTGATGGTGGGTCGCCGCAAGCTGCTGCGCCAGCAGGGGATCGACCTCCCGGACGAGGTGGCCGGGCTGCTGGCCCAGGCCGAGTCACAGGGATCCACCCCGGTGCTGGTCGCAGTGGACGGTGACTTCGCCGGAGTGCTGATCGTCTCGGACGCGGTCAAGGACACCTCGGCCGAGGCGGTCGCCCGGTTCGCCGCGATGGGTCTCTCTACGGTGCTGCTGACCGGGGACAACGCCGGCGCCGCCGATCGAGTGGCCGCGGAGGTCGGCATCGAGGAGGTCATCGCCGAGGCGCTGCCACAGGACAAGGTGGCGGCGATCATCCGGCTCCAGGAGCAGGGTCGGACCGTGGCGATGGTCGGCGACGGCGTCAACGACGCGGCCGCGCTCGCCCAGGCCGATCTCGGCATCGCCATGGGCACGGGCACCGATGTCGCGATGAACGCCGCCGGCATCACCGTGATGCGGGGTGACCTGCGGTCGGTCGCCGACTCCCTGGCGCTCTCGCGTCGGACCCTGCGGGTGATCAAGTCCAACCTGTTCTGGGCCTTCGGCTACAACGTGGCCGCCATCCCGCTGGCCGCACTGGGTCTGCTGAATCCGATGCTGGCCGGCGCCGCGATGGTCTTCTCCTCGCTCTCGGTCCTCGGCAACAGCCTGCGCCTGCGTGGATTCAAAGGCGTCTGAGCAGGGGTCCAGGCGGCATCAGGGTCCCGGACCGCCTGAGGACTGTCTAAGATGAGCCCATGTTGAAGCCATTTCGCCAGGTCGACGTCTTCGGTGACGCGCCATTCATGGGCAACCCGGTCGCAGTGATCGCCGAGGCCGAGGGTCTCAGTGACGAACAGATGCGGACCATCTCACGCTGGACGAATCTCTCCGAGTGCACCTTCCTGCTGCCGCCGACCACTCCGGAGGCGGACTACCGGGTGCGGATCTTCGCCCTGGACAAGGAGCTGCCCTTCGCCGGACACCCCACCCTGGGCTCGGCAAGGGCCTGGCTGGACCTCGGGAATGAGCCGAGATCGGCCGGCGTCGTCGTCCAGGCGTGTGAGGTGGGACTGGTGCCGGTCCAGATCGGGGAACAGACGCTGTCCTTCGGCGCTCCCGGGCGGGTGCGTTCCGGACCGATCCCGAAGGCTGCGCGCCAGATGCTCACCGACGCGCTCGGCCTGGCGCCTGCGCAGGTGATCGATGCCGCGTGGGTGGACAACGGACCCGGCTGGGTCGCGCTGCTGCTCGACAGCGCCGAGACGGTGCTCGGGGTGACCCCGGACCTGAGCCGGATCACTGATCCGGAATACCAGTTCGTGGGCGTGGCGGCGCTGCAGCCCGAGGGTGCCGACACCGATCTCGAAGTGCGCGCGTTCTTCCCTGATGACACCGGGGCGCTGCGCGAGGACCCGGTCACCGGCAGCCTGAACGCCTCGGTCGCCCAGTGGCTGGAGTACTCCGGCAAGATGACCCCGCCCTATGTGGCCAGCCAGGGCACGGTGCTGCAGCGCCGCGGCCGGATCCACATCGAGGGCGAGGGTGAGGCGCTGTGGGTCGGCGGCCGGACGGACGTCGTGCTCAGCGGAACCATCGAGGTGGGGGAGCCGACGGCGTCGGTGTGACCCCGGAGCGCGGCACCGCGCTGACTGCTGGCCGGCTCGCACTCGCCGTCGGGCTGATCGTCTACGCGGCGACGCTGGTCTGGATCGCGCTCACCGGCCCGGATCCGCTGCCCGCGCACCTCGGCGCCGCCGGCGAACCCACCCGCTGGGAGTCCAAGGCCTGGGTCATCGGCGTTCAGGCGATCATCGGGGTGGTGCTGCTGGCGGTGGTGCTCGGCTGTCGCGCGCTCGCGTCTCGGGCGAGTCCGGAGCTGCTGTCGCTTCCGTCCGCTCCAGCCAAGGAGTACTGGACGACGCCGCAGCGACGCGGCGAGCTGAATCGGCGGCTGAACTCGGATCTCGAGCTGATCTTCGGACTGACCTTTCTGCTGGTGAGCTGGGTGGCAGCTGGTCTGGTGCGCGCCGCGGACGGGTCCGGGGATCCCACGCTGACCGTGGCGATCCTGGTCTACGCCGCCTTGTTGGTGGCGGTCACGCTGGTGATGTTCAACGGTCAGCGGTACCGGGCTCCGGAGGGCTGGACGCATGACTGACCGCCCAGTGCCCGGGGCGTCATACCCGGCGATCCGGGAACCGCGTCTCGAGGACGCCGACCGGATCGCGGCGGTCCATGTGGCCACCTGGCAGGAGACCTACACGGATCTGCTTCCTGAGGGGTTCTTCACCGAGGATCACGCGCGCATGCGCCGTGAGATGTGGACGCGGATCCTCACCGCCCCGCGGGAGGAGTGGACCATCCGCGTGGCAGAGTCCGACGGCGCGATCATCGGCTTCGCGATGGCGGGTCCGGTCCAGGAGGCGGCTGCGCCGGCTGCCCCTGTGGACTCTGCGCCGCCGGCGCCGCCGGCGCGCGAGCTCTCCACGCTCTATGTCCTGCGCAGCCATCACGGCACGGGCGCAGGTCAGGCGTTGCTGGATGCGACGATCGGGGCTGTGGCGCCTCCGGCACCTGGGTCTCCACCCGCACCGGCACCGGCACCGGCACCCGTCAGTCTCTGGGTTGCAGAACAGAATCCGCGGGCTTTGGCCTTCTATCGGCGCAACGGCTTCCGCCGCGACGGGGCGGAGAAGCAGGACCCTGGTGCCCCGGCCATCACCGACGTCCGGATGGTGCGGCCCTGACGCCGTGCGCCATCAACTGTGGTCTGACTCCAAATGCGATCAAATCGATACCGATGAAACCATTGATATCCAGTCGATTCGAAGGTATATTCGAATCATGCAGGTTGCACTCACTGATCCGAATGCAGAGCCGCTGCGGGAGTCCCAGCGGCAGCTGAATCGGGGCCAGGCCGAGCAGCTGAGGCTGCTGGTGGGCTACGTGGAGTCCTTCCTGCGGGAGCTCGAGATGACCGAGCCTGAGCTCATGCGCACCACCCGTGGACGCGCGACCGCCGAGTCGGCGGCCATCATGAATGCCGCGGAGGCATTGGGGGCAAGTGAGGGCCACGTCCACACGCAGTACCAGCAGGCCTGCTTCGCTCGGCAGCACCTGCCACAGGTTTGGGGCGCCGTGCGTGCCGGAGATGTTCCTGTCCGTTCCCTGGTCCGCGTCATCTCCGCCGCCGAACGGCTCGTCTCGCCGGTCCACCGCGAACGCCTCGACGTCGCCGCTGCGGACTACGCGCTGACGCACCGCCCCGCGCGGCTGAATGTCTGGCTGAACCGTCATGTGGCGCGCACCGAGCCTGATCAGCAGCTTCATCGGTGTCGGCGCAGCCATACGGAACGCCGGGTCTGGCTGGAGCACCTGGAGGACGGAGTCAGCCTCCTGCACGCCATGCTGCCCACCCTCACTGCAGAGGCCATCAAGAACCGGCTCGTGGACGTCGCGCGGAGCCCGAAGCAGGATGTTCCCTACGACCCCTGCGTCGAACGGCCTGCTGCGGAGACCTCTGACGCCCCGGCTGAGCCACAGAGCGGGTTCGACTGGCTCGGCCTTCCGAGTGAGGAATCAACTCTCGGTCCTGATGGCGGTCCTGATGGCGGTTCGGGGTGGAGGTCGGACCGCTCAGGAGCAGCGGTTGCCGCCGCAGCGTGCCCGGCCGGGCCAGTATCCGGGCCTGCCGGCGGGGCATCACTCGGGGCCGGTCCGACGCCGACGAACCGAGAAGCGGGAGACCTCAGGACGCAGGCCCAGCGGGAGGCGGACCTCGTCGCAAACTGGCTCCTGAACGGGCAGACCGATTCGAGGACCCCGATCAACGCGCACGTCGGAATCCTGATCGAGCCGGAGACCCTTCTGGACGATTCGGATCGACCCGCCATCAGTCGCAATCGTCGGCACGCCTATCCTGCCGAGATGATCCGGCGAATCATCCTCAGCGAGGAGCATCAGATCACCTGGACTCGGGTGCCGATCCCGGAAGTCAGATCCGATCCGCCCGCCGCGACCCACGCGCCCTCGGCCGAGGCACTCGACCCGCTCCATCGGGTCTACCAGAGCCGCTTCGTGCCCAAGCTGCTTCGCCGGGCCATCGAGTTCCGTGATGGAACCTGCCAGGTTCCCGGCTGCATGGTCGCCGCCGAGCACTGCGACATCGATCATCAGATTCCATGGCCGCACGGTGAGACCACGGCCGCTAACCTGTGGGCGCTGTGCCGCAAACATCATCGGCTCAAGACCGCGGGATTTCTGGATGTCCCGCATGATCGACCGCCCCCGACGAACCCGTAAGCTGGGCAGTCACTGCCGCCCCTCCGGCATCCCCGGTGGGAAGCTCGCCGCTACGAAGGACCCCATGACCGACGAATACCGGCTTTCCGCCGCCAGCCTGACCTCAGGGTATGAGGAGCGGCAGGTGCTCGAAGACCTGACCATCCGGATTCCGGACGGATCCTTCACGGTCATCATGGGCCCCAATGCCTGCGGGAAGTCCACCCTCCTGCGCAGTCTGGCCCGGCTGATCAAGCCCACCGGCGGACAGGTCCTGCTCGACGGGGAATCCATCTTCAACATGCCCACCAAGGAGCTCGCCCGCACGGTGGGGCTGCTTCCGCAGTCCGCGATCGCGCCGGACGGGATCACCGTCTTCGACCTGGTCTCCCGGGGACGTCATCCGCACCAGCACATGTTCAAACGCTGGGGCCACGACGACGAGGCCGCCGTGCGCTCTGCGCTGGAGAACACTGGGATGACCCAGCTCGCCAGCCGTGAGGTCGATGCCCTCTCCGGGGGCCAGCGTCAGCGAGCGTGGATCGCGATGGCGCTCGCCCAGGAGACCCCGCTGCTGCTGCTCGATGAGCCGACCACCTACCTCGACATCGCGCATCAGATCGAGATCCTCGAACTCTGCTCTCGCCTCCAGCGGGAGGGTCGCACCCTGGTCGCCGTGCTCCATGACATCAACCAGGTGCTGCGCTACGCCACCCACATCGTGGCGATGAAGGACGGCCGGATTGCCGCCGAGGGAACCGCCGAGCAGGTCGGCACCGAGGCCACGATCCGCAGCGTCTTCGGCGTCGACTCCCTCGTCATCGAAGACCCCGAGACCGGCAAGCCGCTGATGATCCCCAAGGCCCCGGTGCACTGAGCCTTCCGTCCCGCATTGCGGGCGTGTGACACTGCTGCGCAGCGGAGATGGACGCGCGGGAGCAAGCCTCAGGAGGGCGCAGTGGGGAATCTCATCTATTTCATGCTGGTCTCAGCCGATGGCTACGTCGCCGACCAGTCGGGCGACTTCCAGTGGGGTGAGCCCGATGAGGAAGTCATGGAAGCCATCAATGATCAGACCCGCGAGATCGGCACGTACCTCTACGGGCGGAAGATCTATGAGCTGATGAGCGTCTGGGAGACGGATCCCTCGCTGGCCGAGGGGTCCGTGCAGTCGGCTGAGTTCGCCAAGATCTGGACCGCCGCCGAGAAGATCGTCTACTCCACGACGCTCACCGAGGCCACCACCACGCGCACCAGGATCGAGCAGGAATTCGACCCTGCCGAGGTTCAGCGGATCAAGGACGCCAGCGCCGCGGATCTCACGATCGAGGGTCCCACCCTCGCCGCCCATGCGCTGCGCCACGGACTCGTCGACGAGATCCACATGCTGGTCTGCCCCCTGGTGCTCGGTGGCGGCCTGTCCATGCTGCCGGAGCTGAGGATCGAGCTGACTCTGCGCGACGAACACCGATTCTGCAATGGAATGGTGCAGCTGAGCTACGACGTGAGGCGCTGAAGGCCAGGATCTGTCAGCGAGTCAGCGACTCAGCCGTGACCACAGCTCGGCGTCGAAGGACTCCGGAGCCAGCGCCGACATGTGCCGCACCGCGTTGTCGAGCTTCAGCCGCCAGGAGCGCACCGCCGCCTCGGCGTCTCCGGCGAGCACCGCGGTGAGGATGCGTCGATCGTCGCTCACGATGCGCTCCACTGCGGGGCTGTAGTCGAGGCGCAGCACGGCGATGAACATCCGCACCCGCAGCGTCAGTGCGTGGAACGCGCGGGCGGACTGGCTCAGCCCCGAGGCCTCCGCCAGCTCCTGCTGAAACTGCAGATCCGCCAGTCCGGCGTCGGACCGGGTGCCCTGAGTCGCCGCGGCCTCCACGGCGCCCAGCGCAAGTCTGACCGGGAGCATCTGGTGCCGAGGCTGCACCGCGCAGGCTCGCAGCAGCACCATGCCGAGGTGCAGTCGGGCGGCATAGAGATCGACGACGTCGGCCACGGTGACCGCGGGGACCCTGAAGCTGCCCTGATCGGAGTCCAGCAGGCCGTCATCGACCAATCGGCTCATCGCAGAGCGCACAGTGCTGCGACTGAGGCCCAGGCGGTCACCGAGCACGTTGGGGGAGAGGCGGTCTCCCGCGCGGAAGCCTGAATTGGTGATCTCCCGGCGCAGCGCGATCGCGATCTGCTCGGTCACCGAGAGCTCGACCTGGGAGAACCAGCGGTTTCGTGGCGAGCGTTCCAGGTCGGCGGGCGGTGCAACATCTTCACTGGATGAGTCAGAAATGTGGGCGCTTTTCGGGAGGCCGCGCCGCCACTGCGTGCCATGAAGGCCTCGTCCAGCACGTCGGGCCAGCAGGTCGAGCAGATCCCCGGGGATGGCGTCGACAGTGGGTGCGCAGCGGCTCAGAAGTCCGGCGGTCCGGTCCAGGAACTGCTCCCAGTCCGGGTCATGGGCGTCCCAGCAGGCGCTCAGCGGGCCGGGGACGAAGGGCTCGGCCTCCGCAGACGCCGCGTCGCCGGCATCGCGGATCCGCCACCGAGCCGCCTCCGAGGCGTGGAGCGACGCCATCAGAGCGGTGGCTCGACGGCGAGCTGCGGTGCTCTGCGACGTGGCTGCGGCCTGGGTGCCGGGTGGCGCGGCCACCGGGGTGAAGTGCAGCCAGATCTGTGGGAACCGGACGTGGACCTCGGCCAGGACCAGCGCGCCCGGATCGCCGGCAGCCACATCGTCGCCGGCAGGCACGTCGTCACCTGCGCCCGCCGCGTCCGGACGTGCTCGTCGGATGCGCCGGCAGGCGCGGCTGACCAGGGTCTGACTCAGTCCGGTGAGTTCGGCGATGCGCCGGGTGGAGAAGTCCGGAGTGCTGACCCGCGCCCCGGCGGTGGCCAGGACCGCCGCGACGATGTCGTCTGCCGCGTCCTGGATGCGCGGGCGGCCTCGGCCGGTGGTCTCCATACCCGTCAGTATCCTCGATTTATGACTCAGATGGTATCGAGGTGGCCGGTCATACGATGCCCAACAGGTGTGTGTCGCCACACACTGGGAATCAGCAGTCCGAGCACCCGGCCAGCTGAACCCGCATCCTGCGGGACATACCCCCGCGTGAACACCCCCGCGGGAAACATCTCTGCGTGAAATATCGCCGTGTGAAATGAGGCCCCGATGTCCACTCTGAACACCGCCGAGCTCACCGACCTCTCCGAGGCCGCGGTCTCCAAGGTCACCCGCTGGCTGCAGCGCGGCACCCACGCCTCGGGCGCGAGTGGCACGGGCTCGAGCAGGAAGCCCAGCAAGAACCACGCCGCCGCGGAGAAATCGGCGCAGCGCCTCTCCGCCGTGCTCTCCCACCCCAACGGTCTGGACTTCACCGTCGGATTCGTGGACCGGGTCATCCGCACCGAGGACACCAAGGCCGCCGCCTCCGCACTCGCAGAGCTGGGCGGACTCGCCCCCGACACGCTCTCCGCGTTGGACCGGGCCCAGATCCGCGCCGGAAGCACGCTGGCCAAGACGCTGCCCGACGTCGTCGTCCCGGCAGCTCGGGCGCGGATGCGCTCCATGGTCGGGCACATGGTCGTCGACGCCCGGGACAAGCCCTTCGGCAAGGCAGTGGCTGCCATCAAGCAGGACGGCCACCGGCTGAACATCAATCTCCTCGGCGAGGCGGTGCTCGGCGAGGCCGAGGCGGACAAGCATCTGCAGGACACGCTCGAGCTGCTGCGTCGCGACGACGTGGACTACGTCTCGATCAAGGTCTCCTCGATCGCCTCGCAGATCTCCATGTGGGGCTTCGAGCAGACCGTCGACTACGTGGTCGCCCGACTGGTCCCGATGTACCAGGAGGCCGCCAAGGCTCCAGCCGGCTCGAAGTTCATCAACCTGGACATGGAGGAATACCGCGACCTCAACCTGACCATCGCGGTGTTCAAGACCCTGCTCTCCCGCCCGGAGCTGAAGCACTACGAGGGCGGCATCGTGCTGCAGGCCTACCTGCCGGACGCGCTCGGCGCGACCCAGGAGCTCGCTGAGTTCGCCAACGCGCGCGTCGCCGCCGGCGGAGCCGGAATCAAGATCCGCCTGGTCAAGGGCGCGAACCTGGCCGTGGAGAAGGTCCACGGCGAGATCGCCGGCTGGCCGCAGGTCACCTGTGAGTCCAAGGAGGCCACCGACGCGAACTACAAGCTGGTCCTGCACTGGCTGCTCACCGCCGAGAACATGGCAGGGGTGCGCATCGGCGTGGCCGGACACAACCTCTTCGACATCGCGTTCGCCCATCTGCTCGGGGTCCAGCGCGGCGTCAGTCACCGGCTCGAGTTCGAGATGCTCCAGGGCATGGCCACCGAGCAGGCCGAGGCGGTCAGCGCCGACGTCGGCCAGCTGCTGCTCTACGTGCCGGCCGTTCGCCCCGCCGAGTTCGACGTGGCGATCTCCTACCTGGTCCGTCGACTCGAGGAGAACGCGGCCAGCGAGAACTTCATGTCTGGCATCTTCGAGCTGGAGGTCGACGAATCCGGCCGCGGCAGCGAGGTCTTCGAGCGCGAGGCGCAGCGCTTCCGCGGCTCGCTCGCGCTGCTGGAGGAGATCCTCGCCAAGCACGGACACACCGCGCCCAGCCCGCAGCACACCCAGGACCGCGCGGCCGAAGAAGCCTCCGGAGCACAAGAAGGCACTGATGCAGCTGTGTTCGACGGACCAGCCCTCCCGCCCTTCGTGAACGAGCCCGACACCGATCCAGCGCTGCCGGCGAACCAGCGCTGGGCCGCGGATGCGATAGCTCGCGCCTCCCAGCCGGGCTGGCTCGAGGGTCAGTCGCTGCCGGAGAAGATCGGCGGCGACCGCATCGACGAGCTGGTCGCCCAGGCCCGCGCGGCGGCCGAGCCGTGGGCGGCGCGCCCCGCCGTCGAACGCGCCCGCATCCTCTACCGGGCGGCGGACATCCTCGCCGCGCGTCGTGGACGCCTGGTCTCGATAGCCGCCGCCGAGGTCGGCAAGTCGGTGGCGCAGACGGATCCGGAGATCTCCGAGGCGATCGACTTCGCCCGGTACTACGCGCACAGCGCGCTGGAGATCGAGCAGGTCGAACACGCCCGATTCATCCCGGACCGCCTGGTGCTGATCACCCCGCCGTGGAACTTCCCGCTCGCCATCCCGGCCGGCGGCACCTTCGCGGCGCTCGCCGCGGGTGCCGCGGTGATCCACAAGCCGTCGAACCACACCCCGCACTGTTCGATGGCGATCCTGGACGCGCTCTGGGACGCCGGAGTGCCGCGCGAGGTGCTGCACGGGGTCTACCCCTTCGAGGGAGAGGACGGCAGGCGCCTGGTCTCCCACGACGGGATCGACCGGGTGATCCTCACCGGCGCCTCGGAGACCGCCGCGATGTTCCGCTCCTGGAAGCCCTCGCTGGCCATCAATGCGGAGACCTCCGGCAAGAACGCCCTGGTCATCACGCCTTCGGCCGACCGCGACCTCGCCGTGGCCGACCTGGTCACCTCGGCCTTCGGCCACGCCGGGCAGAAGTGCTCCGCCGCCTCGCTGGGCATCCTGGTCGGCAGCGTCTATGACTCCGAGCGGTTCCGCCGCCAGCTGGTCGACGCCGCCTCCTCGATGATCGTGGACTGGCCGAGCAGCCTGGCCGCCACGGTCGGCCCGCTGACCGAGGAGCCCAGCGAGAAGCTGCACCGTGCGCTCACGACCCTCGAGCCAGGGGAATCCTGGCTTCTGGAGCCGAAGCAGCTCGACGACACGGGCCTGCTGTGGTCCCCCGGGATCAAGGACGGCGTGAAGCCAGGGTCCTTCTTCCACCTCACCGAGGTCTTCGGTCCGGTGCTGGGGCTGATGTCCGCCAGCGACCTGGATGAGGCGATCACCGCCCAGAACCAGGTCGACTTCGGCCTCACCGGCGGCATCCACTCACTCGAGACCGCCGAGGTCCAGACCTGGCTCGACAGGGTTCAAGTAGGAAACGCCTATGTCAATCGCGGCATCACCGGGGCCATCGTCCAGCGCCAGTCCTTCGGCGGCTGGAAGCAGTCCTCAGTGGGTCTGGGGTCCAAGGCCGGTGGCCCCAACTACGTCATGCTCTTCGGCCGCTGGGAAGATGACTTGGTGGGCACCGCCGCCCAGGCCACAGGTGTCGCCGGAGCAGGGCTCGAGGAGACCGTGGCCAAGCTGATGGAGTCAGCCATCGGCTCGGGGATCGTCTCCGGGGCGGATCGCGCCTGGCTCTCCGCCGCAGCCGCGGACGACCAGCGCTGGTGGGAGACCGAGTTCGGTCGGCCCACGGATCGCACCGGTCTGGGCAGCGAAGCCAACATCTTCCGCTACCTCGGCGAAGACGTGCTGCTGCGCGTCGGCGTCGACGCCACCGCGGCTCAGGTGCTGCGCGCGCTGATCGCCGCGCAGCGCGCCGGGGCCCAGGTGAGCATCTCCGCGTACCCGAAGCTGCCGCCTGCCACCGCGAAGGCGTTGGAACTGGGACGCAAGACATGCAGGCTCACGGTCACTCAGGAGACCACGGGACAGTTCTCCGCTGCCCTGGCCGCCGGTGAGCATGACCGCGGCGTCGGGGTGCGGGTCCGCATGCTGGGCACTGTGGACGCCGAGCTGCGCACGCGGCTCGCGGACCGCCCCGAGGTGGCGCTGATCGCTGATGAGGTCACCGCCTCCGGCCGCGTCGAGCTGCGCTACTGGCTCAAGGAACAGGCCGTGTCGATGACCCTGCACCGCTTCGGGAACCCGGCGCGGGACTTCCACCGGCTGGCCGGGGAGCTCAGGCAGCCGGTGGGCTGACGCCGGCGGCCGGGACTGGTGCGGGTCACCCGCCCTGGCGGATGCGCAATGTATGCGCCGCCAGGGCGAGGACCGCGCCGAACTGCAGCCCGGCTGCGTCCTTGATCGGGATGGGCTCGAGGTCCTGCTCCTGCGCGGATGCCTCAGCCATCCACTCGGCATAGATCGGGGAGAGCTCCTCGGCCAGGCTGGCGGCCCCGAGTTCACTCAGCGCGCGCAGAAACATGCCGCCGAAGCGCAGCCGCAGCATGTGCAGGATGCCCTGCAGCCCGTGGAGCTCGGCCACCGTCGCCTCCCGCTGACAGGCCGGATCCTCGGCCCGGGCACGTTGGGACTCTGCGGCCTGGCCCAGCAGCGGCAGGAACGCCCGGCTGGCCCGCAGCAGCGGCGGCTCGGCTGCCTGCGCCGTCTCCGTGGCCGGGGCCAGGCGACCCAGCAGCGCCATCAGCAGCTCGCCGGAGGCGCTCAGCGCGGCCGCCTGGTCCTTCAGCGCGGCCGCGTAGTGCTGCCCGGAAGGGCTGATGTCGTCGGCGAGCAGATGCTTCCACTGCGGCATCTCAGCCACCATCGAGAGCGTGCCGTGGCTGCGCGCGTAGCCGGTGGAGGACTCCCCGGTGGACCCCTCGGGGAACGGGTCCAGTCCCAGGGCCTCCACCCAGTCGTAGGCCTCCTCCAGGGTGCCCATGGCGAAGATCCCGGGGGAGAGGACCCTGAAGTGTGCCGCCTCGGGCTCCCCGCGGTGCAGCGGGATGCCCATCGCGGCGGGCAGCTCGCTGAGCAGACCGAGCAGCGGGTCGACCTGGGGAGAGAGGCCGGTAGCGAGCGAGTCGGAGAGGTAGTAGTAGGCCCCGCCCGACTCTGCGTTGTGCAGCGGCATGTAGAAGTCGGGCCGGGTCAGATCGATGGCGCGCTGCAGCGCGCGGGTCTCGGGCAGCATCGCGTCGAAGTGCGCCCGCTTGTAGCGGAACGGGAAGGTCCACTCCACCTGCTCCGGGCCGGCCGGGCGGTAGAAGTTCTGGAAGTACAGCTCACGGTCCTCCGGCGCGTGGAACCAACCCTCGTTGAGCCGCATCGAATCCGGATCCGCGCAGGGCAGGAAGTGCCAGCTGCTGGCCAGGGACCGATGCAGCCCGCCGTCGGCGAGCAGCTGGGCGGCCAGGTGCAGCATGGTCCAGGACCCGATCGGCTCATTCGGGTGCACCCCGCCGGCGAGCAGCCCGGAGAGCGTCGCCGGAGCGTCAGCGTCGAGACCGCCGATCGAGTACAGCAGGATCGGCTCCCCGGCCCGGGAATGCCCGAGCTCCGTCACGCTCACCTGCTCCGGGTGCTGCGCGGCCAGCGCGGCGAAGGCCCCGTGCAGCTCATCCACTCCGGGGTAGTGCTGCGCTGCGGGCAGTCCTGCCGCCCGGTCGATGATCTCCGCGCTGGTCAGCGGCTCCAGGGCGGTGAGTCCGCTGGTGTGAGTCAAGGCGGTCCTTCCACTTGGTGCGTTCGAGGCAGCTCCCTATCCTAGTTGGATGCGCCACAACCCGGATTACGCCCTCGAGGACCTCGAGGCCATCAAGGACCTGATCACCGCGCACCCCTGGTGCACCTTCGTGGGGCACACCCCGGCGGGCCTGGTCGCCTCGCACTACCCGGTGATCCTGGAAGAGCAGGCCGACGACGACGACGCGCTCGTCCTGCTCAGCCACGTGGGTCGGCCCGATGAGGCCAAGCTCGGGCTGGGTGGCGCGGGCGGGTCCGAGCCGAGTGAGCTTCTCGCCATCATCCAGGGGCCGCACGGCTACATCTCGCCGAGCTGGTACGGCTACCGCCCCAACGTGCCCACCTGGAACTTCGCCGCCGCGCACCTCTACGGCGTGCCCGAGGTGCTCTCCGATGCCGAGAACCTGGAGGTGCTGCACCGTCTGGTGGCGCACTTCGAGATCCCGCTGCCGGACCCGCACCTGCTCGACGCCACCGACGAGAACAGCGACTACGCCCGGCGGATCGTGCGCGGAACCGTGGGGTTCCGGCTGCGCGTCACCCGCTTCGAGGCCAAGGAGAAGATGAGCCAGGACAAGCCCATGGAATCAGTGCGCCAGATCATCGAGGAGCTTCGCGGCGACGGCCCCTATGCTGATCCGGCACTGGCGGACCGGATGGCCCGCGTGAACGCGGCAGGGCTGGACGATTTGGCGCTGAAGGACCCTGCTCTGAAGAACTCCTCCCCGAAGGAGGCTGCGCGATGAGCGCTGAAGCCCTGGTCCTGCGCAATGTCCGCTTCCCCGGCGGTGGCGGCTCCGCCGGCGGCTCCGCTGCCGGATCGCTCGACGCATCCGGCCAGGCGCTGCACGATGTGCAGCTGCGCGATGGTCGCATCTCTGCGATCACACCAGCGGGTCAGGGTGCGCGGCTGGGCGGCGCCGATTCACTGCGCGCCGATTCCCTGGACGCCGCCGGCCGCTTCCTGATCCCCGGGCTGTGGGACCATCATGTCCACTTCACCCAGTGGGTGATCGCCCAGCGACGGCTCGACCTCGCCGCGACCACCAGTGCCGCAGAGGTGCTTCAGCTGGTGCGCGGGGCGCTGGCCGCCGATCCGTCGCTCGGGCAGGGAAGCGCGGAGGGCGCGGGCTCAGGCGTCGTCGGCTACGGGTTCCGGGACGGACTCTGGCCTGACCTGCCCTCGTTGAGCAGCCTGGATGAGGCCACCGGTTCGGTGCCGGTGGGGCTGATCAGCGGGGATCTGCACTGCATGTGGCTGAATTCGGCGCTGCAGTCCCGGCTGGGGGTCTCCACCGACGCCAGCGGGCTGCTGCGCGAGGCGGACTCCTTCGCGGTGATGGATCAGCTCCAGGACCCAGCCGCGCTGACCCCGGAGATCTACCGGCAGACCGCCGAGGCGGCTGCGCGCCGCGGGGTGGTGGGGATCGTGGACTTCGAGAACGCCGACAACATCTCGCAGTGGCCGATGCGCACCGCCGCCGGGGTGGATTCGCTGCGCGTGGAGGTCTCGGTGTGGCCCGATCGCCTGCAGTCGGCGCTGCTCTCTGGGATCTCCACCGGCGACGTGCTCGACGAGCAGGGTCTGGTGACCATGGGACCGCTGAAGGTCATCTCCGACGGGTCGCTGAACACCCGGACGGCCTGGTGCTGGGACCCCTACCCCGAGCTGGACCTGATGCACCCGCACAGCTGCGGCATGCAGACCGTGCCGATGGATGAGCTGCGCGAGGTCATGCGCCAGGCCCGCGACGGCGGGATCTCCGCTGCCATCCACGCGATCGGGGACCGGGCCAACAGCGCCGTGCTCGACGCCTTCGAAGCCCTGGCCATGCCGGGGGTGATCGAACACGCCCAGCTGCTGAGCTGGGCGGACATCCCGCGGTTCGCTCGGCTCGGACTCACCGCCAGCGTGCAGCCCGAACACGCCATGGATGACCGCGACGTGGCAGACGCCTACTGGGCCGGTCGCACCGACCGGGCCTTCCCGCTGGACGCGCTCACCCGCGCCGGGGTGCCGCTGCGGCTGGGATCCGATGCACCGGTCTCCGCACTGGACCCCTGGGTCGCCATCGCCGCGGCGGTCAGCCGAAGCCGCGACGGCCGCGAGCCGTGGCATCCGGAGCAGCGCCTGGACCCGGCGACCGCGCTCGCGGCAGCCACCCGCGGGGGGACCGGCGGGGTGAGTCACCAGGTCAGCGAGGGCGCCGTGGCGGATCTGGCGCTGGTGGAGAGCGATCCGCTCGCCGGCGCTGACCCCTCCGGCTCAGGCCTGCGGGAGATGGGCGTCTCCGCGACGCTGCTCGGCGGCCGGCTGACCCATGACGGGATCAGCTGAGCGGCTGCCTGCAGCGGTTCAGCACTGCAACGGGTCAGCACTGCAGCAGGTCAGCCCTTGCGCGCCTGGTAGGCCAGCAGCGCCGCCAGGTAGCCGCCGCCGAGCACCACGGTGACCATCCCGACCGGTATCGGCTGGGCGAGCGCCTGCTGCGCGATGATGTCCGAGCCGAGCAGCACCAGTGCGCCCATCAGCGCCGAGTTCACCAGCGGGATCCCCGGTGAACGGGCCAGCAGCCGGGCGATCTGCGGGGCGGCCAGCGCGACGAAGGCGATGGGCCCGGTGGCGGCGGTGACCAGCGCCGTGAGCAGCACCCCGATTCCGAGGATCGCCAGCCGGGTCGGCTCCACGCGCACGCCGTGCGAGGCCGCGACGTCGTCGCCGAGCTCCAGCTGGCGCAGCGGCCGCACCGAGATCAGCAGCAGCGGCAGCACCGCGATCACGATCGCGATGGCCGGAAGCACGGCGGACCAGCTGGTCAGCCCCAGCGAGCCGGCGCCCCAGATCGCCGCCCCCATCGCCGTCTCGGTCTGTGCGCGCAGCAGGATCCAGGAGTTCACAGCGTGCAGCGCCGCGGTGACGCCGATGCCGACCACGATCAGCCGGAACCCCTGCACGCCGTCACGGTAGGCCAGGAAATAGACCAGCAGGGCGGTGCCCAGCCCGCCGATCAGCGCGCCCACCGAGGTTCCGATCAGCCCGTCGGCCACGGTGACCCCGCCGATCCCGACCGTGGCGAGCAGCACCCCGGTGTAGGCGCCGGTGGAGAAGCCGATGATGTCGGGGGAGCCCAGCGGGTTGCGGGTCAGGGTCTGGAACAGCGCGCCGGAGAGCGCGAGTGCGGTGCCGAAGACCAGCGCGGCGGTGATCCGGGGCAGCCGCCATTCGAGCACCACGGTGGAGTCGAAGCCGCCGCCCCCGGCCAGCGCGGTGAGCACCTCGGCCGGGTTCAGCGGATAGTCGCCCAGGCCGAGCGCGATGATGCCCAGCACCGCGATCCCCAGGCACAGCCCGAGTCCGACCAGCCAGGACCTGACCGGACGGCGGGTGCGCCGGAAGCGCCGGCGGGCGCGGGGTGCTGGGGCGGCGGAGCTCCGAGGCTCAGGTCTCAGCGTCGCGGTCACAGCTTCAGAGCCTTGCGTCGGCGGATCAGCAGCACCAGCACCGGGGCGCCGATCAGCGCGCTGACCAGCCCGACCGGCATCTCTCCCGGCCAGACGATGAGTCGGGCGAGGATGTCGGCGGTGAGCATCAGGATCGGGCCGAAGATCATCGAGATCAGCAGCACCCAGCGCTGATCGGCCCCGGCGAAGAATCGCGCCGCATGAGGGACCATCAGCCCGATGAACGCGATCGGTCCGGCGATCGCTGCCGCGCCGCCGGCCAGGATCGTGATGGCCAGGATGCTGAGCACCCGGGTCTTCCAGAGCGAGACCCCGAGTGCGGCGGCCAGCTCATCGCCCAGCGCCAGGGTGTTCAGGCCTTTGCCCAGCGGCAGCGCCACGATCAGCGCGAGGAGCACCAGCGGCGCCACGGTGAGCGTGACGTCGAGTCCGCGGCCGGCGAGGATTCCAGCTTCCCAGACCTGCAGCGCGCCGAAGGTGCGGGGGTCCGCGATGCGCAGCGCCCCGATGATCCCGGAGAGCACCGCGGAGAGTGCGACGCCGGCGAGCACCATCCGCATCGGGTCCACCTTGCCCGAGGACATGCCGCCGATCAGCGCCACCGCGACCGTGGCGAAGAACGCACCGGCCAGGGCGAACCAGATATAGCCCAGCGGGGAGGTGATGCCGAAGCCGACGATCGCGATCGCCACTGCGAAGGCAGAACCCGCGGAGACTCCGAGCAGACCCGGTTCGGCCAGCGGGTTCCGGGTCAGCGACTGCATCAGCGCCCCGGCCACCGCCAGGGCGGCTCCCACGACGACGGCGGCCAGCGTGCGCGGCACGCGCAGCCCGAGCACGGCGTGCCGATCAGCGGCGCTGACCTCCCCGCCGCTGATGGCGGAGAAGATCGTGTCCAGCCCGATGCCGCGGCTGCCGATGCTGATGCTTGCCAGGCACAGGAGGCCCAGGACGACCAGGCCGAGCACCAGGGCCAGGGTGGTGCGCGGCGTGGAGCTGCGCCCCAGGGCATGCGGGTGGATCCCCGGGCGCCCTGGGCGTCTGAGCGTGCCTGATTCTGCCGTCATACAGGGATGAGTCTCGCCTTAGTGGGAAATGGATACTGTCTCGTGCTCTAATTTGATCTATTCTTGATGGGTGGTCAACAGGCCACCCTCACATCCTTTCATCACTAGGAGCATCCTCTTGCACGGATCTCGCCGTCTCGCCGGCCTCGCCCTCGGCACCGCCGCCGTCCTTCTCCTCTCGAGCTGTGCCGACTCCTCCGAGGAGGACACCGGCAGCACGGAGGACAGCGCCGGAGCCGAGGAAGCGACCCAGGACTCATCCGGCACCTACCCGGCGAGCGTGGAGACCGAGTTCGGCGAGGTCACCATCGAGGAGGCTCCCGAGCGCGTCGTCGCTCTGGGCTGGGGGGACGCGGAGGTCGCGCTGGACCTGGGTGTCGAGCCGGTCGGAGCGTCGGACTGGCTCGGTTTCGAGGCCCCCGACGGGATCGGACCCTGGGTGGAGAACACCTACACCGAATCCCCCGAGATGCTGGGCACGCTGGAGCTCTCCTATGAGGCGGTGGCGGCCCTCGAGCCGGACCTGATCCTGGATGTGCGCAGCTCCGGGGACCAGGAACGGTATGACCGGCTGAGCTCGATCGCGCCGACGGTCGGCGTGGCCCCCGGCGCAGCGAACTACCTGACCGAGTCCGAGGACCAGGTGCGCATGATCGCCGCGGCACTGGGCCAGCCGGAGGCGGGCGAGGAGATGCTCGCCGAGCAGGAGGAGGCCTTCGCGGCCGCGGTCGAGGAGAATCCCGAATGGGAGGGCCAGACCGCCACGGTGGCCTCCCGCACGGCCGAGGGATGGGGCGCCTACACCGCGGCCGACGGCCGGGTCGCCTTCATGGAGGACCTCGGCTTCGTGCAGAACCCCGAGATCGCCGAGCTCGGCGGTGAGGACGACTTCAGCGTGAGCATCTCCGATGAGCAGCTCGAGCTGCTCGACGCCGACCTGCTCGTCGGGTTCCCGATCTTCATCGAGGAGACCGAGATCACCGAGGACGCCGGCTGGATGAGCATTCCCGCGGTTGAGGACGGCCGCGAGCTGGTGGTCACCGGAGACCTCGCCAACGCCTTCTCGCTGGGCACCCCGGAGGCGCAGATCTACGCGCTCGATGAGCTCAGCGCCGAGCTCGAGGAGACGCTGGGTCAATGAGCCTGCGCTCAAGCCTCGCTGCGGCTCCCGTGGTCAACGACCCCGCCACGCTGAACCCGCAGCGCGCCTACTCCACCGTGGTCTCCCGGGTGCAGCGGCTGAGCCCGAACTACCTGCGCTTCACGCTCCAGGCCGAGGAGCTGCAGCACTTCCACACCGGCGGACTGGACCAGCGGATCAAGCTGCTGCTGCCCCGGGCCGACGGCACGCTTCCCGAGCTGGGGCTCTTCCAGGAGCCCCAGCCGGAGATGGCGCACTGGTACAACGCCTGGCGCCAGCTCCCGGAGGCGGAGCAGAACCCGATCCGGACCTACACGGTGCGCTCCATCCGGCCCTGGGAGCACCAGATCGACGTCGACTTCGTGGTCCACGGCACCGAAGGCCCGGCGTCGGCCTGGGCGATGCGCGCGGAGATCGGCGACGAGCTGGTCATCATCGGTCCCGACGGCCGCTCGGCCCGCGCCGGCGGCGGGATCGAGTTCAACCCGCACACCGCCCGCGACATCCTGCTCGCCGGGGATGAGACCGCGGTGCCCGCCATCTGCGCGATCCTGGAGATGCTGCCCGAACGGATCCACGGTGAGGCTTATCTGGAGATCCCCACCCGCGCCGACGCCCTGGACGTGGTCAACCGCTCCGGCGTCGAGATCTACTGGCTGCCCCGCGAGGGTGCGCCCCGCGGCGCGCCGCTGACCAGCGCGGTGCAGAACTGGGGTCGACGCCGCGGCGAGATCTTCGCGCAGCGGCGATCCTCCTGGCAGCCTGCCCGCGGAGAGCCGGTGGGTGCGCCCTCGGGTGCCGAGGACCTCGCCGAGCTAGGCGAAGGCGATCTGCTCTGGGAGGTCGGCGACGCCGACGGCTTCCGTGAGTACGCCTGGCTGGCCGGTGAGGCCGGAGTGATCACCGGGCTGCGCCGCCACCTGGTCAAAGATGTCGGACTCAGCCGCAAGCAGGTCTCCTTCATGGGCTACTGGAGACAGGGCCGCGCCAGCTGAGTCCGGCCTGCGCAGGGCAGGCTCAGCAATGGGCATACCAGAACACCGGCGCCCGTGGGACAATCAATGCGATGTCATCTTCGAAGAACTCGCGCCCCGCACCGTCCAGCTCCGTGCCCAAGCAGGGCTCGGCCCGCAGCGCCGCCGGGGCGCCCAGAACCACAGCCGCTTCCGCTCCCAAGAACGCCGGGGCCGCCGCCCCGCCGGTGGACGCGTCGCGTCCGCAGATCCGGCCCAAGGCCGAGGGCTGGCAGCAGCCCATGGACGCCGAGGGCCGCCCGAAGCTGCAGTTCGCGCAGCCCAAGGTCAAGCAGCCGCCGAAGCATCTGGCGGACATGACCCTGGACGAGCGGATCACTCGCGCCAAAGAGCTGGGCATCTCCGGCTTCCGCGCCAAGCAGCTCTCCGTGCACTACTTCCGGCACTACACCTCGGACCCGGATCAGATGACCGATCTGCCGGCCGAGACCCGCGAGCAGCTGGTCGAGGAGTTCCTGCCGCCGCTGCTCACCGAGGTCCGCCGGCTCAAGACCTACGACGGCGCCACGATCAAGTTCCTCTGGCGGCTCTTCGACGGCGCCATGGTCGAGTCGGTGCTGATGCGCTATCGCAGCCGGATCACCCTGTGCATCTCCTCGCAGTGCGGCTGCGGGATGAACTGCCCCTTCTGCGCCACCGGCCAGAACGGGCTGACCCGCAACATGTCCAGCGCCGAGATCGTGGACCAGATCGTCCAGGTCAATCGGGCGATCGCCGCCGGTGAGCTCGACGCCCCGAACGCCGCCGAGATCGCCGAGGAGGCCGACCATGCGGCCCTCGGTGAGGAGACCGACTTCGCCGAATCCGAGGAATCGGCAGCGGCGGGCAAGGGCGCGTCGTCGTCCTCGGGAGTGGGCCCGCAGCGGGTCTCCAACATCGTCTTCATGGGGATGGGCGAGCCGCTGGCGAACTATAAGCGCGTGATGAACGCCGTGCGCCGGATGGTGGACCCCGCGCCGGAGGGCCTCGGGATGAGCGCCCGCGGCATCACCATCTCCACCGTGGGACTGGTCCCGGCCATCCGCAAGCTCGCCGACGAGAACCTGCCGATCACCTTCGCGCTGAGCCTGCACGCCCCCGACGACGAGCTGCGCGACGAGCTGATCCCGGTGAACTCGCGCTGGAAGGCCGATGAGGCCATCGACGCCGCGTACCACTACTACAAGACCACCGGGCGTCGCGTCTCGATCGAATATGCGCTGATCAAGGACATGAACGATCACCAGTGGCGCGCCGAGCTGCTGGCCGAGAAGCTCAACGCCCGCGGCCGTGGCTGGGTGCACGTGAACCCGATCCCGCTGAACCCCACCCCGGGCTCGATCTGGACCTCCTCGGAGCCCGAGGTGATGCGCGCCTTCGTGAACCGGCTCGAGTCCCTCGGGGTGCCCACCACGCTGCGCGACACCCGCGGCAAAGAGATCGACGGCGCCTGCGGCCAGCTCGCCGCGGCGGAAGAGTGACCCGCACGAACATCCCGGAACACTGCTAGCTAAGGACTGCCCCGATGACTGATCTCGCACGCCGCCATGACGTCATCGAGGTCACCGGAGCGCGGGAGAACAACCTCAAGGGGTTCAGCCTGCAGATCCCGAAGCGGGCGCTCACGGTCTTCACCGGGGTCTCCGGGTCGGGAAAGTCCTCGCTGGTCTTCGGCACGATCGCCGCAGAGTCCCAGCGGATGATCAACGAGACCTACAGCGCGTTCCTGCAGGGGTTCATGCCCAGCCTGAACCGCCCGGACGTCGAGGATCTCCAGGGCCTGACCGCGGCGATCGTGGTCAACCAGGAGCGCCTCGGCGCGAACATCCGCTCCACCGTGGGCACCGTGACCGACGTCAACACGCTGCTGCGGATCCTGTTCAGCCGGATCGGGGAGCCGCACATCGGCGGCCCGCAGGCCTTCTCCTTCAACGTGGCCAGCGCCAGCGGGGCCGGCGCGGTGAGCTTCGAGCGCGGGGGAGAGAAGACCAAGGAGCGTCGCGAGTTCAGCGTCACCGGCGGGATGTGTCCGCGCTGCGACGGCCGCGGACAGATCAACGACATCGACGTCGGCCAGCTCCTCGACGAGTCGCTCTCGCTCAACGCGGGCGCCATCACGGTGCCCGGCTACAAGGCCGGCGGCTGGTCGGTGCGGTACTACTCGGAATCCGGCTTCTTCGACCCGGACAAGCCGGTGCGCGACTACACCGAGCAGGAGCGCCACGACCTGCTGTACCGCGAGCCGGAGAAGGTCAAGATGAGCGGGATCAACATGACCTATCAGGGGCTGGTGCCGCAGGTGCGCAAGTCCATGCTGGGCAAGGACCGCGACGCCATGCAGTCCCATATCCGCAGCTTCGTGGACCGCGCCGTCACCTTCGTGACCTGCCCGGAGTGCGACGGGACCCGGCTGAGCGAGCTCACCCGTTCGGTGACGGTCCAGGGCCGCAACATCGCCGAGGTCTGCGCCATGCAGCTCAGCGACCTCGCCGAGTGGCTGCGCGAGCTCGAGGTGCCGGCCATCGCCCCGCTGCGCGCCTCGCTGCTCGAGACCGTGGAGCACTTCATCGAGATCGGGCTGGGCTATCTCAGCCTGGATCGGCCGGCCGGCACGCTCTCCGGCGGCGAGGCTCAGCGGGTGAAGATGATCCGCCACCTGGGTTCCGCGCTGACCGACATCACCTACGTCTTCGACGAGCCCACCATCGGCCTGCACCCGCATGACATCGCCCGGATGAACACGATGCTGCTGCGGCTGCGCGACAAGGGCAACACCGTCCTGGTGGTCGAGCACAAGCCCGAGACCATCGAGATCGCCGACCACGTGGTGGACCTGGGCCCCCGCGCCGGGGAGGCCGGAGGCGAGCTGTGCTTCGAGGGCACCGTCGCGGACCTGCGCAGCGCTCAGACGCTGACCGGGCGGCACCTGGACTACCGGGCGCAGGTCAAGGACGCGGTGCGGGAGCCGAGCGGTGCGCTCGAGATCCGCGGCGCCCGGACGAACAATCTGCGCGACGTCGACGTGGACATCCCCACCGGAGTCCTCACCGTGATCACCGGAGTGGCCGGATCAGGCAAGTCCACGTTGATCGAAGGCAGCCTCGCCGGCCGAGACGGTGTGGCCTTCATCGACCAGACCGGGATCAAGGGATCCTCCCGCTCGAACCCTGCCACCTACACGGGCCTGCTGGAGCCGATCCGCAAGGCCTTCGCAAAGGCCAACGGGGTCAAGCCGGCGCTGTTCAGCGCGAACTCCGAAGGCGCCTGCCCCACCTGCGGCGGCGCCGGGGTCATCTACACCGAGCTGGGCGTCATGGAGACCGTGGCGAGCCCCTGCGAGGACTGCGAGGGTCGCCGCTTCCGCCGCGAGGTGCTGGAATACACGCTCGGGAATCCCGGCGACGGGGGTGGTGACGGGGGCCGCGGGGCGCTGAACATCAGCGAGGTGCTCGACCTCTCGGTGGACCAGGCGCAGGAGTTCTTCTCTGCCGGGGCTGCCCGGCTGCCCGCCGCGACCAAGATCCTCACTCGACTCTCCGACGTCGGGCTGGGCTACCTGCGACTGGGGCAGCCGCTGAACACCCTCTCCGGGGGCGAGCGGCAGCGGATCAAGCTGGCCACCAAGATGGCCGATCCCGGCGGGGTCTACGTGCTGGACGAGCCCACCACCGGGCTGCATCTTGCCGACGTGGAGAACCTGCTGGGCCTGCTCGACCGGCTGGTGGACTCCGGAACCTCCGTGGTGGTGATCGAGCACCACCAGGCGGTGATGGCCCACGCGGACTGGATCATCGACCTGGGCCCGGGAGCCGGCACCGACGGCGGCCAGGTGGTCTTCACCGGCACACCCGCGCAGCTGGTCGCCGAGGCGAGGACGCTCACCGCCGAGCATCTCGCGCGCTACGTCGCCGGGTGAGACCTGGCGGGTGAGAATCCTGGCCGGGCGCGACTCGATAGGCTGGAGCGATGATGCCTTCACAGAGATCTCAGGTGCCCGGATTCGAGGTGATGAGCATCCTGGCGCGCATCGATGCGATGCGCGCAGCTGGACGGGATGTCGTCTCGCTGACCGCGGGGGAGCCGGGCTCCGGCGCCCCGGCGGCGGTCAATCAGGCCGCGGCGGAGATCCACGCCAGCAACACGGTGCTCAACTACACCGCCGCGATGGGGATCGCTCCGCTGCGCGAGGCGATCGCCGAGCACTACCGAAGCTGGTACGGGGTCACGGTGCCGGCAGAGCGGATCGCGATCACCACCGGATCATCCGGCGCCTTCATGCTGAGCTTCCTGGCGGCGTTCGATCCCGGTGACCGGGTCGCGCTGGCCCGCCCCGGGTACCCCGCCTACCGCAACATCCTCACCGCGCTCGGGATCGAGGTGGTGGACCTGGACTGCGGACCGAAGGAACGGTTCCAGCCCACGATCGCCCAGCTGAAGGAACAGCTCGACGCCGGCCACAGCCTCGCCGGACTGATCCTGGCCTCCCCGGCGAACCCGACCGGCACCATGATCGAACGAGCCCAGCTGAGCGAGCTGGCCGAATGGTGCGCCGACCACGGCGTCCAGCTGATCAGCGATGAGATCTACCACGGGATCAGCTACGGGGCCGAGAACGTGAGCGCCACCGAGATGGGGGAGGAGGCCGTGGTCATCTCGTCCTTCTCCAAGTACTGGGGGATGCCCGGCTGGAGGCTCGGCTGGATGGTGCTGCCCGATCACCTGGTGGACCCGGTCTCGCGACTCGCGGGGAACGTGGCGCTGTGTCCGCCGCACGCCACTCAGCTCGCGGCGGTGCAGGCGTTCAGCCCTGAGTCGCTGGACTTCGCCGCCTCCCAGGTCAGCGGGTACGCCGCGGCCCGGGAGCGGGTGCTGGGACTCATCCCGCAGCTCGGCTGGGGCGAGGTCGCTCCGGCCGACGGCGCCTTCTACGTCTACGCCCATCTCGGCGAGCAGCTCGAGCGCTTCGGTGACTCACCGAGCTACTGTGCCGCACTGCTGGAGGGCGCGGGCGTCGCCGTCGTCCCGGGCACCGACTTCGACCCGGTGGCGGGGCATCACTGGATCCGGCTCAGCCTGGCTCCGGGGGAGCAGGCGGTCGCGGAGGGGCTGCGCCGGATCCTGGAGTTCCAGCAGCGCTCAGGCTGAACGCCATCACTCCACGCTGAACTCGATCCGGTGCTGACCGGTGGCCGCGTTCGGGATCGGATCTCGGCGCTCGTCGGTCTGGGTCTCCCCGGCTGCGTTGATCGCGCGCACGGTCACCGAGTGGCGACCCGAGTCGACGTCTGCGAAGGTGTGCCTCCACTGGCGCCAGGTGTCGATGTTGACCTCGTCGGCCAGCTCCACGGACTCCCAGTCGCCGTCGTCCAGGCGGACCTCGACCTCGGAGACGCCCTCGTGCTGGGCCCAGGCGCTGCCGGCGACGACGACCTCCTCGCCGCTGGAGACCCGAGCCAGCGGCCGGGGGACATCGATGCGGGAGGCGACCAGGATCGGGCCCTCGGCGTCCCAGCCGCGGTCGGTCCAGTAGGCGGTCTCCGCGTCGAAGCGGGTGACCTCCAGCTCGGTGACCCATTTGGTGGCCGAGACATAGCCGTAGAGGCCGGGCACCACGAGCCGGGCCGGATAGCCGTGCTGTGCCGGCAGGGGCTCGCCGTTCATGCCCACGGCGAGCAGGCAGGCGCGGTCCTCGTCGGTGAGCACCTCCAGCGGAGTCGACGCCGTCCAGCCGTCCACGGACCGGGAGAGCACCATGTCGGCCTCGCCCAGCGGGCGGGCCCGCGCGAGCAGCTCGCGGATCGGGTAGCCGAGCCAGGTGGCGTTGCCGAGCAGGTCTCCGCCCACCGGGTTGGAGACGCAGGCCAGGGTGATGTGGTGCTCCTCCAGCGGCAGGTCGAGCAGCTCCGCCATGTCGATGGTGATCTCCTCCTCGACCAGGCCGTGGATCCGCAGCGTCCAGTCGTCCGGGGCGAGCTCTGGGACCACCAGGGCCGTGTCGATGCGGTAGAAGTCGTTGTTCGGCGTGATGAACGGGGCCACCCCGTCCACGCCGACGCTGGCGCCGGCCGGGATCGCTGCGGCGGGCACCGCGGGGGTGGGCAGGACCAGCCGTGCGGCGGCCTCGCCAGCTCCGACGCCGAAGGCGTTGACCGAGCGTCCGAAGGTGATCGAGCCGGCGGCGATGGCGGTGCCGGCGGCGGCCAGCCCGAGGAAGCGACGCCGCGAGTGCGCGTGCTCATCCTCGGTGCTGGGGCGGGTCGCGGCGGAGCGGCGGGTCTCCGCTGGCCGGGAATCAGTGAGCGGCGAGCCTGAGCGATCGGCCTCGGCCGCGCGGGTGAGGCCGGTGGCGGCTCCGCTGAGCAGCAGCAGGCTGAAGATGCCCAGTCCGGCGCCGATGATGGTCGGCAGCGCGTCCAGCGGGGAGCTCTCGGGGCGCAGCAGCACCACCATGAGCAGGATTGCGGCGACCACCGCGACCAGTGCCACGCCGAGGCGCAGGCTGCGTCGGGCCACGGCGCCGATCAGGGCCGCCAGGATCATGCCGACGATGCCCATGCTCAGGTAGAGCACCAGCTTGTTGTTGCTGCCGAAGAAGGAGATCGCGAAGTCCTGCAGCCAGCTGGGCGAGAGCGTGATGATCGTGGAGCCCAGCGAGACCAGCGGCGAGGAGGCGGGGCCGAAGAGCTGCGCGATGAGATCGGCCACACCCAGGAAGATCGCGGCGGCGAGGATGCCGGCGAGCAGATGCGGAATCAGGTGGCGCCGACGTCGCCCGTTCCGGCCGGCGTCCGGACCTGTGGTCCCGGGGGTCTCATGCGCTGTCTGAGTCATGTCTGGGGTTCGGAGCGGAGGGGGTCATCGGATGGGTCAGGCTGCGATCACGGATCAGAGATCCGCGAGGACCACCGGGTCGGTGGTGGGCGCCTCGGATCCGCCCGCCGGCTCCACCGTGACTCCGAAGGTCATGTCCTCGTCCATCGCGAGGTCGGTGAGCAGCTCGGTGCTGGTGCCGGTCATCAGGCCGGCGCTGTGCGCGCCCTCCTCATCGATCAGCCACAGCTGCATGGTCTGATCCTCGGGAAGCTCCGGCATGTCGTGCGGGGTCAGGTGCAGCATCTGCTCGGAGACCGAGTAGGCCAGGGTGAGGCGCCCGCCCACGGTGGCCTCGGCCTCGGTGAAGGCAAGATCAGAGGCGCTGAGCAGCCGCTGGGTGCGCTCACGCTCTGCCTCGGCGACGGTGAGCGACTCTTCGATCTGGCTGGTGTCCTGCTGCTGGTTGATCAGCGCGCCCGCCAGCACAGCGGAGAGCAGCAGCAGCGTGGAGGCGGCCAGGGCGAAGAGCGCGGTGCTCGGGCGCCGGGTGCGTGCGGGGGTGGTGGCCGGCGGGGTGGTGGCCTGCGGGGTCACAGACTCCGTTGTGGCGGCAGGTGCCGCCGTGTCGGCTTCAGCCTGCTGGTGCAGGCGGGGGATGCTGAGGATCGCCGCTTCGGTCTCGGCGCTGGGAGCGATGGCGTCGTCGGTCTCGGCCAGCAGTCCCAGCGTCTCGCTGAAGGAGGCGACCTCTTCGGCGAAGTCGGGGTCGGAGGCCTCGAGGTCGAGCGCCTCGAGCATCTCGGCGTCGGCGAGGGTCCCCAGGGCAAGGCCGGCTGCCAGGTATTCGCGATCGGCGTTCATCCGGCACCTCCTAGCTGGGCCCTGAGTCGTCGCATGCCGTCTCGTATTCTAGATTTCACGGTTCCGAGCGGCACATCAAGTCGTCGTGCGATCTCGGAATGGGAAAGTTCTTGGTAGTAGGCCATCGCGATGGCGGTGGCCTGCTCTTCGGGAAGCGTCTGCAGCGCGGTCTGCGCGCGAGCCGCCTCCACCTGAGTGAGGACTGTGTCCTGGACGTCGGGCTCAAGAACATGAGCCTCTTTCACCCCTTGGGTGAAGTCTCGGTTCTGCTGGGCCTGTACCGCTCGGACCCGGTCGATCGCTCGGCGTCGACACATGGTGGTCAGCCATGCGCGTCCGCTTCCGGCCTGAGCCCGGTAGCTGTGGCAGTTGACCCAGACTTCGGTGAAGATCTCCTGAAGAACTTCCTCGGCGAGCGATCTATTCCGCAGCACCCGCAGCGCGGTGGCCAGCAGGATCGAGCTCTGGTCGCGGTAGAGCTGCTCGAAGGCCTGCTCGTCGCCCTGCTGGATCTTCAGCAGCAGGGCCCCGCATGGATCGGCGGGGGCACGCAGGGGGAGCTGCGCGCCGTCGGCGGCTGACCCTGGACTTCCCGTCTCGTGCATCCCAACAGGATGCCACACCCGAGGGGGTGATCTCTGCACGAGTCGGGTCCTGGCGACCCCCAGCGTCTTTGTCGCTGGACCAGTCGGCCGGAACCGACGACGGCGGCGCTCCGCGTCCCAACAGGTGGGTGGGTGCCGAGCGCCGCCGTCGTCATGGTCCAACTGCCGCGGGAACGGTCGTCAGCGACCGAGCCCGCCGAGGATCACTCCTCTTCGGCTGCTGCCGGCATCAGGACGGCGTCCACCATGTAGACGGTGGCGTTGGCGGTCATCACGCCGCCGCAGACGAGGCCGGCGTCGTCGAAGGTGAGGTCATCGCCCTCGCCCTCGATGGTCACGGTCGCGCCGTTGACGGTCTCGTGCTCGCCGGCGATCTCGTCAGGAGACAGCTGGCCGGGGATGACGTGGTAGGTCAGCACGTCGGTCAGCATGTCGGCATCCTCGACCACTGCGTTGAGGTCTTCCTCGGGGATGGCTTCGAAGGCGTCATCGGTGGGAGCGATCACGGTGAACTCGTCACCGTTGAGCGTGTCGACCAGGTCGACATCGGGGTTCAGCTCGCCGGAGACTGCCGCGGTCAGCGTGGTCAGCATCGGGTTGTTCGAGGCGGCGGTGGCCACCGGATCCTCGGCCATGCCGCCGACGGAGCCGTCACCCTCGGGGACCTCTTCGGCGTATGCCTCACAGGAGGCGCCGACCAGGTTCGCCGCGGGATCGGATTCGTCCATGGACTCCTCGTCCATGGGCTCCTCTTCCTCCATCGACTCTTCGTCCATGGGGGCCTCTGACTCAGTGGTCTCGGCCATCTCCTGGTCGGACTCTGCAGCCGGCTCCTCCGCGTCGCCGCCGCAGGCGCTGAGGCCCAGCAGGGCCACCATGCCGATTCCGAGCAGGGAAGTGGTTTTGCGCATCTCGGTCTTCATGACTGAATCTCCTGTTGGTCGCACGTTGGTCTGATTCACAGCCACTGATCGTGGTGTCGACCAGGCCATGTACGCAGAGTTCGGAGCCAGAGCAGGATCGGATGGTGGAGATCTGAAAAACTTTTCTGCGCCGCTGCGCCGCTGCGCCGACAGGTCAGGCCTTGGCGCTCGCCTGTTCCGCGTCGGCGAGGATCCGGGCCGCCATCTTCTTGAAGATGATGGCGTGGAAGGGGGTCACTCCCAGCCAGTAGGCGCGCCCGGCCAGACCGCGCGGGAAGAAGATCGCGCGCTGACGGTAGCGGGAGCCGGTGCCCTCGGGCTCCACCATGAACTCCAGCCATGCCTGCCCGGGGACCTTCATCTCGGCCCGGAGGCGCAGCAGCCGGCCGCGGTCGAGGTCCTCGACCCGCCACCAGTCCAGGGTGTCGCCCAGCGCCAGCTGACCGCGACTGCGCCGTCCACGTCCCATGCCGACCCCGCCGACCAGCTTGTCGGCCAGTCCGCGCAGCGCCCAGGCCCGGGAGAGCGAGAAGTAGCCGGTCTCGCCGCCGATGCCTTCGATCACGGCGAAGACCGCCTCGGGGGATGCGGTGGAGAGCCGTTCACGCTCATCGACCAGCACCGAGCGTCCGGTCCAGTCCGGGTCCGAGGGCAGCGATTCCGAGGGCACGTCCAGCGGGTGGGCCGCGGCCCAGGTGGTCTCCACCCGGTCTGCGGAGATCTTGTCCAGGGCGAGCCGCACCGAGGTCTCGTAGTCGGTGAGCCCCTCTTCGGGGGCGGGGATGATGTCGTCGATGATCTGGTCCTTGACCACACAGTCGTGCTGCAGCGACTCCACCAGCGGGATCGCCAGCGTGCGCGGGATCGGGGTGACCAGGTTGACCCATTGGGCCGCGAGCCAGGGGGTGAGCACCGGCAGCGCGATCACCCGGGGCTCGTTGAGCCCGGCGGTCCGGGCGTAGATCTTCATCAGCTGGGCATAGGTGTGCACATCGGGTCCGCCGATGTCGGCCCGGACGCTGGACTCCAGCGTGATGTCCATCGCGCGGGTCAGGTAGTGCAGCGCATCGCGCACCGCGATGGGCTGGATCTGGTTGAGCACCCACTTCGGGGCCGGCATGACCGGGAGCACGTCGGTGAGGTGGCGGATCATCTCGAAGCTGGCGGAGCCCGAACCGATCACCAGTCCGGCCTGCAGGGTCAGCGTGGGCACGCCGCTGGACTCCAGGACCTCTCCGACATGGACCCGGGAGCGCAGGTGGGCGCTGAGCTCGCCCTCGGCCGTGTCCGGGTGGAGGCCGGCCAGGTAGACGATGTGGTCGACGCCGGCCGCCTTCGCCGCGGCGCCCAGGACCTCGGCGCACCGCTCGTCGAGCTCTTCGAAGCTGCGGTCCGAGGTCATCGAGTGGACCAGGAAGTAGGCGGTGTCGGCGCCTTCGCAGAGCTCCCGGGCGGCTTCGGGGTCGGTCAGATCGCCTTCGACGACGGTGACCTCGTTGACCCAGGGCACGTCGCGCAGCGCCTCGGCGCGGCGGGTGAGCACCCGCACCTCGTGTCCTGCGCGGAGCAGCTGGGGCACCAGCCGTCCTCCGATATATCCAGTCGCTCCGGTCACCGCTGCTGTTGCCATCTTGCCCACATCCTCGCTCGGGGATCACCGCGGCTTCATCGGCGTCTGAGGCCGTGCCGCGGCACGTAGCCGTCAATCTAACACCGTCGTCTGCGCGGGCTCTGAGTAAGTCAGCCGCGAGTCAGCTCCCCGTCTCGGTCACGTCTTATCCACGCTGCGAGTGTGACGAGTCCCGCACGCAGGCGCCTTCTGTAGCTATGCTCGATCCATGACCTCAGGCTCGTCCTCGACAGAGGAACACGTAGTTCTCCTTTCGGAGGCCGGAGTGCCCGTGGGCTCCGCCCCGAAGGCGACGGTGCACACCGCAGACACCCCGCTGCACCTCGGGTTCTCCTGCTATCTCTTCGACCCCGCGGGGCAGCTGCTGCTCACCCGCCGGGCGCTGACGAAGCAGACCTGGCCGGGGGTCTGGACCAACAGCTTCTGCGGACATCCCGGTCTGGACGAGGAGCTCCCCGACGCCGTGCGCCGGCGGGCCCGCGAGGAGCTCGGAGCGGAGCTGACCGAGATCCGGGCGGTGCTGCCGGACTTCAGATACCGCGCGGTCGACGCCAGCGGCGTCGTGGAGAACGAGATCTGCCCGGTCTTCACCGCGGTCCTGACCTCTGAGCTGGACCCGGTGCATGCCGAGGTCAGTGAATTCATGTGGGCGGATGCGCCGGCGCTGCAGCGCGCCGTCACCGATGTCCCCTTCGCGTTCAGCCCCTGGATGGTCGAGCAGCTTGCCGAGATGGACCGGCTCGAGAGTCCGCGCCAGTCCGGTGCAGGTGCCCCCGCGTGAGCGCACCCGCTGATCCCGCAGAACACTTCACATGGGCCGCCCGCGCCGCGGCCGATCGGGTGATCTCCTCCTACTCCACCTCCTTCGGCCTGGCCACCCGGCTGCTGGGACCGCGGCACCGCAGCCATGTGCGCAGCATCTATGCCCTGGTCCGGGTCGCCGACGAGGTCGTCGACGGCGCGGCCAGCGCCGCCGGACTGGATCCTGCGGAGAAGGCCGAGGCGCTCGCGCACTACGCCGAGGAGACCCGCCGGGCGCTGACCCGCGGGTACAGCACCGACCTGGTGGTCCACGCCTTCGCCCGCACCGCCATCGAGGCGCAGATCGGGCTGGAGCTGATCGATCCCTTCTTCGACTCGATGCGCGCGGACCTGGAGCCCGCCGCATTCGGCGTCGCCGAGCACGCGAGCTACGTCTACGGCTCCGCCGAGGTGATCGGGCTGATGTGCCTGCAGGTGTTCCTGCGTGAAGAGCACCGCACCGAGGCCGAACGCGAGACCCTGGTCAGCGGGGCACGTGCACTGGGAGCCGCCTTCCAGAACATCAACTTCCTGCGCGATCTCGCCGAGGATACCGACGAGCTTGGACGCGACTACCTGGGCGGCGGCGAGGGCCTCACCGAGGAACAGCGTCAGGAGTGGGTGGACACGGTCCGTGGACAGCTCGCCGAGGCCCGTGCCGCGATGCCGCTGCTCCCGCGCGACGCCCGCACCGCGGTGCGCAGCGCCTGCGCGCTCTTCGAGGCGCTGCTCGAGAAGATCGCAGCGACCCCGGTGGAGGAGCTCTACCACTCACGAGTCCGGGTCTCCAACGCCTGCAAAGCGGGACTGGCCGCCCGGGCCGCCCTGACCACACGACTGGAGACCCACTGATGCCACGCACCATTGTGATCGGCGCCGGAGTCGCCGGACTGGCCAGCGCCGCGCTGCTGGCCCGCGAGGGCCATGACGTGCTGGTCCTGGAGAAGGGTGATCGCACCGGCGGGCGCGCCGGGATGCTGGCCACCGACGGCTTCCAGTTCGACACCGGCCCCTCCTGGTATCTGATGCCCTCAGTGTTCGAGCACTTCTACAACCTGATGGGCACGACGGCGGCCGAGCAGCTCACGCTGGTGGACCTGGACCCGGCCTACCGGGTCTACTCCGAGCCCGAACCAGGCCAGGCCCCGCCGGCCCCGGTGGATCTGCCCAAGGGCGCGGACCGGGTGCGGGCGCTCTTCGAGGAGCTCGAGCCCGGCAGCGGGCCGGCCCTGGACAAGTACATCGCCTCGGCCAAGCGCACCACCGAGATCGCCGAGCGACGCTTCCTCTACAACCCGTTCAAACGGCTGAACAACCTTGCGGTGCCCGAGGTGCTCAAGTCCGCCCCGGAGCTCGCGCAGCTGCTGCTGACCTCGCTGGAACGCTTCGTGCAGCGCCGCTTCAAGCACCCCGTGCTGCGCCAGATCCTCGGCTACCCGGCCGTCTTCCTGGGCACCCGTCCGCAGGACGCGCCGGCCATGTACCACCTGATGAGCGCCCTGGACCTCGACGACGGCGTGCGCTACCCGGTGGGCGGCTTCTGGGAGGTGACCGCGAGCTTCCGGCGTCTGGCAGAAGGTGCGGGAGCCACGATCACCACCGGCGCGGAGGTCATCGAGATCCTCACCGAGGCAGGTCCGCGCCGCTCCCGGGTGCGTTCCCGACTCACGCCCGGCCGGCGGCGGGTGGCCACGGGAGTGCGCTGGCGCGACGAGCACGGCACCGTGCATGCCGAACATGCAGATCATGTGGTCTCGGCCGCGGATCTGCACCACACCGAGACCAGGCTGCTCTCCGAGCAGGACCGCAGCTACCCCGAGGACTGGTGGGACAAGGTCACGTCCGGCCCCGGCGCGGTGCTGGTGATGCTCGGGGTGCGCGGGAAGCTCCCGGAGCTCGCCCACCACTCGCTGTTCTTCACCCGGGACTGGACGGCGAACTTCGAGTCCATCTTCGGTGCCGACCCCTCCATCCCGACTCCGGCCTCCTCCTACGTCTGCCGGGCCAGCGCGAGCGAGCCAGGTCTGGCCCCGGATGATCACGAGAACCTCTTCGTGCTGATCCCGGTCCCGGCCGACGTGACCCTGGGCGCGGGCGGCCGCGACGGCGCCGGCGACCCCGCCGTGGAGCAGATCGCGCAGGCGGCGATCGAGCAGATCGGCGGCTGGGCCGGAATCGAGGACTTCGAAGAGCGGATCGTGCTGCGCGAGACCATCGGTCCTGCCGACTTCGCCGCAGACTACAACTCCTGGCGCGGCTCGGTGCTGGGCCAGGCGCACACGCTGCGCCAGTCAGCGATGTTCCGACCGCAGAACGTCTCGCCCACTGTGGGCGGGCTCTACTACGCCGGAGGGACCGTGGCCCCGGGGATCGGTGTGCCGATGTGCCTGATCAGCGCGGAGCTGGTGCTCAAACACATGCGCCGGGACTACAGCGCCGGACCGCTGCGCCCGGAGTCCCTGGGCGCAGGCACCGTCAGGAAGGCGGGCTGAACCAGCGTGTCGTTCCTGTACCTCGCCGGGCTGCTGGCCGCGACCCTCTGCATGCTGCTCATCGATCGGCGCTTCCGGCTGTTCTTCTTCGCCGACCCACGGGTGGCCGCGGTGGTGACCCTGCTCGGCGTCGTCTTCTTCCTGGTCTGGGACTTCGCCGGCATCGGGCTGGGGATCTTCCTGATGGGTCAGAGCCAGTACCTCACCGGCGTCGTGCTCGGGCCCGAGATGCCGCTGGAGGAGCCGGTGTTCCTGATGTTCCTGAGCCTGTGCACCATGATCATCTACACCGGTGCCGCGAAGCTCCTGCGGCATAGGACCGAGCAGAGCCGATCGAGCGCGCGCATCCCGGGAGGTTCCTAGATGGCGTATCTCTGGCTGAGCCTGGCCTTCATGGTCCCTGCGGTTCTCGCCGCGGTGCTGATGCGCCGCAGCATCCACTGGGGTGCGGTGGCACTGACCACTGCGGTGCTGCTGAGCCTCACCGCGGTCTTCGACAACGTGATCATCGCGCTCGACATCGTGCGCTACGGCCACGAGCACCTGATGGGTCTCTACCTGGGGATCGCCCCGCTCGAGGACTTCAGCTACTCGCTGGCCGCGGTGCTGCTGCTTCCGGCCGCCTGGCACCTGCTGCGCCGGCGAAGCGTCGAACGCGGCGCTGAGCGGGCGGCGCAATGAGCCTGATCCGCCAGCTGCTGCTCTCTTCACGTCCGTTCAGCTGGATCAACACTGCTTTTCCGTTCGCGGCCGCGTATCTCTTCGCGGCGCGGGAGATCGACTGGGTGCTGGTGCTCGGGGCGCTGTTCTTCCTGGTCCCTTATAACGTGGCGATGTACGGGATCAATGACGTCTTCGACTACGAGTCCGACCTGCGCAATCCCCGCAAGGGCGGCATCGAGGGTGCGCTGCTGCACCCGGACCTGCACGCGACCGTGCTGTGGATCTCCGCGCTGAGCACCGTGCCGCCGGCGCTGCTGCTGATGCTCGGCGGCGGCCCCGCCAGCTGGGCCGCGATGCTGGTGAGCCTGTTCGCGGTCGCCGCCTATTCGGTCAAGGGTCTGCGGTTCAAGGAGCGGCCGTTCCTCGACTCGGTGACCTCCAGCACCCATTTCGTGAGCCCCGCAGTGGTCGGGTTCGCGCTCGCCCATGACCGGGTCGGCTTCACCCCGGGGCCCACGGTGCTGATCATTCTGGGCGCGTTCTTCCTCTGGGGGATGGCCGCCCACGCGTTCGGCGCGGTCCAGGACGTGGTGCCCGACCGTGAAGGCGGCATCTCCTCGGTCGCCACCGCGATCGGCGCACGGTCCACCGTGCGGGTGGCGGTGCTGCTCTGGGCCGGAGCCGGGGTGCTGCTGCTGCTGGCACCCTGGCCCACCCCGCTGGCCGCGCTGCTGGTGATCCCCTACGTGGCGATCTCGCTGCCCTGGTGGAACGTGACGGACGAGACCAGCGCTGGGGTGAACTCCGGCTGGCGAAAGTTCATCTGGCTCAACTACGGCTGCGGATTCCTCGCCACGATGATGCTGATCTGGATCTGGTGAGGCGCGATCTGGTGAGGGTGTTCAGCGCGAGGCGTTGACCATCCAGGGGACCCCGAACTTGTCGGTGAGCATCCCGAAGGTGTCGCCCCAGGGCGACTTGGCCAGCGGCTCGGTGATCTCTGCCCCCTCGGAGAGCTTGGCCCACCACTGCTCGAGCGTGGAGTGCTCGGCGTCGTCGGGGGCGCTGTTGCTCAGCGACACCGTGCCCAGCACGCTGGTCATCCCGGGAGGCGCATCGGCGGCCATCAGGTGGACCCCGCGGTCGATGAACAGCGACCCATGCATGATCAGGTCCTTGGTCTCATCCTCGGCGCCCATGCCCTGGGCGAAGGTCATCATCTCCAGCTCTCCGCCGAGCGCCGAGTGGTAGAACTCCAGAGCCTGGCGGGCTGTTCCGGGAAACTGCAGGTAGGGGGTCAGTCCGATGGTCATGACGAGCCTTCCGTGGTCGATCTCAGGGGGACCTCGCCATTCTGACCTGGGATCGAGCGCGGGGGAAGACCTGCAGACCCGGCGGTGCCGCTGCGGCTCGCCGGCGTCAGCCCTCCAGCTGCCGGATGACCCGCGACGGGTTGCCCACGGCCACGCAGTTCGCCGGGATGTCGCGGGTGACCACAGAGCCTGCTCCGATCACAGAGTTGCGACCGATGGTGACTCCGGGGCAGACGATGACGCCGCCGCCGAGCCATACGTTCTCCTCCAGCGTGATCGGCTCCGCGGATTCCCACTTCTGCCGCCGCGGCTCCGGATCCAACGGGTGGATCGGGGTCAGCAGCTGCACGTTGGGGCCGAGCAGGCAGTCGGCTCCGATCCGGATGGGGGCGACGTCCAGCGCCACCAGCCCGGTGTTGATGAAGACGCGGTCACCGATGGCCATGTGCACCCCGTAGTCCACCGAGAGCGGGGGACGGATCGCCACGTCGTCGCCGAGCTCGCCGATCAGCTGCGGCAGGAGCGCGGCAGCGGCGGCGTCGTCGCCTTCGGCTGCGGCCTGGCTGTAGCGGTGGGCCAGCTGGTGCGCGGCGAAGGCCCGCTGAAGGATCTCCTCATCGGCCCGGTACCAGTGCCCGTCGCGCAGACGCTGGTACTGGGTCCGGTGGTCGTCGGCGAAGGCCCCGTGGTCATGTGCTCCGTGGTCCACAGGGTGCCGCTCAGCCGAACTGCCTGGCCAGCTGGGCGGCCAGACCGGTGTACGTGCCGGGGGTCAGCTGGGCCAGTCGGGACTCGGCGTCCTTGCTGAGTCCGAGTCCGGTGACGAACTCCTTGAGCTTCTCGGCGTCCACCCGGCGGCCGCGGGTGAGCTCCTTGAGCCGTTCGTAGGGGTTCTCCATGGATTCCACGCCGGCGATGGCCTCGGCGCGCATCACGGTCTGGATCGCCTCGCCGAGCACCTCCCAGTTCGCATCGAGATCCGCCGCGATCACCTCTTCGGCGACGTCGAGCTGCTTGAGCCCCTTGCTCATGTTGGTCAGCGCGAGCACCGAGTGTCCCATCGCGGTGCCGATGTTGCGCTGGCCCGAGGAGTCGGTGAGGTCGCGCTGCCAGCGGGACTCCACCAGGGTGGAGCCCAGCGCGTCGAGCAGGGCGTTGGAGATCTCGAGGTTGGCCTCGGCGTTCTCGAAGCGGATCGGGTTGACCTTGTGCGGCATGGTCGAGGAGCCGGTGGCGCCGGCGACCGGGATCTGCCGGAAGAACCCGATGGAGATGTAGCTCCACACGTCCACGCAGAGCCCGTGCAGGATCCGGTTGAACCGGGCCATGTCGGCGTAGAGCTCGGCCTGGTAGTCGTGGGATTCGATCTGGGTGGTGAGCGGGTTGAAGGTCAGGCCCAGCTTCTCCACGAACCGCTGCGCCAGGGAAGGCCAGTCGGCCTCCGGGGCGGCGGCGAGGTGCGCCGCGTAGGTGCCGGTGGCGCCGTTGATCTTGCCCAGGAACTCCTGGGCCTCGATCCGGCGCAGCTGGCGACGCAGCCGGTGGACGAAGACCGCGATCTCCTTGCCCAGCGTGGTCGGGGTGGCCGGCTGTCCGTGGGTGCGCGAGAGCATCGGCACCTCGGCGGCGTCCTGGGCCAGCTCCGCCAGTCCGTCCAGGGCGGTGCGCGCGGCGGGCAGCCAGACCTCGGCCACGGCATCGCGGATCCCCAGCGCGTAGGAGAGGTTGTTGATGTCCTCGCTGGTACAGGCGAAGTGCACCAGCGGGGTGAGCTCGCTCAGCCCCAGCCCCTCGAGCCGGCGCGCGATGAAGTACTCCACGGCCTTCACATCATGGTGGGTCTGCGCCTCGATGGCGCCGAGCTCCTCCAGCTGTGCCGTGCCGAACTCGGTGACGATGCTGCGCAGCCCGCTGACCTGCTCTTCGCTGAGCGTGGGCAGCCCGGAGAGCACCTGCTCGGCGCAGAGGTGGATGAACCACTCGACCTCCACGTGCAGGCGGTGCCGATTCAGCGCCGCCTCGGAGAGGTGATCCACCAGCGGGGCCACCGCGCTGCGGTAGCGGCCGTCCAGCGCGCCCAGGGCGATCTGCGGCTGGGCATCGGCGAGCCGGACGCGGGTCGGAGAGACGGTGGGCGCAGCGGAATCAGTGGAGTTGGCCATGGCCCGATTCTTTCATGAGTTTTCCCCAGCACCGGCGAGGACGACGCCGCCTGACCGGGTGATCCACGGGCGCCGCTGCGGTGGAGCGCCGACCCGGGAGGGGGCCTAGATTGGCGATCACCAGCACACCGATACCAAGGAGGGATCACTCGTGATCTTCTCGCGGGCCGCCCACCAGCTCGAGGAGGCTGCGCAGCACTATGACCAGGCGGCGATCCGGCTCGACGCCGTGGCCGAACGCGGCGAGGACTGCGTGCGGGCGGTCTTCGCGGCCCGGGAGCAGGTGGCGTGGCAGTCTCCTGCCGGGCAGGCGTTCACCGCGGTGACCTTCCACCAGGTGCAGGAAGCCCGCAGACGCCAGTCGCGGGTCTCCGAGATGTCCGCGAGCGCCCGGTCGATCGCTGATGACCTGCGCGAACAGGCGCACCTCGCGCAGGTGCTCGCCGCCGCGCTCGAGGTGGCGCTGGCCGCGGGAGCAGGTGGAGCCGGGGGAGTGGGCGCCGCGGTGGACGGCGTGATCGAGGGATCGGCCGCTGCCAGCGGGCAGGCGCTGGTGCAGCGTGCCCGAGAGGCCACAGACAGCGCCGAGGGCTTCCTGCGGTTCATCCAGTCCCAGGGCGGTCTGCCGCTGGGGCGCCTCGCCGACGGGCCCCGGTGAGCGACGATGTACGTCATCACCGAGGACCACTACGGCGATCCGGCGCCGCGCGGATTCTCCGTGCAGGCCCACGGGGGACCCACCGAGCTGAACCTGGTCCTGGAGAGCCTGCTGCTCGCGGCGCAGGGGCTGACTGCGGCCGAGGCCATCGTCGAGGAGCAGCGCAGCACGCTGGGCGGCCTCAGCGTCGAGCTCTTCGGTTCGGCGGCCGGACTCGCGCTGCATCCGAGGATCCCGCTGCTCGCGGCCCAGCTGGGGATCAGCCTCGCGGAGGCCTCCGTGGGAGCCTGGACCATGGGGGAGACCGCGCGCGCCGTGCGCATCGCACAGGAGCGCTACCGGGACACCGAGTCGCTGCTGATGTCCTCGTTCGGCACCGTGCGGCACCTCGCGCAGTTCCCGCAGATCTATCCGCACCTGGTGGACCCGCAGGGAGACAAGGCGCTCGCCGACGCCTGGGGGCGCACCGCCCTGGTCAGCCTTGGTCAGGGGTCCCAGCTGCTGCTGAGCCTGCTCGCCAGGAAGCACCCGGTGCTGCGTGCCACCGAGGACGGTGCCGGGCTGGTGACCCAGTCGCTGCTGGAGAAGGCCCGCCGGATCTCCCGCGAGAGCACCCAGACGCTCGCGCCGCAGACCCATCGGCTGCCCGCCACACCGGTGGAACGGCTCAGCGAGCACCTCCAGGCCCACTCAGAGGTCGCGGAGCTCGGTGACTTCAGCATCTCCTCAAGACCCCGGCCGGGAGAGCGTGCCCGGCACGTCATCCACATCCCGGGGCTGGAGCTGCCCGAAGGACTGGAGGAGCTCGACCTGGACGGACTCGCCGCCGGAGAGCTCGATCTCAGCGCGGGGCGCGGACTCAACAGTCTCCTGGACGCCGGGACGAATGACTCCGCGCATCTGCAGGGCGTGATCGACCAGGCGCTGCAGGACTCAGGCGCGCTGCCCGGGGATGAGCTGGTGGTCACCGGGTACTCGCTGGGCGGGCTGCATGCGCTCAACATCGCCGCCGGGGGAACCCTGGCGAGCAAGTACCGGATCTCTCAGGTGGCCACGGTCGCTGCTCCGGGCCGGGAGGGTCCCGCGCCGCGCGGGGTCAGGACCACGAGCTTCCAGGACGCCAACGACCCGGTGCCGCGCCTGCTCGGCGGGCCCGGCGAGCTCTCGGCGGAGCGGGTCCAGGTGACCTACGAGCGCCAGGACCCGCGGGCCCGGCCCGGGGGAGTCTTCGGGGCCAGCCACAGCCTCGCACACAACATCGAGGCCATCCGGCTGCTCGAGGCGCAGGCGCCGGAGCACCTGGACCAGGGCCAGCGGGCCCAGCTCGCGGAGCTCACCGAGTCCCTGCGCGGCGATCACGAGACCACGGTCTACTCCACCGACTGGGACTCCGCCGGGGTGGAGCGGCTGCAGCAGACCATTGCAGAACTGGCCGGGCGCCTGGAGGATCTGCCCGCCGTGGGCGGCTCAGGCGTCGAGCGGGCGCAGGATGAAGCGGTTGAGCAGCGCTGAGACCAGGGCCACCACGATGGAGCCGAAGACCGCGCTCCAGAAGAAGTCCTCCACCACGAAGTGCACCGGGGTCCAGGAGGTCAGCCAGGCGGTGAGCACCAGCATGCCCGCGTTGATGACCACGGCGAACAGCCCCAGCGTCAGGCAGGTGATCGGCAGCGACAGCAGCGAGATGATCGGCTTGATGACCACATTGACCAGACCGAAGACGGCCCCCACGAAGAGGAAGGCGAGGATCGTCGCCCCGGTGCCCTGTTCGGCGCCGTCCACGTAGATGCCCGGTACGAGGAAGGCCGCTGCGGCGAGGGCCAGGGCATTCAAAATAATTGCCAGTAGGATTCTCACGATGACTATGTTCTCACGCGCCGGGTCGATCACCCCACGGGAAAGCGTCAGCCTTCTGCCCGCCTATGCCGCAGGCAAGCCGCCGAAGGCGGCCGAGGGACTCACGCCCTACAAGCTCTCCTCGAACGAGAACCCGCTGGGCCCGGTCCCCGCGGTGGTCCAGGCGATGGCCGCAGTGGACACGCTGCACCGCTACCCCCACCCCAACGCCGAGAACCTGCGCGCCGGGCTCGCCCAGGTCCTCGACGTCTCGGTCGAAGACATCGTCGCCGGCACCGGCAGCCTCGGCGCGCTGACCCAGATCATCAACGCCTTCGCCGGATCCAACAGCGACGGCAGCCAGGACGAGGTCATCTACGCCTGGCGGTCCTTCGAGGCCTACCCGATCGTGGTCCGCACCGCCGGAGCCAAGGACGTCACGGTCCCGGTGCTCCAGGACGGACGCCACGACCTCGAGGCGATGCTCGCCGCGATCACCGAACAGACCAAGGTGCTGCTGCTGTGCACCCCGAACAATCCCACCGGCCCGGCGCTGCGGCACAGCGAGGTCGAAACCTTCCTGGCCAAGGTGCCCAGCGACGTCGTCGTCGTCATCGATGAGGCGTATCAGGAGTTCGTCCGCACCGAGGATCCGCTGGACGCGCTGGCGCTCTACCGGAAGCACCCCAACGTCGCGGTGCTGCGGACCTTCTCCAAGGCACACGGCCTGGCAGCGCTGCGCGTGGGCTACTCCATCGCCGGGCAGGAGATCACCCGCCACCTGCGCGTGGTCGCAGCCCCCTTCAGCGTCTCCACCCTGGCCGAGGTCGCGGCGCTGGCCTCGCTGGAACACCTCTCCGAGGTTCACGAGCGGGTCGACTCGCTGGTCGCCGAGCGTGACCGGGTCAGCGCGGCCCTGGCCGAGGCCGGCTGGACGATCCCCGAGGCGCAGGGCAACTTCGTCTGGCTCCCGCTGGGCGAGCAGACCGCAGACTTCGCCGAGGCGGCCGGGCTCCAGGCCCTGGCGGTGCGCGGCTTCCCCGGTGAGGGTGTGCGGGTCACCATCGGTGAGGTCGAAGCCAATGATCGATTCATCGAGTTGTGCCGGACCTACAGATTCGAAGCCTGAGTCGAGCTGACACAATGAACGGTGGTCGTCCTCACCTGCGGGGCGTCCATCAGCGGTGCCATCGGAGAGGATCACACTGTGCAGCCAGAAGAGGTGCAGCCCGTCCAGCTGCTCACCCCCGAGGGGAAGCTCACTGAGAACGAGGTCTACAGCCCGTTCATCGCCGGGCTGAGCGCCGAGCAGCTCCGTGAGCTCTACCGCTATATGGCGATGGAGCGGCGGCTCGACGCCGAGGCCACCTCGCTGCAGCGCCAGGGACAGCTCGCACTCTGGGCGCCGGCACTGGGCCAGGAGGCCGCCCAGGTGGGCACCATCGCGGCGATCAAGTCCTCCGACATGGTCTTCCCCACCTATCGCGAGCACGCCATGGCGCTCTACCGCGGGATCTCCCCCGAGCAGCTGCTGACCCTGTTCCGGGCCACCCGGCACACCGGATGGGACCCCAGCGAGCACAACTTCCACGTCTACACCCTGGTGCTCGCCGCGCAGACCCTGCACGCCGCCGGCTGGGCGATGGGGATCAACCAGGACCGGCGCACGGGCAGCATTCCGCGGGACCGCGCCGAGGACGAGATCGTCGTGGCCTGCATCGGTGACGGGGCCACCAGCCAGGGCGACATGCACGAATCGATGGTCTTCGCCGCCTCCTATGAGCTGCCGCTGCTCTACTTCATCCAGAACAACCACTGGGCGATCTCGGTGCCCACCCGGACCCAGTCCCGCGGACCGCTGGTCAACCGCGCCAAGGGCTACGGGATCGAGGGCGTCCGGGTCGACGGCAACGACGTCCTGGCCAGCTACGCGGTCGCGAGCCGGCTCTCCGGGGACATCCGCGCCGGCAGGGGGCCGAAGCTCATCGAGTCGGTCACCTACCGGATGGGCGCCCACACCACCGCCGACGACCCCACCAAGTACCGCAGCTCCGCGGAGGAGCAGCTCTGGGAGGGCCGTGATCCGATCCGGCGCTTCCGCACCTGGCTGAGCTCCGAGGGCCACGCCGACGAGAGCTTCTTCACCGATGTGGACGCCGAGTTCAAGGACCTCGCCGCGGACATGCGCAAGTCCGTGCTGGCCCTGGAGTCCATCGACCTGGAACGCGTCTTCGACACCGTGTACTCGGAGCCGCACCGCCAGGTGGAGACCGAGAAGGCCTGGCTGAAGGACTACGAAGCAGGATTCGCGGAAGAGCAGACGGAGGCGGGCACCGCACGATGAGCGGGATCAAAGAGATGGTCATGGCCAAGGCGATCACCGCGGCCCTGCGCGACGAGCTCGCCGCAGACCCGAAGACGCTGCTGATCGGCGAGGACATCGGCGCGCTCGGCGGGGTCTTCCGGGTCACCGAGGGGCTGCAGGCGGAGTTCGGCACCCACCGGGTGATCGATTCCCCGCTGGCCGAGTCCGGCATCGTCGGCACCAGCATCGGCATGGCCATGCGCGGCTACCGCCCGGTCGTCGAGATCCAGTTCGACGGCTTCGTCTTCCCGGCGTTCAACCAGATCACCACGCAGCTGGCCAAGATGCACAGCCGCACCGACGGCAACGTCAAGGTCCCGGTCACCATCCGGCTGCCCTACGGCGGACACATCGGCTCCATCGAGCACCACTCCGAATCTCCCGAGGCGCTCTTCGCGCACACCGCCGGCCTGCGCATCGTCGCGCCGTCGAGCCCGCAGGACGCGTACTGGATGACCCGCCAGGCCATCGTCAGCGACGACCCGGTGATCATCCTCGAGCCCAAGCGCCGCTACTGGCTCAAGGGCAAGGTCGACATGGAGAACCCGGCGCCGGATGCGTTCCGCGCCCAGGTGCTCCGCACGGGCACCGACGCGACCATCGCCACCTACGGGCCCTTGGTGCCGGTGGCGCTGGCCGCCGCCGAGGCCGCCCGGGCCGAGGGGCGCAGCATCGAAGTCGTCGACATCCGCTCGATCAGCCCGCTCGACGACGAGACCATCGCCCGCTCCGCCGCCAAGACCCAGCGGCTGATCGTCGCGCACGAGGCGCCGACCTTCGGCGGCATCGGCGGAGAGATCGCCGCGCGCGTGGCAGAACGCGCCCACCACCGGCTGCTGGCCCCGGTGCTGCGCGTGGGCGGATTCCATATGCCCTACCCGCCGTCGTCCCAGGAGCACCGGTACCTTCCGGACATCGATCGGATGCTGGAAGCCGTGGACCGCAGCTTCAGCTACCAGAGGAGTGCGTGAGCATGGCTGAGACCTTCAACCTTCCCGACGTCGGCGAAGGCCTGACCGAAGCCGAGGTCGTCACCTGGCGCACCACGGTGGGCGCGACCGTCGAGGTCAACGACATCGTGGTCGAGATCGAGACCGCCAAATCCCTCGTCGAGCTGCCGGTGCCCTTCGCCGGAGTCGTCACCGAGCTGCTCGCCGCCGAGGGCGAGACCATCGAGGTCGGCGCCCCGCTGATCCGCATCGCCGCCGAGGGCGAAGACCCGTCCGCGGCTCCAGGGGCCGACGCCGCTGCGGCGACGGATGTCCAGGAGGCCGCCGAGCCGCCCGCCGGCGAGGACAAGCCGGGCCGCTCACGCTCGAGCCGCGGGAAGAAGGCGGCGGCGCAGAAGCGCGAGGACGCCGAGCGGGCAGAGTCCGAGCAGAAGGGCGCCGCACAGCAGGATTCGGCGCAGAACGAGGCGCTGGTCGGCTCCGGCCCGAAGGCGGACTCCGCCTCGCGACGGTCACGGACCCGTTCCACCGCGCCGGACCTGGTCGACCTCGAGGGACTCGAGATCGCCGCCCCCGCACCTGCCGCCGGTGCCTACACCGACATCGCCGACATCGTCGCGCGGGCCAGCCCTCCGGTGCGGGCCCTGGCCAAGCGCCTCGGTGTGGCCGTCTGGGAGCTCGTCGGCTCCGGCCGCAACGGGCAGATCACCCGGGACGACGTCGAACGGCAGGCCAGGCAGAAGCGTGAGCAGCGCGCCTCCGGTCAGATGCCCGCCCCCGGGGCCCCGTCCCCGGGTCGCCGCAAGAGCACCCCTGCCGAGGAGGGCCTGCTCTACGAAGGACCGCGCGAGGAGAACATCCAGGTCCGCGGCGTGCGCAAGGCCACCGCACGCAACGTGACCGCCTCGGCGACCACCGTGCCGCATGTCTCGGTGTTCAAAGAGGTCGACGTCACGCGCACCATGGAGCTGCGCCAGGTGCTGAAGCAGGATCCCAGCTACGAGGGGCTGAGCGTCTCACCGATGCTCTTCGCCGCCAAGGCGATCATCTGGGCGGTGCGGCGCAATCCGCAGGTCAACGCCACCTGGCATGACACGCACTACACGTTGAAGAACTACCTGAACCTCGGCGTCGCGGCGGCGACCCCGCGCGGCCTGGTGGTGCCGGTGATCCACGAGGCTCATGCGTTCAACACCCGCGGCCTGGCCGCGGCGCTGACCCAGCTGACCGTCGACGCGCGGGAGGGTCGGACCACTCCGGGGGAGATGCAGGGCGGCACGGTCTCGATCACCAACATCGGCTCGCTCGGGCTGGACAGCGGAACCCCGATCCTGCCCCCGGGTCAGGCCTCGATCGTGGCGCTGGGCGCGGTGCGCAAGAAGCCCTGGGTCGTGGAGGGACAGATCGTCCCGCGCGACGTCATGGTCATCGGCGGATCCTTCGACCACCGCCTGATCGACGGCGATCTCGCCGGACGGTTCATCTCCGACATCGCGGCCGTGATGGAGCAGCCGGGCCTGCTGATCGACTAGCGAGGCGGGCCGGGGTCGGCCGCGCCGGAGCCCGAGGACCAGGCCCGGCTCAGTGCTGGATCTGGCTGATCTGCAGCCCCTCGCGGTCTGCGGGGAGTCCCAGGACCTCGGCCAGCGGCTGACCGTCCACGGTCACCTCGCTCTCGCCGGCGCCGGTCGCGACGCGGGCGGTGGTCTCGATCTGGGCCAGGATCTGCCAGGACTCACATTCCCCGGTGGTCACCGGCTCGCCGCTCAGGGCGACGAGCACCGTGTCGTCCTCGACCTCGACCGAGTCCACGCTGAGCTCCTCGGAGGCGGCCAGCGCGTTGTAGAACGCCGGCGAGCCATGGGAGGACAGCCGGTCATCGATGAGGAACTCCAGCGCTGCCACCGCGGGGTCCTCGGTCACCATCGGCACGGACCGGACGACCGAGACCGTGTCGCCGCAGCCGAAGGGGGCGGTGCGGGCGATCTCGATCTGCTGGGTCTGCTGACCCGCACCGGTCTCCTCCACTGGACTGCCCGGAGCCTGCTCACCCTCCAGGGTGCCCTCGCCATCCAGAGGTGCCGCCTCGGACTGGCCATCGGGGGTGACCATCGCCAGCGGGAGCCGCACCGAGTCGTCGTCCTCGACCTCCGGCTGAGGCATCGTGTTGCTGGGCTCCTCCTGCTCCGTCGGCTCCGGATCCGAGGGGCCGCAGCCGGCGAGCAGCAGTGCGAGCCCGAGGCCGCCCGCGCTGACAAGCATGCGAGCGCGGGGGCGGGGGGTCAGAGTCATGGGTCCAGAATAGGAGCTGCGCCCGCGCACACCGAATCCTCGGCACCGCTCGGGGCCCTTCGACGCTGTGCGGCTCTCGTGGACACGGTCGAGGTGCCCGGGGCCCTGGCGGGCGGAGGGCGCTATGACGGGGGCGGCCCTCCGCCCGCGGAATGGGATGAGGAAACCGGGTGCACTCGGGGGCGGTAGTCATGCACCCAGCCAGCAGTTCCTCCCCACAGGGCGACGTCGGCCAGGCGATCGGGGGATCCTGAAACCGCGTCCGGGATGGAACTCCAAGCGATGTATTTCAAACTTGAAGTTCAATCATGATCAATTTTGAAGCCGGGGCCGGGGGATGTCAACACCTGGCGCCACTGGGTCAGCGGTGACTCAGCACACCAGCCGCAGGTCGGGGCGGGCTTCTCCGGTAGGCTTGCGCCATGCCCATCCGGAACCGTCGCGCGGCCGCGCTTCCCGCCAAACTCTCCCGCTCCTGGCTGCTGATCAACGCTGCCAAGGAGCAGGACTTCGCTCCCGGACTGGCCAGCGAGGCCGATTCTGTGATCTTCGATCTGGAAGCGTCGGTCCCCGATGACGGCAAGGTGGCTGCCCGCGAGGCGGTGCTGCGCGCGCTCAACGGCGGCATGACCGCCTGGGTCCGGGTCAGCCCCTCGACCTCCGAGCACTGGGAGAAGGATCTCGCGGCACTCTCTCGCGCAGAGGGTCTGCGCGGGGTGATGCTGGCCGAGACCGAGCATCCGGAACAGGTCACCTACACCGCGATGCGGCTGCGCGCCGGAACCCCGGTCATCGCCCTGATCGAGTCCGCCCTCGGCGTGGAGAACGCCACCCAGATCGCCTCGGCCCCGGGAACCTTCCGGCTGGCCTTCGGCACCAATGACTTCCGCAAGGACGTGGGCGTCTCCGCCGACCCGATGGCGCTGGCCTACGCCCGGGCCCGGCTGGTCATCGCGTCCCGCGTCGGTGGGCTCCCCGGCGCCATCGACGGCCCGACGGCGGCCGACGCCGATCCGCAGGAGACGGCTGAAGCGTGCCAGGTCACCGCCAGCATGGGCATGACCGGCAAGCTCTCGCTGAACCGGGCACAGGTCGAGCACATCAACACCGGGCTGGCCCCCTCGGCCGATGAGCTGAACTGGGCCCGGGAGCTGATCGAGGCCCATGAGGCCGGCGGCTCCATCGGTGACGGCTCGTACCTCCCGCGCCTGGCCCGCGCCCAGAAGATCGCCTCGCTGGCGGACTCCTACGGGCTCTGGAACGCCTGACTCCGCGCGGAGGACTTCCTCACCGAAACGTTTGAGTCACGTGCAGACCCGCGTGTAACCTCTGTCACATGGGCAGGGAGACGTACACCGGCGATGTGGCCTTCGAGCTGCGCGGACACCTCGGCATCATCACGCTGAATCGACCCCACGCGGTCAATGCGCTGACCCAGCTGATGTGTGAGTGCATCCTGGTCCAGCTGCAGGACTGGGCCGAGGACGACCGGGTGAGCCAGGTGCTCATCCGCGGCGCCGGAGACCGCGGGCTCTGTGCCGGCGGTGACGTCTCCAGCCTCTTCCAGGAGATGGCCGCGCTCCAGGAGCACGACGGCGGCGGGATCCTCCCCGACGGTGTGCCCGGATACGCGGCGGACTTCACCAGCGAGGCGTTTCTGGCGAACGAGTACGCGTTGAACCGCACGATCGCTGAATACCCCAAGCCGTACATCGCCCTGATGGACGGCCTGGTGCTCGGCGGCGGCATCGGGGTCTCGGCCCATGGCTCCCATCGGATCGTCACCGAGCGCACCCGGGCGGGCATGCCGGAGACCACCATCGGCTTCTCTCCCGACGTCGGAGGCACCTGGCTGCTCGGTCAGTCGCCGGGACGGATGGGTCTCCATGCCGGACTCACCGGTGCCCACCTCGACGCGGCCGACACCATCGCGCTCGGCCTGGCCGACGTCGAAGTCCCCGCCGAGGTCCTGGGCGAGCTGACCCAGGCCCTGAGCATCCAGCCCGTGGCCGAGGTGCTGCCCCGATTCACCCGGACCCCGGGGGCCTCCGCGCTTGCCGAATCGCGGAGCTGGATCGACCGGGCCTATGCCGCGGCCTCGGTGGAGGAGCTGCTCCAGCGACTGGACGAGCTGGCGCCCAGCGAGGAGGCGGCGGCAGCGACGGCGGAGTCGCTGCGCGGCAAGTCCCCGGCGTCGCTGAAGGTCGCGCACCGGGCGATCCTCGCCGCCGGGGAGCTCACGCTGGCTGCGGCGCTGGAGGCGGAGTTCACCATCGCGGTGCACATGCTGCGCTCAGCGGACTTCCGCGAAGGCATCAGGGCGCAGATCATCGACAAGGACCGATCCCCGCGCTGGAACCCCGGAACGCTCGAAGCCGTCGACTCTGCGCTGGTGCAGACCTACTTCACCCCGGTGCCGGGGCGCCGGCTCGCCGACCGCCAGAGCCTGTGAGCTCAGGACGGCCGGCGAGGAGCCGCAGGCGTGCGGCCCATCCGGCTGCTTCTCAGGCCAGCACGTCAGCCGTGGCGCGGTACTGCGCCCCCAGCGCCTGGGCCACCGGGGCGTTGGTGAGGTCGCCGGCGTGGACGTTGAGTCCGTTGGCCAGATGCGGGTCCTCGCGCATCGCCTGCTTCCACCCCTTGTCCGCCAGGGCAAAGATGTAGCGCAGCGTGGAGTTCGTCAGCGCGGCGGTGGAGGTGTGCGGAACGGCGCCCGGCATGTTCGCCACGCAGTAGTAGATCTGTTCCCCGATGGTGAAGGTCGGATCGGCGTGGGTGGTCGGACGTGAACCTTCGAAGCAGCCGCCCTGGTCGATGGCGATGTCCACCAGCACCGACCCAGGACGCATCGCGGCAGCCATCTCACGCGTCACCAGCTTCGGTGCGGTCGCTCCGGGGACCAGCACCGACCCGATGACCAGGTCCGCGGCGGCGACCTCTTCGCTGAGGGTCAGCGTGTTCGAGGCCAAAGTGGTCAGGCCGCGCCCGGAGAGCGCGGAGAGCTCCCGGAGGCGCTCGATGTTCAGGTCCAGCACGGTGACGTCGGCACCCATGCCCAGAGCGGTGAGGGCCGCCTGCTCGCCGGCCTTGCCGCCGCCGATGACCACGACCTTCGCGGGGCGGGCCCCGGGGACGCCGCCGATGAGGATGCCCGGTCCGCCCTGGGAATGCATCAGGTGATACGCGCCCACCTGGGGCGCCAACCGTCCGGCGACCTCACTCATCGGGGCCAGCAGCGGCAGGCCATGGGTGCCCGTGACGGTCTCATAGGCGATCGCGGTGACGCCGCGCTCCTGCAGCGCACGGGCGCAGTCGGGCTCGGCGGCGAGGTGAAGATAGGTGAAGAGGATCTGACCGTCGCGCATCCGGGGAAACTCCTCGGCCTGGGGCTCCTTGACCTTCAGGATCATCTCGGCCTGCGCCCAGACCTCATCGGCGCCACCGAGGATCTCGGCACCGGCCGCGACGTAGTCGTGGTCGGCGAAGCCCGAACCGGTGCCGGCGCCGCTCTGGAGCAGCACCCGGTGTCCGCGGGCGGTGAGGTCCACCGCTCCGGCCGGGGTCAGGGCCACGCGGTACTCGTTGTTCTTCACTTCGGCGGGGACTCCGATGATCATATGTTCTCCTCAGTAGGTGCCAGGTAGGGCGGGTCAGCAGGGGTGAACCGGTGACCGACAACGGGTGATGTCGGTCACTGCGACCAGTCTGTCACGAAACGGCAGTCGGCTTCGAGGCGCGCAGAAGGGGTCAGGCTGTTGTTGAGCCTGGGCCTTCACCCTAGGCTCAGGCCTTGGGAGTCTGTAGAGTTCTGGGACATCTGCCACGTCCTGAGGAGGCAGTTCAGGAGATATGCGGGGGAGGTGCGATGACGGGTGATGATGCCGACGGGCCCCGGTCTGAGCTGCTGACGGCCTCTCTGCGCTCCGTCCGTCCCGCCGCGTTGACGATCTCCTCGCCGGTGCTGATCCTCGGCGGCCCCTCCCCGGCGGCCTCTGAGCTGAGCCAGCGGCTGCGCGGGATCGATGTGAAGGTGCTGCTGGCCTCCAGCGCGGAGACGGCGCGGCAGGCGCTGCAGGTGGATGCCCCCGAGCTCTTCGTCGTCGACGCGCGCGCCAGTCGGCGGGTCTCAGACATGGAGGCGGTGCTGGAGGATCTCCGCTCGAGCATCGACCCCTCCGCGGTGCTGCACTGGTTCGATGCCGACGTCGAGCTGGCGCGGCTGCTCGAGACCGTGCATCCGCAGGATGACCACATCACCGGCAGCGTCAGCGTCGAGGAGGCGCTGCGCCGGCTGCACTTCATCACAGCACGGCTCCCCGCGCGGACCGAGGGCGAGCGGCTGCTCGTCGGTGATCTGGAGCTGGACACGGCCGCTCGCACGGTGCGTCGGGGCGGGCGGGACATCGACCTGTCCGACACCGAGTTCCGACTCCTCCGGCTGCTCATGCGCCACGCCAGGACGGTGCTGCCGAAGTCCGAGATCCTGCAGCAGGTCTGGGAGTACGAGTTCGCCGGACAGGCCAACATCGTGGAGCTCTACATCTCCTATGTGCGCAAGAAGATCGAAGCCGACATGCCCCGGATGATCCATACCGTCCGGGGCGCCGGCTACGTGCTGCGCCCCGCCGAGCGCGGGTCTTCCAGCCCGACGTCCGCCGCCTCGGCCGGGTCCGCCTGAGCGGCTGACCAGCACGCCAACTCATTACTGACCGGTAGCTTGTGGCACACTGAGCCCATGCATGTGATCTTCCGCACCCTGCTGGTGCTGCTCCGCGCCCGTCGTCGACCCACCATGACTCCCTGGGAGTCCTCGGTGGTCACGCTGCGAGCGCTGCCCACCGACGTCGACATCGCCCGGCACATCAACAACGGCCAGTACTTCTCACTCTTCGACCTCGGCCGCTTCGACCTGATGGCCCGCTCCGGGCTCTGGGCCCAGATGCGCAAGCGCGGCTGGTCTCCGGTGGTGCAGTCCGAGCAGATCACCTTCCGGCGCTCGGTCACCTTCATGACCCGGTTCCAGATCCACACCCGGATGATCGGCTTCGACGAGAAGTGCTTCTACTTCGAGCAGCGTGCGGTGGTCGACGGCGAGATCTATGTCCGGGCCCACATCGCCGGACGGCTCCTCTCCAGCGCCGGCCCTGTGCCCAACGCCGAGATCCTCGGTGCGATCCGCGACCTCGGTCATGAGGTCCCCGAAGACCTCACGGTCAGCGAAGAGCTTCAGGCCTGGCGGCGGGATTCGGCGCTTCCGGCGGCGCGGAAGCCGGCACCGAACACCTGGTGAGCCGGCTCAGGAGATCAGGAGCGGCTGCTCAGCGCAGCGAGTCCGACCGGCGAGCGGCCAGCACGATCGCGGCGCCGCCCGCGAGGAGCGCCAGCAGGGCCAGCACGACGGCGGTGAAGGTCTGCAGACCGCTCGGCCCGGTCACCGCCAGCTCCGCGTCGCCTGATCCCGGATCCTCTGCCGGCTGATCCGGCGCAGAGGCTGAGGCCGTGGGGCTGACGCTCGACGCGCCCTGCTCGGGCAGGGAATACCCGGGCATCCCTGGAATCGGCGGGCCGGAGAGTGGCGGCGCGTCGGTGTCTGTGGAGGTGCTCGCGCTGCTCGGGCTCGCCTCGGGCGTGCCTGGCAGCTCGGGTGTTCCCGGGGCGGCGATGCCGCCGGGAGCGCCGATGTCCTCAGGCGGGGACGGCTGGGCGGCGTCGTCGAGGTTCTCTGACGTCGCCTGCAGTCCGATGTTGCAGCGGTCGGACACGGGGTCCCCGTTCGGGGCGACGCCGCGGACGGCGAAGTCATCCTGCGCGGCACCTGGCGGCAGCGGGGTGGGCGCCTGGTAGTAGACGACCCCGGCTTCGATCCAGATGGTCGCGCCGGTGAGGCTTGAACCGACGGTGAGCTCGCTGAGGTTGCTGCTCATCTGCAGGCGCAGCGTCTGCGTCTGTCCGGGGGCCGCGAAGGCAGAGCCGCAGCGGAGGTAGTGCTCGCCCTGCGCCGGCGCCGAGGACTCGTCGCCTGGATCGGTGGGCACGCTCGGCGGGGACTCGCCCTCCGAGGGCTCAGGCGCGGGGGTCCCCGGATCAGTGGTCCCAGGGTCTGTGGGTTGCGGGCCTGTGGGTTCGGGGTCCGTGGGCGCCGGCTCGGTGGGGCCCGGGTCGATGGGGCCCGGCGGGGTCGGCTCGGGGTCGGGGGTCTCCGCAGGCTCGGCGGGATCCGTCGGGGTCTCGGCCGGGTCGCTGGGGTCCTCGGCGGGCGCTGTGGATTCCGGAACGGACTCGGCCGACGGTGTGGGAGTCGCATCCTGGGAGGAGTCGACGTCGACGGCGTCGCCCTGGGGGTCCACTGTCTCGGCCGGCTCGGAGGCCTGTGCGGCAACCTGGACGGGGGCCGCGACGGCGGCGGTCGGAGCCGTGCCCACGAGGAGCGCGATGCTCACCAGGGCTGCGCCGCCGAGTGGGGCGACGCGCTGCGCTGCTCGCTTCATCCGGTCCCGCCCTCTGCATCTGGCCGTGCCCTTGTTCAGGCGGCTGTCCATGTCTTCAGTCCAGCCGCCAGTGTACGGTCCGGGTCAACATTTTCATAACGAAACGGTAAAGGTGCCCGGATTCTGAGACGGAGACAGAACGCACCCGGTGCTCCGCGGCGCCGGGTGCGTTCTGCCTCGGGAGATGGGTCAGCAGGGGCTGAGCGTCAGCTCACCCGAGTCTCGGGCGACTTCGTCAGGCTCGCATCCTGCTCGGCCAGATCGCCGATCACGGCGTCGATGGCGTGCATCGCGGCGTCATCGAGGGTGACCCCGGCGGCGGCGACGTTTCCTGCGATCTGCTCCGGGCGGGACGCGCCGACCAGGGCCGAGGCGACGTTCGGGTTCTGCAGCACCCAGGCCACGGCGAGCTGCGCGAGATCCAGCCCATGGTCGGCAGCGATCGGCTTGAGGTTCTGCACCGCAGTGAGGATGTCCTCGTTCATGTACCGCTCGATGAACTTTCCGGCCTCCTTGTCGGAGGCGCGGGAGCCCTCCGGCGCAGGCTGGCCCGGCAGGTATTTTCCGGTCAGCACGCCCTGGGCGATGGGTGACCAGACGATCTGGGAGATCCCGAGATCTTCGGAGGCCGGCACGACCTCGGGTTCGATGACCCGCCACAGCATGTTGTACTGCGGCTGGTTGCTGATCAGCTGCACGCCGAGATCCTTGGCCAGCGCGTGACCTGCGCGCAGCTGGGGAGCGGTCCACTCGGAGACGCCGATATAGAGCGCCTTGCCGGAACGGACCACGTCGGCGAAGGCCTGCATGGTCTCCTCGAGCGGAGTCTCGTAGTCATAGCGGTGCGCCTGGTAGAGATCGACGTAGTCCGTGCCCAGCCGGGTCAGCGAGCCGTTGATCGACTCCATGATGTGCTTGCGGGAGAGCCCGGTGTCATTGTGGCCCTTGGGGCCGGTGGGGAAGTAGACCTTGGTGAAGATCTCCAGGGACTCACGGCGCTGTCCGGCCAGGGCGTCGCCCAGCACCTGCTCCGCCACGGTGTTGGCGTAGACGTCCGCCGTGTCGAAGGTCGTGATGCCGGCGTCGAGCGCGGCATGGACGCAATCGGTCGCGACGTCGTTCTCGATCTGAGAACCGTGGGTCAACCAGTTTCCATAGGTGATCTCTGAGATTTTCAGGCCTGAATGTCCGAGATATCTGAATTCCATTCTTCGACCTTAGCGCTGTCTGTCGCGCCGGACCATAGGGTTGCTCAAGAGTTCATCGAGAGGCCCTGACCAGGCGATCCAGCGCCTCCTGCATATGCTCCTCGATCTGAGCGACCAGCTCGGCGTCATCGCCGGAGGCGATGGCCTCCACGATGCGGGAATGCTCCGCGACCTGATCGTCCGGGTCGAAGTAGGTCCCCTGCAGCGCCGTCATGCACATCCTGGTCTCCACCATCAGGGTCTCGTGGACCCGATGCAGGCGCGGGCTTCCGGCCAGGTTCACCAGCTCCTCGTGGAAGGCGAAATCCGCGTCCGCGAGCCGGTGCAGGTCCCCGGCCGCCGCGGCCTCGGCCATCACCGCCGCACGTGTCCGCAGACGCTCGGCGCCCTGCGCCGCTGAGTCGCCGTGGGCCACGGCGCGGGCCGCGGCGGTCTCGATCGCGGTGCGGGTGAGGTAGATGTCGCGGATCTCGGCCTCGTCCAGCTCCTTGACGAAGAGCCCGCGGTTGAGCTCGCTGCGCACCAGCCCCTCCTGGACCAGGCGCTGCATGGCCTCGCGCAGCGGGCCCCGACTCACGCCGAACTCCGCCGCCAGCGCTGCCTCGGAGAGCTGGGCGCCCGCGGGCAGGGTGCCGTACATGATCCCTTCGCGCAGCTGGCGGGTGATCAGCGAGGACGTGGACTCGCGGGGGACGGGCTGGAAGCCTGACGCGGCACTCATGGCATCTCCGGATTGTTGACAATCTTCACGGGTATTCATAGCATAGCCGCACCTGAGGATGAAAGGTCAGCAGACCAGAACAGGCCCGGACGGGCCGCCATGACGGGCAAGATATGGGCAGGTGAGCATGACGTCAGCGAGACCGATCATCACGGTGCTGTGTCCCACGACGCAGGCAGCATCCGAGCCGGCGGCAGCGCGAGCGGGCGAGGACCAGTCGCTCGAGGACTGGCAGACCGCGATCGAGCGCCCCGAGGGGCTGGAGCCGATCGAGCGCCAGGCCGAGGTCAGGTACACCGATGCCGCCGGCCTCGGCGAGGCATTGGAGGGTGCACAGGCCTTGTTCCTGTGGGACTTCTTCTCCCCGGCGGTGCGACAGGCATGGCCGCAGGCCGGCGCACTCGAATGGATCCACGTCGCGGCCGCCGGAGTGGACGCGCTGATGTTCGATGAGCTGCGCAGCTCCGAGGTCGTGGTGACCAACGCGCAGGGGATCTTCGATCGGCCGATCGCGGAGTACGTCCTGGCCGCGATCTTCGCCCATGCCAAGGACTTCGCGGCCAGCCAGCGTCACCAGCAGGCCCGGCAGTGGGTCCACCGCGAGACGCTCAGGGTCCAGGGGACCTCCGCGCTGATCATCGGCACCGGGGCGATCGGGCGCGAGACGGCCCGGCTGCTGCACGCGGTCGGCATCGAGGTCACCGGAGCCGGACGCACCGCCCGGGAACATGACCCCGACTTCGGCACCGTGGTGGACAGCGCGGATCTGCCCCAGCACATCGGCGAGTTCGACCACATCATCAACGCCGCTCCGCTCACCGCGCAGACCACCGGGCTCATCGGCGCCGAGTCCCTGGCGGCGGTCCGGCCGGGCGCGCACCTGATCAACATCGGCCGCGGTGAATCTGTGGACGAACAGGCGCTCATCCAGGCTCTGAAAGCCGGCACCCTGGCCCGCGCGACCCTTGACGTCTTCGCCCAGGAGCCGCTTCCGCCCGACTCCCCGCTCTGGACGATGGACTCGGTGACGATCTCCGCCCACATGTCCGGAGACGTGCTCGGCTGGCGCACCGCACTGGCGGAGCAGTTCGTGGACAACGCCCAGCGCTGGCTCGACGGCCAGGAGCGGGAGAACATCGTGGACACCGCCAAGGGATACGTCCCGCGGCACTGAAACAGCACTGACCAGCCCTCGCCCGACTACTCGGCATCCATTCGATCCACCACCCACCCGATCCGCTGCACCCGACGAGTCTTCGGACTCCAGAGCTTGAGGAGGGGCGCATGTCGCACCTTGCTGAACTGACCGCCGTCGAACTTCTCGCCGGATACCGCGCGGGCGACTTCACCCCGGTGGACGCCACCGAGGCCGCCCTGGAACGGATCGAGCAGCACGACGGCGCACTGAACGCCTTCGTGCTGGTGGACCGGGAGTCTGCCCTGGAATCCGCTCGGGGCTCGGCGCAGCGCTGGGCCGCCGGGGAGACGCTCGGGCCCGGAGACGGGGTGCCGACCTCGATCAAGGACATCTTCCCCACCGTGGGCTGGCCGACCCTGCGCGGCAGCAAGCTGATCGATGCGGCCGGGCCCTGGGACTTCGACGCCCCCTGCGTGGCGCGGCTGCGCGAGACCGGCGCGGTGCTGCTGGGCAAGACCACCACGCCCGAGTTCGCCTGGAAGGGCACCACCGACTCGGGACGCTTCGGCGTCACCACCAACCCCTGGGACCCGGCGCTGACCAGCGGCGGCTCCTCCGGCGGTGCGGCCTCAGCGGTCGGGGCCGGGATGGGCCCCTGGGCGGTGGGCACCGACGGCGGCGGCTCGGTCAGGATCCCGGCGGCGTTCACCGGGACGGTGGCCATCAAGGCCACCTATGGCACCGTGCCGATGTATCCGGCGAGCCCCTTCGGGACGCTCGCCCATGCCGGACCGATGGCGCGCACCGTCACCGACACCGCGCTGCTGCTCGATGTCATCGCCGGCTTCGACGCCCGCGACTGGTCCGCGCTGCCCTCCCAGTCGCGTCCGTTCTCGGCAGACCTCGCCGAGCTCGAGGTCGACGGCGGTTCGCTGGCCGGTGTGCGGATCGGCTATTCGCCCACGCTCGGCTTCGGGAGCAACGACCCGGAGGTCGAGGCGCGGGTGGACGAGGCGGTCGAGGTGCTGGCCTCCCTCGGCGCCCAGGTGGAGCGGGTGGATCCCGATATCGCAGATCCGGTGGAGGCCTTCCACGTGCTCTGGTTCACCGGTGCCGCCAAGGTGCTGGAGGCCTATGGCCCCGGGGCGCTGGAGCAGGTGGATCCGGGGCTGCGTGCCGGGATCGAGCAGTACGCCGACGCCTCGGCGCTGGACTATCTCAGCGCCACCGGCGTGCGGATGGACATGGGTGTCCGGATGGGAGCATTCCATGGGAAGTACGACCTGCTGGTCACCCCGACCATGCCGATCCCGGCCTTCGATGCGAGTCGGCAGGCGCCGGCGGGCTGGCCCTCAGAGCTGTGGACCAGCTGGACCCCGTACACGATTCCGTTCAACATGACCCAGCAGCCCGCCGTCTCGGTGCCCTGCGGACTGACCGGTGCAGGGCTGCCGGTGGGGCTGCAGATCGTCGCCGCCCGGACCCGTGACCGCTCGGTGCTGCGCGCAGCCCGGGCCTACGAGCTGGCCAGCGGAGAGAAGTTCAGTGCGCCGGTCACGCCTGTTGCACGGGCCGCGCGGACCGTGCCGGCCGACGAAGCTGCGCGATAGCCACCCCGGTCAGGGTCACGACGCCGCCGATGATCCCCAGCAGCGGCGGAATCTCGCCGAGCGTGAGCCAGGACATCACCACGACGACGGCGGGCACCGCCAGCGTGCTGGCAGCCACCTTGCCGGTGGGGAAGTGGTTCATCGCGTAGCCCCAGAACCAGAAGCCCAGCGCGGTGGGCCCGATCCCCATATAGACCGCGCCGATGATCACCGCGGTCGAGGTGGTCTGCAGCTCCTGGAATGTGGCGCTCAGGAACGGCAGCAGCGCGATCGTGCCGGCGGCGCAGGCCAGCCAGGTCGCGGTCAGCGGGTCGGTGTGCCGCAGCGCCAGCTTCTGGATGAGCATGCCGCCGGCGTAGAGGAACGCCGCGACCAGCGCGATGCCCAGGCCGGCCAGGGCGAGCTGGCCGCTGGACCCGGCCACGGTGATCAGTCCGATCCCGCACAGCGAGACCACCATGCCCACGAACAGTCGGGTGGAGAAGGACTCCTTGAAGAAGACCACCGCACCGACTCCGACCAACAGCGGGGCGAGGTTGACCACCATTGCGATCGTCCCGGCGTCGATGTAGTGCCCGGCGAGGTTGAAGACCACGGTATAGAGGGCGAACCAGAGGACGCCGTAGAGCGCCGTGAGCACGAGCGCGGACCGGGTGGGCAGCTGCAGCTTCCCGCGGCGCACCCGGAGCAGCAGCGCGCTCAGCGTCACCGCTCCGGCGAGCAGCCGCAGCAGGGCCAGTGGTCCGGGGGAGAGCTCGCCGGCCGACCAGCGGATGAGCACGAAGGAGGACGCCCACATCAGCACGGTGGCGATGATCGCCGCCACCGGCAGTGCCGTGCGGGCGCGCGGCGCGTGCTGGGTGACGTCGGGGGAGACGCCGTGGTCCTGGGTGATGCCGTCGTTCTGAGTCACGGCATGACTGTACCGGGGCAGCGCGGAAGTCTTCAGCCGCGGCGCTTCCAGCCGCCACCCACCCGCTTTGCCGAATGGACGCGCCCGGGCTACCATAGACAGTCGCAAGCCGTGCTGCGCTGTGCACATGCGTGTCCTCTTGGAGCGGGGGCATTCCTGGGTATCAGCGCCGGAAAGCAGCGCGGTCGATTGTGAAGCCTGGATTCCAGAGCACCACATCAAGCACCACCGTCCGTCCGGCGAAACGCCGGGCGAATGAGAAGACACTTCGGTTGGATCTCACCCAGCCTGGTCCGTCCTCGCAAGTAACGGTGTCATAGCTGGTGGCGGGACCCAGAACCGGGTACCGCCCGTATACATTCACGTACTTACGCAAGAGGAGTGATCATGGCAGCACGTTGCCAGGTGACCGGAGTGGGGCCGCAGTTCGGCAACTCAATCTCCCACTCGCATCGGCGCACCAAGCGCCGGTTCGACCCGAACATCCAGAAGAAGCGCTACTGGGTTCCTTCATTGGGACGCAATGTGACGCTGACCTTGTCCGTCAAGGGCATCAAGACCATCGACGTCCGCGGCATCGACGTTGTCGTTGCCGAGCTGATCAAGAAGGGTGAGAAGCTCTAATGGCCAAGGACAAGGACGTACGTCCCATCATCAAGCTGAAGTCGACGGCAGGCACCGGGTTCACCTACGTGACCCGTAAGAACCGCCGCAACAACCCCGACCGCATCGTGCTCAAGAAGTACGATCCGGTCGTTCGCAAGCACGTCGACTTCCGAGAGGAGCGCTGATCATGGCTAAGAAATCCAAGATCGCAAAGAACGAACAGCGCAAGGTCATCGTTGAGCGCTACGCCGAGAAGCGTCTGCAGCTCAAGAAGACCCTCGTTGATCCCAACGCCTCGGACGAGGACCGCGAGGCAGCTCGCGTGGGTCTGCAGAAGCTTCCCCGCGATGCTTCCCCGATCCGCGTGCGCAACCGCGACTCCATCGATGGTCGCCCCCGCGGCACCTTCCAGAAGTTCGGCATCTCGCGCATCCGCTTCCGCGACATGGCTCACAAGGGTGAGCTGCCCGGCATCACCAAGTCCTCCTGGTGATCAGCCGCCGCTGACGCAAGACCATCTCTGAAGGGGTGGGTCGCCTCCGGGCGGCCCGCCCCTTCAGTGGTTGTGCCGCCAGTGGTTGTCTGATGTGCATTCTGCTGTAGATTGGACGCAGAGCCTGTTCGCACGATGAACGAGCTCCCAAAGACCGCCACCCGCGCGGAGGCTGCTGTTCCTCACCCCCTGGAGGAACAGCATCAGACCTCCCGCGGGTGGTTTTTTGTGTCCAAATTTTTTGTTCATATCACCTTCGGCGGGTTCGTTCGGGGGTGTTCGCGGAGCGGAAAATGCGTCGTTCTGGCCCAGGATCATGCGGTTCCATGCTGGTTCGTCCGGGCCTGCGTGGTAAGTTGCCGTTCTGAAAGCCCCACGCGGCATGACCCGACCGCCGACGCGGAAATACGCGTCAGCGGCACGCATCTCGCAGGTCATGCCGGGGACTGCCACCGAATACGTCCAGGAGGACAAACACATGGCACTGAACCGCAGCGAGCTCGTCGCAGCAGTCGCAGAGAAGTCCGGAAACTCCCAGGCCGCCGTCAACGGCGTTCTGGACTCAGTCTTCGAGGTCTTCACCGAGCAGGTTTCCAAGGGCGAGAAGGTCACCATTCCCGGTTGGCTGGCAGTGGAGCGCACCAAGCGCGCCGCCCGCACCGGACGCAACCCGCAGACCGGCGAGACCATCCAGATCCCGGAGGGCTACTCCGTGAAGCTCTCCGCCGGTTCCAAGCTGAAGGCCGCTGCCACCGGCAAATGAGCCTGATGAGCCACGGCACTCCTGAGACGGAGGCGCCGCGGCCCAGCTGATGACGTCGGCCCCTCGCCCTGAGAACGGGTGAGGGGCCGACGTCGTCTCCCCAGGTTCACCGGCATCACGGCACCGGCATCACCGCACCGACTTCTCGACTCCGCGACTTCTCAACACCGGGACTTCTCAACCCCGGAACTTCTACGCGGCGTAGAATCGTGTGACGCTCAACCCCTGCCGACCGACGCAGGAAGACTTCGCAGGAAGGCGCAGCCCCGCCATGACAGCCCCGCTCGCATTCACCGCCGCAGCACCTGCCGCGCCCGACACGCCCGACTGGGCGCCGCTGGTCTTCGGGATCGCCAGCCTGCTCGTGCTGGTCCTGGTGATCGTCCTCGCCCGGCGCAAGATGAACGAGTCCGCGCAGTGGCGGCAGCGCTCCCAGGAGGACGTCGACCCGGATGATCCCCAGCGGGGTCCCCGGAAGGGCCCGCAGGAGAACCCGCCGCGGAACGACGACGCGTGAGCAATCCCGTGAGGACGGCGAGCCGCGAGGCTCCCACCCGGCTCTGGACCGCACCGCTGCCGCTGACCGCCGCCGCGCTGTGCGCCGGGCTGGTGGCACTGATCATCACCGGTCTGCTCAGCGGCGTCGATGACCCCAGCGAGCTCTCTGATCCCGGCGCGCTGACCCGGTGGGGCCTGCCGGTCGCTCGGTTCATCCATCATCTCGCCATGGCCACGGCGATCGCCGCGGTGATCCTGGCAGCGGTGGCGGTGCCTCCTCAGGCGGGTCCGCGTCAGCGCAAGAAGCTGCGCAGCGGCAGCCCCGCCGCCGAGCACCCGCTCTTCACCCGGACCATGCAGATCGCCGGCCTCGCCGGGGTGGTCTGGACCGTGGCCGCGGTGGCGGTGCTGGTGCTGACCTTCTCCTCGCTCTCCGGGCTTGCGCTCTCCGCCTCAGACTCCTTCGCCTCCGGCTTCTTCGGCTACGTGCAGTCGATCCCGACCGGGCAGGCCTGGACCGCCGTCGTGCTGATCGCTGCGGTCTTCGCCACCCTGGTCACCGCCGTACGCGCCCCGGCCGGACTGTTCTTCATCGCGGTGCTCGGCCTCACCGCCATCGTCCCGATGGCGCTGGTCGGCCACTCGGCCTCCGGCGATGACCACTACGCCGCGGTGAACTCGCTGGGACTGCACCTGCTCGGCGTCGTGATCTGGGTCGGGGGACTGGTGGTTCTGGCGCTGCTGGGCCCCGCGCTGGGCCGCGAGGCCGCACAGGCCCGCGAGCGCTCCGCCGCAGGCTCCGGCTCCTCCGCGGGCTCCGGCGCCCAGCCGGCCGCCGAGACGCCGGCGCCCGGGATGACCGAGACGCTGCTCCGGCGCTACTCGACCCTGGCCGGGCTGGCGCTGCTGACCGTGGCGGCCTCCGGGATCATCAACGCCAGCCTGCGCATCGAGAGGCTCGAGCAGCTCACCGCCACCAGCTATGGCCTGATGCTCTCGGCGAAGCTGATCGCCACCCTGGCCCTGGCCGTCATCGGGTGGATGCACCGGTCGTGGATCATCCCGCGGCTGGGCACCGGGGCCGGCCCGGCCGGCCTGCTCTTCCAGCTGATCCTCGTCGAGGTCGCGATCATGGCCGCGGTGATCGGGGTCAGCACGATCCTGGGACGCACCGCCCCTCCGGTGCCCGAGGACCTGCCGCCGGATGCCAGCCCGGCCCGGACGCTCACCGGCTACGACCTGCCCCCCGAGCCCAGCGGGAGCCTCTGGCTGACCCTGTGGCGCCCGGACTGGCTGTGGGTCGCCATCGTGGTCTTCCTCGCCGCCTGGTACGTCCTGGCGATGGTGCGGGTGCGCCGGCGCGGGGACTCCTGGCCGCTGCTGCGCGCCGCCAGCTGGCTCTTCGGCCTGCTGGTGCTGCTCTGGGTCACCTCCGGCGGACCCGCGGTCTACGGGATGGTGCTGTTCTCCGGACACATGATCCAGCACATGACGCTGACCATGGTCGCCCCGATCTTCATGGTGATGGGCTCCCCGGTGACCCTGGCGCTGCGCGCGCTGCCGGTGCGCAGCGACGGCACCCGCGGCCCGCGCGAATGGATCCTCTGGCTGGTCCACTCGCGCTTCTCGAAAGTCATCACCCACCCGATCGTCGCGGCGGTGAACTTCGCCGGCTCGCTGCTGATCTTCTACTACACCCCGATCTTCGGGCTGGTGCTGGAGTATCACGTGGGCCACGAGCTGATGATCTTCCACTTCCTGGCCACCGGCTACATCTTCGCGCTGGTGCTGATCGGAGCGGACCCGCTGCCCCAACGTCCCGCACACCCGATGCGGCTGATCATCCTGCTGGCCACCATGGTCTTCCACGCCTTCCTGGCCGTGGCGATGACCAGCTCGGAGCAGCTCATCCAGGCATCCTGGTTCGGCAACATGGGCTATGACTGGGGCTTCACCGCGCTGGAGGATCAGCGCAGCGGAGGCGAGCTGATGTGGGCCCTGGGCGAGATCCCGGCGATCCTGATGTCCTTCGTGGCCGGAGTCATCTGGTCCCGCGACGACAAGCGCGAGACCAAGCGGCTCGACCGGGAGGCCGACCGCACCGGGGACGCCGAGCTCAACGACTACAACGACATGTTCGCCGAGATGGCCGAACGGGATGGACCACGATGACGCCTAGATCCATTCCGGTGTGCGCCTCCGCGCTCGCCGGACTGCTGCTGCTCAGCGCCTGCGGGGCAGACCAGGAGGAGGCAGCCCCCGATGACGCCGACCACGCCGGGGTGGACCAGGGCGCGGCTGTTCCCGAGGGTCAGGGCGACGGCGAGAGCGGGGGTGCCGGCACGGCAGCCGGTGAAGCCGAGGGTGAGGCCCAGGCGGACGACGGGGCGGAGGCCGCGGGCCTGAGCGCCCCCGAGCGGCTGATCATCGCCGCCCAGGAGGGCGCCGGACGCGCGGCGAGCTTCGGCTTCAACGAGATGGGCTTCGTCTCCGACGAGGTCGCCGCCTCCTACCGCGAGCTGCTCGAGGAGAACTCCCTCGCCGGGGAGGACCCCGAGGCGCAGGTGAGTCCGGAGGCGTGTGCGCAGCCGCTGGCCGCCGTCGACTTCTCTCCGCTGCTGCTCGGCGAGGAGGCCGTGCGGGCCGACTACTTCGCCGAGAGCTTCTCCGGGGCCGGGTCCATCGAGCTGGCCACCGTGGACAGCGAGGCCGACCAGCAGCGGGTCAGCGAGCACCTGGACAACGTCGCGGAGCTGCTGGCCTCCTGCCAGGACACCGAGTTCACCCTGGACGGGATCGACTACGAGCTGCGCATCGAGGAGCCCACGCTGCAGGACCAGGACGGGGTCTCGGCCGAGCAGGCCGAGAACACCGCGGCCTATTCCTGGGAGCGCTCCGGCACGGATGGAACAACTTACGCCCAGATCCTGTTCACGCAGGTGGATGATGACATCATCATGGTCTCCTTCACCGGTGGTGAGGCGGCAGGCTCGGTGGAGTTCACCTCCATCGCCGAGGCCATCGCCGCCGAAGCGACCGCCGCGCTGGAGACCGCAGACTGAGCAGGCACGATCTAAGGGAGACCCAGCATGACTGAGACGATTCGCCGCGCCGAGCGAGTGCGCGCATCCGAGCTGCTCGGACGAGGGTGGCTGAACACCGGCGGCAAGGACGTCTCGCTGGAGGACCTGCGCGGGAAGATCGTCATCCTGGACTTCTGGACCTTCTGCTGCATCAACTGCCTGCACGTGCTCGACGAGCTGCGCCCGCTGGAGCAGCGCTTCAGCGACGTCCTGGTCACCGTCGGCGTGCACTCGCCGAAGTTCGAACACGAGGCCGACCCCGACGCGCTCGCCGCCGCCGTCGAGCGCTACGAGATCGCCCACCCGGTCCTGGACGACCCGAACCTGATCACCTGGCAGGCCTACTCGGCCCGCGCCTGGCCGACCCTGGTGGTCATCGACCCGCAGGGCTACATCGCCGCGAACCTCGCCGGAGAAGGCCATGTGGCCGGACTGACCTCGCTGGTCGAGGAGCTGGTCGCCGAGCACGAGGCCAAGGGCACGCTGCACCGCGGAGACGGACCCTACGTCCCGCCCGAGCCGGTCTCGCGCACCCTGCGGTTCCCGGGCAAGGCCGTGCCCGTCACCCGCGCACTCGGTGGATCCGACGCCTCCCACGGACATTTCCTGGTCTCGGACACCGGCCACCACCGGATCGTGGAGCTCGACGCCGATCTGCAGACCGTGGTCCGCTCCTGGGGCGGGGGAGAGGAGCAGCAGAAGGGTCATCACGACGGCGACCCCGACTCCGCCCGGTTCAACGAGCCCCAGGGCCTGACCGTGCTCCCCGCCGAGCTGGCCCAGCAGGTCGGCTATGACATCGTCGTCGCCGATACCGTCAACCACCGGCTCCGCGGCATCAACGCCGAGACCGGAGTGGTCACCACCCTGGCCGGCAACGGCGTCCAGCGGCTGCTCGACGCCGAGCGGGCCCGCACCGGCGCGGTGGAGTCCGGCAGCCTCGGCACCGACCCGCTCAACGTCTCCCTGTCCTCTCCCTGGGACGTGCTGTGGTCCAAGGCGCTGGGCCTGGTGGTCATCGCGATGGCCGGCACCCACCAGATCTTCACCTTCGACCCGGTCACCGGTGAGCTCTCGATCTTCGCCGGCACCGGACTCGAGGGGCTGCTCGACGGCTCCGCCGAGACCGCCTGGTTCGCGCAGACCTCGGGGCTCACCGAGGACGCGGCGGGAGACATCTGGATCGCCGACTCCGAGACCTCCTCGCTGCGCGTGATCCGCACCGGCACCGCCAACGGAGCCGAGGGCGCCGAGACAGGTGGCGCCGCCGCAGCCCCCGCCGTGGAGACCCTGATCGGTGAGGGTCTCTTCGACTTCGGCTTCCGCGACGGCGCTCCCGAGCAGGCCCGGCTGCAGCACCCTCTGGGCGTGACCGCGCTGCCCGACGGCTCCGTGCTGATGGCCGACACCTACAACGGCGCGATCCGCCGCTACCGCGGCGAGCACCTCGCCGCAGACGGCACCACGGTGGCGGCCAGCGTCTCAACCGTGGCGCGCGGGCTCAAGGAGCCCTCCGACGTGCTCCTCGACGCCGACGGCACGAACCTGCTGGTGGTGGAGACCAACGCCCACGAGCTGGTGCGCATCGCGGTGCCCAAGGAGTACCTCACCGTCGATGAGGGCGCCACGCAGAGCCAGCGCCCGGCCACCGCCGTGGCTCCGGGAGAGTTCTCGCTGGCCATCGGCTTCTCCGCCCCCTCCGGGCAGAAGCTGGATGACCGCTGGGGCGACCCGACCCAGCTGAAGGTCTCCTCCTCCCCGGAGAACCTGCTGCTCGAGGGCTCCGGGAACTCCGAGGGACTCTCCCGGACGCTGCAGCTCAACCCAGAGGTCACCGAGGGGGTCCTGCACATCACGGCCCGGGCCGCGGCCTGCGACGGCGCCCCGGGAGAAGAGATCCCGATGCATGCCGCCTGCCATCTCTACCAGCAGGACTGGGGCATCCCGATCACCCTGGAGGCCGGGGCGCAGAGCGAACTGACCCTGGACCTGCGCGGAGTCCGCTGATCCCGCAGTCCGATGATCCTGCAGTCCGATGACAGGGGCGCTCCCGCGCCGCGACCTGCGTTGATAGGCTCAGGGGAGAATCACAGTTTCTGCGAGAGGGCGGATGAACCATGACCACGATGGTCGTTGTTGCGAGCAAGCACGGGTCCACCGCGGAGATCGGTGAGCATATCGCCGCCACGCTGAAGAGCCGCGGCGTCTCCGCGCATGTCAAAGAGGTCTCCGAGGCCGGCAAGTGGCTCTACGAGACCGACAACGTGGTGCTCGGCATCCCGGTCTACCGGCAGAAGCTGTGGGGACCGGCCATGATGTTCCTCGATGCGCACCGCACCGAGCTCGGCGGCAAGCCGCTGTTCCTCTTCGCCTCCGGAGGCGGCCCCAGCCTGGCGCCTGAGCTGGCAGAGACGCTGCGCAGCTACCCGCACCGCGAGGTCGCCTATTTCCGCGGCGCCATCGACGCCGAGAAGCTCAGCTTCTTCGAGAAGCTGCAGCTCAAGGTGGCCAAGGCGCCCGAGAACGCCGACTACCGTGACTGGCCCGGCATCGAGGACTGGTCCCAGTCGCTCATCGCCTACGGCCTGAGCTGATCGGTGCCATTGGTCCTGCGTCACCGATGATCGAGTTCGATCGGGTCACCAAGAGCTACACCCGGCGCGGCGCGGGTCGCGCCGGCTCCGTGGACGCCCTGCAGGAGGTCAGCCTCAGCATCGGGGAGTCTGAGATCTTCGGCGTGGTGGGGGAGTCCGGGTCGGGCAAGTCCACCCTGCTGCGGATGGTCAACGCCCTGGAGATGCCCAGCTACGGCGCCGTCACGGTCAACGGGGTCAACCTGGCGTCGCTGCGCCCGGCTGCCCGGCGGGCCCAGCGGCGCCGCATCGGGATGGTCTTCCAGCAGTTCAACCTGCTCGCGAACAAGACGGTCGTGGCGAACGTCGGACTGCCGCTGAGCCTGCACCAGCGCCGCGGCGGCTTCTGCACCCGGGTCGGGGGCTCCGACGCGCCGGCCTCGGGCACCGCGGACCGAGCCCGCGAGATGCTCGACTTCGTGAACATGGGCGCCCACGCCTCCAAGCACCCCGCCCAGCTCAGCGGCGGGGAGAAGCAGCGGGTGGCGATCGCCCGTGCGCTGGTCAACGAACCCGACATCCTGCTCTGCGACGAGCCCACCTCCTCGCTGGACAGCCAGCACACCGACGAGGTGATGGCCACCCTGCTGCGCGTGCGCGAAGAGATGGGGACCTCCATCCTGCTGGTCAGCCACGAGCTCGAGGTCATCCGCGGCGCCTGCGACCGCGCCGCGATCCTGGAGTCCGGCCGGCTCACCGGGATCGCTGAGATCGCGCAGCTTCAGGCGCGCGAGAAGTTCGACAGCTACTCCGAGCGGGCCCGCAAGTACCTCGAGGGGGGCCAGGAGTGAACGAGCTGGCCCAGCGCCTGGGCGAATACCGCGGTGAGATCATCACCTCGATCGTGGAGACCGGGGCGATGCTCGGCTGGTCCCTGCTCGCGGCGGTGCTGGTCGGGCTGCCCATGGGCACCGGGATGTACCTGGCCCGCCGCGGCGGGCCGCAGGAGCGGGGCTGGCTCTACGCCGGGCTCAACGGCTTCGTCAACGTGGTCCGCTCGGTGCCGTTCCTGCTCTTCGTGGTGGCGCTGATCCCCTTCACCCGCTGGGCGGTGGGCACCTCCTTCGGGACCACCGCGGCCGCGGTGCCGCTGTCCTTCGTGGCCGTCGCGCTCTACGCCCGCTGGGTGGAGCAGACCCTGGTCGACGTCCCCCGGGACACCGTGGAGCTCGCCGACTCCCTGGGCGCCAACACGTTCCAGCTGGTCACCCGGTTCCTCTATCCGGAGGCTCGCTCCGGGCTCGTGCTCTCCATGACCACGGTGACGATCTCGATGATCTCCTACTCCACCATCATGGGCGTCGTGGGCGGCGGCGGAGTCGGTGACTTCGCCATCCGCTACGGCTACCAGCGCTATGAGTACGACATCATGTACGTGACCATTGCGGTGATCGTGGTGCTGGTGATGCTGATCCAGACCTTCGGGACCCGCCTCTCGATGGCGATCGACCACCGGTCCCGCTGAGGGGTCACGCCCAGGCATAACCTGTGCGCCGACGCCGTTGACATATACGGGCCCGAGACGGGTCCGTCCACCCTGAACGAGGAGCATCTTGACTGCCGAACTGCAGAACCGTCCCGTCCGCGCACTCAGCGGGGCCGCCGTCGTCCTCGCCCTCTTCGCCACCGCCGCCTGCTCCTCGGAGCAGGGAGGCGCCGAAGGTGACGACACGCTGATCCAGGTCGCCTCGCACACCACGCCGATGACCGACGTGGTCGAAGCCGCCGCCGAGGTCGCCGAGGAGGATGGCTACACCATCGAGCTCGTCGAAGTCAGCGACAACGTCCAGTACAACCGCCTGCTCGCCGACGAGGAGGTGGACGCGAACTTCGCCCAGCACGAGCCCTATATGCAGGCCTACAACGCTGAGCACGACGCCGAGCTCGCCGTCGTGCATCCGATCTACAACGCCCGGGTCGGCTTCTACTCCCGGGACTACGACTCGCTGGAGGAGATCCCCGACGGCGCTGCGATCGCGCTGCCCAACGACGAGTCCAATGAGGGCCGCGCGCTGGCGATCCTGGCTGATCAGGGTCTGATCACCCTCGCCGAGGGCGTCGGCTTCGAAGGCACCCTCGATGACGTCGAGGAGAACCCGAAGGACCTCGAGTGGGTCCAGGTCGACCTGCTGAACCTGACCTCGGCCTACGAGGAGGACGGCATCGCGGCGGTCTTCAACTACCCCACCTACATCTCCAGCCTGGGACTGACGCCGGAGGACGCGATCGCCGTGGAGGAGAACATCGATGAGCGCTTCGCGATCTCGCTGGTGGCTCGCGAGGGCGACCTCGACTCCGAGAAGATCGAGGCCCTGGAACGCGCGATGACCAGCGACGAGGTCCGCGAGTTCCTCATCGAGGAGCACGACGAGACGCTGATGCCGGCGTTCTGAGGCTCAGCGGCAGAACCGCTGGACAGCTGAACCGCTGGGCCGGTCCAGCACCGGGCTCAGGCTCGGGGTCGGACCGGTTCAGCGCGCTCCCAGGGTTCGACATCGCCCGGCACCACCCGCATCATCGTGTGCGCGGCGGGGATCTCGGCCGACTCCCGCAGGGTCTGCTGGTTCTGCTGCGCCTGCTCGGGGGAGCGCAGGATCAGCTTGGCGGTCAGATGTTCCCATTCCAGGAGCAGCTGAGACGTGGTCACCGGCATCAGGTCCGGCTCCCCGGTGCGGGAGATCTTGCTCGCATCGAAGCGGTAGCCGCGCTCGGTCGCCTCGGCCAGCACGCCCTGAAGGTAGGCGCCGAGGGCCATGAGCGGGTCGGGCTCGGCGCGGAATCGCACCAGCTGCGGGTGGTTGGTATAGCCCTTGGTCCGCCCCAGCAGCACCGCCTGGGCCAGAAGGGTCTCCCGCCAGCAGGCGAGGAGCCCTTGCCGGTCAAGATAGACAGGGTCCAGGCTCCAGATACGCATCTTTCCAGGCTAACCGGGACTCGCGACGTCCGGCGTAACAGAGCGCTCTGACTCGCGCTGGGCGAATGGTACCGTTCTGTGCCTGTCCATGACTTGACCATTACGCGCCGGCATCTCCCGGCGCTCCACCCTAGGGGCATCACCTATGACCGCTCGCCTGCTCTCCACTCTCGCCATCTCCACCGTCGCGGCCCTGACGCTGGCCTCCTGCGGCGGAGGCGACGAGACGCAGGGCGAGGACGCCCCCGCAGAGGAGTCGACCTCGGGCCTGACCCTGGAAGAGGTCCAGGAGGCCGGGGTGCTCACCATCGGCACCGAGGGCACCTACCGTCCGTTCAGCTTCCACGAGGGCGGCGCCGGCGAGCTGACCGGCTACGACGTGGAGATCGTCACCGCGGTGGCCGAGGAGCTCGGCGTGGAGCCGGAGTTCGAGGAGACCCAGTGGGACGCGATGTTCGCCGGTCTCGACTCAGCGCGCTTCGACGTGATCGCCAACCAGGTCTCCATCACCGAGGAACGTGAGCAGAGCTACCTGTTCTCGGCGCCCTACACCGTGTCCAACGGCGTGATCGTGACTCTGGCCGAGAACGACGAGATCTCCAGCTTCGAAGACCTCGAGGGCGCCACCACCGCACAGTCGCTGACCTCGAACTGGAACGAGCTGGCCCGGGAGTCCGGTGCCGAGGTCGAAGCCGTGGAGGGCTGGGCCCAGGCGGTCGCCCTGCTCGAGCAGGGCCGGGTGGACGCCACCATCAACGACAAGCTCACCTACCTGGACTACCAGGAGACCGTGGGCAACGAGAACATCAAGATCGCCGCCGAGACCGAGGAGCAGTCCCAGTCGGCGCTGACCTTCCGGCAGGGCAGCGAGTCCCTGGTCGAGGCCGTGGATGAGGCGCTGGCCACCCTGGCCGAGGACGGCACGCTCACCGAGATCTCCGAGAAGTACTTCGGCGCCGACGTCACCGGATGAGCAGCGACGCGATGATGCCCGACGAGATGATGCCCGGCGTGATGACGTCTGACTCGGTGGGCGCGGGAGCGGGTCGGTTCTGATGGAGATGCCGGACATCGACTGGCAGCTGGCGATCGACTCGTTCTGGCCGCTGCTCCGCGGCGGCCTGACCGGGACCATCCCGCTGACCCTGGCCAGCTTCACGCTCGGGCTCGCGCTCGCCCTGGTGCTGGCGCTGATGCGGATCGGCGGCAGCCGGGTGCTCTCCGGCATCGCGCGGGCGTATATCTCCGCGATCCGCGGCACGCCGCTGCTGGTGCAGCTCTTCGTGATCTTCTACGGACTGCCCTCCATGGGTCTCACCATCGACCCCTGGCCCAGCGCGATCATCGCCTTCTCGATGAACGTCGGCGGCTACGCCGCCGAGGTCATCCGCGCCGCCATCCTCTCCGTGCCCAAGGGCCAGTGGGAGGCCGGCTACACCATCGGGATGTCCCGGAACCAGGCGCTGCGCCGGCTGATCCTGCCGCAGGCCGCCCGGGTCTCGGTGCCGCCGCTGTCGAACACCTTCATCTCTCTGGTCAAGGACACCTCGCTGGCCTCGACCATCCTGGTCACCGAGATGTTCCGCGAGGCCCAGCAGATCGCCGCCTTCAGCCAGGAGTTCATGCTGATCTATGTGGAGGCCGCCGTGATCTACTGGGTCTTCTGCCTCGTGCTCTCCACCGTGCAGGACCGGCTGGAGCGCAGATTGGATCGCTATGTCGCCCACTGACCCCACACGCACCGACCCCGCCCAGAATGACCCGCTGCTGCGCGTCTCCGGACTGAACAAGTCCTTCGGAGACAACGAGGTGCTGCGCTCCATCGACCTGAACGTGCAGGCCGGTCAGGTGCTCGCACTGGTGGGACCCTCCGGCTCCGGCAAGACCACCGTGCTGCGCTGCCTCAACGGACTGGAACGCCCCGACGCCGGCACCGTGGACTTCTCCGCCGGCCCGGCCGTGACCTTCTCCGAGAAGACCACGCGCCGGCAGAAGGAGTCGCTGCGCACCCGCTCGGCGATGGTCTTCCAGGGCTACAACCTCTTTCCGCACAAGACCGTGCTGCAGAACGTCACCGAGGGCCCGATCCAGGTCCAGAAGCGCCCCAAGGCCGAGGCCATCGCCGAGGCCGAACGGCTGCTCGAGCGGGTCGGTCTCGCCGAGAAGCGCGACGACTACCCGCACCAGCTCTCCGGCGGCCAGCAGCAGCGGGTGGGGATCGTCCGTGCGCTGGCGCAGCAGCCCTCGCTGCTGCTCTTCGACGAGCCCACCTCCGCCCTGGATCCGGAGCTGGTCGGTGACGTGCTCACCGTGATCAAGGAGCTCGCCGAGGAAGGCTGGACCATGGTCCTGGTGACCCACGAGCTCGCCTTCGCCCGAGAGGTCGCCGACACGGTCGTCTTCATGGACGGCGGAGTGGTCGTGGAGCAGGGCCCCGCGCAGGAGGTGCTGCGCGCACCGAAGCAGGAGCGCACCCGAGCCTTCGTGCACCGGCTGCTCAACCCGTTCTGACCCGGTCCGGACCCGCCCTTGACCGGGCATCCGGCCCGGCGCAGACTTGGGCGCATGAAGATCACAGCGCAGACCGTCGTCTTTGACGCCGCAGACATCGATGCTGAGAGCGGCTTCTGGGCCAAGATGCTGGGCGGGGAGGTGAGCGCCCGGGAGGACTGGCACACGGTCGTCGTCGACGGCTCGGCGCCGATCGCCGTGCAGCTGGCCCCGGAGCACCAGCCGCCGCAGTGGCCGGAGGGCCGCCCGCAGCAGACCCACCTCGACCTCGACGTCGAGGACATCGCGTCCGCGCACACCGAGGCCGTGGAGCTGGGCGCTGAGGTGCTGCAGATGGCCACCGGCGAGCAGCGGTTCAACGTCTACGCCGACCCCGCAGGACACCCGTTCTGCCTCTGCTGGCACTGACCCCCGAAGGTCGCCCGGGGTTCTTCGAAGAACCCCTGTTCCAGTTCGGCGAGCTGTGACAGGCTGAACGCATGAGCGCCATCGAGAACTCCACCCTGGCCATCGTCGGAGCCGGCAGCGTCGGCACGGCCACCGCGTACGCGGCGATGATCCGCGGCTCCGCCCGGCATGTGCGCCTCTACGACATCGATGCCGCCAGGGTTGAGGCCGAGGTCCTGGACCTCGCCCACGGCAGCCAGTTCACCGGCGCCTCCGACATCGACGGCGGCGCGGACCTGAAACACGTGGAGGGCGCCGACGTCGTCGTCATCACCGCCGGTGCCAAGCAGCACCCCGGACAGACCCGACTCGACCTGGCCGGCACCAACGTGGACATCCTGCGCAGCATGCTCCCCAAGCTGCTCGAACGCGCCCCGGATGCGGTCTTCGTGCTGGTGACCAATCCCTGCGACGTGCTGACCGTGGCCGCGCAGCAGATCACCGGGCTGCCCAGCAGCCGGGTGTTCTCCTCCGGCACCGTGCTGGACACCGCGCGGCTGCGTTGGAAGCTGGCTCAGCGGGCCGGGGTGGCGCAGTCGAGTGTGCACGCCCACATCGTGGGGGAGCACGGGGACACCGAGTTCCCGCTCTGGTCCGCCGCCAGCATCGGGGTGACCCCGCTGCTGGAGTGGCAGCGCAACGGACTGCGCGTCTTCGACGCCGAGGAGCTGGAGACCCTCTCCGAGGACGTGCGCAACGCGGCGTACAAGGTCATCGCCGGCAAGGGAGCGACGAACTACGCGATCGGTCTCTCGGCGGCGAGGATCGTGGAGGCGGTGCTGGGTGACGAACATGCCATCCTCCCGGTGAGCAGCGTGCTCGACGGATTCCTCGACATCCACGGGGTGGCGCTGTCCATCCCGACGGTCGTCTCCGCCGGCGGCGTGCAGCCGGTGACGACCACGCCGTTCGCGGAGAACGAGGCCCAGGCGCTGCGCGACTCCGCACGAGCGCTGGCCAAGGTGCAGTCCTCGCTGGGGATCTGAGCCGCGGCGCACCGCTGGGTGCGGAACCTCCCCTCGTGCTGTGCGAGGGAGCTCTCGACGCGAACTGTCCGGCGAAGTGCCGAGTTTATTCGTGTCGCTCCAGGTCCACGCGTCATCGACGACCTGACCACCGCTAAGGTGGTGAGATTATGACGCGTATCGGGACCTTTGTGGGGGCGCTGCTCTACCACTCCAGCGGCAAGTCTTTTGCCCTCGTCCAGCAGCTCACCTTCTTGGCGGTCCTGGCCGCTCCGGTGGTGGCGCTGACCATCGACGACCCGGAGAATGCGTCGATTCCAGGAGTCGCGCTGGGGCTCGGTCTGATGCTCGCCACGACGACGGCGGTAGTCCTCTCCCCACGGCAGGGCCTGTCCCGAGGCCTCGAGTGGCTGGTGCCGGTCACCAGCCTGGTGGCGTGCGGCATCTGCCGGCTCGCCACCTACCCCGACGGCGCGGTCATCTCCACGCTGAGCCTGGTGCCCTCACTGTGGCTGGTGGTGCGCTTTCGCAACAAGGGTGCCGGCGTCGCGGTGCTCATGGTGATCCTGACCATCACGATTCCGTCGTTGGTCCTGCTGCCGGAGTCGATGAGCGTGGCCTCCTTCTCCCGCTACACCGTGCTGCCGGTGGCCCTGGCGCTGATGTCCTTCGCCGTGATCGGCATCCTGCAGCATCTCGAGGCCAGCACCACCCAGGCCGAGCGTGCCCTGGAGAGCGAGCGCAGCGCACGGACCCAGCTCGAACGCACCGATCGGCTGCTGCGCGGGGTCTTGGAGAACCTCAACGTCGGGGTGCTGGTGATGGATGCCCACGGCAATGATCTGATGACGAATCGGGCCCAGCGTGAGATCCATGCCCTGGCTTCCCCGGAGACCAACACGGACCGCACCGAGGCCGGTCACCTCGCCTTCCACACCGACGGCACCTCCATCCCGGCGCAGAACCGTCCGGCGGCGCGCGCGAACCGGGGGGAGGAGTTCGACAACGTCCAGGTCCTGGTGGGACATCCCGGACCGGAACAGCGCGTCATCTCGGTGACCGCGCGATCGGTGATGGCGGAGGACGGCAGCCGGGACGCCGCCTTCCTGATCTTCCGGGACGTCACCGAGGAGTACAACCTGCTGCGCGCCCAGCACGAGATCATCGCCACCGTCTCCCATGAGATGCGCACGCCGCTGACCTCGATCGTAGGCTTCACCGACTTCGCCGAGGATTCCCTCCAGGAGCTGCCCGCCATGGACGCTCGCGAGGATGCCCTGGAGCACCTCGGAGTGATCCGGCGCAACGCTGACAAGCTGAGCAAACTCGTGGAGGACCTGCTGCTCGAGCAGCAGGCCGCCGTCGGGAGACTGACGCTCACCCTCGAGCCGGTCAGCGTCCAAGAGCTCATCACCCACTGCGTCACCGGGTTCCAGCCGATGGCGGAGCGCCGAGAGATCACCCTGGCGCTGCAGCTGGAGCCCGGCGCTGAAATCCTCACGGATCATCTGCGGATCTCCCAGGTGCTGGACAACCTGGTCGGCAACGCCTTGAAGTACACCCAGCCCGGCGGCAGCGTCACCGTCAGCGCGGCCGCGCCCGCCTGCGGCCAGGGTCTCACGGTGCATGTCACCGACGACGGTCCAGGAATGACGCAGTACGAGGCGAGCCAGGTGTTCACCCCCTTCTACCGCGCACCCTCTGCGCGGGTCTCCGCCACCGCCGGAGCCGGGCTGGGCCTCGCGCTGTCGCAGTCGATCATCGAGGCCCATGGCGGAACCATCACCGTACGCTCAGTCCCGGGGAAGGGCACTCGCTTCACCTTCACCCTGCATGACGAGTCCACCAGGCGTGCGCTGCAGGCTCGGATCTGAAGGAAGACCATGAACACCGGGCCCAGAAACGTCTCTACCCGACCGCGCCGCCTTCGAGTCTCACCGCTGATCTTCGTCTTCAGTGCGCTCTACGGAGCGTTGGCCGCCCTCGTCTTCTGCTTCTCGGGGGCGTTCGGTGACTTCGGGGAGCATCCGCTGCGCGACGCCGGTCTCGTCGTCGTGACCCTGATCTCCTCTCTGGCGCTGACCTACATCAGTCTGCTCGTGCACACCTATCTGGCCCGCCGCGCGAATCGCTCGGGCAACTCCGAAACGCTGAGCTGGCATGTGATGATCCCCTGCCGCGATGAGGAGAGTGTGATCGCGGAGACCGTCTCGGCCGCACGCACCACGTTTCCCGGACTGCATGTGTGGGTCATCGACGACGACAGTGAGGACGCCACCGCCTCGATCGTGCGGAACCTGCAGGACTTCGACGACAAGGTCCACCTCATCTCCCGACGGCGCCCAAACGCCAGGACTGGAAAGGGCCACGCGCTCAACGCCGCCTACCGGGTCATCGCAGAGGCGACGAGTGAGGACCCGAGGCAGCGTCACCGGACCGTGATCGGAGTCCTCGATGCAGATGGCTTCCTGTCCGGAAACGCACTCGATCTCCTGGCCGGCCCCGACGCCTTCGGCGAGGACACCGTCGGTGCCGTGCAGCTCGAGGTGTGGATGAAGAACCGGGGGGACCGGCTTCCCCGGCCGCTGTCGGGCGGATTCAAGAACCTCCTGGGGCGGACGCTGATCCGCATGCAAGACATCGAGTTTCGGACCTCGAATTCTGCGATGCAGATGCTCCGGGTGAAGACCGGCACGGTGGGCATGGGTGGGAACGGTCAGTTCACCAGGCTCTCGGTGCTCGACGACCTGGACGCCGACTATGGCCAGCCCTGGGGCAAGAAGCTCAGCGAGGACTATGAGCTTGGACTGAACATCATGACGCGCGGGCACCGCACGCACTACATCCCCGAGGCGCATGTCTCCCAGGAGGCCCTGCCCTTCACCCGGCGTCTGCTCACCCAGCGCACCCGGTGGGCGCAGGGGAACATGGAATGCGCCGAGCTGCTTCCGTCCTTGCGGCGCAGCGGCCATCTGCGCGGATCCGGCTGGGCGGAGATCCATTACTTCATGGGCCAGCCCTGGCTGCTCATGGCGAATCTGCTGCTCGGACCGATTCTGTTCGTCCTGGCGCTCACCGAGGGCCGTGTGGGATTCGCGTCCGGGAGCTCGGTGCAGTGGATCGCCCTGCTGGCCGCGGTGTTCCTCATCCTCCCGTACTTCCTCTGGGGGATCCTCTATAAGTACCTGTGCCGGGAGGACATCAGTCTGCTCAGCAGCATCTTCTACGGGCTGAGCTACCTCTTCTACGTCTACCTGACCTACATCTACTACCCGCGAGCGATGGCACGAATCGTCTCAGGACGGACCGCCTGGGCCAAGACGGCGCGAAACGCCGACGGCACGAGGCTGCTTCCTCTGTCGGCTCTGCGCGAGGAGCTGCTGGCCCTGCCGCTGCTCGACGCCGAGATCATCACCAGTCTCGCCGAGGAGCTCGACGGGGCGGAGGACTTCGCCCGGGAGCTGGTCAACACCTTCGGTCTCATCTGGCCCCGACGCTGGGCGAACCTGCGGCTGGCCGCGGCCGCCGAGGATCACACGGCCACCGTCGACGCGCTGGCCAGCATCCGGGTCGCCTCCGAGATGCTCGGTGCCGAACGGCTGGCCCAGACGGCACGCGACCTCGGGGTGCACCTGGACGCCGTGGACTACTCGGCGCTGCGTCGGGATCTGCCGATGATCTCCGCGGTGGGGGAGCAGACCGTGGAAGAGATCCGGGGCCGGTTCGTCACTGTGTAGGTCTGGGTGGGCCGGTGTAAGTGTCTGGAGGCCAGTGCAGGTCGGTGAAGGCCGGTGCAGGCCAGCGCCGTCGGTCTCGAGCCCGGTCAGGAGGCGTCGGCGGCGACCAGGTCGAGGAACTTCTGCTTCAGCTCGCGAGGCCGGAACGGCTTGGTGATGTACAGATCGGCCCCGGCCGCATGCCCGGAGGACTGATCCGACTCGGCTGAGCGGGCACTGACCATCACGATGCGCCCGGTGAAGCTTGGACGCACGCGGCGGACGACCTCGAGCCCGTCGATGTCGGGCAGGCCGACGTCCACGCTGAGCAGCGCGTAGGGCGACGCGGCGGCCCGGGCGACGCCCTCCTCGCCGTTGGGCACGGCGTCCACGGCGAATCCGGCCTGGGTCAGCACCATCTCCAGGAGCCGACGGATGTCGTCGTCGTCCTCGATGATCAGTGCGCGCGGGATGTCCTGCATGGTGTTCCTCTCCTTGGATCTGCAAGCCATCCTAGGCGAGGTCGCTCCAGGTCAGCCCCGGGGTGCCGAAAGTCACCCCGGGGCTGAGCAGCGCGGAGCTGGAGCTACTTCTCCTGCCGGACCGCTTCGGTGGCCTCGCCCAGGGTTCCGAAGCGCGAGGGGATGACCGCGCTCCAGGCCTCGCGCAGCTCATCGAGGCCCAGCGTGAAGCTGCCGCCCTCGTAGGGGCCGGCCACCTCGAGATCGCCGGAGCTGGCATCGACGACGCCGATGCGCAGCGCCGCGAAGCCTCGCGCCGAGGTCATGTCGGTGAAGCGCAGCTCCTCGGACCGGGGCAGCGCGACCAGGGCGCGGGCCTGGGATTCGCTGAACAGCGCGGTGAACGGATCCACGCCGTCGCGCTCGCAGATCCCGTCCACGGCGACTCGGGCACCCACGCCGAAGCGCAGCCCCATCTCGGCCAGTCCGGCGGCGAGCCCGCCCTCGGAGAGGTCGTGGGCGGCGTCGATCATGCCGTCGCGGGAGGCGTTGATCAGGATCTCACCGAGCATCTTCTCAGCCTGCAGGTCCACCTTCGGCGGCAGTCCGCCCAGGTGGTCCCGGCCGCGGGCGAACTCGGAGCCGTCGAGCTCATCAGCTGTGGTGCCCAGCAGGTAGATCGCCTGGCCGTCGGCCCAGCGCTCGAAGCCCGAGGGGGTGCGGCGTCCGACGTCGTCGAACTTGCCGAGCACGCCCACCACCGGGGTGGGGTGGATGGCCCGGCCTGCGGTCTGGTTGTACAGCGAGACGTTGCCGCCGGTGACCGGGACGCCAAGCTCCTGGCAGCCGTCGGCGAGACCGCGGACGGCCTCGGCGAACTGCCACATGACCTCCGGGTCCTCCGGGGAGCCGAAGTTCAGGCAGTCCGAGACTGCCATCGGGATCGCGCCGGAGGTGGCCACGTTGCGGTAGGACTCGGCCAGTGCCAGCTGCGCCCCGGTGTAGGGGTCCAGATAGGCGTAGCGGGCGTTGGCGTCGGTGGAGAGCGCGACGCCGAGCCCGGTCTCCTCATCGACCCGGATCACGCCGGCGTCGTCGGGCTGGGACAGGGCGGTGTTGCCGCCGACGAAACGGTCGAACTGGTCGGTGATCCAGGAGACGTCGGCCATGTTCGGGCTGGTCATCAGGTCCACCACGGCGCCGCCGAGCTCCTGCGCGGTCTGCGGCAGGTCCTGCCCCGCGCTCGAGGAGCGGAAGGTGTCGGCCTGCAGCGAGTCCTGCCAGGAGGGACGGTGGTAGGGGCGCTCGTAGACCGGGCCGTCATGGGCGACGGTGCGCGGGTCGACGTCGACGATGGTCTCGCCGTCCCACTCGATGATCAGCCGGCCGGTGTCGGTGACCTCGCCGAGCCAGGAGTATTCGACCTCCCACTTGGCCATGACCCGTTCGAACTCCGCGGCGTTGGCGGGGGTGACCACGGCCATCATGCGTTCCTGGGACTCCGACATCAGGATCTCGCCCGGGGTCAGCGAGGGGTCGCGCAGCAGCACGTTGGTCAGCTCCACGTGCATGCCGCCCTCGCCGTTGGAGGCCAGCTCCGAGGTGGCGCAGGAGATGCCGGCGGCACCGAGGTCCTGGATGCCCTCGACGAGCTCGGCATGGAAGAGCTCGAGGCAGCACTCGATGAGCACCTTCTCGGCGAAGGGGTCACCGACCTGCACGGCGGGACGCTTGGAGGGCTTGGAGTCGTCGAAGGACTCCGAGGCCAGCACCGAGGCGCCGCCGATCCCGTCGCCGCCGGTGCGCGCGCCGAAGAGCACCACCTTGTTGCCCACGCCGGAGGCGTTGGCCAGGCGGATGTCCTCGTGGCGCATCACGCCGACTGCCAGCGCGTTGACCAGCGGGTTGTCCTGGTAGACGGAGTCGAAGACGACCTCGCCGCCGATGTTCGGCAGGCCCAGGGAGTTGCCGTAGCCGCCGATGCCGGAGACCACGCCGGGCAGCACCCGCAACGTGTCAGGGTGGTCGATGTCGCCGAAGCGCAGCGGGTCCATCACCGCCACCGGGCGGGCGCCCATGGAGATGATGTCGCGCACGATCCCGCCGACGCCGGTGGCGGCGCCCTGGTAGGGCTCCACGAAGCTGGGGTGGTTGTGGGACTCGATCTTGAACGTGACGGCCCAGCCGTCGCCGAGGTTGGTGACGCCGGCGTTCTCGCCGATGCCGACCATCAGGTCCTTCTTCATCTCCTCGGTGACCTTCTCGCCGAACTGGCGCAGGTGGACCTTGGAGGACTTGTACGAGCAGTGCTCGGACCACATCACGGAGTACATGGCCAGCTCGGCAGCGGTGGGCCGTCGACCCAGGATCGTGACGATCCGGTCATATTCATCGGACTTCAGCCCGAGCGCCGCCCAGGGAAGGTCGGTGTCCGGGGTGGTGGAGGCGTGCTCCACGGTGTCGATGTTGAATTCTTTGTCAGTCACAGTCGGCTCGCTCACTGGGCACCTCCGGCAAGAGATGCGATCACGGAGGTGAAGATGGTCAGTCCGTCGGTGCCGCTGCGCATCCCGGTGGCGTCATCGGGACCGTAGCCGGCTTCCACGGCGTGCTCGGGGTGCGGCATCAGGCCCACCACGTTGCCCGTCTCGTTGGTCACGCCGGCGATGCCGTTGCGTGAGCCGTTCGGGTTCTCGCCCACGTAGCGGAACACCACGCGGCCCTCGGCCTCCAGGGCCTCGAGAGTCGCCGGGTCAGCCAGGTACTGGCCGTCCTGGTTCTTCAGCGGGACGGCGATGAGCTCGTCCGCGGTGAACTGGGAGGTCCATGCGGTGGAGGTGTTCTCCACGCGCAGCACCTGGTCGCGGCAGAGGAACTTCAGGTGATCGTTCTTCACCATCGAGCCGGGCAGCAGGTGGGATTCGGTGAGCATCTGGAATCCGTTGCAGATGCCCAGCACCGGGAGCCGGGTGCCGGAGCTGGCGGTGGCGGCGTCGATGATCTTGTTCATCATCGGGGCGAAGCGGGCGATCGCTCCGGCGCGCAGGTAGTCCCCATAGGAGAAGCCGCCGGGGAGCACGATGGCGTCGACGTTCTGCAGCGACTCATCGGCGTGCCAGAGCGGCACGGCGGTGCCGCCGCCGAGGCGGACGGCGCGCGCGGCGTCGCGGTCATCCAGGGTGCCCGGGAAGGTGACGACGCCGATGCGGGCGCCGCCGAGCGGGTTCGCGGCGGGAGCCGCGCGGAAGTCCCCGATCAGGGGAGTCTCAGTGCTCATGCAGCGCCCTCATCATCGACGCGCACGCTGATGACGTCTTCGATCACCGGATTCGAGAGCATCTCGGCCGCCGCGGTGCGGGCGCTGGCCAGGACCTGCTCGGTGACCTCACCCTCGACGGTGAGCTCGAAGCGCTTGCCCTGGCGGACTGCGGAGAAATCGGTGAAGCCCAGGTGGGGCAGCGCGGAGGCGATGGCCTTGCCCTGGGGGTCGAGAATCTCTGGCTTGGGCATGACCTCGACGATGATGCGCGGCATAGGGTCTCCTGTGCGATGGTGCGGGTGGATGAGCCCGCGGGACCGCTACGAGGTGCCGTCTCACGCACCGCGCGAGTCCAGATCAGCACGGCTGAGAACGACGGCGGCACGCTCCGCGAGCTTGCCGGACCAGTCTACCGGGTGCCCGCGGGAGCGGCGCGCGCGGTGCGATTCGAGCGTTCGCCCGCATCATCCGCGGGTCCGGTCGCGTCGATTGGGCACTTTGCGGCGGAATAACCCGTCCCGAGGTGCGTCAAAGCGACGCAAAGTGCCCAAACGATGTGAGCTGCTTCGTTGCGAACGGCTTCGGCGCGGGCTGCCACGCCGTGGAGCGTCTCGGGACCGATGAGATGCTGGTGCGATGACGCAGAACCCGCGATCCCAGCCTGCCGCCGCTCGTCCCGGCCACAAGCACCCTGACGCCGAACAGCGCTGCCCCTGCGGATCGGGTGACACCTATGCCGCCTGCTGCGCGCGCTTCCTCCTCGGTGCCCCGGCGCCCACCGCGGAGGCGCTGATGCGGTCCCGATACAGCGCGAATGCCCTGCTCAGCCGGGATCCGGCATTCTTCGCGGGCTACCTCCACCGCACCTGGGCCGCCGAGACCCGCCCCGCGCTGAGCGATCTCACCGCACCCGGCCCGCACTGGAGGCGCCTGAACATCCTGGGCACGACGGCGGGCGGCCCGTTCCACGACACCGGGACCGTCGAGTTCGTGGCCGCCTATCAGGACGCTCCCGACGGTGGCACGTCGTCGGATCAGCCCCGCACGAGGGGTCGACTGCACGAGCTCAGCCGTTTCCGCCGGGAGTCCGGTCAGTGGCTCTACGTCGACGGGGACGTGAGCTGAACTCCTGACGACCACGCCTCGCCGGGTCTACAGTGGGCGCAGCTTCAACAGATCTCTCGGGCGAAGGACCGTGGCATGGCAGCGACGCGCGTGGCAGTGCTGGGAGCCTCCGGACTGGCCGAGTCGCTGGTCCTTGAGGGACTGAGGGGCCGTGATGTGGAGGCCGTGGCCATCAGCCGGAGTCTCGGCGTCGATGTCGGTGACCTCGAGGCGCTGTCTCGCGCGCTCGCCGGCGCCGACGTCGTCGTGGACGCTCTGAATCACCAGACGCTGTCCGCGCGGGCCGCGGTCAGGTTCTTCGAGTCCGCCGCCTCCCAGGTGGTGGCCGCGGTCGAGGGCTCGCAGCCGCGCGTGGTCTGCCTCAGCATCATCAACGCCGCCAATCCCCGGGTGCACCGCTGGCTCGGCTACTACCGTGGAAAGGCGGCCCAGGAAGATGTCTACCGGAGGAGCGGGCTGCCACTGAGCATGGTGCGCACCACCCAGTGGTTCGAGCTCCCCGAAGCGCTGCTGCGCCAGACCCGAGTGGGTGGCACGGCCTTCGTCCCCGGCATCCTCTCGCGTCCCCTTGCTGTGGCGGAGGCGGCGGAACATCTGGTGGAGCAGGCCCTGGCGCCGGAGGCCGCCGAGGTCACCGAGATCTGCGGTCCCGAACAGGTCGATCTCGCGCGGCTGGCACAGCAGGTCAACGCCCAGGATCACCTGGTTCCTCGAGTGGTGCGGATCCCGCTGGGAATGACCGCGCTAGGCAGCGGCGCCCTGATCCCACGGTCACCGACCGTGATCACCACGACGACGCCGCAGCAGTGGCTCGCGCGGAGGACGCCGCGGCCGCCGTCGTCGGCTCCGCTGTGACGGAGCAGGCACCCGAAGGTGGAACAAATCTCCGGGCCCTCACGTTATGCCAGGCGAAATCTTTCAGTTTTTGAAGAATCGGTCGATCGTTGGCCGAGGGACGGGATCACCATGACGCAGACGCCACTGACCATCGGAGTGCTCGGTGCTGGCCGGGTCGGCACCGCCGTCGCCCGTCAGGCCGTGCGGGCCGGTCATACCGTGAAGATCGCGACCGCCAAACCGGCAGCGGACATCGCCCTGCTCACCGAGGTGATCGTCCCCGGCGCGACCGCGGTGGACCGCGAAGATCTGCGCGGCGCCGACCTCATCGTGCTGGCCGTGCCGCTGCACAAGTACCGCAGCATCGACACCGCAGTGCTGCGCGACCGGGTGGTCATCGACACCATGAACTACTGGGCGCCGGTGGACGGATTCATGGACGAGTTCGAGACCGGCACCAGCACCAGCGAGGTCATCGCGGAGTTCCTCGGCGGCGCCCGGGTCGTGAAGACCCTGAACCACATCGGCTACGGGGATCTGGAGATCGATTCCTACCCCGCCGGAGACCCACAGCGCCGGGCGCTCGCGGTCGCTGGAGATGACGCCGCCGCGAAGGCGCTGGTCCAGGACTTCGTGGACTCCCTCGGCTACGACGCCGTGGACGCTGGGCCGCTCGCGGCCGGGCGGGCGTTCGAGAACGGCACCGAGATCTTCAACGGCCGACATGACGCCACGCGGATGCAGGAGCTGCTCAGCGAATGCAGCCGGGTGCTCGCCAACGCCTGAGCAGGCACAGCGCGGCGATCACGAAGCCTCGAGCCGGTCGAGCACCGCGAGCAGCTTCCCGCGCAGCACCTGGGACTCCTCGGCGAAGCCCTTCTGCGCCCGGGCGTAGGCCGCCCGTCCGGCAGGGGTCTCGATCGCGACCGGTTCGTAGCCCCAGTCGCTCAAGTCATACGGCGAGGCACGCATGTCGAGCCGGCGGATCCGTGAGGCGAGGTCGAAGCACTCGAGCAGCAGGTCGCTGCTGACCGCGGGGGTGAGCTTATAGGCCCACTTATAGAGGTCCATATTGGCGTGCAGGCAGCCCGGCTGCTCCATCTGGGTCTGCGCCTCGCGGGTCGGCTCCAGCGCGTTGAGCGGCCGGGCCGAGGGCGTGTAGAAGCGGTAGGCGTCGAAATGGGTGCACCGGATGTTCGCCGCCTCCACCACCTCATCGGTGCCCGCGGCGCCCAGGCGCAGCGGCACCTGGTCGTGGCGCTGGCCGTGCTCCACCGACTTGTAGACCATGGCCCACTCGTGCAGCCCGAAGCAGCCCAGCTGAGCCGGAGCCGCCGCCGTCGTGCTCAAGAGTCGCCGGGCGAATCCGATCATGGAGGCCCGGTCCTCGCGGAAGCCCTCGACGTCGAGGGTCACCCCGGAGTCGGTGCTGCGGTAGTGCTTCCACTGGGCCCGCTCGGTGCGCTGTGCGCCTTCGAGCAGGAACCCCACCCCGGGGTGCCAGCGCGAGAGCTTGCCGGGGGAGTGGGAGTAGTAGGTGAAGAGGAAGTCCTCCACCGGGTGCTTGGCGCCGGCATGACGGCGCGCCAGGAAGTCTTCGGTGAGCAGGTCCACCGCGGACTGATGCGCGGCGGCCCGCTCGCGATGCTCCTGTTCAGGAATCACCGTCAAACCATGTATTGCCTCAAGAGGAGCTGGTGTCTGGGTTACCATCGGGTATATCACTCGTACCAAGTGCGCAGGCGGTAGGGAACCCGTAAAGGGTACACCTGCCGCCTGTGTGCTTGAGCGGCCTATTCCGCGCTGGCGTCCGGTTCCTGAGGCTCTGTCAGCTCCCGGCGCATGATCCAGCGCGGCCGATGTCCGCTGTGCGCGGTGGTGGGTCCGGCGACCTCGAACCCGTGGCCCGCGAAGAGCTCGGTGGTGCCGACGTAGCCGCTGATCACGTCGACCCGCTTGCCGTCCTCGAGCTCCATCGGATATCCCTCGAGGACCGCCGCGCCGTGCGCGGCGGCATGCGCGACGGCACCGTCGAGCAGATCATGCATCAGTCCGCGCCGTCGGAATCCCGCACGGACCACGAAGCAGACCACCGACCAGGGGTCTCGGTCATCGAGGAACGGGATGGTCCGGGAGTTCATCAGCCGCCGGTAGGTGCTGCGCGGAGCCACCGAGCACCAGCCCGCCGGAGTGTCATCGACGAACGCGATCACACCCGGGCCTGGCTCGGTGCGGCAGAGCTCCTCCATGAAGGCCGGCCGATCCGGGCCGGAGACCCGGGAATCGCGGTAGGACATGCACCAGCACCCCAGACCGCCGGGCTTCTTCACCCCGATGACCTCGTAGAAGTCATCGAAGCGCCCGACGGCGGGGCGGATGGTGGTGCCCATGGCGGATGCTAGCGGCCGGTGCCGGCGTAGACCGTGGCCTCTTCGTCGGAGTCCAGGCCGAAGGCCGTGTGGATCGCGGCGACCGCGCGGTCCAGCAGCTCGACGTCGGTGATCACCGAGACGCGGATCTCAGAGGTTGAGATCAGGCCGATGTTGATGCCGGCGTCGCGCAGGGCGGTGAAGAACCGGGCCGAGACGCCGGGGTGGTTGCGCATCCCGCCGCCGATCAGTGAGACCTTGCCGACCTGGGGCACGAAGTCCAGGGACTCGAAGCCGATGGTGTCCTTGTGCGCATTGAGCATCTCCTGGGCGCGTTCGCCGTCCTCGCCGGGGAGGGTGAAGGAGATGTTGGTGGTCTTGGTCGCCATCGAGACGTCCTGGACGATCATGTCGATGTTGACCGCGCCCTCGGCGATGAGGTTGAAGATCTCCGCCGCCTTGCCCGGGACGTCGGGGACGCCGGTGATGGTGAGTTTTCCTTCGGATGCGTCGTGGGAGACGCCGGAGATGATCGGCTGTTCCAAGGGTTCGCCTTCCTGAATCTTGACGGTGTCTTTGGGGTCGGGGATGACCCAGGTGCCTTCGAGCTGGCTGAACGAGGAGCGGACGTGGAGCTTCACGCCGAATCGGCGCGCGTACTCCACCGAGCGCAGGTGCAGCACCTTCGTGCCGGCGGCCGCCATCTCGAGCATCTCGTCGCTGGAGATCTCGTCGATCTTGCGGGCGGTCTTGACCACGCGCGGATCGGCGGTGAAGACGCCGTCGACGTCGGTGTAGATCTCGCAGGCGTCGGCGTGCAGCGCGGCGGCGAGGGCGACGGCGGTGGTGTCGGAGCCGCCGCGGCCCATCGTGGTGATGTCGCGGGATTGCCGGCTCATGCCCTGGAACCCTGCGACGATGCCGACGTGGCCGGCGTCGAGGGATTCCTGCACGCGCAGCGGGGAGACCTCGATGATGCGGGCCTTGCCGTGGATGGCGTCGGTGATCATGCCGGCCTGGGAGCCGGTGAAGGACTGGGCGGACTCGCCCAGCTCATGGATCGCCATCGCCAGCAGCGCCATGGACATGCGCTCCCCGGAGGAGAGCAGGATGTCCATCTCGCGGGACGGTGGTGCGGAGGTGATCTGGCCTGCGAGGTCGAGCAGGTCATCGGTGGTGTCACCCATGGCGGACACGACCACCACGACCTGGTGACCGGCACGCTTGGTCTCGACGATCCGCTTCGCCACTCGTTTGATGCTCTCGGCGTCTGCAACGGATGATCCGCCGTACTTCTGAACGATCAGGCTCATGACAGGTTGTCTCACTCCTGGGGTTTTGAACGGGGGAACTCAGGTCAAGTCTAAAGCGGGTCAGGCGTCGCGCAGCACGGCGCTGAGGAACTGCTTGGTGCGCGCGTGGCTGGGGTCGGAGAAGATCTTCTCCGGGGCGCCCTCCTCGACCACGCGGCCGCCGTCGAACATCATCACCTTGTGCGAGACGTCGCGGGCGAAGCTCATCTCATGGGTGACGATCAGCATGGTCACGTTCGTGGTGTCGGCGACGTTGCGCAGGATGTTGAGCACGTCCCCGACGACCTCGGGGTCCAGCGCCGAGGTGACCTCGTCGAGCAGCAGGATCTCCGGATCCATGGCCAGCGCGCGGGCGATCGCCACGCGCTGCTGCTGGCCGCCGGAGAGGCTCAGCGGGTGCTGGTCAGCCTTGTCCGGCAGGCCCACCTGTTCCAGCAGCGAATGCGCCTTCGCGGTGGCCTCGGCCTTGGACTGGCCGAGCACATGGATCGGGGCCTCGATGATGTTCTCCAGCACGGTCATGTTGGGGAACAGGTTGAACTGCTGAAAGACCATCCCGATCCGGGTGCGCAGCCGCTTCTGCTCCTTGGGAGAGACGGCGACGCGCTTGCCGTCCTTCTCGCGGTGGGTCAGCGGCTCGCCGTCGACGAAGATGTACCCGCCGGTGAGCTCCTCCAGAGTCATCACCAGGCGCAGGATGGTGGTCTTGCCGGAGCCGGAGGGCCCGATCAGGGTCACCCGCTCGCCCCGGCGCACCGAGAAGTTCAGGTCTTTGAGCACGATGTTGTCCCCGAAGCGCTTCTCGACATCGACGAACTCGATGACCGGGGCTTCGGGCTCAGTTGGCGTAGGCAAGTCGCTTCTCCAGACGGTTGATCAGCAGTGCAGTGGGATAGCTGGCGGCGAGGAAGATCAGGCCGGCGATGGTGATCGCCTCGGTGTAGCGGAAGGTCTGGGCGCCGATGGTCTGCGCGACCCTGACCATCTCGGCCACCGAGATGACGAAGAGGAACGGAGTGTCCTTGAACATCGAGATCGCGTAGTTGCCCAGCGAGGGGATGGTCGAGCGCAGGGCCTGCGGAATGACCACGCGCCGCCAGGTCCGTCCCGCGCTCATCGAGAGCGCCTTGGTGGCCTCCCACTGGCCCTTCGGCACGGAATCGATGCCCGCGCGGTAGACCTCGGACATGTAGGTCGCGTAGTGGACGCCGAACACGATGAAGCCGATGGTCAACGGATCCATCCAGGTGAAGCCGTAGTAGAGGACCAGCAGCTGGACCACCAGCGGGGTCATCCGGATGAAGTTCGCCGCCCAGCGCAGCACGAAGGCGAGCGGGCGGGGGAGCACGCGGATCATAATGGCGATGACAAGGCCCAGCAGGGCGGCGATCACCGTGCCCACGACGGTCACCAGCAGGGTGACCTCCAGGAATGCGCGCAGGATCTCCGGGAAGATCTCGATGGCGAAATCCCAGTTCCAGATGTTGCCCGTGGGTTCGGGGACCGGATCAGCGGTGAATGGCGCGACGGGAATCATGAGGCACCTCCAGGCTGGATTCCGGTGGGAAGCTTGGGCGCAGGGGAGAGGATCTCTCGCATGCTGAGGCCCTGGCCGAGTCGGTGCCTGGCCCGGACTTCCAGCAGCCGCATGATCTGGGTGAGCACCAGGGCGAAGGTGAAGTAGCCGATGAGTCCGACGAAGGCGTAGGCGAACCAGGCGTCGGTGACACGGCGCAACTGGTCAAGCTCGAAGTTGAAGTCGTTGAGGCCGACGATGTAGACGATGGCCGAGCCCTTCATCAGGTGCACCAGCAGGTTCGCCAGGGAGGGGATCATCAACGCCCAGGCCTGCGGGAAGATGACCCGGCGGATCTTGTGCTGCCAGGACATGGACAGCGCCACAGTGGCCTCCCACTGTCCGCTTGCGACGGAGGTCAGCGAGGCGCGGACCGCCTCGGCGCCGTATGCGCCGTAGTTGAGACCCAGCGCGATCACTCCGACGGTGAAGGCGCTCTCCAGGGTCAGCCCGAAGAGCGGAAGGACGTAGTACACCCAGAACAGCTGCACCAGCAGCGAGGTGCCGCGGAAGAATTCAATGATGATGCGGGCCGGGGTGCGCAGCCACCACTTCGGACTGCCACCCATGAGCCCCAAAATCACGGCGATGACGAACGCAAGTGCCGCGCCGACCAGGGTGAGCTGCACGGTGAGCAGGAACCCGTCCCAGAGTCTGGGTCCGAAGTTCTGCAGTGACTCGAAGTTCTGCTGCTGTTGATCTAGCCAGTCCACGGTAGGAGGTGGTTCCTCTCTGCTGGAGGTCGTGTCACCGAAGCGGTGGCCGACCCTATTGTCGGGCCGGCCACCGGGAGGTGCTGAATGTTCTCAGCTCAGTCTTCGATGTCCTGGAGCGATTCCAGGTCGCCTGCACAGAGCGCCTCGGCGGTCAGGTCCGCCGGTGGCACCTCGGCCTCGGTGAAGCCGTATTCGCTGATGATGTCCAGCAGCTCGCCGCTCTCCTTGAGCTCGGCAAGGTGCTCGTTGTACTCCTCGAGCATCTCCGAGCCCTGTGGGAAGACCGTCGAACCTGCGCCGTACTGCATGACGCCATCCATGTCGTGGACGAACCCTTCGGTGACCTCGAAGCCGTCCATATCGCCTGCCATCTCGGACAGCGAGATCGCGGTCAGGGCGAACACATCGGCACGGCCACCGGTGACCATGTCCACTCCATCATCGGCCGTGGCGACGCCCTCGGCGTCGATGCCCAGTTCGTCCACGTAGGTGGCTTCGACGCCTGAGGACAGGGTGGCGAGGGTGAGGTCCTCGCCGGACTCGACGGCCTCTGCGACGTCGTTGAGGTCCTCCACGCCGTAGGGGTTGCCCTCTTCCACCAGGAGTGCGGTGGTGTACATGATCTCGGGCTCAGCGAAGGCAGCTTCTTCACAGCGTTCGGGAAGAATTGACATGCCTGCCGAGACGGCCTCGTAACGATCTGCATTGAGACCGGGGATCAGACTGTCCCAGTCGGTGACCTCAGCTTCGATCGAGTAACCCATCTGGCCGAAGATCTCCTCGGCCAGGGCTATCGTGGCACCCTCGGGTTCCCCGTCGTCGTTCAGGTAGGAGTAGGGAACCTCTCCTGCGATGGCCACCGTGATGACGTCTTCGCCGCCACCCTCGGCTTCACCGTTCTCGCCCTCGTCGCCGCCGCAGGCGGTCAGTGCGAGCAGTGCGGCGGCGCTCACGGCGCCTGCGCGGACTGCCATGGAAGTCTTCTTCATCATCAGTGCTTACCTCATCCTCTGGTGTGCGTCTGGTGCGAGTCAGCGGAGCTGCGCCGGAAAACGGCGCAGGACTGCCTGACTCATCACGCTAGACCGATAAAAAGGATTTGGAAACTGTTTTCTCGTCGAACGACAAGGTTCGGCGACATCCGGGAGATCTGGGAAAGGGAGAAAGAATTCCGACCGTGAACGGCCTGGCGTCCGCGCTTCCCAGACGTGACTAGTGCAACAGGGTGGACGAAAACCAACGGAAATACGACAGCGAAGAAACCTGAGTATTACCTGATCACGCTTGCATAACTATCTGGATGCGACGTGCCGCCGGCCAGGTCAGGACATCACGGTGCGGCCTTCGAAGGCCCGCCCGAGGGTGACGTCATCGGCGTATTCGAGGTCTCCGCCGACGGGGAGCCCGGAGGCCAGGCGGGTCAGCTTGATGCCGATGGAGCCGAGCATCCGGTAGAGGTAGGTGGCCGTGGCCTCACCTTCGAGGTTCGGGTCGGTGGCCACGATGACCTCGGTGATGGTGTCGTCGGAGAGTCGGCTGAGCAGCTCTCGGATGTGCAGCTGATCGGGGCCGATCCCGGCGATCGGATTGATCGAGCCGCCGAGCACGTGATACTTCCCGCGGAAGGAGCGGGTGCGTTCGATCGCCATGACGTCCTTGGACTCTTCGACCACGCAGAGCAGGCTGGGATCGCGCCGACTGTCCTGGCAGATCCGGCAGGTGTTCTCCTCGGAGACGTTGAAGCAGATCGCGCAGAACTTGACCTTCTCCTTGACCGTGGTGATCGCGTCGGCAAGGCGTTTCATGTCCTCACCGTCGGCTTCGAGGATGTGGAAGGCCACGCGCTGTGCCGACTTGGGACCGATGCCCGGGAGTCGCCCGAGCTCGTCGATCAGGTCTTGGACTGCGCCTTCATACACGGTGTGGACGAGCCTTCCTTCCGGGGTGGAGATTCAGTCTAACCGGGCTCACTCGTTGAGCCGGCGTTCCTCCAGCAGGGTGGCTCCGAGGTGCTTCTCGAAGGCCTTGCGGCCGAACACCCCGGAGTGCTCGAGCGGGACATCGTCCTCGCTGGCGACGTCCTCGGGCTCGCTCTGGGCCCATGCCGGCGGCTCGCTCTGGTCATAGTCGCTCGGCGGCCCCGAGTCCCAGGCCGGGTCCGGCGGTGGAGCCGGATGCGAGGGGTGGTCGGCGGGCGGCTCTGCAGGGGGAGCCGAGGAGGATCCGCCCCCGTTGCGCTGGGCAAGACGACGGCGAATCTCTGCCGCACGACTCGGAGCACCCCCTCCGGGCGGGCCTGCCGGGGTGCCGGTGCCCCCGGCGGTGGTCTGCGGCGCACCGCCGTTCGGAGCGACGCCCTGCGCCGGGGCCGCGGCGGGAGAGCCTCCACCGGTTGTCTGGGGATCGTTGGGGCTGCTCCACCGCGGGGCGGTGCCGGCACGACGGGCGAAGGCCGGCACTGGAGACTTCTCGGCCAGCGGCTTGTATGCGTCCTGGGTGTCCGTGCTGGTGTGAGTCACTGTGCCAGTGCCAGTGCCAGTGCCAGTGCCAGTGCCAGTGCCAGTGCCTGTGCCTGTGCCGGCATCGATGTGATTGCCGGTGGTGGCGTCGTGGTCGGGGTTCAGCGCCGGCGCGTCACGGCTCAGGTGTGCCGCGGCCTCGGGGGAGACCGCGGAGGGTGCCGCGGCTCGGGTGTCCGCAGCGGCAGACTCCTCCGGGTCGGTGGAATCCGGGTCGGCGGGATCGAGGTCGGTGGCATCCGGCTCGCTGGACCCGGCCCTGGTGTCGAGGTCGGCCCCCGGGCGGGTCTCAGCGGGGTGCTCGGAGGGCTGATCCGTCGGCTGTTCCGGCGGAGCCTCGGCGAATCCCGGATCGTAGGGCTCGGGCGGTTCCTGCAGGACCCAGGCTGGGGTGTCGTCCCCGGACTGGGCCTCTGCTGGAGCGGCCGCCGGGCTCAGCCGGCGGTCAGCTTTTGGGCCGCCACCACCGCCTGCCGAGGACGAGCCTCCGGTGACGAGCTTGAAGCGGACCTTCATGCCCAGGACGTCCTCGATCGCGGCGTTCATCGCCTGCTCACCGTTGCGGTTGGCGAACGTGGTCCGCGCTCCCTCATTGGTGAAGTCGAGGCTCAGTGACTGCCCGTCGAAGCTGTCCACGCTCACATTGCCCTTGACCAGCATCCAGAGCATCCGCGACTGGGACTTCAGCGAGTCCACGATGTCGGGCCAGGCCCGGCGCATCATCTCGTCTGTGGACCCTCCGGCGGCAGGTGCGGCCGGGGTCGCGGCGGGGGATGCGGGCTGGGCGGCCGCGGTCGGTGCCGCCGGGGCCGCCGGGTTCTGGGCCCCGGGGGAGGAGCGGCTCGCCGCCGCGGCAGGCTGGTGCTCCTGCGGCGGAGCTGACTCCGGTCGGCCTGCGTCCGCCGTCGTGGTCTCGCGCCCGGAAGAGTCGGAGGAGGGCGAGCCGCTCTGCGACTCGGGTGCCGCGGCCGGCCGCGAGCTCGGGGCTGCCCACTTGGGGTCCGCCGCGGTCTGTTCCTCTGGAGCCTGCGTGGCTGGGCCCTGTGTCGCTGAAACCTGCGCCTCTGAGGTGTGCTGCTCGGCGCGGGCCTCGGGTGCTGAGCCTGGGTCAGGTGCTGAGCCGGCCGCGGTCGAGTCTGCGGTCCGTGCTGCGGAGTCGCTCTCGGCGCTGGGGGTCACGCCGGCTCCGGCGGCGAAGTCCAGGCGGCGTTCCACCCGCTCGAGCCGGGCCGCCACGGAGGCATGCCCCTGCTCGGCATGGGGCAGCAGCAGCCGGGCCATCAGCAGCTCCAGGTGCAGCCGCGGCGAGGTGGCGCCGACCATGTCGGTGAGCGCCTGGGCGGAGATGTCGGCCGCACGGGAGAGCTCCGCGGAGCCGAGCTGCCCGGCCTGGGTCTGCATCGAGCGGATCTGGTCCTCGGGGACCCCGCGCAGAATCGCCCCCGGGATCTCCGGGACGGACTTCACCACGATCAGGTCGCGCAGCCGCTCCAGCAGGTCCTCGACGAACCGTCGGGGGTCCTGCCCGGACTGGACCACGCGATCGACCACGGAGAAGGCGGTGGCGCCGTCGAGCGCCGCCACGGAGGACACGACCTCGTCGAGCATGGTGGCGTGGGTGAAGCCGAGCAGCGCCGTCGCCCGGTCATAGTCCAAGGTGCTGTCGGAGGATCCGGCGATCAGCTGGTCGAGTACCGAGAGCGTGTCACGCACCGAGCCGCCGCCGGCGCGGATCACCAGGGGCAGCACGCCCGGAGCCACGGTGACGCCCTCCTGCTCGCAGAGCCGGTGCAGGTAGTCCATCAGCGGCTCGGGTGGGACCAGCCGGAACGGGTAGTGGTGGGTGCGTGAGCGGATGGTCCCGATGACCTTGTCCGGCTCGGTGGTCGCGAAGATGAACTTGATGTGCTCCGGCGGCTCCTCGACGATCTTCAGCAGCGCGTTGAAGCCCGCGGCGGTGACCATATGAGCCTCATCGATGATGAAGATCTTGTAGCGGTCGCGCACCGGGGCGAAGGTCGCACGCTCGCGCAGGTCGCGGGCATCATCGACGCCGCCGTGGCTGGCGGCGTCGATCTCGATCACGTCGAGCGAGCCGGACCCGCCGGTGGCAAGGTCCACGCAGGAGTCGCAGGTCCCGCAGGGGGTGCCGGTGGGACCTTGGGCACAGTTGAGGCAGCGGGCCAGGATCCGGGCGGAGGTGGTCTTGCCGCAGCCGCGCGGGCCGGAGAAGAGGTAGGCGTGGGAGACCGCGTCCTTGCCCAGGGCCGTCATCAAGGGCGCGGTGACGTGCTCCTGCCCGATCACGTCGGCGAAAGAGTCGGGTCGATAGCGGCGGTACAGGGCGGTGCTCACAGTGTGAAACCTTATCTGCTTGCTAGGACATGCGCATGCGGTCAGAGCCCTGAGTGGAATCCGCACCGACCCGGGCGGCAAGGCGGGCCGCCACGCGCCGATTGCCGGGCACGACGTAGAGCCAGCGGGTCCACGGTCGCAGCCACACCACGAGCAGGCTCAGCAGCAGTCCGCCGAGGGTGCAGGCCGCCACGTGGAGCACCGGGTCCACGCCGATCTCGCTCAGCCCGCGGTGGATCAGGATGATGATCGGGAAGTGGCTGACATAGACCACGATCGAACTGCGTCCGGCCCACTGCAGGAAGCTGTTGACCCGACCCGCGGGGATCCGCGGCGCCACCCAGAGGATCAGGGCGATGCCGGCCACTGCGGTGGGTGCGGCATAGATGGTCCCGGCGCGGAACTCGCTGCCTTCCAAGCCGTGATGTGCCAGCCACGCCACGACCACTCCCAGCGCCGCGATCAGCAGCCAGGGCGCCGTCGCCCAGCGCTGCAGGATCCTCGCGCAGGCGGCGCCGAGGAAGAAGAAGGCCCCGTAGTAGAGGGTGCGGGTGACGAGTGAGTTCTCGACCTCGGTGTAGTGCCGGGCGAGGATCATGACCACGAACACGACGACGGCGAGCCCGCTCAGCAGCTGCGGCCGCGAGACCAGCGGCTTGAGCAGCATCCCGCCGAGGTAGCAGAGCGTCAGCGCCATCAGGAACCACAGGTAGTCCCCGCTCAGCCAGTACTCCAGCTGGCCCGGTCCGCTGTGATAGATCAGCACCCCGAACCCGACGAGCCAGATCATCAGCGGCCAGACGATGCTGGCGAACTTCCCCCACAGGTAGGCTCCCGCGGATTTCGTGAGCGAGCGGGGCAGCAGGGTTCCGGAGAGGAACATCAGCAGCGGCATCCGGAACGGCTCGAGATAGAGGTTCAGCTCGGTCCACCGCTCCACGCCGAGCCCGTTGGCCCGCGGGATGTCGGAGCCGTGGAGCACCACCACCAGCAGCACCGCGACGCCGCGGAGCAGATCCATCCACCGCATGCGGGGGGCGGAGTCAGTCGATGGCTGGGGCATGGTCCTTGCAGCGGTTCTCTCGTGGGGGATGGGGCGCAGAATTCCGCGCAGCGGCGCGAAGGGACGGTGAATTCACTGTAGCCGACGGTGTTCCCACTGATCATCGGACTGACCAACCGTTCGGTCATTAATTCTGGTACATTGGCGCTCATGTCAGTGACCTGAGTCACAGGCACAACCCAAGAAACACTCGTACGTCACCGTGACGTGTCCAGCCTTTGGAGCAGATATGAGCCAGACCACCTATCTCAGCAGCGAGGGGCATGACCTGACTCGCGAGGAGACGAAGGTCCTCGCGGGAACCCTCGTCGGCACCACCATCGAGTGGTACGACTTCTTCATCTACGCGCAGGCAGCCGGCTTCGTGCTGGCGGTGCTGTACTTCGAGCCGCTCGGCGAGGACAACGCCGCGCTGGCGCAGATCGTCGCCTGGGCCTCGGTCGGCATCTCCTTCCTCTTCCGCCCGCTGGGCGCGATCCTCGCCGGCATGATCGGTGACCGCTACGGCCGCAAGGTGGTCCTGGTGATCACGCTGATGGGCATGGGTGGAGCCACGGTGCTCATCGGCCTGCTTCCCACCTATGCGACCTGGGGAGTCCTGGCGCCGATCCTGCTCATCGTGCTCCGCGTGCTGCAGGGTCTCTCGGCCGGCGGCGAATGGGGCGGGGCGGCGCTGCTCGCCGTCGAACACGCTCCCCGCCACAAGCGCGGACTCTTCGGGGCCTACCCGCAGATCGGTGTGCCGCTGGGCATGCTGCTCGCCACCGGATTCATGTTCGCGCTCAACGCCATGACCACCGAGGAGCAGTTCCTCTCCTGGGGCTGGCGGGTGCCGTTCCTCTTCTCCTTCGTGCTGATCATCGTGGGCTTCCTGATCCGACTCAAGGTCGACGAGTCCCCGGTCTTCCTGGAGATGAAGGAGCGCAAGAAGGAGTCCTCGGCTCCGCTCAAGGAGCTGGTGACCACGCACAAGAAGTACACCTTCCTGGCGGCGCTGATCTTCGCCGCGAACAATGCCGCGGGCTATCTGGTGATCGCCTTCTTCGCCGCCTACGGCGTGAACACGCTGGGCATGGATCGCAATGACACCCTGATCGCCTCGCTGATCGGCGGCGTCGGCTGGTTCATCTTCACGCTCTTCGGCGGATACATCTCCGACCGGATCGGACGGGTGAAGACCTTCCAGATCGGCTACGGCATCATCATCGTCTGGGCGATCCCGATGTGGTTCCTGCTCGACACCGCCTCGCTGCCGCTCTTCGCGCTGGCGATCTTCATCCTCACCATCGGTCTGGGCCCGTCCTACGGCCCGCAGTCGGCGCTCTACGCCGAGATGTTCCCGGTCAACATCCGCTTCTCCGGCGTCTCGATCGGCTACGCGCTGGGCTCGATCATCGGCGGCGCCTTCGCGGCCACCATCGCCCAGACCATCCTGAACACCACCGGACAGTCCTGGCTGATCGGGCTCTACATCGCGATCCTGGCGATCATCTCCTTCATCGCCGTCTCGATGGTGCCGAAGAAGCTTCAGGGCATCAATCTCAACGACGACAGCGAGCGCGAAGAACTCTCGGTGACCCCGGGCGCGCGCTGACCTGCTGACCAACGGACGTGGAGCAGGATAACCTCTGTTCAACATCGCGGAAATGCAGGGACCACTCGCAGCAGCAGAAGCACCGCAGGACCAGCAGGACCAGCGGCACCGCAGGACCACAGACGCTGCAGCACCAGCAACACCGCAGCTGAATCACCCGCACCAGAAGAATCACGCACAGCATCACGCCGGCGAGACCCACCGACGGATGATGCACCTAGATGAGGAGCACCTATGCGATCACGCAGCACAACCATGAGGCTCTCGGCGGCGCTGGCCGCCACCGCCATGATGCTCACCGCCTGCGGCGGCGACACCGAAGGCGAAGACACCGAGGGCGCGGCCGGCGAAGAAGGCGGCAGCTACTCGATCGGCATCACCCAGATCGTCTCCCACCCGTCGCTGGACGAGGCGCGCGACGGCTTCAAGGCGGCCTTCGAGGACGCCGGCGTCGAGGTGGAATGGGACGAGCAGAACGCCCAGGGCGAGCAGGCCACGGCGAGCAACATCGCCGGGACCTTCGCCACCTCTGACATGGACCTGGTCCATGCCATCGCCACCCCCACCGCCCAGGCCGCGGCACAGGCCGTCACCGACAAGCCGATCGTGTTCTCCGCGGTCACCGACCCTGAGGAAGCCGGCCTGGTGGACTCCTGGGAGGAGCCCGGCGCCAACATCACCGGTGCCTCCGACCTGAACCCGGTGATGGAGCAGTTCGAGCTGCTCCAGGAGATCGCTCCCGACGCCGAGACGGTGGGCATCGTCTACTCCTCCGGCGAGACGAACTCCGCCGTCCAGGTGGAGCTCGCCCAGGAGGCCGCCGACGAGCTCGGCCTGGAGATCCAGGAGGCGACCATCTCGAACTCCTCCGAGGTCCAGCAGGGCGTGGAGTCCCTCGACGTCGATGCGATCTGGGTCCCGACCGACAACGCTGTCGTCTCGGCCCTGGAGTCCGTGCTGCAGTACGGCCAGCAGAACTCCATCCCGGTGATCGCCTCCGAGGGTGACTCGGTCATCCGCGGCTCGGTGGCCACCTACGGCATCAACTACGGCGACCTCGGCCGCCAGGCCGGCGAGATGGCGCTGCGGATCCTCGAGGACGGTGAGGACCCGGCGACCATGCCGGTCGAGACCCAGGAGACCCTGGAGCTCATCGTCAACCCGGAGGCCGCCGAGGCCATGGGCGTCGAGCTGGACCAGGAGCTGCTGGACCGCGCCGACACGGTCGTCGGTGAGGACGTCGAGGCCGAGGACCCCGCCGAGGCTGACGAGGCCGCTGAAGAGGAAGAGTGACCCACCGCGGGTGACTCGACTCGACCCCTCCGGCCGCTTCACGCGGCTGGCACACGGCCGCTGAACGCGGCTATGACTGACAGATGACCACCAGGCCGGGCGCCGGGACAGCCGCACCAGGCTGCACCGGCGCCCGCCGCCTGAGTGGACGTGGACCCGGCGACGGCCGATGATCCGGCCGCGACGACAAATGAGGACACATGATCACAGCATTCGAGCTCGGGCTGATCTACGCGATCATGGCCCTGGGCGTGTACCTGACCTTCAGGATCCTGAACTTCCCCGACCTGACCGTCGACGGGTCCTTCACCTCCGGTGCGGCGACGGCGGCCATCCTGATCACCAACGAGGTGGACCCGTTCCTGGCCACCGCCGCGGCCTTCGTGGTCGGCAGCCTCGCCGGGATGATCACCGGCCTGCTGCACACCAAGGGCAACATCAACGGGCTGCTGGCCGGCATCCTGACGATGATCGGGCTCTACTCCATCAACCTGCGCATCATGGACGGGGCCAACGTGCCCCTGCTCGGCCAGGACACCGTCATCTCAATGATGCGCGGCTTCACCGGCGTGGGCTGGACCTCGGTGGCCGTGCTGGCCGCCGTCGCGCTGATCTTCAAGCTGATCATGGACTGGTACCTGCAGACGGACAACGGACTGGCGCTGCGCGCCACCGGTGACAACGAGCAGATGATCAGCTCCTTCGCGGTCAGCACCGACCGGCAGAAGATCATCGGCCTGATGCTCTCCAACGGACTCGTCGGCATCGCCGGCGCCGTCGTCGCCCAGCACCAGGGATTCGCCGACATCGGGATGGGGATCGGCCTGATCCTGGTCGGACTGGCCTCGGTGATCGTGGGCCAGGCCATCTTCGGCAGCCGCAGCGTCATGCAGGCCACGCTCGCCGTGATCCTCGGCGCGGTGGTCTACCGCCTGGCGATCCAGCTCGCGCTCAACGTCGGGCTCAACCCCAACGACATGAAGCTGATGTCAGCGATCCTGGTCGTCGCGGCGCTGCTGCTGCCTCAGTGGAAGGGCTTCTCGAAGCTGAGCCTGCGACGCAGGAGCTCCTCGCCGCTGGCGGACGCCGCCGCACCGCTGACCACCCCCGACGCCCACCTGCCCAAAGCCTCGGCCGAGAAGGGAGCCTGACATGTTGACCATCGACTCAGTCTCCAAGACGTTCTTCCCACACACCGTCAACGAGCGCCGCGCGCTGGTGGACGTGAACCTGGAGCTGACGGAGGGTGACTTCGTCACCGTCATCGGCTCCAACGGGGCGGGCAAGTCCACCCTGCTCAACACCGTGGCGGGTCGGATCCACCAGGACACCGGCGTGGTCTCCCTCGACGGCAGCGACGTCAGCAGGCTCAAGGAGCACCAGCGGGCGGCGCAGGTCGGTCGGGTGTTCCAGGACCCGATGGCAGGCACCGCTCCGAACCTGAGCATCGAGGAGAACCTCTCCCTGGCCGACCGCCGCGGGCGTCCGCGCGGGCTTTCCCGCGGGGTGACGAAGGCCAAGCGCGAGCGGTTCGCCGAGGCGCTGAAGCAGCTCGAGCTGGGCCTGGAGGGGCGGCTGAAGACCAAGGTCGGGCTGCTATCCGGTGGTCAGCGGCAGGCGCTGAGCCTGCTCATGGCCACCTACTCGGACCCTCGGGTGCTGCTGCTCGATGAGCACACCGCGGCCCTGGATCCGCAGCGCGCCGAGCTGGTCACCCGGCTGACCCGCAGCGTGGTCGAGGACAAGGGCCTGACCACGCTGATGGTCACGCACAACATGGTCCAGGCCCTGGAGGTCGGCAACCGATTGATCATGATGCACGAGGGTCGGATCATCCTCGACGTCGGCGCCGAGCAGAAGGCGCAGATGACCCCGCAGGACCTGCTCGCCGAGTTCGGCAAGCTCAAGGGCGCCGTGGTCGACGACAAGACGCTGCTGCAGTAGCACCGCTCGGAGCCCCGCCGGGGCGGGGGAGCGACCAGAGCGGGGGAGCGACCAGAGCGGGAGAGCGACCTGGGAGCCCCAGGTCGCTCTCCCGCTGTCTGGATCAGACGATGGCTGCGCGCAGCTGCTGCGCGGCGGTCCCCACATCAGGGGCGCCATAGATGGCGCCGCCGGCGACAGCGACTTCGGCGCCGGAGCTCTGCACCGATTCGATCGTGGAGGTGTTGATTCCGCCGGCCACCGAGAACGGGACGCCGGAGGCCTCGCCGTCGCGCAGCAGCGTGGAGAAGGTGAAGCCTTCCTCCGCCTGCTCGTCGAGGCCTGCGTGCATCTCGACGAACTCGGCGCCGAGGGCGACGACCTCACGGGCACGCGCAGGCTTGTCCGAGACGCCGATCAGGTCCACCACGACACCCTTGCCATGCTTCTTCGCGGCAGCGACCGCACCCGCGATGGTGCTGTCGCCGGCGGATCCGAGAACCGTCACGAGGTCGGCGCCCGCGGCGAAGGCGATGTCTGCCTCCAGCTCGCCGGCATCCATGGTCTTCATGTCCGCGAACACGATCTTGTCCGGGTGGGCGTCCTTGATCGCGGTGACCGCCGAGAGGCCCGCGCTCTTGATCAAGGGAGTGCCGAGCTCGAGGATGTCGACATGCGGGGCCGCGGCGGCCGCCAGCTCGAGTGCCGCTTCAGTGGTGAGGGTATCCATAGCGAATTGCAGTTTCATCGTGATCCTTCGGGGTTGTGTGTGACGTGCTGTCGGGAATGCAGCGCGGGTCTATTCAAGGTTTGCGTGGCGGGGCCAGAGCTCGTCGGCGCTGACCCCTGAGCGGTGCCAGAGCGCATGGAAGAGCGCGTCGCCGAGCAGGACCACGGACTGCTCGAACAAGCCCCCCGCGTATTGCGCCGACGCGTCGCCGGAACGATCCTGCTTGCCTGCGGCGGGCACTGTGATCGATACCGAGGCGAGTTCGGCGAGCCGGGAGTCTGCTGCCGTGGTGATGGTCGCCACCTGGGCGCCGACGGAGAGCGCCTTCTCGGCGGCACTGACGACGCTGCTCGTCGTGCCGGATCCGCTGGCGGTCAGCAGCAGGTCTCCGGAGGTGATGGCAGGCGTCGTCGCGTCGCCGACGACGTGTACGTCCAGACCGAGGTGCATCAGGCGCATGGCGGTCATCTGCAGCGCAAGTCCGGACCGTCCGGAGGCCAGCACGAAGACACGTGGGGCCTCCGCGAGGGCATCGGCCAGGCGGTCGAAGGTCGGCGCCTCGTCGTGGACGAGTCTCGAGGTGAGCGAGTCCAGTTCATCTGCAATGGTGCGCAGCGGGTGGTCAGCTTCGGTGTCTGTGGCATTCACACTCATCAGTCTGCGCCGACGCGGCCGGGCTGTCTCCGCCCTGAGCGTGCAGGGGGACTACTCGAAGGGATAGGTGAGGTGTTCCGGGTAGGCTCAGCGGCATGACCGATGACCAGCAGCTGCCGTCCGCCAATCTGCGTCGACTCGCAGCCGAGCACGCGCGGGCGATGGTCGAACAGGCGGATCGCCACGCCGTCACGCTGGAGTCGATCCTGGCGAGCCTGCGCTCCACCCGTCTGGATGATCGCGCAGCCCGGCTGACGGCGACCGACACCGCCGCCGAGGCGCTCGTCGGGCTTCGCACCCTCACCGACCAGCGACGCAGCAGCGCACTGGAACCGGTGGTGGGGGCCTTCGCCCGACTGCGCAGCGATCTGCGTCCGCTGGTGCGCTTCGGGGAGCTCGACCTGCAGTTCGTCGAGCCGCCTGCCTCGGGACGGGCTCTTCCCGGGGAGGTCGCGCACGCGGCCCGCGCGATCGTCCGCAGCGCGGTCCTGGCGTCGGTGGACAAGGGCTCGACCCGGCGTGTCCGCGTGCAGTGGGACTGCGACGGCCTGAACCTGCTCATCAACGTGCGCGACGACGGATCGGGTGAGCTCAACGCGCACGACGACGCGCTCAGGCCCCTGGTCGAGACGGTCACCGCCCTGGACGGGAGCTTCTTCGTGTCCTCCACCCCCGGCTGGGGATCCGCGATCGACATTCGTCTCCCGCTCGACCCGCCGGCAGGCCCGGACCTGACCGTCGACTCGGTCCTGCTCTCAGCGCGCGAGCAGGAGGTGCTCCAGTTCGTGGTGGCCGGGTCGCGCAATCGCCATATCGCCGATCAGCTGGGCATCAGTGAGAACACGGTCAAGTTCCACGTCTCGAACCTGCTGCGCAAGACCAGCTCGCGCAACAGGGGAGAGCTGGCGGCGCTCGCGCTGCCTCGCTGAGCCGCGGGGGTGCGGCGCCGAGCCGCGGGGGCTATTCGGGCCAGGGTGAGCGGCGGATGACCTCGACGAAGTCCTCGCGCTCGAAGCCGGGCAGGAAGTGCGCGAGCACGTCCGCCTTCACGTTGCCGAAGGTGGTCTCCGGGCGGTCCTTGAGTCCCTCGGTGAACGCCGTGAGGATCTGAGTCTTGAAGTCCGGCCGGGGGTGGGCCTCGACGACGGCGGCGCGCTGCTCATCGGTGATCGCCTCGTAGCCCAGACCCAGCACGTCGAGCTCGACCCCGCGGGTCACCAGCGCGACCTCCGGCTCCATGTGCAGCGGGATCTCCGAGGTGGTGTGCAGCGCGATGCCGTTCCACACCGTCTGGGCGTCTGCAGCAGGGATCCCGTGGCGCAGCAGAAAGCGACGGGCCTCGTCGGCGCCGTCGATCTCGAAGCGCTGATCGGTGCGCCGGTAGGTCTCGGTGAGCCCGAGGTCATGGAACATGGCGCCGATATAGAGCAGCTCAGGATCCGCGCTGGCGCCCAGCGCCTCGCCGCGCAGCGCACCGAAGAGGTAGACCCGTCTGGAGTGATGGAAGACCAGCGGCGGGGCCACGTCGCGGACCAGCTCCGTGGCCTCGCGCGCCATCGGGGAGTCGGGGATCGTGACGCCTGCAATGATTTCGCTCATGCTCCCCATTGTGGACCACCTGGCTGACCATGCTGTGATTGACCCCACAGTGCACTCGTGGAAGAGTGCAGGTGAACGATCGGTCAGTTATTCCTGTGAAAGGCGCATGACGTGGCGATCAGCCCTGTATATCTTGTCTCCGGCACCCGTACCCCCGTCGGCCGCTACGGCGGCGCGCTCTCGATGGTCCGTCCCGACGATCTCGCCGCCCTCGTGGTGCGCCAGGTGGTGCAGGAGTCCGGCCTCGACCCGGCCGTCGTGGACGAGGTCATCCTCGGCAACGCCAACGGCGCCGGGGAGGAGAACCGCAACGTCGCCCGGATGGCCTGGCTGCTCGCCGGCTTCCCGGACAGCGTCCCCGGCATCACCGTGAACCGGCTCTGCGCCTCCGGGATGAGCGCGATCTCCCAGGCGCAGCACATGATCGCCGCCGGCGCCGCAGACATCGTCGTCGCCGGGGGAGTCGAGTCCATGTCCCGGGCTCCCTGGGTGATGGCGAAGCCCACGACTGCCTTCGGCAAGCCCGGAGAGGTGGTCGACACCTCGATCGGCTGGCGGTTCACCAACCCGAAGTTCCAGGCCATCGAGAAGCGCACCTTCTCCATGCCCGAGACCGCCGAGGAGGTCGCCCGGGTCGAAGGAGTCACCCGGGAAGACGCCGACGCCTTCGCCGCGGAGTCCCAGCGCCGCGCGCTCGCCGCCATCGACGCCGGCCGGCTGGCCCGCGAGATCACCCCGGTCCAGGTCCACGGCCGCAAGGGCGCGATCACCGTGGTGGACACCGACGAGGGTCCGCGTCGCGGGGTGACCGTCGAGTCCCTCGCCGGGCTGCGCCCCGTCGTCGCCGGCGGCTCCGTGGTCACCGCCGGCAACGCATCCTCGCTCAACGACGGCGCCTCCGCGGTGATCGTCGCCTCTGAGGCGGCGGTGGAGAAGTATGGCTTGACCCCGCGGGCGCGCATCGCCGGCGGAGCCAGCGCCGGCCTCGCCCCGGAGATCATGGGCATGGGCCCGGTCCCGGCCACGGGCAAGGCGCTCGACCGCGCGGGCTGGAGCATCGAGGACCTCGGCGCCGTGGAGCTCAATGAGGCTTTCGCGACCCAGTCACTGGCCAGCATGCGCCGGCTCGGCCTGGACCCGGCCATCGTCAACGCCGACGGCGGCGCGATCGCCCTGGGCCACCCGCTGGGCTCCTCCGGCTGCCGGATCGTGCTGACCCTGGCACGCCGCATGGAGGACGAAGGCGTGGCCCGCGGCCTCGCGACCATGTGCGTGGGCGTCGGCCAAGGCTCTGCCCTGCTGCTGGAGAAGGTCTGAGGCCATGAGCGCATCAGAGCCCACGATGCTCGACGCCGGGCACTTCACGACGCTGAGGATCACCGAGTCCGTCGATCGGCTGCACGCCCAGCTGGACCGCCCCGAGGTCCGCAACGCCATCGACGCGACCATGATCACCGAGCTGCACGCGGTCTGTGCGTACCTGGAGCAGCACCCGAAGGTGTTGATCCTCTCCGGCACCGAGTCCGGCGGGAAGGGGATCTTCGCCTCCGGTGCAGATATCGGGCAGCTCCGGGAACGACGTCGCGCCGACGCCCTGCGCGGGGTCAACTCCACCGCCTTCGACCGCCTGGCCAAGCTGCCCATGCCGGTGATCGCCGCGCTGGACGGCTACGCCCTGGGCGGCGGCGCCGAACTGGCCTGGGCCGCCGACTTCCGCCTCGGCACCCCCGAGGTCAAGATCGGCCAGCCTGAGACGGGTCTGGGCATCATCCCCGCCGCCGGAGCCCTCTGGCGGCTGCGCGAACTTGCCGGGGAGGGGATCGCCAAGGAGATCCTGCTGACCGGTCGGATCCTCGACGCCCAGGAGTCCCTGCAGCACGGACTGCTCAATGCGGTGCACCCCGCGCACGAGCTGCTCGACGCCGCCCACGCGCTCGCGGACCGGATCGCCAAGCAGGACCCGCTCGCCGTGCGGATCAGCAAGCAGGTCTTCTCCATGCCGCGCGAGGCCCACCCGCAGATCGACAACCTCGCCCAGGCGATCCTGTTCGAATCCGAGGCGAAGTTCGATCGGATGCAGGCCTTCCTGGACCGCCGCGACGCCAAGGCCGCCGCCGCGCCAGAACCGACCTCAGGAGACGACCGATGAGCCACACGACGCAGCCCTTCCCCGCGACCGTCGGAGTGCTCGGCGGCGGCCGGATGGGCGCCGGGATCGCCCACGCCTTCCTCGTCGCCGGGGCCGCAGAGGTCGTCGTCGTCGACGTCTCGGAGGAAGCGGCGCAGACCGCCGCCGCCCGGATCACCAAGGACCTCGAAGCCTCGCTGACCCGCGGAAAGATCACCGGCGAGCTGGCGAGCTGGAGCGACCGGCTCACCGTCACCTCCGATGTCACGGCGTTCTGCCGCTGCGGCCTGGTTGTGGAGGCGGTGCCCGAGGACATGACGCTCAAGGTGGATTCGCTGCGCCGGGCCGAGGCCCAGCTCGGCCCGGAGGCCTGGCTGGCCACGAACACTTCCTCGCTGTCGATCACCTCGCTCGCCGAGCATCTCGAGCGACCGGAGCGGTTCTGCGGACTGCACTTCTTCAACCCGGTGCCGGCCTCGAAGCTGGTGGAGGTCGTCCTGGCCGAGCGCACCGGCGAGGAGCTCGCCGCGCTGAGCCCGCGCTGGGTCGAGGCCCTGGGCAAGACCCCGGTCGTGGTCAAGGATGCGCCCGGCTTCGCCTCCTCCCGGCTGGGCGTGGCGATCGGGCTGGAGGCGATCCGGATGGTCGAGGAGGGCGTGGCCGCCCCGGCCGACATCGACAACGCGATGGTGCTCGGCTACAAGTTCCCGATAGGTCCGCTGGCGCTGACCGACATCGTCGGCCTGGATGTGCGGCTGGGGATCGCGGAGTACCTTCAGTCCCAGCTGGGGGAGCGCTTCGCCCCGCCGCAGCTGATGCGCGACATGGTCGCCCGCGGCGAGCTGGGGAAGAAGTCCGGCAAGGGCTTCTACGACTACCCGGAGCGGTGAGCCCCGGGGTGGGCCCGATCCGGCATCGGGCCGGCCCCGGTCAGAGGCCCTCGCTCTGGACCAGCCAGCGGGCCGAGGCCTCATCGAGGATGAGGTCGGTGGGCAGACCGGCAGCCAGGGCCCCGCACAGCCCGCTGATCTTCGACTCGCCCGAGACCACACAGATGCGCCGCGGCACCTGTCTCAGCAGATCGAGATCGGGACCCGTGCTGCGCTGATTGATCCGCAGATCACGATGGCTTCCGTCGGCCCGGAAGAACATCGTGGCCACGTCCCCGACCACCCGTTCCGCCGTGAGCGCGCGCAGGTCCGCGTCGTCGAGATACCCGCCGGAATACACATGGCTGGGGATCCCGGAATTGGTGGACCCGACGCCGAAGATCGCCATCGTCATGCGCTGCTGCAGCTCGAGGATCCGGATCACGCTGCGTTCGGCCCACATCGCGGTCTTGGTCTCGGCGTGGTCGAAGAAGGCCGGCACCGGAAACTGCTCCACCCTGGCGCCGTAGGCCTGACCGAAGCGACGCAGGATCTCACTGGCATAGGCGATGCCGGTGGTCTGGGTGTTGCCGGCGCCGTTGAGCTGCACGATCGTGCTGTCATGGGTGACCTTCTTGGACAGGTGCTGGCTGACCGCGCTCAGCGTGGAGCCCCAGGCGACGCCGACGATGGCGTCGGAGTCCACGAGCGGCCCGATGGTCCGCGCGGCCTGGATCGCCACCCGGTCCAGGACCTCTGAATCGGAGACCATCTCGGAGACCGGCACCACGTGGGCCTCCACGCCGAACCGGCGTCGGATCTCATTCTCCAGCGACGGTGCCCGGTGTCGAGGGTTGTTGACCTGGATCTCGACCAGACCCGTGTCTCGCGCCATCGAGAGCAGTCGGGACACCGTGGAGCGAGACGTGCGAAGCTCGCGCGCGATGGCGTTCATGGTCAGGTCCTGCAGGTAGTACATCTGTGCGGCGCGCAGCGCATCTGAGCTCCGCGATCGCTGCCCGCCCTCGGTGGAATAACGTGCACCGGAGTCCTCTCCTTCGCCCACAGATGACAGGTTCACCGGTTACTCACTCCCTCATTCGTGCACGTCTGTGCATCAGCATTGACTAATCTTTGCATTCTTTCAAGAGTGGTCTCATACGCACCGCAGACGCCGATGCACCCCCTGACACCTTGAGGAGAATGTGATGGCCGACACAACTGGGACCCATGGAAACACCCGCACCGCTGGGGAACGACGAGAGGTGCGGCAGCTTCGCGAGAACCCCCGGGCTTCGGTGTTGATCATCGGCGGCGGCATCAACGGCGTGGGGACCTTCCGCGACCTCGCGCTCCAAGGGGTGGACGTGGCGCTCGTGGAGCGCGGCGACTACTGCCAGGGCGCCTCCGGGGCCTCCTCGCACATGATCCACGGCGGCATCCGCTACCTGGAGAACGGCGAGTTCCGACTGGTCCGCGAATCCGTGGTCGAGCGCAACGGTCTGCTCAAGACCGCCCCGCACTACGTGAAGCCGCTGCAGACCACCATCCCGATCTTCAGCACCTTCTCCGGGATCCTCGCCGCGCCGCTGCGGTTCATCACGCACCGCCAGCAGGGTCAGCCGAAGGAGCGCGGAGCCTTCCTGATCAAGGCCGGACTCACCATGTACGACTGGTTCTCCCGCGACGGCGGCGCCGTCCCGCGCCACCGCTTCGCCGGACGCCGCGCCTCCCTCGCGCAGCTGCCCGATCTGCGTCCCGACGTCCGCTACACCGCCACCTACTTCGACGCCTCGGTGCACAACCCGGAGCGGATGACCCTGGATGTGCTGCGCGACGGGCTCCACGCCAACCCAGAGGTCCGCGCCACGAACTATGTCAGCGCGGTGGGCCGCAGCGGTGAGACCGTGACGCTGCGCGACGAGCTCACCGGAGAAGAGTTCCCGTTCACCGCCGACGTCGTCGTCAACGCCACCGGAGCCTGGGTCGATGGGACCAACGAGTCCCTCGGCGAACCCAGCGCCTTCATGGGCGGCACCAAGGGCTCCCACATCGTGCTCGACCACCCCGAGCTGCTTGCCGCCTGCGCAGGCCGTGAGATGTTCTTCGAGAACACCGACGGCCGGATCGTGCTGATCTACCCCATCGAGGACCGCGTCCTGGTCGGCACCACCGACATCGACGTCGATGTCAATGAACCGGCAGTCTGCACCCCCGAGGAGGTCGACTACTTCATCGACCTGATCGGCCAGGTGTTCCCCAAGATCGAGGTGGAGCCGGGACATGTGGTCTACAGCTTCTCCGGGGTGCGCCCGCTGCCCCGACACGACGCCACCCAGCCCGGATTCGTCTCCCGGGACTACCGGATCGAACACCGCGCTGTGCACACCGCAGACCAGCCGGTGACCATGCTCAGCCTGGTCGGCGGAAAGTGGACCACCTTCCGGGCGCTCTCCGAGCACATGACCAACGATGTGCTCGAGATCCTGGGCAAGCGCCGCACGGTGAGCACCGCAGGACTTGCCATCGGCGGCGGCGCGGACTTCCCCAAGACGGTCTCCGGCCAGAAGGCCTGGGTCATGGCGCACACCGGCGACGGCCTCTCCGCGGAGCGGGTGGAAGGTCTGCTGACCCGCTACGGGACCCGCGCAGAGGAGGTCATCGCTCACCTGCGCGCAGGCTCCGACCAGGACCTCGACTCCACCTCGGAGCTGAGCCACCGCGAGCTCGCCTACATGGTCGAGCACGAACAGATCGGTCACCTGATCGACGTCCTGATCCGACGCACCTCCCTGGCCTTCCGCGGCCTGGTCACTGCGGAGCTGCTGCGCGAACTCGGTGAGATCCTGGCCCCGCTGCTGGACTGGGACGGTGCGCAGACCCAGAACGAGATCGAGCATGCCGAGCGGGTGCTGCGCGACTGGCACAACGTCGAGCTCAAGGCCCGGGTGGCCTAGGCTCTCGCGCCGCACGGGGCTCCTGCCCCGTGCGGCCTCAGAACTCCCCACCGTCACCGCTGGGGTCGGAGGAGTCACAGCATCCGGCTGGGGCCCCCACAGAAATGAATACAGAAAGGAGCCAAAGATGTCTCTAGAAGCATTCGTCGCCGAGACCTTCGGCACCATGTTGCTCTTGCTGCTCGGCGGTGGCGTTGTCGCCAACGTCGCGCTGCGAGGCACGAAGGGCAACAATGGCGGATTCCTCATGGTCAACTTCGGCTGGGGGCTCGGCGTCTTCGCCGGCGTCTATGTGGCCGCCCTCTCCGGGGCGCACCTGAACCCCGCGGTCACCATCGGCCTGCTGGTCAATTCCGAGACCGCGACGCTGGGCCCGGACATCGAGAAGTCGCTGCTCAACGTGCTGCTCTACTTCGCAGCGCAGATGCTCGGCGCGATGATCGGTGCCGTGCTGTGCTACCTGGCCTATAAGCAGCACTTCGACGCCGAACCCGATGCCGCCACCAAGCTCGGGGTCTTCTCCACCGGACCTTCCATCCGCTCCAACGGATGGAACCTGGTGACCGAGATCGTGGGCACCTTCGTCCTGGTGTTCGTGATCATCGCGCAGGGCAGCACACCATCGGGCCTCGGTCCGCTGGCCGTGGCGCTGCTGGTCGTCGGCATCGGCGCCTCCCTGGGTGGACCCACCGGCTACGCCATCAACCCGGCACGTGACCTGGGCCCCCGACTGGTGCATGCACTGCTGCCGATCAAGGGCAAGGGCAGCAGCGACTGGTCCTACGCATGGGTGCCGGTGGTCGGTCCCCTGATCGGTGGCGCTCTGGGAGGTCTGCTGGCCATGGTGGTCAGCTTCCCCGCCGTCGCCTGATCACCGCAGCACGTCCCGGCGGCTTCTCGCAGCCGCCCACGGCAGCAGCATCAAGGCAGAGAACACTCAACGAGGAGAACAACATGTCGAAATACGTCATTGCGATCGACCAGGGCACCACGTCAAGTCGCGCGATCATCTTTGACCACAGCGGGAACATCGTGTCCTCGGGTCAGAAGGAGCACGAGCAGATCTTCCCGAAGGCGGGATGGGTCGAGCACGACCCCATGGAGATCTGGAACAACACCCGTGAGGTCATCGGCAACGCGCTCTCCAAGGTGAACCTCACCCGGCACGACATCGCCGCAGTGGGCATCACCAACCAGCGCGAGACCACTGTGGTCTGGGACAAGAACACCGGAGAGCCCGTCTACAACGCGATCGTCTGGCAGGACACTCGCACCCAGCCGATCGTCGACGAGCTCGCCGCCGACGGCGGGGTGGAACGCTTCAAGTCCAAGGTCGGACTGCCGCTGGCCACCTATTTCTCCGGCACCAAGGTGAAATGGATCCTGGACAACGTCGAGGGCGCCCGCGCCAAGGCGGAGGCCGGTGACCTGCTCTTCGGCAACACCGATTCCTGGATCACCTGGCACCTCACCGGAGGCACCGAGGGCGGCGTGCACATCACCGATGTCACCAACGCCTCTCGGACCATGTTCATGGACCTCGAGACTCTCAGCTGGGACGACGAGATCCTGAAGGCCTTCGGGGTGCCCCGCTCGATGCTTCCCGAGATCAAGTCCTCCTCCGAGGTCTACGGCAAGGTCCACGGAGCACAGCTGCTGCGCGAGACGCCGGTGGCCGGAATCCTGGGCGACCAGCAGGCCGCGACCTTCGGCCAGGCCGCGTTCGAGAAGGGCGGGGCCAAGAACACCTACGGCACCGGCAACTTCCTGATCGTGAACACCGGTGAGGAGATCGTGCGCTCCGAGAACGGGCTGCTCACCACGGTCTGCTACAAGCTGGGAGACGCCAAGCCGGTCTACGCCCTGGAAGGCTCCATCGCTGTGACCGGATCGCTGATCCAGTGGCTGCGGGACAACCTGGGCTTCATCAAGACCGCTCCCGAGGTGGAGCAGCTGGCCAAGTCCGTGGAGGACAACGGCGGGGTCTACGTGGTGCCGGCGTTCTCCGGGCTCTTCGCCCCTTACTGGCGGGGCGAGGCGCGTGGAGCCATCGTCGGTCTGACCCGCTTCGTGAACAAGGGTCACATCGCGCGCGCCGCCCTGGAGGCCACCGCCTTCCAGACCCGCGAGGTGCTCGACGCGGCCAACGCAGACGCGGGAGTCGACATGGAGGACCTGCGGGTCGACGGCGGCATGGTCGCCAACGACGCCCTGATGCAGTTCCAGGCCGACATCCTCGGGATTCCCGTGGTGCGTCCCAAGGTCACCGAGACCACGGCGCTCGGCGCGGCCTACGCGGCCGGGCTCGCCGTCGGCTTCTGGAGCGACACCGACGAGCTGGCGGCGAACTGGTCCGAGGACAAGCGCTGGCTGCCGTCGATGGATGCGGCGGAGCGTGACCGTCAGATGCGCCTCTGGAAGAAGGCCGTGACTCGGACCTTCGACTGGGTGGACGAGGACGTCAAGTAGAGCACTCCTGAGCGGGGATGTCGCGCAGCGGCAGCCCTTCCTCAGACAAGCGGGCCCGCATCGGTGAACGATCACCGGTGCGGGCCCGCTGTGTGTCTAGGTTGCGGTGCGGCTCAGGGCTGCGTGTCTCAGGGGCGACGTGGCCCGAGGCTGGGGTGCGGAGCCGCCATCAGGCCATGAAGACCCCGCCTGCCGCGATACTTCGCGATCTGCGGCGGCTGCCAGTCCTGAAGCGTCCGCTCCGGCAGGGAGAACACCTCGACGCCGAGTGGGTGGCAGTGTTCGAGCTGTTCCTCGGTGCTCGCCGCATGGGGTCCCCACATGTGCACCGAGAGGTCCCCGCCGGGGCAGGTGGAGAGTGCGCAGAGCAGATCCGTCTCCGCGAAGAACTCGAAATAGTCCCCGGGCTGGGTAGGGCAGGCGTCCATGAAGTACTCCCGGTTCTCATTCAGCCCGGCGAACTGGAAGACGTTGAGCACATCGTGGATGTCGGACTCGGTGAGCCCGTGCCCCTGGACCGCTCGGGTGAGGTTGGAATGGCAGTGGTAGTCGAAGTCTTCTTCGCTGAGCATCCGATTCACGTACGGGTCGCAGCGTGTGCCCAGCAGGTCGTGGATGACGTCGGCGTCGGGGTGGTCTGCGAGGGAGTCCCCGATCACGGTGGCCATGGGTCGCAGGTAGGGGAGCGCGGACCAGAACCTGTCGTAGGTGGTCATCGAGGCTCGCTGCAGCTGCCGGGTGCGCGCGGCCCAGAACCGTTCCCGCGGGTTGTGCAGGTTCCACAGGTTCAGGTCACCGACCTGGGGTCCCTCCACGGCATTGATCCGCACGATCGACCCGGCCCGGACCTCCCAGGCGTGGCCGGAGCGGACCGGGATCTCGAACTCCCGGATCAGGGTCCGCTCTGCCGCTGCCACAGCGTCGTAGAAGCTGCGATCCACCTCCAGCGGACCCCCGGGCATCGACTGATAGGCCGCGGGCTGATCGTAGCTGCGTCGGACCGCGGGCGGTGTGCGCTCGGCCGTCGGAGCGGCCGGGCCTGTGCCAAGGGGGTCTGCGCCCGCCGGGTCTGTGTCGGTGGGATCTGTGTCGGCCGGGTCTGTGTCGGTGGGATCTCCACCGGTGTGATCTGAGGTCATGGAAGTCTCCTTCGCACGGGAAAGTGCCCAGTCTAGGCAAGAGGCCGGGGCCGACAGATCACTGTCGGCCCCGGCCGGTTCTGCTCATCCCTCAATGGTGCAGCCTGTTGATGCTCTGAGCCCCGCCCTCAGAGGTCCGCCAGCGCAGAGGACGGATCCTCCAGGCAGGTGGCCACGAAGTTCAGGAACCCGCCGGCGATCCCGCCGTCGCACACCCGGTGGTCGAAGGCGATGGTCAGCGTGGCGATCTTGCGCACTGCCAGCTCACCGTTCACCGCCCAGGCACGGTCGAGGATCCGGCCGATGCCGAGGATCCCCACCTCCGGGTGGTTGATGATCGGCGTGGCCCCGTCAGAGCCGAAGACCCCGTAGTTGTTCACCGTGAAGGTGCCGCCGGTGAGCTCCTTCCCCGAGATCTTGCCCTCGCGGGCCTCGCCGAGAAGTCGAGAGATCTCCCCGTGCAGCGCCCGTGCGGAGAGCCGCTCGGCGTGCCGGATCACCGGAACCACCAGACCTGCCGGCGTCTGGGCCGCGAAGCCGAGGTTCACGCCGTCGTAGTGGACGATCTCCTGGGTGCCGGCCGCCGTGTCCTCGAGCCGGGTGGCAAGATCCGGATAGCGGGAGAGTCCGGCCAGCACGAACCGGCTGAGCAGCGCCAGCAGCGACGGTGCGGAGGTCCCGTCCTTCTCGGCCTGGACCTTGAGCCGGGCGCGCAGCGCCAGGACCTCGGTCATGTCGACGTCCTGCCAGACCGTGGCCTCCGGGATCTCCCGGCGCGACCGGGTCAGCGTGGTGGCCACCGCCTTGCGCATCCCGGACATCGGGACGCGCTCGCGGACCTCGAGGCCGCCCGGGGCGGGTGCCTTCGCACCGGTCGCGGTCGAGCCCGCGGAGGTCTGCACGGAGGACTGCGCGGAGCTCTGTGCAGCGCCTGCCGCCGAGGTGGTGGCGCCCGGAGCGACAGCCGGTCGGGTGGAGGAGTCGATCGCGGCGAGCACATCAGCGCGCAGGATCATCCCGTCCTGACCGGAGCCGGTGAGCTCTGTCAGGGTGAGCGCGTGCTCGCGAGCCAGCCGGCGCACCAGCGGGGAGGACACCCGAGGGGCCATCCGGGCTGAGCCGGCGGCGGGGGAATCCGCGGAGGAGATCCCGGCCGGAGCCGAGGATGCACCTGCGCCGGCAGCTGCACCGGCGGCTGCACCGCCGGTGGCGCCGGTAGCGACCGCGCGGGAGGCGCCGTTGCGGCGTCGTCGTCGTCCGCCGCTCTTGGAGGTGGAGGTGCCGTAGCCGATCAGGACGTTGCCCGAGCCCTCCTCCTCAGCCGAGTCAGCCCCGGCGTCGGGGTCGGTGACCGATCCGGTGGCGGGCACCGTGCCGGCGCGCTCCTCCTCGCGGTAGCTCAGCGCACCCGCGGCGGAGACGCCGTTGGCACCAGTGGAGCTGCCGGCGTCGGAGGCTCCCGAGTCGGGGGATCCGGCGTCGCCCTCGGCGCCCACGGTGATCAGCGGCTCGTCCACGATAAGGGTCTCGCCCACGGCGCCGTGGAGCTTGGTGACCACCCCGGCGTAGGGGGTGGGCACCTCGATGGCTGACTTGGCGGTCTCGACCTCGGCGATCGGCTGATCCACCACGATCACGTCGCCCTCGGCCACGAGCCAGCTCAGCAGGGTGGCCTCGGTGAGGCCCTCACCCAGGTCGGGCAGGTTGAAGGTGGTCATCTCAGTCCTCCCACTGCAGCTCGTCGAGCGCGTCCAGGATGCGGTCCACGCTGGGCAGGTGGTGCTCCTCGAGCTTCGGCGACGGATAGGGAATGTCGAAGCCGGTGACCCGCTTGACCGGGGAGGACAGCGAGTGGAAGCTGCGCTCCTGGATCCGCGCCACGATCTCCGCGGCCACCGAGACGAAGCCCTGCGCCTCGGCGATCACCACGGCGCGGCCGGTCTTGGTCACGGTGGCCTCCAGAGCGGCGTCGTCGAAGGGCACGATGCTGCGCAGGTCCAGGACCTCTGCGGAGATCCCGTCCTCCGCGGCGGCCTCGGCGGCCTTCAGCGCGGTCGAGACGCTGGGGCCGTAGCTGATCAGCGAGACGTCGGTGCCCTCTCGGACGACGACGGCGCGGCCTTCAGCCCCGACGCCGGCCGAGGGTGCGGACTCGTCCTGCGCCGCGTCCTCGTACTGGGTGCGCAGCGCACTCAGGTCCACAGCCTCCTTGGTCCAGTAGAGCTTCTTCGGCTCGAAGAAGATCACCGGGTCCGGGGAGTCGATGGCCTCGCGCAGCATCAGATAGGCGTCGCTGACCGTGGCCGGGGTGTAGATCTTCAGGCCCGGGGTGTGCGCGTAGTAGGCCTCGGAGGAGTCGCAGTGGTGCTCCACGCCGCCGACTCCGCCGCCGTAGGGGATCCGGATGACCAGCGGCAGGCGGACCCGTCCGCGGGAACGGTTGGCGGTCTTGGCGATGTGGCTGAAGATCTGTTCCAGCGCCGGGTAGGCGAAGGCATCGAACTGCATCTCGATCACCGGGCGCATGCCGTTGATCGCCATGCCGGTGGCCATGCCGGCGATGCCGGACTCGGCCAGCGGGGTGTCGAAGCAGCGGTCGGCGCCGAAGCGCTGGGTCAGCCCGTCGGTGATCCGGAAGACGCCGCCCAGGGTGCCGACATCCTCGCCGAAGACGCAGACCGAGCGGTCACCCTCCATGGCGTCGGACATCGCGGTGTTCAGCGCCGCCGCGAAGGTGGTGGGCTTGGTGGTGACGGCAGGTGCCGTGGTCGTGGCAGTGGTGGTGTTGGCCATGGGTCAGCCCTCCTGGCTTCGCTCGAGCTCATCGGCCAGCTTGGCGCGCTGTTCGCGCAGCTGGGCGGTGGGGGCGGCATAGACGTGGTCGAAGATCTCCAGCGGGTTCATCTCGGGCTCGGTGGTCATCGCCAGACGCAGCGCGGCCGCGACGTCCTCGGCCTTGCCGCTGATCCGGGTCTCGGCCTCGGCGTCCAGGACCCCGCGCTCGGTGAGGAAGGTGCGCATGCGCAGCAGCGGGTCGCGCTGCTTCCACTGCTCGACCTCGGCGGACTCGCGGTAGCGGGAGTCGTCGTCGGCGTTGGTGTGCGCCTGCATCCGGTAGGTGATGGCCTCGAGCAGCAGCGGCATGGAGTTCTTCCGGGCCAGGTCGACGGCGCGGCGCAGCGTGGCCAGGACGGCCACCATGTCGTTGCCGTCCACCTGCTCGCCAGCCATGCCGTAGCCGATGGCCTTGTGCGCCAGCGACGGCGCGGCGGTCTGCGCCGAGAGCGGCACCGAGATGGCGTATCCGTTGTTCTGCACGAAGAAGACCACCGGGACCTCGAAGACCGCGGCGAAGTTCAGCGCCTCGTGGAAGTCGCCCTCACTGGTCGCTCCGTCGCCGCACATCGCCAGCACCACGGTGTCCTCGCCGCGCAGCTTCGCCGCGTGGGCGACGCCCACCGCGTGGAGCAGCTGGGTGGTCAGCGGGGTGGAGAGTGCGGCGATCTTGTACTGCAGCGGGTCGTAGCCGCAGTGCCAGTCCCCGCGGAAGGAGACCATGACCTCCAGCGGGTCCACTCCGCGGGTGATCGTGGCGACGGTGTCGCGGTAGGTCGGGAACATCCAGTCTCCGGTGCCCAGTGCAAGGGCGGCACCGACCTGGCAGGCCTCCTGACCGTGGGAGGAGGGGTAGACGGCGAGCCGGCCCTGGCGGACCAGCGCATAGTTCTGGTCGTTGACCCGACGGCCTACCACCAGCGCCTCGTAGGCGGCCAGCAGCGCGTCGTCTTCGGGGATCGGGTACTCGTGCCCCGGGCTGGTGCCCTGGGCAGCTTCGGGGATCAGCTTGCCCTCGGGGTCGAGCATCCGGATCTGCTGGGCTGCCGGGAGCATGTACTGCTCGGGGGTGATCCCGAAGCTGCTGCTCGTCTCCTTGATGTGGGAACCCTGAATCGGGGTCCCGTCCCGCGTCTCGCTGGTCATCGCGAGTCCTCCTTGAAAGTCTCTGCTGCAGGTGTCGTGCATCACACTCGTGTTATGAGTGTGGCTCAGCTCACCACCTATCGACCACTGCGCCGGCACATCCAAGACGGGGTCCGCCGGGGGTCGCCGCGGGCTGGACGAACTGCTCGTGTGAGGTGCGCCACGGCTGGTATCGTCCAGAACTATGGGCGATGAGCGAGACGAGGCGGCGCGAGGTGAGATCTCGCTGGACTCAGTGGACCACCGGATACTGCACGCGCTGAGCCAGGACGCCCGTCAGTCGGTGAGCGCACTGGCCTCCGGGCTGCACCTGTCCCGTGCCAACGCCTACGAGCGGATCTCCCGGCTGCGCGCCGCCGGAGTGCTGCAGGGCTACACCGCGGTGATCGACCCGCGGGCCGCCGGCATGTCCACCGCCGCCTACGTCTTCCTGACGTTGAAGCAGGATGACTGGGAGGTGCTGCGCGGGGCGCTCGCCGATGAGCCCGCGGTGCGACACCTCGCGCTGGTCGGCGGACAGTACGACGCGGTGCTGCTGGTGCGCACCCGTACCGTGGAGGAGCTGCGCCGCGTGGTCTTCGAGCGGATCCAATCGTTGTCCTGCGTGCAGTCCTCCCAGACCGCCCTGATCTTCGACGACCACACCCAATACGAGCACCCGATGCCAAGGAGACCTTCATGACTTTCCGAGCAGCCCTGATCGAACAGACCCTCGAGCGCGGACGCGTCCAGGACCATGAGGCGACGCTGAAGGACCTGACCCAGGACTTCCTCGACGGCGCCGGGGGAGACGCCCCGGTGGACATCGCCGTGCACTACTCGGGGATCAACTACAAGGATGGGCTCGCCCTGGCCGGGAAGCCCGGGGTGGCGCGCACCTCGCCGCTGATCCCCGGCATCGACCTGGTGGGCGAGGTCACCGCCTCGGCTGATCCGAGCTTCGCCCCAGGTGATGTCGTGGTGCTCACCGGCGGCGGAATCGGCGAGGCTGCCCACGGCGGGCTGGCCGAGCGCGCCCGGGTCTCCGCGAAATACCTGGTCAAGCTCCCTGAGGAGCTCAGTCCTCGGCGGGCCGCCGCGATCGGCACCGCCGGGTTCACCGCGATGCTCGCGGTGCTCGCGCTGGAACATGGCGGAGTGCGGCCCGAGGCTGGCGACGTCGTCGTCAGCGGGGCGGCCGGCGGCGTCGGCTCGGTGGCGATCGCGGTGCTGAACCAGCTCGGATACCAGGTCACCGCGGTGACCGGCCGGGTTCAGGAGCAGGGCGAGTACCTGCGCCATCTCGGTGCCGCTGAGCTGCTGGACCGGAAGGACTTCGCCGAGGTCGGTCCGGCGCTGCAGAAGCGGCGCTGGGCGGGCGGGATCGACTCCGCCGGCTCGGCGACCCTGGCGAACATCCTGTCCCAGACCGACGACGGCGGCACCGTCGCCAGCTGCGGGCTCGCCCAGGGCCACGACCTGCCCACCACGGTGATGCCCTTCATCCTGCGCGGGGTCACCCTCGCCGGGATCAACTCGGTCACCGCGACGCCTGAGCTGCGTGCGCAGGCCTGGGCCCGGCTGGCCAGCGACCTGCCCCTGGAGCTGCTCGATGAGATGACCCAGGAGATTCCTCTGGACGGGGTGTTCGACCAGGCCGAACAGATCCTGGCCGGCCAGGTCCGCGGTCGGACGGTCGTGAACGTGACGCGGTGACGCTTTCGGCGCGAGGCTGCCCGCCGATCGCTGTGCCGGGTGTCACATTCTCGCCTCCCGGGCTAGGATGGGGTTAATTACCGACCGTTCGGTCAGTTCTACCTGTCGTTGAGAGGACCCCATGGCTGCCACTGACACATCTGCGGCTCCCCGTCTCCTGCCCAGCTACATCCAGGACTCCTGGTGGACCCCGGAGTCCCCGGGCAAGGTCAGCGAGATCCTTGACGCCTCCACCTCCGAGCCGGTCTGCCTGGTCTCCACCGAGGGGCTGGACACCGGTGCCGCCGTCGCGCACGCCCGCTCTGTGGGCCAGCAGAGCCTGGGGCAGCTGACCATCCACCAGCGCGCGCTGCGGCTCAAGCACCTGGCCGCCTATCTCCATGAGCACCGTGAGGAGCTCTACGAGCTCTCCGACCGCACCGGTTCCACCCGCCGCGACCACCTGATCGACGTCGACGGCGGCATCGGCACCATCCGGACCTTCTCCTCCAAGGGACGCAAGGAGCTGCCCAACGCCAACGTCATCGTCGACGGAGCGGTGGAGCAGCTCTCCCGCGACGGGTCCTTCCTCGGCGAGCACATCTACACCCGGCTCACCGGAGTCGCGGTCCAGATCAACGCCTTCAACTTCCCGGTCTGGGGAATGCTGGAGAAGTTCGCGCCCAGCTTCATCGCCGGCGTGCCGACCATCGTGAAGCCCGCCTCGCAGACCGCCTACGTCACCCAGGCCTGCGTGCGGCTGATGATCGACTCCGGACTGATCCCCGCCGGTGCGCTGCAGCTGATCTCCGGCTCCGCCCGGGACCTGCTGGACCACCTGGACCACCGCGACCACGTCGCCTTCACCGGCTCGGCCAACACCGCGCAGCTGCTGCGCTCCCATGACAACGTCGCGAACCAGGGCGTGCGCTTCACCGCGGAGACCGACTCGCTCAACGCCGCGATCCTCGGCCCCGACGCCGGCCCGGACACCGTGGAGTTCGATGCATTCATCAAGTCGGTGACCCTGGAGATGACCGCGAAGACCGGACAGAAGTGCACCGCGATCCGCCGCGTCATCGTGCCCTCGGCCCAGGTGGACCCGGTGGTGGAGGCGCTGCGCACCCGGCTGGACGCCCGTGTGGTGCTCGGTGATCCGCGTGATGCTGCGACCACCATGGGCCCGCTGGCCTCGACGGATCAGCGCGACGAGGTCGCCCGCGCGGTGGACACCCTGGTCAGCGCCGGCGGGGCCGTCCGGGTGGGCGGACCCGAGTCCGGCACCGGTGCCGCAGATGCCGGGCTGGGTGCGTTCTTCCCGGCCACCGTGCTCTCCTTCGCCGAAGCCCGCACCCCCGCGGTGCACTCGGTGGAGGCCTTCGGGCCGGTCACCTCGGTGCTCGGCTACGCGGACATCGACGACGCCGTGGACCTCGCCGCTCTCGGCGGCGGCTCCCTGGTCGCCACCGTCTGCACCCATGATCCTGAGATCGCCGCCGAGTTCGCCCGCGGCATCGCCTCGCATCACGGCCGGGTGCTCTTCCTGGACCGCGACGACGCCAAGACCTCCACCGGGCACGGCTCTCCGCTGCCCCACCTGGTCCACGGCGGCCCGGGACGGGCCGGCGGCGGCGAGGAGCTCGGCGGCATCCGCGCGGTGAAGCACTACATGCAGCGCACCGCCGTCCAGGGCTCCCCGGACCTGCTCACCGGGGTCACCGGCGTCTGGCACCGCGGCGCCAAGGCCGTCACGGCAACCCCGGAAACCGTGGCCGACGGCACCGCCGTGCACCCGTTCCGCAAATCCCTGGCGGAGCTGCGCATCGGCGACCAGTTCGCCTCAGGGCTTCGCACCGTGGCGCTGGAGGACATCACCTCCTTCGCGGAGTCCACCGGTGACACCTTCTACGCCCACACCAACGAGGAGGCGGCGACGGCGAACCCGTTCTTCCCGCGGCGGGTCGCCCACGGGTACCTGCTCGTGGCCTGGGCGGCCGGTCTCTTCGTGGAGCCTGCTCCGGGGCCCGTGCTGGCGAACACCGGTCTGGAGAACCTCTCCTTCCAGACCCCGGTGACCTACGACGACTCGATCCGAGTGACCCTGACCGCGAAGCAGATCATCCCGCGCGAGACCGATGACTACGGCGAGGTCCGCTGGGACACCGTGCTGCACAACCAGCACGATGAGATCGTCGCGACCTACGATGTCCTGACCCGCGTGGCGAAGGAGAACAAGCCCGAGTGGGTGTGACGCCGTCGTCGGACGCGGCAGGCTGAGCGCAGGTATCTAGGTATCCAGGTGCGGAGGCGAGCAAAGGGGCGGGACCGGGCGAGCTGCCCGGTCCCGCCCCTTTGCTGTGAGCGGCCTCCATGAGCTGGCGGGGAGCAGGGAGTAATGTAAGGGGCTAAGTTTTTGATCGCCTGTGTTCGGGCTCAACATCGGGGAGGAAACATGGTGCCAGTCGGCCTGCGCACCGGCGCCCCCGGTGTCCGGATCCCTCGGCTGGCCCGCCGTTCGGGAGCCGCCATCGGCGGCCTCCTGGTCTTTCTCCTGGTCTGGGTGGGGCTGGCGCTGCTCATCGCCGCAGGCCTGATCCGCTTCTTCTGGGGCGAGATCACGGTGGGGCAGATGCTGCTGAACCTGGTCTCGGTGGAGACCGACGGCGGCGGCGGTGCGCTCGTCTGGATCTGCATCCTAGGCATCGGCGTGCTGCCGCTGTTGATGACCGCCGGAGTCACCTTGTTCATGCGGCTGCGCAGGCGCAGACCACGCCCGAACCAGCCTCGGGACCAGGGCTGGCGCTCACCGTGGCTGATGCGGGCCGTCTCGTCCGCGCTGGCCGCCTCGGTGGTGGTGCTCGGCACCGCCTCCTTCGCCACGGCGGTGGGCCTCGCCGACTATATCGACGCCGGCAACTCCGAGTACGACCTCGCGGACTACTACGTGCAGCCGCGCATCACCGACGAGGAGCAGAAGCGCAACCTGGTCCTGATCTACCTGGAGTCCGGCGAGGCCGCCTTCGAGGATGAGACACGATTCGAGAAGGACGCGTTCGCCCCGCTCAAAGCGGTCACCGAACCTGCCCAGGGGTGGGAGAGCGTGGAGAACCTCCAGCAGTATGAGGGCGGGGGCTGGACCATGTCGGGACTCACCGCGACCCAGTGCGGGATACCGCTCGCCGGGGTCACCTCGGCGGCCAGCAGCGGCGTCCTCGAGGAACTCCGGGAGGGGGACGACACCTACCTGGACGGGACGACGTGCCTGGGTGATCTCCTGGAGGACCACGGCTACACGAACGTGTTCCTCGGTGGAGCCAGCTCCACCTTCGCGGAGAAAGACATCTTCCTGGGCAGCCACGGCTACTCCTCTGTGAAGGGCCTCGACGACTGGCGCGCCGCCGGAGAACCCGAAAGCAGCTTCCGCAGCGACTGGGGGTTGAGCGACCAGAGGCTGATGTCCCAGGCCAAGGATGAGGTCGACAAGCTGCACGCCGAGTCTCAGCGGACCGGCGAGCCGTTCAACCTCTCCCTGCTGACCCTGGATACTCATGAACCGGTCCACGTCTTCGACTACTGCGACGTGGACACCCAGGAGGAGGCGACATCGGTGTTCGCCTGCTCGATGGTCCAGGTGGCAGGGTTCGTGGAACACCTGGAGGACCAGGGATACCTCGAGGACACCGCCGTCGTGATCATGGGCGACCATCTCAAGCCGGTCAATGCCGGTGACGCCTTCCAGGAGCAGCTCGAAGAGCACCCGAACCGCACCATCTTCAACCGGATCTGGGTCCCGGGCGAGGACCAGGACCGCACGCTGCGCGCCGACATGGACCAGCTGAGCATGTACCCGACGCTGGTGGAGGCCGCCGGGCTGACGCTGGCGGATCGTGAGGCAGGGCTTGGCGTGTCCGGGTTCTCTCCGGCGGTGCCCGTTGACTCGGCGCAGTCGCTGTCCCCGGAGGCCTACTCCGAGCTGCTGAGATCCCGTTCCCCGGAGTTCTACTCCGAGGCGTGGAGCTCACAGCCCTCGACTGGCTAAAGCTCCGCGTCGACCTCGCGGGCGGTCGAGATCCGGACCGCCCCACGGGTCGGCCAATTGCGGTTCACCGAGAAGACACATCCTCGAGCAGATGGGCAGAGCATGAGCGCTGAGCACCGATTCACCCCTCCGTGCGGACCCATCATCGGCCGCGCGCTCGGGTCCGTGGTCAGGGCCTCCGGCATCCCCTACGCGCGGGCGCCGCGATTCCACCCGCCGCGCCCCGTGGATGACTTCTCTGAGCCGTACCGCGCCTTTGAACCGGCACCTGCATGCCCGCAGTGGCGCATCCGAGAGCTGGAGGCGGTGGTCGGGAGTCACACCGGAGGGCTTCCGCAGAGCGAGGACTGTCAGAATCTCACCGTCACCATGCCGGAGAGCGGGCGGGAGGGAGAGCTCCTGCCGGTGATGGTGTGGATCCACGGCGGGTCCTACATCTCCGGTGCCGGGGACGCACCGATCTACGATCCCACCGCCCTGGTGGAGGAACAGCGCGTCGTCGTGGTCTCGGTCACCTACCGCCTCGGCGCCTTCGGGTTTCTCGGTGGTCGAGGACGCTCTGCCAACCTCGGCCTGATGGATCAGCTCTGCGCCCTGGAATGGGTGCAGCGCAACATCGCGGCCTTCGGTGGCGATCCGGACACGGTCACCCTCTTTGGGCAGTCCGCCGGAGGTGACGCCATCGCCCATCTGATGGCCACCTCGGATGCTCCGCGGCTGTTCCGCCGGGCCATCATGCAGAGTCCACCCTTGGGCATCTCCCGGGGTCGAGCGAAGATGACGGCAGCCATGGCCGCCGCGGGCCCAGAGCTTCCCGCAGATGCCTCGGTCAAGCAGGTGCTGCGTCTCCAGGAGGCTGCCCGCGCTGCCGCTGCTCCGTTCGGGATGCCGGGGCTCATGCCCTTCGGGACCCAGTACGGGGCCTCGCCCCTGCCAGAGGAATCTCAGGTCGACGAGGCCTGGACGGCCGTCGCGCCGCGGATCAATATCATGATCACCCACACCGCAGAGGAGGCGCGGCTGTTCATTCCGGTGGCGCACCCGGTGAAGCGACTCCGCGAGCTGCCCGTGATCGGACCGCCGGCGATGACGGTGCTGAGCCGGCTGGGGACCCGGCTCATCTACGTCACCGGCATCCGCACCTTCCTCCGGCGGCACCGCCGAGCCGGCGGCCGGGGACACTATTTCATCGTCGACTGGGCCGCCCCGGGAAACTTCTTCCGCTCAGCCCACGGGATCGACGTAGCGCTGCTCTTCGGCACCCGATCGAACACGGCGGGGCTGGAGCTGCTGAAGGGGGCGTCCTGGGAGGAGCTGAATCAGGCCGGGAGGTCCGTTCGGTCGCTCTGGGCCGGGTTCGCCCGTGGCGCGGAGCTGCCCGCCAAGGGCCGGATCCCGGGTGTGACCGCTTCCTGATCACGCCGCCACCGTCCTGGGCCCGCTGGGGCTCATATCGCCTCAACGGAGGTCTCCGTCCACGGGCAGAAATCGAGGATCCACCTCAGGAAGCGTCGCGGAGCAGCGTTGTTGAGTGGGGGAATCCTGGTCCTCCAGAGCCTGGCGCAGCTGTTCCTTCGCTCGCTGGTATCTGCCACAGGCCGTCGAGGCCGGGATCCCGAGGATCTGGCCAGCATCGGTGATGCTGAAGCCGTCCCAGTGCACGAGCCGGATCAGTTCACGCAGCTCAGGATCGAGCCGTTGGACTGCGTCGCGGACCTCCACACCGTCATCAGCGGACTGGGCGTGAGCGGAGGCGCCGAGCATGACCTTGAGTCTGCTGGCCAGTCGATACCGCCGGCGCTGGCTCCGATCTGCATTCTTCAGCACGTTGTTGGCGATGCCGAAGAGCCACCGGCGTCCATCCTCGGCCTCGGCGGGATGATCCTTCTCCCGCTGCCAGGCGGTGAGCATCGTCTCCTCCAGGAGATCTGCGGCCGTCGCGGAGTCGGTGCGTCGTTGGAAGTAGTGCAGCAGATCCGCCGAATTGGCCGTGAGCGCTGATTCGAGAGGGGAGCTGTAGGAGTTGGTCATCCTTCTGACCCCTCTCCCTGGGTCTCGTCCGTGTCCATGTCCTCGAGTTCGGCCATCCAGCTGCCCTCGAAATCAGCGCCGGGGCAGGAATGTCCAAAGGAATAGCCACCCACGCCGACCTGCATCATGTCCGCGCCGTACTCGTCCTGGAGCTGGAGGGAAAGCGCGGAATCTACGGCAGAGAAGTACGGCTCTTCACAATCCAGGGTGTAGACGGGGTCTGAATCCACCGGATTCCAGCAGTGACCGGGCGATGTAGTTGGTCAGGTTCCGGAATCCCAAAGCCGATCCGCGGAGGTGCTCCAACCGGCCATTGAATCTCCTATGTCTGTCAAGCCCCGGTGAGCTCATTCTGAGCGGCGGTGTTGAGGCGGCGGTAGATGTCGCGGGCGAGGTAGCGCTTGAGGCAGCGACGGATCTCCCGGAGGGTGCGCCCTTCGGCGGTACGGCGCTCGACGTAGGCGCGGGTTCGCGGGTCCATTCGCATGCGGGTGACGACGGCCATGTGGAGTGCTCGGTTGAGGCGCCGGTCGCCACCCCGGTTGATCCGGTGCCGGACGGTGTTGCCCGATGACGCGGGGATGGGGCTGGTTCCAGCGAGGCTGGCGAACGCGGACTCGGATCGAATGCGGCCCAGGTGTGACCACGCGGTCAGCGCGACGGCGGCGGTGACTG